>NZ_SMBU01000005.1 GCF_004342485.1 Roseateles saccharophilus
CCTCAAGCGCCGTGCCGCTGCCCTGGGCTACCAGATCAATCCGATGGAGGCAGTCGCATGAACGACCGTCCTCAGTTCTGTTTCTTGTGAGCGGGATGCCGATGCTCTGCGCGGCCTGGTGGTCGTCGGCCACGGCGCGCAGCGCGCGGCCGGTGGCGGTCTTCTGGAAGAACAGGCTCAACCCGGCCACCAGGGCCGCCGCAATCAACGCCGCGTAGAGATCTTCCTTGCTGACGAGGATGCCGCCCTCGAAGGTCTGTTCGAACAGGAACATCGGGTCCTTGGGCAGGCCGATGTCGATCTTGTAGATGTCGTTGCCGAACAGCATCTGGCCCGCACCTTCGAGCAGATAGGCGATGCCGAGCGTCGCCATCAGCAGCGTGATGCCTTCCTGGTTGACGAGCTTGGATAGCGCCAGCCGCTCGACCAGCCAGGCGACAACGACCATCACGGCCAGCGCGCCGGCGAAGGCCAGCAGGTTGACGATCAGCCTGCCGTCCAGACCCGTGGTCTTCGGGATCCATTCGGCCAGGCGCGCCATCGCCAGCGCCGCGAACAGCACCATGGCACCCTGCGCGAAGTTGAAGACGCCGCTGGCCTTGAAGATCAGCACGAAGCCGAGAGCGATCAGCGAATACAGCATGCCCGACATCAGGCCGCCAATGAGGGTTTCGAGAAACGGTCCCATCACAGCGCCCCCCCGAAGCGCCTGCGGCGCCTCCCCCCAGGGGGCGCAACCAGCGGCCCGGCAAAGCCGGTTCCGCGGCTGCCACTGGGTCCAGGCACTATGCGGTTCGAGATTCGGTCAGTAGCCATGCTGTTCAGTGCCCCGCGCCCAGATAGGCCTTGATGACGTCTTCGTTGCTGCGGACTTCCTCCGGCGCGCCATCGCCGATCTTCTTGCCGTAGTCCAGCACGACGACGCGGTCCGAGATGTCCATGACGACGCCCATGTCGTGCTCGATCAGCACGATGGTCGTGCCGAACTCGTCGTTCACGTCGAGGATGAAGCGGCACATGTCCTGCTTCTCCTCGACGTTCATGCCGGCCATGGGCTCGTCCAGCAGCAGCAGGCTGGGCTCCATTGCCAGCGCGCGGCCGAGGTCGACGCGCTTTTGCAGGCCGTAGGGCAGGCGGCCGACCGGCGTCTTGCGGTGCGCCTGGATCTCGAGGAAGTCGATGATGCGCTCCACCACCTCGCGCTGTTCGGTCTCCTCGCGCCGCGCCGGGCCGAGGTGCAGGGCCTGCCAGAACAGGCCGCGCCGCATGCGCAGATTGCGGCCGGTCATGATGTTGTCCAGCACGCTCATGCCCTTGAACAGGGCCAGGTTCTGGAAGGTGCGCGCCACGCCCATCTCGGCGACCTGGCGCGGCTTCATGTGGTGGTAGTGGCGGCCGCGCAGCGTGATCTCGCCCTGCTGCGGCTGGTAGACGCCGTTGATGCAGTTCAGCATCGAACTCTTGCCCGCGCCATTGGGGCCGATGATGGCGCGGATCTCGTGCTCGCGGACGTTGAAGCTGATGTCGGTCAGCGCCTTCACGCCGCCGAAGGCCAGCGAGATGTTCTTCACGTCGAGGATGACGTCGCCGATCTTCTTGCTGCTCATGCTGCCGCACCCTTCACGGCCGGGAAGGTACGGGCTTCCATGATGCGCAGGTCTGCCGCGACCATGGACGTGCGGCCGTCCTCGAACTTCACCTGGGTCTCGATGTGCTGCACCACGCGGCCGTCATAGAGCGCGTCGATCAGCACGCCGTACTTCTCGGCGATGGCGCCGCGGCGCACCTTGCGCGTGCGGGTCAGCTCGCCGTCGTCCGCGTCCAGCTCCTTGTGCAGCACGAGGAAGCGGCTGATCTGGCTGCCGGCCAGCAACTCGTCCTGGGCGAGGTCGGCGTTGACCTTCTCGACGCAGTCGAGGATGAGCTCGTAGACCTCGGCACGGCCGGCCAGGTCGGTGTAGCCGGCATAGGGCAGGTTGCGGCGCTCGGCCCAGTTGCCGACAGCCTCGAAATCGATGTTGATGAAGGCGCAGACCTTCTCGCGCCGGTCGCCGAAGCAGACCGCCTCCTTGATGTGCGGGAAGAACTTCAGCTTGTTCTCGACGTATTTGGGCGCAAACATCGCGCCGTCGAAGGCACCGCCCGCAAGCCGCCCCACGTCCTTGGCGCGGTCGATGATCTTCAGATGGCCGCCGGGCGTCAGGAAGCCGGCGTCGCCGGTGTGGAACCAGCCGTCCGCCGTCAGCGCCTCGGCCGTCGCGGCGTCGTTCTTGTAATAGCCCTTGAGCAGGCCCGGCGAGCGCACCAGCAGCTCGCCGCTGTCGGCCAATCTGATCTCCACGCCCTCGATGGGCACGCCTACCGTGTCCGCACGGGCCTCGTGGTCGGGCTGCAGGCAGACGAAGACGGCGGTCTCGGTCGAGCCGTAGAGCTGCTTCAGGTTGATGCCGATGGCGCGGTAGAAGCTGAACAGGTCGGGCCCGATCGCCTCGCCGGCCGTGTAGGCGACGCGCACACACGAGAAGCCCAGCGTGTTGCGCAGCGGGCCGTAGATCAGCACGTCGCCCACGGCATAAGCCAGACGGTCCAGCAGGCTCACGGGCTGGCCGTCCATCAGCTTCGTGCCGACGCGCCGCGCCAGCCTCATGCAACGCTCGAACAGCCAGCGCTTGGGCGCGGCGGCATCCTCCATGCGGATCATCACCGTCGTCAGCAGGCCCTCGAAGACGCGCGGCGGCGCGAAGTAATAGGTCGGGCCGATCTCCTTCAGGTCGATGCTGACCGTGGAGGCCGACTCCGGGCAGTTGACGACATAGCCCACGGCCAGCCACTGCGCGAAGCTGAAGATGTTCTGGCCGATCCAGGCCGGCGGCAGATAGGCCAGCACCTCCTCGTCGGGCGTCAGCTTGTCGAAGCGCTGGCCCGCGCGGGCGCGGTCGATCAGCGTCGCATGGGTGTGGATGACCCCCTTGGGGTTGCCCGTCGTGCCGGACGTGAAGAACAGCGCCGCGACATCGCCCGCCTGGCCGGCGGCCACCTCGGCGGCGAAGAAGTCCGGCCGCTCGGCCTGCGCGGCGCGGCCCTGGGCGGCCAGTTCGTCCAGCGAGGCCAGACCGGCCTCGTCGTAGTTGCGCAGGCCGCGCGGGTCGTCGTACCAGATGCGCTTGAGCTGCGGGCACTGCTCGCGCAGCTCCAGTAGCTTGTCGACCTGCTCCTGGTCCTCGACGACGGCGAGCGCGATCTCGGCGTTGTTCAGCGGGAAGACGAACTCGGCCGCGACGGCGTCCTGGTAGAGCGGCACGGGCACGGCGCCGAGGGACTGGGCGGCCAGCATCGTCGCGTAAAGCCGCGGCCGGTTCTCGCCGACGACGACGAGGTGCTCGCCGCGGCGCAGGCCGGCCGCCGCCAGGCCCAGGGCCAGCTCCTGCGCCAGGGTCGCAAGCTGCGCCCAGGTCAGCGTCTGCCAGACGCCGAACGCCTTCTCGCGCAGCGCGGGTGCCTGGGGCCGCCGCGCAGCGTGGTCGAGCAAGAGCTGAGGGAAGGTGGTCAAGCCTGTCTCCAACGCGAGGGCTCAGGCCCCCGTCTGTGCAGGCATTCTGGACAGGACTTTGACGCCCATCTGTCGGTGCGACGACAATTTACGGGCTTTCACGGCCCAGACTTTCCCGCATGCCATGGCCGATCTGCCCCTGACCCTGCGCCAGCGCGCGCGCAAGCCCACTGCCGCCGAACTGGACGCCATCCCCTGGCTGAAGCTGCTGGACGGCAGCCAGCGCGCCCGCGCCATCGTCACGCTGGAGGTGGCCGATGCCGAGCCCGGCGAGAGGATGTGCCGCATCGGCCGGCCGGCCAATTTCTGGTTCGGCGTGGTGGACGGCCTCTTGAAAATGAACAACGACGACTCGCTCGGCCAGGCCGTCACCTTCACCGGCATCCCGCCCGGCGGCTGGTTCGGCGAGGGCACGCTGATCAAGCGCGAGGTCTACCGCTACAACGTGCAGGCGCTGCGGCCCAGCGTCGTGGCCGGCCTGCCCATCGACAGCTTCCATGCCCTGCTGGACGGCAGCATCGCCTTCAACCGCTTCGTCCTGAACCAGCTCAACGAGAGGCTGGGCCAGTTCATCGCCGCGCGCGAGACCGATCGCATCCACGACCCCGACGTGCGCGTCGCGCGCAATCTCGCCGCCCTCTTCCACCCGCAGCTCTACCCTGGCGTGGGCAACTGGCTGCGCATCACGCAGCAGGAACTCGGCTATCTGGTGGGGCTGTCGCGCCAGCGGGTGAACCAGGCGCTGCACCGGCTGGGCGGCGCCGGACTGATCCGCATCGAATACGGCGGCCTGAGGGTGCTGGACCTTGCCGGCCTGAAGGGCTTTGCGGCCTGATCAGGCCGCGAAGGCGACGGCCTCGGGCTCGCTGCGCGGCAGCGTGGCCCAACGGTCGGCACCCAGTTCGTAGAGCAGGGCCGTCGAGATGCCCGGGCCATCGGACAACGAACCCTTCAGGCGCAGGCCCAGGCTCTCCAGCGTCTTTCGGGTGGGTGCGTTGTTGGGCAGCACGGCGGCCACGACACTGGCCTCCTGGCGCTGCTCGAAGGCCTGCCCGAACGCGTACTGCGCCATCTCGGACGCCAGGCCGCGGCCCCAGGCCTGGGGCGTGATGCGGTAGTAGAGGAAGAGCCCGGCATGGCCGGCGACGCTGCGGTGCATCAGGCCGCCGAAACCGATCAGCTCGTCGGGTTGCTCGCGTTCGGCGATGGCCCAGTGGCCGAAGCCGCGGACCTGCCAATGATCCATCCAGGTCCGGAGCTGGTTGCGCGTCGCATCGCGGCCATGTGGCGTCGCGGCGGCGCAGAAGCGCGTGACGGCCGGGTCGGCATAGAGGGTCACCAGCGTGTCCAGATCGGCGTCGCGGGGCGGGCGCAGCTTCAGGCGGCGAGTGACCATGGCTGCCGGCACAGCGGCGAGGGACTCGCGGGACTCACTCAAGGCCATGGAACGACGCAAACTCGGTAAAAACCCTAGGTTAACGACGAGATGAGCCCAAGGGAAGCCCGCGGTGACGGGGATTGTCGCATTCCCGTCACAAATGCACACAATCGGCGCCGATCAGTCGCGCATTTCCACCCGCACCCGCTTGAACCGCGAGCCGCCGCCGCTGTGGATGCTGACCGAGGACTTGGCGCAGCCGAAGTGCTTGGCCACCAGCGCGATCAGCTCGGCATTGGCCTTGCCATCCACCGGAGGCGACTTCAGCCAGGCGGTCCAGGTGCCGTCGGCCTCCTGGACCAGCTCGGACCGCGACGATCCGGGCTTGGCCTTGAGCTGCAGCGTGGTGGTGCTCATTGCTACCCCCTTCGCGCTGCGCGCTGCCGCCCACAGCGGGAGCACGCTTGCTTGGGGCGGCCCGGCGCGGCGCTCAACCGATCAGCAGCGCGTTGACGCGCTTCACATAGGCGGCCGGGTCTTCCAGGTGACCGCCCTCGGCCAGCACGGCCTGGTCGAACAGCACCTGGGCCAGGTCGTCGAAATGCGCACTGCCGTCCAGCTTCTTGACCAGCGCGTGTTCGGCATTGATCTCCAGCGTCGGCTTGCTCTCGGGCGCGCTCTGGCCGGCCTGCTTCAGCAGGCGCGCCAGATGGCCGCTGACATCGCCTTCCTCGACGACGATGCAGGCCGGCGAGTCGACCAGGCGGGTCGTCACACGCACATCCCTGGCGCGGTCCTTGAGCGACTCCTTCAGCTTGTCCAGCAGGGGCTTCATGGCCTCGGACGTTGCCTCGGCCTTCTTCTTCTCGGCCTCGTCCTGCAGCTTGCCCAGATCGACGGAGCCCTTGGCGACGGACTGCAGCGGCTTGCCCTCGAACTCGTAGAGGTGGCTGAGCATCCACTCGTCGACGCGGTCCACCAGCAGCAGCACCTCGATGCCCTTCTTGCGGAAGATCTCCAGCTGCGGGCTGTGCTTGGCGGCGGCGAGGCTGTCGGCGGTGATGTAGTAGACGGCCTCCTGGCCTTCCTTCATGCGGGCCACATAGTCCGCCAGGCTGACGTTGGCGTCGGCCTGCGTGGACGCGAAGCGGAACAGCTTGGCCAGGCGCTCCTGGTTGGCATGGTCCTCGCCGATGCCTTCCTTCAGCACCTGGCCAAAGTCCTTCCAGAAGTCGGCGTACTTCTGCTTCTCGGCGGCGTCCTCGCTGTTGGCCAGCGACTCCAGCATGCCCAGCACGCGCTTGGTCGAGCCCTCGCGGATGGCCTTCACGTCGCGGCTTTCCTGCAGCAGCTCGCGGCTCACGTTCAGCGGCAGGTCGGCCGAGTCGATGACGCCCTTGACGAAGCGCAGGTAGACCGGCATCAGCGCCTCGGCGTCGTCCATGATGAAGACGCGCTTCACGTACAGCTTCACGCCGCCGCGCTTGTCGCGGTTCCACAGGTCGAAGGGCGCCTTGGCCGGGATATAGAGCAGCTGCGTGTACTCGCTGCGGCCCTCGACGCGGTTGTGCGTGTAGGCCAGCGGCGCCTCGCTGTCGTGGCTGATCTGCTTGTAGAACTCCTGGTACTGCTCGGGCGTGATCTCGCTCTTGCTGCGGCTCCACAGTGCCGAGGCCTTGTTGACCGGCTCCCACTCGTCGGTGACGACCTGCTTGGCCGCTTCGGCGTCCCAGGTCTCCTTCTTCATCAGGATGGGCAGGGAGATGTGGTCGCTGTACTTGGCGACCGTGGACTTGACGCGCCAGGTCTTCAGGAACTCATCCTCGCCCTCGCGCAGATGCAGGATGACGTCGGTGCCGCGGCCGGGCTTGTTGATGTTCTCGATCTCGTACTCGCCCGTGCCCTCGCTGCTCCAGCGCACGCCCTGGTCCGCGGCCAGGCCGGCGCGGCGGGTTTCGACGGTGATGCGGTCGGCGACGATGAAGCCGGAATAGAAGCCCACGCCGAACTGGCCGATCAGCTGGGCGTCCTTCTTCTGGTCGCCCTCCAGCCTGGCCATGAACTCGCGCGTGCCGCTCTTGGCAATAGTGCCCAGGTGGGCCGCCGCTTCCTCGGCGCTCATGCCGATGCCGTTGTCGCTGATGGTCAGCGTCCTGGCGGCCTCGTCGAAGCTGATGCGCACTTCCAGGTTGGGTGCGTCCTCGAACAGCGCCGCGTTGTCCAGCGCCTCGAAGCGCAGCTTGTCGCAGGCATCGCTGGCGTTGCTCACCAGCTCGCGCAGGAAGATCTCCTTGTTGGAGTACAGCGAGTGGGTGACGAGGTGCAGGATCTGCTTGACTTCGGCCTGGAAGGCGTGGGTTTGCTTGGTCATGGCGAATGGGTCTGGAAAGCGAAACGCGGCCCAGATGGGGCCGCGCGGGAGGGGTTTCAAGAGGTCAGTAGGACACGGCCTGGCGCGCCACATCGACCTTGATGAGCGCCTTGGACAGCGCCCCGGCCGCGGCGCGGGCGTAGTCCAGCGCCCAGGCCGCGTCGGCGAAGCCCGCGAGGCCGGCGCCGGCCGCCACCTGGACGAGCTTGTCGGCCAGCAGCACCTTGCCGGAACCGCGCAGCGGCTCGCACTCCAGCCGCACGTACTGCTCGTCCAGCCAGCGCCGGGCGGCCTCGAAGCTCAACACTTCGGCGCTGTCGAGGCTGAGCTCGACCGGTGCGCCGGTCTCGAAGATGACGGTGATGCGGGCGTCCATGCGTCGGATTGTGTCAGCCCCGGCGCGCCTTGACAGCCCCGGCGAGCACGTCCAGAACGGCCAGCGAGTCGTCCCAGCCCAGGCAGGCATCGGTGATGCTCTTGCCGTATTCCAGCTTGGAGGCATCGTCCTTGCCGGGCGTGAACTTTTGGGCGCCGTCGTGCAGATGGCTCTCGACCATCACGCCGAAGATGCTCTTGCTGCCTTCGCGCATCTGCCCGGAGATGTCCCGGGCCACGTCGAGCTGGCGCTGGTGCTGCTTGCTGGAGTTGGCGTGCGAGCAGTCCACCATCAGGCGCTGCGGCAGCTTGGCCTTCTCCAGGTCGGCACAGGCCGCGGCCACGCTTGCCGAATCGTAGTTGGGCGCCTTGCCGCCGCGCAGGATGACGTGGCAGTCCTCGTTGCCGCGCGTCTCGACGATGGCGACCTGGCCGTTCTTGTGCACCGACAGGAAATGGTGGCCGCGCGCCGCGGCCTGGATGGCGTCGGTGGCGATCTTGATGTTGCCGTCGGTGCCGTTCTTGAAGCCGATGGGCGCCGACAGGCCCGAGGCGAGTTCGCGGTGCACCTGGCTCTCGGTCGTGCGCGCGCCGATGGCGCCCCAGGCGATCAGGTCGCCGATGTACTGCGGCGAGATCACGTCCAGGAACTCGGAGCCGGCCGGCACGCCCAGGCGGTTGATCTCCAGCAGCAGCTGGCGCGCGATGCGCAGGCCCTCGTCGATGCGGTAGCTCTCGTCGAGGTAGGGGTCGTTGATCAGGCCCTTCCAGCCGACGGTGGTGCGCGGCTTCTCGAAGTAGACGCGCATGACGATCTCCAGCGTGTCGGCGTACTTCTCGCGCTGCTGCTTCAGCTTGCGGGCGTACTCGATGGCGGCCGTCGGGTCGTGGATGGAGCAGGGGCCGATGACGACGAGCAGGCGGTCGTCCTTGCCATTCATGATGCGGCGGATGCGCTGGCGGGTCTGGCTGATGAGGCCTTCCATCGCCGTGCCGCGGATCGGAAAGAAGCGGATCAGGTGCTCCGGCGGCGGCAGCGGCGTGATGTCGAGGATGCGCTCGTCATCGGTGGCGCTGGTCTTGTCGTCCTGGGAGTACCAGCGCTGGGCTTCGGGTTCGACGGACTGGAGCTTGGTCGCATTCATCTTTCGGGCACCTCAAAAACAAAAAACCGCCGGGCTTTGCGGGCCCGGCGGTTCGTAGGGAGTTCTCTGTTCAGCGCGCGCGCTCAGGACTCTCCACCGCCGGGGCGGGGATAGAACCAAAAGCTAAAAAACACAGCGCGGGACATGGGCGAAATCTAGCATGCCGGCCCGCGGGCCGCTTCGGCGGCTTGCAAATGAGCCGTCGCGCGGCGCGATGGCAATGCCGCGTTTCATGACAGCAGCTGCAGGGCCTGGCGCGCGGCGACCCATTCCTCGTTGGTCGGCTCCACCGCCACCCGCACCGCGCTGGCCGGCGCCGAGATGACGGCCTCGTTGCGCGCGTTCGCGCCCTCGTCCAGCGCCAGGCCAAGAAAGCCCAGGCCGGCGACGATGCGGCTGCGCACCTCGGCCTGGTGCTCGCCGATGCCGGCCGTGAAGACCAGCAGGTCAAGCCCGCCGAGCACGGCCACCAGCGCGCCGATCTCACGCACGATGCGCCGCACGAACAGGGCCAGCGCCGCCGCGCAGCGCGGGTCCTCGGCCTCGATGGCCAGCAGTTCGCGCGGCTCGGCCGAGCGGCCCGACACGCCGAGCAGGCCGCTCTGGTGGTAGAGCATCTGGCCGACCTCGTGCACGTCCAGGCCCTCGATCTCCATCAGGTAGAGCAGCGCGCCAGGGTCCAGCGCGCCGCAGCGCGTGCCCATCATCAGCCCGTCCAGCGCCGAGAAGCCCATCGTCGTCGCGACGCTGCGCCCGCCCTGCATGGCGCACAGGCTGGCACCGCTGCCCAGGTGGGCGACGAGGCAGCGGCCCCGCGCCAGCTCGCCATGCCGCTCCGGCAGCACGATGGACTGGTACTCGTAGGACAGGCCATGGAAGCCATAGCGGCGCAGGCCGCGCTCCCAGGCCGACCAGGGCAGCGGCAGCATTTGCTCGACCTGCGGCAGCGTGTGATGGAAGGCGGTGTCGAAGCAGGCCACCTGGGGCAGGTCGGGCCGCTGCTGCAGCAGCACTTCCATGGCTTCCAGCGCGAAGGGCTGGTGCAGCGGCGCGAGCGGGATGAAGCCGCGCAGCTCGGCCAGCGCCGCGGCGTCCACGCGCAGCGGCGCCGCGTGATGGGCGCCGCCGTGCACGACGCGGTGGGCCACAGCACGCACCGGCACCGCGCCGAGGCGGGCGGCTATGGCCTCGCGGATGACGGCGAGCGCGTCGTGATAGGGCTGGGCCTCGCCCAGCGTCAGCACGCGGTCCAGGCCGTCGGCGGTCTGCAGGCGCGGCCGGGCGCTGCCTATGCCCTCCACCTTGCCGCCCCACCAGGGCTGGCGCGGCAGCTCCGCGGCAGCGGCGTCGAAGAGGGCGAACTTGATGCTGGACGAGCCGCAGTTCAGCACGGCGATGACGGCTTGCGGTGCGGCGAGGCTCACGGCGGCGTGCTCCGGTAGTGGTGGGCCAGCAGCACGGCCAGCGCGCAGGAGGCGATGCGCGACTCGGCACCGTCGGCCCGGCTGGTCAGCACGATGGGCACGCGGGCGCCGAGCACGATGCCGGCACTGGCCGCGCCGCCGAGGTATTCGAGCTGCTTGGCCAGCATGTTGCCGCTCTCCAGGTCCGGCACGACCAGCACGTCGGCCTGGCCGGCCACGCCGGACTGGATGCCCTTGATGCGCGCGGCGGCGATGGAGACGGCGTTGTCGAAGGCCAGCGGTCCGTCCAACTCGGCGCCGGCGATCTGGCCGCGGTCGGCCATCTTGCACAGCGCGGCGGCGTCCAGCGTGGCGGGCATCTGCGCATTGACCGTCTCGACGGCGGCCAGGATGGCCACCTTGGGCCGCTCGACGCCGATGGCCTGGGCCAGCTCGATGGCATTGCGCACGATGTCGGCCTTCTGTTCGAGCGTGGGCGCGATGTTGAGGGCCGCGTCCGTGATGATGAAGGGCCGCGGGTAGGCCGGCGTCTGCATCAAAAAGCAGTGGCTGGCGCGGCGCTTGGTGCGCAGGCCGGCGCCGGCGTCCAGCACCGCGGCCATCAGCTCGTCGGTGTGCAGGCTGCCCTTCATCAGCGCCTGCACCTCGCCCTGGCCGGCCAGGGCCGCGGCGCGCGCGGCAGCGGCGTGGCTGTGCGGCACGTCGTCGATGGCGATGCCGGCGAGGTCCCAGCCCTGCTCGGCGGCGACGGCCAGCAGCCTGGCGCGCGGCGCGACCAGCACCGGCTCGATGAGGCCGGCGGCGCGAGCCTCCAGCGCGGCGCCCAGGCTGACCGCGTCGCAGGGGTGGGCGACGGCCACCTTGATCGCGCCCAGCGGCCGCACCGCCGCCAGCAGCCGCGCCAGCCCGGCGCCGCCCTCGCTCAGTCTCACCTCGGGCAGCTGGCCGGCCTGCCACTCGATGCGCTCCAGCGGCGCGATGACCTCGGCTTCGCCCTCGATGACGCGCTCGCCACGCTGGTTCAGGCACTGGCAGTCCAGCGTCAGCCGGCGGCTTTCGGCCTCCCTGGCCTTGACGCTCACACGCACCTGCAGCACGTCGCCGATGCGCACGGGGGCCAGGAACTTCAGCGTCTGGCCGAGGTAGATGGTGCCGGGGCCGGGCAGGCGGGTGCCGAGCACGGCCGAGATCAGCGCGCCGCCGAACATGCCGTGGGCGATGACGCCGTGAAAGCGCGTGGCCTCGGCGAAGCCGGCGTCCAGGTGCTGGGGGTTGATGTCGCCCGACAGCACGGCGAAGAGCTGCAGGTCGGCCGCCGTGACGGTGCGCTCCAGCGCAGCGCTGTCGCCGATGGCGATCTCGTCGAAGCTGCGGTTGTGCAGCTTGTGCAGGACGGGGGGATTCATGAAGCTCCTTGGACTGGGTTCAAGTCATCAAAGCGATGGTCTTGCGAAAGCGTGACAGGGCCGCGGCGAACAGCGCGCTACCGATGGCGGCCACCGTGAGCAGCTGGGGCCAGACGACGTCCAGGCCCGCGCCACGGTAGAGGATGGCCTGGCCGGCAGCCACGAAGTGTGTGGTCGGCGCGGCCGTCATGATCCAGCGCACGGCCTCGGGCAGGCTCTCGCGCGGCGTGACGCCGCCGGACAGCATCTGCAGCGGCAGCAGCACGAGGACGAGCAGCATGCCGAACTGCGGCATGGAGCGCGCCAGCGTCGCGAGGAAGATGCCCATGGATGTCGTCGCGAACAGGTGCAGGGCCGCGGCCAAGCCGAACAGGGCCACCGAACCCTGCACCGGCACATGCAGCGCGCCCTGCACGACCAAGGCCAGTGAGGCCATGGCCGCGACGAGCACCACGAGGCCCATGGACCAGACCTTGGCCAGCATGATCTCAGCCGGCGTGACCGGCATGACGAGCAGGTGCTCGACGGTGCCATGCTCGCGCTCGCGGATCAGCGCCGCGCCGGTGAGGATGATGGACAGCATGGTCACGTTGTTGATGATCTCCATCAGCGAGCCGAACCAGGCATGCTCGAGGTTGGGATTGAAGCGCATGCGCAGCGCCAGCTCCACCGGCATAGCCGCGCCACCGGCCTGGCGCTGCACGAAGGCATTGACCTCGCCGGCGACGATCTGCTGGATATAGCCGCCGCCGGTGAAGGCCTGGCTCATGCGCGTGGCGTCGATATTGAGCTGCAGGGCCGGCTGGCGGCCGGCCAGCACGTCGCGCTGGAAGCCGGGCGGGATGACGAGCACGAAGGTGTAGTCGCCGCGGTCCATGCCGGGGTCGATGTCGCGGGCCGGGATCAGGTCGGGGCTGCGGAACTGTGGCGGGTAGAAGCTCGCCGCCAGCCGCGCGGACAGCGGCGAGGCGTCCTCGTCGACGATGGCGATGGCCGCGTGGCGCAGGCTCTCGGGCATGGCGGTGGCGGCGACGTAGATGGAGATGCTGAAGGTGTAGACGATCAGCACCAGCATCATGGGGTCGCGCCACAGGCTCCAGAGTTCCTTGATGCCGAGGCGGTAGACATGGGCGAGGTTGAGGCGGTGCATCAGCGGGCTCCTCCTCTTGCTTGTTCGAAGGGTTGGTCAGTGGCCGGTGTGGTGCGGGGATTTCGCCCCCGCGGGCGACTCACTTTCTTGTGCGCACAAGAAAGTAAGCAAAGAAAGCGCCCCCGAACCGCCCGGCCCTTAGCTGCGCAGTGGGCTGCCCTGCGCTGCTCAGAGGGGGGAAGACAAATACCTCGTGCCAAACGGTTTTCGGGTTTGGCTGTTGGCTGTTTCCACCGACCCCTTCGGCCAGAACGTAGATCGCCCGCAGGGACTGAGCCCGGACACAGGGCAGCCCACTGCGGGCTGGCCTGTGCCTGGCGAAGGGCTTGGCGAATGCAAGCGCCAAGCCAGAACTCCCGGCTGGGCCTGGCCGGAAAACCGAAGCAGCGAACAAGCATCACCGCTCCTGCTTCCTCAACAACACCATCGCCGTGCCAAGGATCACCGGCACCGCAATGGCCAACGGCCACAAGCTGCTCCACAGATCCGGCAACGCCAGCGCCTTGCTGAACGCCCCCCGGCTGATGGTCAGGAAATGCGCCGCCGGATAGACCCGACCAACAACGGCCCCCACGCCCTCCAGCGACGACACCGGATCGATCAACCCAGCAAATTGCACGCAGGGAATCAGCGTGCCGATCATCGTGACGAACAGCGCCGCGATCTGGCTGCGCGTGAAGGTGGAGGCCAGCAGCCCCAGGCCCGTCGCGGCCACGACGTAGAGCAGCGCCGCCAACGACAGCGCCGCGAGGCTGCCCTTCAGCGGCACGCCGAACACCGTCACCGCCAGCGCCACCAGCAGGAAGAAATTCAGCATCGCCAGCAGCACATAGGGCAGCTGCTTGCCGAGCAGGAACTCGCTGCGCCGCACCGGCGTCACATAGAGGTTGAGGATGGAACCCAGCTCCTTCTCGCGCACCACGGACAGCGCCGTCAGCATCGCCGGGATCATCATCAGCAGCATCGGGATGACGGCCGGCACCATGGCCGGCAGGCTTTTCACGTCGGGGTTGTAGCGATAGCGCAGCTCGACATGGCTGGGCGCGGCCAGCGCCACGCCGAGGCGCTCGCGCGCCATCTCCACGAGCCAGAGCTGGTGCATGGCCTGCACATAGCCGCGCGAGGTTTCGCCGCGCGTCGGCATCGCGCCGTCCACCCAGACGCCGATCTGCGCAGCGTGGCCGCGCGCCACGTCGCGCGCGAAGCCGTGCGGAATCTCGATGGCCATGGCCAGCTCGCCGGCGCGCATGCGGCGGTCCAGGTCGGCGTGGTCGCGCAGCGGCGCCTGCTCCAGGAAATAGCGCGAACCGGCCAGGCGCTGGGCGTAGTTCTGGCTCAGGCCGGTCTGGTCCTGGTCCAGCACGGCGAAGCGCAGGTTCTCGACGTCCAGGCTGATGCCGTAGCCGATGATGAACATCAGGATGGCCGTGCCCAGCAGCGCCAGCGTCGCGCGCACCGGGTCGCGCCGCAGTTCCAGCGCCTCGCGCAGGCTGTAGCTCCAGGCCCGTGTGAGGCTGAAGCGCCGGCTCGGCGGCGGCGGCGTCGAGGCCGCGGGCGCCGCTTCGACGGCATCGGCCACCGCCGCTTCGCCGGTGGCCTCCTGCAGATAGGCGATGAAGGCCTGCTCCAGGCTGGCCGCACCGCGCGCGGCCTGGATGGCGGCCGGCGTGTCGCTGACCAGCACCTTGCCCGCATGCATCAGCGAGATGCGGTCGCAGCGCAGGGCCTCGTTCATGAAATGGGTGGAGATGAAGATGGTCACGCCGTCGCGCCGGGCCAGCTCCACCATCAGCTGCCAGAACATGTCGCGCGCAACCGGGTCCACGCCCGAGGTCGGCTCGTCGAGGATGAGCAGCTCGGGGCGGTGCACCATGGCCACGGCCAGCGACAGGCGCTGGCGCATGCCCAGCGGCAGGGCCTCGGGCAGGCTGTGCTGCACGGCCTCCAGCCCGAAGCGCTGCAGCATCTCGTCGACGCGCACCTCCAGCCCCGCCGCGGGCACGGCGAACAGGCGCGCATGCAGCACCAGGTTCTGGCGCACGCTGAGCTCGCCGTAGAGCGAGAAGGCCTGGGTCATGTAGCCGACGCGCTGGCGGGTCTGCAGGTCGCGCGGGTCCACCTCGCGGCCGAACAGCCAGGCCCGGCCCTCGCTGGCGCTGAGCAGGCCGGTCAGCATCTTCATCGTCGTCGACTTGCCGCAGCCGTTGGAGCCGAGGAAGCCGAAGATCTCGCCGCGGCGGATGCGGAAGTCGACATGGTCCACCGCCGTGAAATCGCCGAAGCGCATCGTCAGGCCCTGCGCCTCGATGGCGGGCGCCTCGTCCGCGCCCGCGGCCAGCAGCGGCACGATGACCTCGCGGTGGCCGCGCCGCTTCTCCTCGGGCAGCAGCGCGATGAAGGCCTGCTCCAGCGAGGCGTGGGCGCCGCGCAGCTCGGCCGGCGTGCCGGTGGCCAGCACGCGGCCGGCGTCCATCGCGACCAGCCAATCGAAAGCCTCGGCCTCCTCCATGTAGGCCGTCGCGACGATAACGCTCATGCCGGACCGCTGCGCGCGGATGCGGCCGATCAGCTGCCAGAACTGCGCGCGCGACAGCGGGTCCACGCCGGTGGTGGGTTCGTCGAGGATGAGGAGGTCGGGGTCGTGGATCAGCGCGCAGCACAGGCCGAGCTTCTGCTTCATGCCGCCCGACAGCTTGCCCGCCGGCCGCGCCAGGAAGGGCAGCAGGCCTGTGCTGCCGCAGAGCTCGTCGATGCGGCGCCGCCGCTCGGCCGCGCCATGGCCGAACAGGCGGCCGAAGAACTGGAGGTTCTCCTCCACCGACAGCGTCGGGTAGAGGTTGCGGCCCAGGCCCTGCGGCATGTAGGCGATGCGCGGGCAGACCCGCTCGCGGTGGGCGCGCGCGGCCATGTCGCCGCCCAGCACCTCCAGCCGCCCGTGCTGCAGCGCACGCGCGCCGGCGATCAGCGACAGCAGGCTGGACTTGCCCACGCCGTCCGGCCCGATCAGGCCCAGCATGCGGCCGGCCGGCAGCTCCAGCGTGACGTCGGCCAGCGCCTGCGTCGCGCCGTAGCGCAGGCTCAAGCCCTGCAGGCGTGCCAGCGTCATCAGTCGACCACCTTGGCCAGCGTGGCGGGCCAGGGCTGCTGAGCGTCCAGCCGCACCCAGGCCACGCCAGGCAGGCCGGTCTTGACCTGCTCGGCATGCTTGCGCAGCAGCTCGGGCGCGATCTGGGCGCGCACGCGGAACATCAGCTTCTGGCGCTCGCTGGCCGTCTCCACCGTCTTGGGCGTGAACTGGGCCGTGCTGGCGACGAAGGACACCTTGGCCGGGATGACCAGGCCGGGCGCAGCGTCCAGCACCAGACGCACCTCGCTGCCCAGGGCCAGCCGGCCGGCCACGGCCTCGGGCAGGAAGAAGCTCATGTAGACGTCGCTGAGGTCGACGAGGTTGAGCACCTTGCCGCCGGCGCCCAGCACCTCGCCGGCCTCGGCGATGCGGTATTGCACGCGGCCGGCGCGCGGCGCCGTCAGCACCGCGTCGTCGAGGTCGGCCTTGACGCGGTCCACCGTCGCGCTGCCGGCCTTGACCGTGGCCTGCATGCCGGTGGCCTGGGTGCGCGCAGCCTCCACCGCCGCCGTGGCTGCTGCCACCTGGGCCTTGGCCGCCGCCAGCGCGGCCTCCACGCTGCGCACGCGGGCGCGGTCGTCGTCCAGCTCCTGCTCGGACGACGCGCCCTCCTGGGCCAGCGCCTGCGAGCGCGCCAGGCGCCGGCTCGCCGCGTCCAGCTCGGCCTCGCGCTGGGCCACGACGGCCTGGGCGGCGCGGCGGTCGCTCTCGCGCACGGCGATCTGGGCCTGGGCGCTGTCGACGCCGGACTCGGCCTGCTTGAGCCGCGCCTGGGCCTCAGCGTACTGGGCCTCCAGGCTCTGCACCTGCAGGCGTGCCAACGGCTGGCCGGCGGCGACGAAGTCGCCCTCCCCCGCCATCACGGCCTGCAGGCGGCCGGGCAGCTTGGTGGCGATGTCGATCTCGGTGGCCTCGATGCGGCCATTGCCCTGCACGAAGGCCTCGCCCGGGCCCTGCGGGCGCAGCCGGGTCCAGCCCCAGCCGGCCAGGGCCAGCACGACCAGGCCGACCGCGGCAGGCAGCAGGAGCTTCTTCACGGAGGGGGCGGTCATGGCAGGTTTCCCTTGGGTTCTTCGTTGGCCGGGTTGACGAGATCGCCGCCGCCGAGGGCGGCATAGAGGCTGGCCTGGCTGGCCAGCAGTGCGCGCCTGGCCTGCACCTGCTGCTGCTCGGCGGCAAGCAGGTCGCGCTGCGCGTCCAGCACCTCGAGGAAGGCAGCGGCGCCGGTGTCATAGCGGCGCAGCGCCAGGCGGGCGCGCTCGGCCTGGGCGGCCAGGGTCTGGCCGGCGATGGCCAGTTGCTCGGCGTAGCGCTGGCGGGCCGACAGCGCATCGTTGACGTCGCGCAGTGCCTGCTGGGCTGTGCGTTCATAGGCCAGCAGGGCCTGGCGGCGGCGTGCCTGCTGCACGGCCAGGGCCTGCTCGCGGCGGCCGCCGTCGAGCAGCGGCAGGGCCACGTCGGGCGTCACGGTCCAGGCGCTGCTGCCGGCCTTGAGCAGGCCCGACAGCTCGGCGCTGGCGCTGCCGAAGGCGGCTGTCAGGCTGATGCGCGGCAGATAGGCGGCGCGGGCTGCTTCCACATTGGCGTCGGCCGCGCGCAGCTGGTGCTCGGCGGTGATCAGGTCGGGGCGCTGGCGCAGCAGCCCGGCCGGCAGGCCGGCACGCAGCGGCGGCAATTCGGCGAGGCGCGGCTCGCCCGGTGCGGGCGCGCCGCCGATCAGCAGGGTCAGGGCCTGCCACTGCGCCTCGCGCTGCTGCTGCAGCTGCGACACGAGGGCCGCCGCCTGGGTCTGCAACAGCTGCACTTGCGTGAGGGCCAGGCGCGAGGTGGCGCCGAGCTCGACGCGGCGCGTGAAGATGCGCAGGCTCTCCTCGCGGCTGTCCAGCGCGCGGCGGGCCAGGCGCAGGCGTTCGTCCAGCTCGGCCAGCTGCAGCCAGGTCTGCGCGACCTGGTGGATCAGCGACAGCGTGACGGCTTGCGCCGCCGCGTCGCTGGCCAGCCAGGCCTGGCGGGCGGCTGTGTCGAGGCTGGCCAAGCGGCCCCACAGGTCCAGCTCCCAGCTGGCCAGGCCAAGACCGAACTGGAACTGGTCGCCCAGCAGCGGCCGGCGCGTCAGATTGAGGTCGGCCGGCACACGGGCGCGCTGGCCCTGCAGGTCGAGGGCGATCTGCGGCGCGCGCTGGCTGGCCTGCAGGCCGGCGAGGGCACGGGCCTCATCCAGCCGCGCCAGCGCCAGCGCGCGGTCGCGGTTGTGGGCCAGGGCCTGCTCGATCTGGGCCTGCAGGGCCGGGTCGGCGAAGTAGTCGCGCCAGGCCGGCGGCGCGACGGCGGCGTCGCCCGCGTCGCTCGCGTAGCGCGCCGGCAGGCCGGGGTCCGCAGCGGGCTGCGGCGTCAGCGGCGCGCAGCCAGCAAGGAGCGCGGCCAGGGCGGCCGGAAGGATCAGTCGCATGGCTTCATCCAAGAATGTGCAGGCCACCGTCGACGTAGAGCACGTTGCCGGTCAGCGCCCGGCCCGGCGGGCTGACGAGGAAGCGGCACAGCGCGCCGACCTCGGCGGCATCGACCAGGCGGCGCAGCGGCGCGCGCTCGCGCGCGCTTTCCAGCAGCTCGTCGAAGCGCGGCAGGCCCGAGGCCGCGCGCGTGGCGATGGGGCCCGGCGACACCGCATTGACGCTGATGCCGCGCGGGCCCAGCTCGGCGGCCAGATAGCGCACGCTGGACTCCAGCGCGGCCTTGACCGGCCCCATCAGCCCGTAGTTGGCGACGACCTCCTCGGCGCCGAGGTAGCTCATCGTGACGATGCTGCCGCCACCCGCCATCAGCGGCTCGGCCAGCCGGGCCATGCGCAGCAGCGAGTGGCAGGACACATCCATCGCGCGTGCGAAGCCGGCGGCGCTGCTGTCGACGACGCGGCCTTGCAGATCGTCACGCGGCGCGAAGGCGATGGAATGGACGAGAAAGTCCAGCCCGCCCCAGTGCTGGGCGATGGCCTCGAAGACGGCCTCCAGCTGGCCGGGCTGCTCGACATCCAGCGGCAGGCGCAGCGGCGCGGCGATCCTTTCGGCCAGCGGCTCGACGAAGGGCCGGGCCTTGTCGTTCAGCCAGGTCAGGGCCAGCTCGGCGCCGGCCTCGTGGCAGGCCTGGGCGCAACCCCAGGCGATGCTGTGCTCGTTGGCCACGCCGACGACGAGGCCGCGCAGGCCCCTCAGCTCATCGGTCATGTCAGCGCTCCAGCACGTACTGACCGGGCGCGTCGCCGAGCACCGGCGCGGCCTTGGCGCCCATGCGCGGCGGCTTCACACGCGGCCCGCCGCGTTCGTCGGCCAGCCATTGGCCCCAGGCCGGCCACCAGGAGCCCTCGGTGACGGGCGTGCCGTCAAACCAGTCCTGCGGCGCGACATAGGGCTGGCCCGGCGCGGCCGTCGCGGCGCGGAAGTGGCGATGGCCCTGGCCCGGCGGGCTGACGATGCCGGCGTTGTGGCCGCCGCTGGTCAGCACGAAGCGGATCTCGGCCGGGCAGAGGTGGTGCAGCTTGTAGACCGAGCGCCAGGGCGCGACATGGTCGGTCTCGGTGCCGACGACGAACATCGGCAGCTGCAGGTCGCTCAATGCCACGGCACGGCCGCCGGCGAGGTAGCGGCCCTCGGCCAAGTCGTTGCGCAGGAAGAGCTGGCGCAGGTAGTCGCCGTGCATGCGCGCCGGCATGCGCGTGGCGTCGGCGTTCCAGGCCATCAGCGCGTTCAGCGCCGGGCGCTCGCCGAGCAGGTATTCCTGCACCATGCGCGACCACAGCAGGTCGTAGGAGCGCAGCATCTGGAAGGCGCCGGCCATCTGGTCGGCGCGCAGATAGCCGCGCTGCTGCATCTGCGCCTCCAGCAGGCTGAGCTGGCTCTCGTCGATGAAAAGGCCGAGCTCGCCGGGCTCGCTGAAGTCGGTCTGGGCCGCGAACAGGGTCAGCGAGGCCAGGCGCTCGTCGCCGTCGCGCGCCATCGCGGCAGCGGCGATGGAGAGCAGCGTGCCGCCCAGGCAATAGCCCACGCCATGCACCTTGCGGCCCGGCAGGATGGCGTTGACGGCGCGCAGCGCATCGGCGATGCCCAGGCGCAGATAGTCGTCCATGCCCAGCTCGCGCTGCTCGGCGCCGGGGTTCTTCCAGGAGATGGCGAACACCGTGTGGCCCTGCTGCACAAGGTATTCGATCAGCGAGCTGCCGGGCGCCAGGTCGAGGATGTAGTACTTCATGATCCAGGCCGGCACGATGAGCAGGGGTTCGGCCTGCACGCTGGCGGTCTGCGGTGCGTACTGGATCAGCTCCATCAGCTCGTTGCGCCAGACCACCTTGCCCGGCGTCAGGGCCAGGTTGCGGCCGACGGCGAAGTCCTCGCTGCCGGCCGGCGGCGCGCCTGTCAGCAGGCGCTGCACGTCGTCCACCCAGTCCTGGGCGCCGCGCAGGAAGTTCATGCCGCCCTCGGCCAGCGTGCGGCGCAACACCTCGGGGTTGCTCCAAGGCAGGTTGGCCGGCGAGCCCATGTCCAGCAGCTGGCGGGCCCAGAAGGCAACCAACTCGCCATGGTGCTTGTCGACGCCCCAGACATCGCGCGTGGCCTCGGCCCACCAGGCCTCCTGCAGCACGAAGGCCTGCTGCATCACGCTGAAGGGCCATTGCTGCCAGCCGGGCGCGGCGAAGCGGCGGTCGGGCAGCGGCGGCTGCGGCGTGCCGGCCAGGGCCAAGCCGCTGGCCTGCAGCCAGCCGTCGCGGGCATAGGCGGCCAGCTCCGCCGCCTGCTGCTGGGCCAGCGCGGCCAGCTCCTGGCGCCGGCCCGGCGACAGGCCCAGGTGCGCGGCCCAGTCCACCAGGGCCAGGGCCGGCGACACGACGGACAGCGAGCGCGTCCAGCGCGCCAGCGCGGCATGGAATTGCTCGTCCAGCCGCTGGCTCGGGCTGTCTGTTTCGGGGCTGCGCATCGGTCCTCCCTGGGTTCATCGGCCGGGTCGAAGCAACCCGCTCGACGGCCAATGTAGGCAGATGCGCACGACTCAAGCTTGACCCAGGTCAAGCTAACGACCGGCCAGTCGGTATCTACTGATCGTCATCAAGGAGACATCGACATGGACGCACAGATTGCCGCGCCGGCACGGCGCGAAGGCACGCGTCTGCGCCTGCCGCCGGCCGTGCGCAGCCAGCAGATCCTGGACGCGGCGCTGGCCGTGTTCGCCGAGCGCGGCTATGCGGCCGCGCGCATGGACGACATCGCGTTGCGCGCCGGCCTGTCCAAGGGCGGGCTGTACGCGCATTTCGCGAGCAAGGACGAGGTCTTCGAGGCGTTGCTGTCACGCGTGCTGGTGGCGCCCGAACTGGGCGAGCCGCCGGCCGCGGCCCTGGGCAGCGAGGCGCTGGTCGACTGGCTGCTCGACGAGCTCGACGCCAGCCTGGGCCGCCCCGAGCTGCGCGCCGTGCTGCGCCTGCTGGTGTCCGAGGCCGAGCGCGTGCCGGCCATGGTGGCGCGCTGGCGCAGCACCGTCATCGAGCCCTTTCTCAGCGCCGTGGGCGAGCTGCTGGCCCGGCATCTGGGCGGCCAGCGGCCGGGCGCAGCGCCGCCGCTGCTGGCGCGCGAGCCCTGGCTGGCACTGTCACCGGCCGTGCATGCGCTGCTGATGCAGCTGGTGCTGCCCCAGGACCTGCTCTACCCGCCGCAGCGCGTCCGGCAGGCGCACCGCGAGCTGTTGCTGCTCATGCTGGCGCAGGGTTGAGGATGTTTCCGGGCCGAGCGCCGGGCCGCCCCAAGCCGGCCCGCGTCGGCGATGTGCCTGGCGGTCGAACCGCCTGGCATCGCCGCCCCCTCATGGGGCGGACCAGCGTACCCGCTGGGCCGGGGGCTTCAGTTCAAGCCGTACCGCCGACGGTCAGGCCGTCGATGCGCAGCGTCGGCTGGCCGACGCCGACCGGCACGCTCTGGCCTTCCTTGCCGCAGACGCCGACGCCGGTGTCCAACTGCATGTCGTTGCCGATCATGCTGACGCGGGTCAGCGCGTCCGGGCCGTTGCCGATGATGGTGGCACCCTTGACGGGGTACTGGATCCTGCCGTTCTCGACCCAGTAGGCCTCGCTGGCAGAGAACACGAACTTGCCGCTCGTGATGTCGACCTGGCCGCCGCCGAAATTGGTCGCGTACAGGCCCTTCTTGATCGACGCGACGATTTCCTTGGGGTCGTCCTTGCCGCCGAGCATGTAGGTGTTGGTCATGCGTGGCATCGGCACATGGGCATAGCTCTCGCGGCGGCCGTTGCCGGTGGGGGCGACCTTCATCAGCCGCGCGTTCATCGCGTCCTGGATATAGCCCTTCAGGATGCCGTCCTCGATCAGCACATTGCGCTGGCTGGCACAGCCCTCGTCGTCGACGTTCAGCGAGCCGCGGCGGTCGGGGAGGGTGCCGTCGTCCAGCACCGTGACGCCCCTGGCGGCCACGCGCTGGCCGATGCGGCCGGCGAAGGCACTGGAGCCCTTGCGGTTGAAATCACCTTCCAGGCCGTGGCCGACGGCCTCGTGCAGCAGCACGCCGGGCCAGCCGGGACCGACGACGACGGTCATCTCGCCGGCCGGCGCGGGGCGGCTGTCGAGGTTGGTCAGCGCGGCATGCACGGCATGCTCGACATAGCTGGCGATCATCTCGTCGGTGAAATAGGCCAGGCCGAAGCGGCCGCCCCCGCCGCCCGAGCCGATCTCGCGGCGGCCGTTGCTCTCGGCGATGACGGTGATGGACAGGCGCACCAGCGGGCGCACGTCGGCGGCCAGTGTGCCGTCGGCGCGCGCGATCAGCACCACCTCGTGCTCGGCGGCCAGGCCGGCCATGACCTGCGCGACGCGCGGGTCCTTGGCACGGGCCATCTTCTCGGCGCGCTCCAGCAGGGCCACCTTGGCGGCGCTGTCCAGGCTGGCGATGGGGTCGGCCACGCCATACAGCTCGCGGCTGCCGGCCACGCGGCCCTGCGACGGCACCTTGACCTTGCGGCTCTGGCCGGCCGCGGCGATGGTGCGCACGGTGCGGGCAGCATCCAGCAGGGAGTCCAGCGAGATGTCGTCGGAGTAGGCGAAGGCGGTCTTTTCGCCGGCCACGGCGCGCACGCCCACGCCCTGGTCGATGCTGAAGCTGCCGCTCTTGACGATGCCCTCCTCCAGGCTCCAGCCCTCGGCGCGGGTGGTCTGGAAATAGAGGTCGGCGTCGTCGACCCGATGCTCGGTGATGAGGCGCAGCGCCTGCGCGAGCGAGGCCTCGGTCAGGCCGGAGGGCTCCAGCAGCGCGGTGCGGGCAGTGGCAAGACGGGCAAGGGTGGGTTCGACGGCGATCATGGGCGAATTCTGCGTCAAGGCGGGGCGAAGGCCGCCGCCAGGGCATCGAAGACCCGGCGCAGCCGCTGGGTGTCGCGCAGTTCGCGGTGCGCGGTCAGCCACATCGGCAGCGGCGGGATAGCCACCTCGGCGAGCACGCGCTCCAGGCCCGGGTCGCGCGCCGCCAGCGCCTCCATGCCGACGCAGATGCCGGCCCCGGCGCGGCAGGCCTCCCAGTTGACGAGGGGCTGGTCGCAGCGCCAGGCGAAGAAGCCCGCATCGACGGCGAAGCCCGCGGCCCGAAAGCCGTCCATCAGCTGGGTGCCGCGGTCCTGCCCGAGCCAGACATGCCCGGCCATCGTCTCGCGCGTGGGCCGCCCGCGGCGGGCCAGGTAGTCGCGGTGGGCGAACAGGCCGAGCGGCCAGTCGCGCAGGCGGCGCGCGATCAGCGTCCCACCCTCGGGGCGGGCCATGCGCAGCGCGATGTCGGCATTGCGGGCCACCAGGTCCTGCACGGAATCGGTCGCGACAAGCTCGATCTGCACCTCGGGATGCCGGGCCTGGAAGGCCGCCAGCACCGGTGGCAGGAAATGGGCGCTGATGACCTCGCTGGCCGTCAGGCGCACGGTGCCGGCGAGGGCCTCGTCCTGCGCGGCCAGCACGAGGCTCAACCCCTGGGCCGCATCGCGCATCTGGCGCGCCGCTGGCAGCAGGACCTCGCCGCGGGCGGTCAGGCGCAGGCCACGCGCATGACGTTCGAACAACGCCACGCCAACTGCGGCTTCCAGCGCCGCCAGCTGGCGCGAGAGCGTCGGCTGGGTCTGGCCCAGGCGGCGCGCGGCGGCCGCAGTCGAGCCGCCCTCGGCCAGCGCAAGAAACAGCTGCCATTGATCCCAGCTCGGCTCCATCGATGCAATTTTGCATTGCAACTATTCACGATAAAACATTTTCGAATTCGTTGCCGCTGGGCACAGTGAGCCCACACGACAGGAGAACCTCATGCCTACCGTCCTCATCCTCGGCGCCGCCGGCCGCATCGGGCGCAGCCTCGCTCTCGCCTTCGCCCGCGCCGGCTGGCGCACCCTCGCAGTGGCGCGCCGGCCGCTGCCGCAGGAGCTCGCAGGCGTCGAAGCGCTGCGGCTGGACGCCTTGCAGGTCGACGAACTGGTGGCCGCCGCAGCGGGGGCGAGCGTGGTCGTCAACGCGCTGAACGCGCCCTACCACCGCTGGGACGAGCTGGCCCTGCCCCTGGCCCGCGCGGCCCAGGCCGTGGCGCTGCGCCTGGGCGCGCTGCTGATGCTGCCGGGCAATGTCTACAGCTTCGGCCGCGAGCTGCCGGCCGTGCTGAAGCCCGACACGCCCGAAGCCGGTAACACGCCCAAGGCCCGGCTGCGCATCGAGATGGAGGCCGGGATGGCGGCCACGCCTGGGCTGGACTCGGTGGTGATCCGGGCCGGCGACTTCTTCGGCGGCAGCGGCACCGGGTCCTGGTTCGACCTTGCCGTCACCAGCCGCCTGCACCGTGGCCGCGTCGTCTACCCCGGCCGCACGGATGTGGCCCACGCCTGGGCCTATCTGCCCGACCTGGCCCAGGCCTTCGTCGCCGTCGCCGGGCGGCGCGCGCAGCTGAAAGGACACCGCCGCCTGCACTTCGAAGGCCACACGCTGACCGGCGCCCAGCTCACCGAAGCGCTCGCCACGGCCTGCCGGCGTCCGCTGCGTACGGCCGGCCTGCCCTGGGGTCTGATCCGCCTGGCCTCACCCCTGGTGCCCAGCTGGCGCGCCATCCTCGAGATGCGCTATCTGTGGGAGCGCCCGCACCGGCTCGACGGCCTGGCGCTCCAAGCCCTCGCCGGCCCCTTGCCCGCGACACCGCTGCACGAGGCGCTGGCCGCGGCTCTCGCCCCGGCGGGGCAGCCGCCCGGCGCCAAGGCTCAGCCTTCGCGCTTCAGCAGCAGGCCGGCGTCGTAAAGCGCATTGCGCGGTGCGCCGCTGATCTGCGCGGCCAGGGCCACGGCCTGCTTCAGCGGCAGCTCGGCCACCAGCAGGCCCAGCACGCGCAGCGCCTCGGCGGGCAGCCCGCCCTCGGCCGCGGCGGCCGGCGCGCGGGCATGCAGCACAAGGACGAACTCGCCGCGCTGGCGCTGAGCGTCCGCCGCCAGCCAGGCCGGCAGCGTGGCGGCCTCGGCCGTGTGGATGCTCTCGAACTGCTTAGTCAGCTCGCGGCAGACGCTGACGCGGCGCTCGGGCGCCAGCTCGGCCAGCAGCGCGATCAGGTCCAGGATGCGATGCGGCGCCTCGAAGACGACCTGGCTCTGGCCCTCGACGGCCAGCAGCGCCTGCAACGCCGTGCGGCGCTCGCCGGCCTTGGTCGGCAAAAAGCCCGCGAACGCTCAGCGTGGCCGCCGTGTCGCCCGCCACGCTGAGCGCCGTGACGGCGCTGCTCGGCCCCGGCAGCGGCAGCACGCGGTAGCCGGCCGCCACGGCCTGCTGGACCAGTACGGCGCCGGGGTCTGAGATGGCCGGTGTGCCGGCGTCCGACGCATAGGCCACGCGCTCGCCGGCGGCCAACCGCGCGAGCACCGCGGCGCTGGCCTCGCGCTCGTTGTGCTGGTGCAGCGCGATCAGCGGCTTGTGCAGGCCGAGGTGGCGCAGCAGCGCGCCACCCTGGCGGGTGTCCTCGCAGGCCAGCGCGTCGGCCAACCCGAGCAGGTGGATGGCGCGCAGGCTCAGGTCGGCCAGGTTGCCGATGGGCGTCGCGACGAGATAGAGGGTGGCGGCCGGATACTGCTGGCCGCCGGCCGCGGCCGCGGCGGCCTGGCGGATCAGGGAGGCGTCAATGTTCAACTGGGGCTCTCGTTCAAAACCGGCGACCAAGGTGTCAGGCGATGCGGCCGAGGACGCCGCGCTGGCCCATCTGCAGCGCGCGGGGCTGCGCCTGCTGGAGAGGAATTATCGAGTCGCCGCCGGCCCCAGCCGCCGCGCCGGCGAGGTGGACCTGATCCTGCGGGACCGCGACGGCACCCTGGTCTTCGTCGAGGTGCGCGCGCGGGGCCGATGCCACGCACGGCGGCGCCGCGGCCAGCGTGACGCCCGCCAAGCAGCAGCGCCTGATCTACGCGGCCCGGCACCATCTGCAGCGCCATGCCAGCCCGCCGCCCTGCCGCTTCGACGTGGTGGCCATAGACGGGGCCGAACTCACCTGGTTGCAAGCTGCCTTCGATGCGCCTACGGGCTGACCCTATGATTCCGCTCCAATGATCGAGCAACGCATCCAGCAACAGTTCTTCGAAAGCGCCGACCTGCTCTACCAGGCCGCCGAACAACTGGCCCGCCCCCTGGCAATGGCCGCGCAGATGGTGGTGGACGCCATCACCGGCGGCAACCGCATCCTCTGCGCCGCACATGGCCTCGCGGCGCTGGACGCCGACTACCTCGCCGCCCGCCTGGCCGGCCGCTTCGAGCAGGAGCGCCCCGGCCTGGCCGCCTGGAGTCTGGCCGCCCAGGCGCGCGAGGCTGCCGGCCTGGACATCGCCCGGCTGCTGCAGGCCCACGGCCACCCGGGCGACGTGCTCGTGATGATCGAGCCGCTGCGCGAGCAGCGCGACGCCTGGCAGCCGGCCCTGGCCGTGGCCCATGCGCAGGAGATGAGCATCATCGCCCTCACCGCCCAGCCGCCCGGGGCCGCCGACGAGTGGCGCGGCCTGCTGCAGGACACCGACATCCAGATCCGTGTCAGCCACGGCCGCGAGCCGCGCGTTGTAGAGGCCCAGCGCGTGCTGCTGCATGCATTGGCCGACGCCGTCGACCTGCAACTGCTCGGCAGCGACGAATAACCCCTTGCATGGAATCCAGATGAAGAAGCTCTCCCTGACCCTGACCGCCGCCGTCCTCGCCAGCACCCTGGCCACCGGCTGCGCCCCGCTGATCATCGGCGGCGCCATGGTGGGCGGCGTCTCCGTCGCCACTGACCGCCGCACCTCGGGTACCCAACTCGAGGACGAGACCATCGAGGTCAAGGCCGGGGCCCGCATCCGCGAGCGGCTGGGCGAGAAGGTCCACGCCACGGTCAACAGCTACAACCGCGTCGCCCTGGTCACCGGCGAGGCCACCACCGAGGAAGCCCGCGCCGCGCTGGACGGCATCGTCGGCGGCGTCGAGAACGTCAGCAAGGTGCTGAACGAGGTGGCCATCGGCCCGGCCAGCTCGCTGAGCAGCCGTTCCAACGATGTCGTCATCCAGGGCAAGGTCAAGGCCAAGCTGATCGATGCGCGCGACCTGCTGAGCAATGCCTTCTACATCGTCGTCGAGCGCGGCAATGTCTATCTGATGGGCCGCGTGACCGAACGCGAGGCCGACCGCGCCACCGAGATCGCGCGCCAGATCAGCGGCGTGAACAAGGTCGTGAAGGCGTTCGAGATCATCAGCGAGGACGAGCTCGCGCGATATAGCAAGCCCCCCGTCCAGCGCTGAAGCGCTGACCGGCCCCCCGAAGGGGCGCGGATGCTCGCGGGCGTGGCCCGCTCGCACATCCGCTCAAACCGACCTTGGGGCGGCCCGGCGGCCGGTTTGAGTTCGGGTCAGAGTCGCTTGATCAGCGAAGAGGTGTCCCAGCGGTTGCCGCCCAGCGCCTGCACGTCGGCATAGAACTGGTCCACCAGCGCCGTCAGCGGCAGGCGCGAGCCGTTGCGGCGCGCCTCGTCGAGCACGAGGCCCAGGTCCTTGCGCATCCAGTCCACGGCGAAGCCGAAGTCGAACTGGTCGGCCACCATGGTCTTGCCACGGTTGTCCATCTGCCAGCTCTGGGCCGCACCCTTGCCGATGACGTCCAGCACCTGGACCATGTCCAGGCCGGCGTTCTGCCCGAAGCGCACGGCCTCGGCCAGGCCCTGCACGACGCCGGCGATGCAGATCTGGTTGACCATCTTGGCCAGCTGGCCCGAACCCGGGCCACCGAGCAAGGTCACGGCCTTCGCGAAGCACATCGCCAGGGGCTTCATCGCCTCGAAGGCCGCCGCGTCGCCGCCGCACATCACCGTCAGCGCGCCATTGACCGCGCCAGCCTGGCCACCGGAGACCGGCGCATCGACGAAGGCCACGCCACGCCGGGCCGCCTCGGCATGCAACTCGCGCGCCACGGCCGCCGACGCGGTGGTGTGATCCACGAACACGGCGCCCGAGGCCATGCCGGCCAGCGCGCCGGCGTCGCCCAGCACCACCGAGCGCAAGTCGTCGTCATTGCCGACGCAGCAGAACACGAACTCCGCGCCCTGTGCCGCCTCGGCCGGCGTGGCAGCGAAGCCGCCACCGTATTCGTCCACCCAGGCCCGCGCCTTGGCGGCCGTGCGGTTGTAGACGGTGACCTGGTGGCCGGCGCGCGCCAGATGGCCGGCCATCGGATGGCCCATGACGCCGAGGCCGAGGAAGGCGACGCGGCGGGCGGAAGCGGGTTCGTAGGTGCGGGTGCTCATGGGGTTCAGACAATCGTCAAGTGCTCGGTGCCGGAGGACAGGTCGCCGCTACGGGCACGCTCGCTGTTGAGCTTGATCTGCAGGCGCAGGTCGTTGACCGAGTCGGCGTTGCGCAGCGCGTCTTCGTAGGTGACCTTGCCGGCCTCGTAGAGGTCGAACAGGGCCTGGTCGAAGGTCTGCATGCCCTGCTCGCGCGAGCGCTTCATCAGCTCCTTGATCTCGCTGATCTCGCCCTTGAAGATCAGGTCGGAGATCAGCGGCGTGTTCAGCATGATCTCGACGGCCGCGACGCGGCCCTTGCCCTCGCGGCGCGGCAGCAGGCGCTGGCTGATGAGGGCGCGCATGTTCAGCGACAGGTCCATCAGCAGCTGCTGGCGGCGGTCTTCCGGGAAGAAGTTGATGATGCGGTCCAGCGCCTGGTTGGCGCTGTTGGCATGCAGCGTGGCCATGCACAGATGGCCGGTCTCGGCGAAGGCGATGGCGTGGTCCATGGTCTCGCGGTCGCGCAGTTCGCCCATCAGGATGACGTCGGGCGCTTGGCGCAGCGAGTTCTTCAGCGCGGCCTCCCAGCTGTCGGTGTCCAGGCCCAGCTCGCGCTGGGTGACGATGCAGTTCTTGTGCGGGTGCACGAACTCGATCGGGTCCTCGATGGTCACAATGTGGCCATAGGTCGTCTCGTTGCGTTCGTCGATCATCGCGGCCAGCGAGGTGCTCTTGCCCGAGCCGGTGGCGCCGACGACGATGACCAGGCCGCGCTTGTTCTGCACGATCTCGCGCAGCACCGGTGGCAGGTCCAGCGACTGGATGGTGGGCAGCGTGGACGGGATGGTCCGCAGCACCAGGCCGACCTGGCCCTGCTGCAGGAAGGCGTTCACGCGAAAGCGTCCGACGCCATGCGGCGAGATCGCGAAGTTGCACTCCTTGCTGCGCTCGAAGTCGGCCGCCTGTTTGTCGTTCATGATGGCCCGCGCGAGTTGCAGCGTGTGCTGGCCCGACAGCGGCTGGGGCGAGACCTTGGTCACCTTGCCGTCCACCTTGATGGCGGGCGGGAACTCGGCCGTCAGGAAGAGGTCCGAACCCTTGCGCGACAGCATCAGCCGCAGCAGGTCGTTGATGAATTTCGAGGCCTGGTCGCGTTCCATGAGCGGTCTTTCAATACGAGGGTTTTGCCGTCACTGACGTGGCAAGCCACATGAGTGCCGTCAAACCTTCCTGGCTTAGCCAGGAAAGTTTTCAGGGAACTTGGCTTTGGATCGAGCCTCGGCCGGCGAAATGATGTTGCGGCGGACGAGATCGGTCAGGTTCTGGTCCAGCGTCTGCATGCCCTGCGAGTTGCCGGTCTGGATGGACGAGTACATCTGCGCCACCTTGTTCTCGCGGATCAGGTTGCGGATGGCCGAGGTGCCCAGCATGATCTCGTGGGCCGCGACGCGGCCCGTGCCGTCCTTCAACTTGCACAGGCTCTGCGAGATGACGGCCTGCAACGACTCGGACACCATCGCCCGCACCATTTCCTTCTCGGCGGCGGGGAAGACGTCGACGATGCGGTCCACCGTCTTGGCGGCCGACGAGGTGTGCAGCGTGCCGAACACCAGGTGGCCCGTCTCGGCCGCGGTCAGCGCGAGGCGGATGGTTTCCAGGTCGCGCATTTCACCGACCAGCACGCAGTCCGGGTCCTCGCGCAGCGCCGAACGCAGCGCGTTGGCGAACGAGTGCGTGTGCGGACCGACCTCGCGCTGGTTGATCAGGCTCTTCTTGGACTCGTGCACGAACTCGATCGGGTCCTCGATGGTCAGGATGTGGCCGTACTCGTTCTCGTTGAGGTGATTGACCATGGCCGCCAGCGTTGTGCTCTTGCCCGAGCCGGTCGGGCCGGTCACCAGCACCAGGCCTCGGGGCTTGAGCGCCAGGTCGGCGAAGACCTTGGGCGCGGCCAGCTGCTCCAGGCTCAGGATCTTGCTCGGAATGGTCCGGAACACGGCGCCGGCGCCGCGGTTCTGGTTGAAGGCGTTGACGCGGAAGCGCGCCAGGCCCTGGATCTCGAAGGAGAAGTCGACCTCCAGCGTCTCCTCGTACACCTTGCGCTGGGAGTCGTTCATGATGTCGTAGACCATGTCGTGGACCGCACGGTGGTCCAGGGCCTCGACATTGATGCGGCGCACATCGCCATGGACGCGGATCATCGGCGGCAGGCCGGCAGAAAGGTGCAGGTCCGATGCCTTGTTCTTGACCGAAAATGCCAGCAGCTGAGTGATGTCCATGATGTCCCGTGGAGTGCTCGGATCATTATGGCGATCTCCGACTCCCTGAAATCCGTCAAAAGCCGCATCGCTGCGGCATGTGTCGCAGCCGGCCGTCCCCCCGACGCGGTACAGCTGCTCGTCGTCAGCAAGACCTTCCCCGGTTCGGCCGTGCGCGAGGCCTTCGCCGCGGGCGCCCGCGCCTTCGGCGAGAACTATGTGCAGGAGGGCCTGGCCAAGGTGGGCGAGCTGATCGACCTGCGCGGCCAGCTCGAATGGCATCTGATCGGCCCGCTGCAGTCCAACAAGACGCGGCCGGTGGCCGAACAGTTCGACTGGGTGCATTCGGTGGACCGGCTCAAGATCGCCGAGCGCCTGTCCGAGCAGCGGCCGCCCGAGCTGCCGCCGCTCAATATCTGCCTGCAAGTCAATATCAGTGCCGAGGCGAGCAAGAGCGGCCTGCTGCCGGGCGAGGTCGCGCCGCTGGCCGCCCAAGTCGCCACCCTGCCCCGGCTGAGGCTGCGCGGCCTGATGGCCATCCCCGAGCCCGGCCCCGGCGCGCTGGCCCAGCACCGGGCCATGGCCGCGCTGTTCGAGGCGCTGAAGGCCGAGGGCCTGGCGCTGGACACGCTGTCCCTGGGCATGAGCGCCGACCTGGAGGACGCCGTCGCCGCGGGCTCGACGCTGGTGCGCGTCGGCACCGCCATCTTCGGCGCCCGCTGAACCCGGCCCGGCGAACTGATACGGTCCCGGATGGCCGGATCTGAGCCTTACCCGCGCCCGGCCGCCCGGGCAAGATGAGGGGCCATGCCCTCGCTCCTCGCCCGCCTGCTGATCGCCCTGTGCTGGGCGCCCGCCGCCCTGGCCCAGCCCGCTCCCGACGCGCTCGCGCAGCGCACGGTCGCTGACACGCTCGCGCAGCGGGCTTTGGCCTGCACCGGCTGCCACGGCAAGCAGGGCCGCGCCACGCCGGACGGCTACTACCCGCGGCTGGCCGGCAAGCCGGCCGGCTATCTCTACAACCAGCTGCTGAACTTCCGCGACGGCCGGCGCGACTACGGCCTGATGAGCGAGCTGATCACGCCGCTGTCCGACGCCTATCTGAAGGAGCTGGCCGGCCATTTCGCGTCGCTGGACCTGCCCTATCCGCCGCCGCAGCGGCCCACGCTGGCGGCGCCCGAGCTGGCGCGCGCCGAAGCACTGATCCGCCACGGCGACGCCGGCCGCCGGCTGCCCGCCTGCGTCGCCTGCCACGGTGAGCGCCTGACCGGCACCCAGCCCGGTGTGCCGGGGCTGCTGGGCCTGTCGCGCGACTACCTGAACGGCCAGCTCGGCGCCTGGCGCAGCGGCCAGCGCCGCGCACTGGCGCCCGACTGCATGGCCCGCATCGCCAAGGCCCTGACCGATGCCGACATCAACGCGCTGACGCAGTTCCTGGCCGGCCAGCCGATGCCGGCCGACCCGCATCCGGCGCCCGCGCTGACCGCGCCGGCACCGCTGCGCTGCGGGGGGCTGCAGCCATGAGGCGGCTGTCCATCGCCCTGGCCCTGCTGGCCGCCCTGGGCTCGGCAGCCGGCCTTGCGTTGCTGGCCTGGCAGCGCGGCCTGAACGACGCGACGCCGCAGTCCAGCGCGCCCGCCAGCCTGGCGCGCGGCGCCTATCTCGCCGCGGTGGGCAACTGCGCCGGCTGCCACACGGCCCGCGGCGGCGCTCGCCTGGCCGGCGGGCGGCCCATCCCGACGCCCTTCGGCACCGTCTTCTCGACCAATCTGACGCCCGACCCGACCGGCCTGGCCGGCTGGAGCGCCAACGAGTTCTGGCGCGCTCTGCATCTGGGCATCAGCCGCGACGGCCGGCTGCTGGTGCCGGCCCATCCCATCGTCAACACGACCCTGGTCAGCCGCGAGGACGCCGACGCGCTGCATGCCTGGCTGCAGGCGCAGGGCCCGGTCGTTGCACCGCGCCGCGCCCACCAGCTGCGCTGGCCCTATGGGAGCCAGCTGGCCATCGCCGCCTGGCGGGCGCTGTACTTCAGGCCCGGCGTCTACCAGCCCAACCCGGCCCGCGATGCCGCCTGGAACCGCGGCGCCTATCTGAGCCAGGGCCTGGCCCATTGCAGCGCCTGCCATGCCGGGCGCGGCGTGCTGGGCGGCGACCAGGGCGCGGCCGATTTCCGCGGCGGCCTGCTCGCCGGCCTGGGCTGGGTGGCGCCCTCCCTGCACGACCCCGCCGAGGCCGGCGTGCAGCGCTGGACGGCCGAGGCCCTGCAGCGCTGGCTGCGCGACGGCCACGCCGACGGCCATGCGGCGCTCGGGCCGATGGCCGAGGTCGTGCTCGGCAGCACCGCGGCGCTGGACGAAGCCGACCTCGCCGCCATGAGCGCCTATCTGCGCGCGCTGCCCGAACGAGCGGTGCCGCGGCCCGGGCCCGCCGAGCCCGACCGGCGCCGCCGCGAGCGCGGCGCCGGCCTCTACCGCGAGCATTGCGCCGCCTGCCATGGCGGCCAGGGCGAGGGCCGCCGCGACACTGGCGGCGCCCCGGCCTACCCGGCCCTGGCCGGCAGCCGCGTCGTCACCCAGGCCAGCGCGGCCAACCTGCTGCGCGTCATCGAGCGCGGCGGCTTCGCGCCGGCCACGCCTGGCCACCCGCGCCCCTATGGCATGCCGCCGTTCGCCGGTGTGCTCGGCGCCGAGGACCTGGCCGCGCTGGCCAGCCATCTGCGCCAGTCCTTCGGCCATCAGGCCGGCGAGATCGACGCGGTCGAAGTGCTGCGTTTGCGGGCAGCGGCTGCTGCGCATTGACACAGCAAGCTCCCGGGCGGGGGAGCGACGTGAACGACTTCACGCGAGGACCACGGACCCTTGAAGCAAATCGTCACAGGTCGCGACACACTGCGCGGCGGCCTCCGGGTATGGCCGCAAAAGAAGGGCCGAGGGCCCTAAAGTCAGTCATCGTTGGAATCAAGATCGGCCGGCTGGCGCCGATACCCGTGGATCACCGGACAAGGACCTGAACCGCATGAACTTCCTGACCCAATTGCGCATCGGCCAGCGGCTGGCCGTGAGCTTCGGCCTCCTGATCCTGCTGCTGGTGGCCATCGGCATCTACGGCGCATCGAACGCCAACAGCCTGGCCAAGGACCTGGACCGCACCGCGAACTCCAGCCTCGTGAAGATCGCTGCGGCCAATGGCCTGGACGGCCAGGTCAACATCATCTCGCGCGCCGTGCGCGACCTGCTGCTGCTGGATACCGCCGGTGCGATCAAGAAGCAGAAGAAGGCCATCGCCGATGCGCTGGAAGAGGGCGAGAAGCAGCTCGCCAGCCTCGATGCAGCCGTCTCCGACGATGCCGAGAAGGCCGCCGTCTCCGAGGTGCGCGAACGCAAGACCAAATTCCTCGGCGCGCTGGAGAAGTTCCAGAAGGTGCAGACGGACGGCAGCCCCGACGAAGCCCGCGAGAGCCTGATCACCGACCTGCGCCCCGCCCAGGCGGCGCTGCAGGAAGGCTTGAAGAAGCTGGTCGACATGCAGTTCGACAGCGGCAAGACGCTGGCCAATGCCGGCAACGAGCGCGCGCGCTCCTCGGTCGTGCTGACCTTCGTGCTGGTTGCCGTGGCCGTGGCCCTGGGCGTCGGTGGCTTCCTGGTGATCTCGCGCTCCATCGTCGGCCCGGCCCGCAAGGCCCAGGCCGCCGCTGAAGCCATCCGCGCCGGTGACCTGACCCAGGACATCCAGGTCGAAGGCCGCGACGAGCTGAGCCAGATGCTGCAGGCCATGAAGGACATGCAGACGGCGCTGTCCGGCGTCGTGCGCGACGTGTCCACCGCCGCCAGCGAGGTGGCCTCGAACTCCGGCTCCATCGCCGACAGCAATTCCAACCTGGCCGAGCGCACGACGCGCTCCGCCGCCAGCCTGCAGAACACCGCCGCCTCGGTGGAGCAGATCGCCTCGACGCTCAAGGGCGCCAGCGACCTGACCCGCCGCGCCGCCGGCATCGCCGTGACGGCCCGCCAGGCGGCCAGCAACGGCGGCGCCGTCGTCTCCAAGGTCGTCGAGACCATGGAAGAGATCAGCGCCAGCTCCAAGAAGATCGGCGACATCATCGGTGTCATCGACGGCATCGCCTTCCAGACCAACATCCTGGCCCTGAACGCCGCGGTGGAAGCCGCGCGTGCCGGCGAGCATGGCCGCGGCTTCGCCGTCGTGGCCGCCGAGGTGCGCGCCCTGGCCCAGCGCTCGGCCGGCGCCGCCAAGGAGATCAAGGTGCTGATCCAGGAATCGACCGTCAAGGTCGAGAACGGCACCACGCTGGTCAACAACGCCGGCGTCACCATCCGCAGCGTCGTGGACGAAGTGAACAACATGGGTCAGCTGATCGAGGAGATCTCGCACTCGGCGCAGGAGCAGGCCACCGGCGTCGGCGTCGTCAACGGCGCGATGAACGAACTCGACAAGGCCACGCAGCAGAACACCAGCCTGGTGGGCGAGCTCAGCCGTTCGGCCGACGCGCTGCGCGACAGCTCCACCCGCCTGATCGAGGCGGTCGGCTTCTTCCGCGCGGCCTGAACCCCAACAACCACTCGTCAAGGCCTGCCATGTCCATCCTGCGCTCCGCCACCGTGCTCGCCGCCAGCCTGATGCTGGCCCTGGCCGCCCACGCCACGCCCAAGGTCATCAAGAAGGTGCCGCCCGACTTCCCGCGCGAGGCCGTGCAGAAGGGCATCTCCACCGGCGTCGTCAAGGCCAAGCTGACCATCGAGGCCGATGGCAAGGTCAGCGACGTCGAGATCGTCGAGGCCGAACCCAAGCGCGTCTTCGACCGCGCCGTGAAGCAGGCCCTGATGGACTGGAAGTTCGAGCCGGGCGAGAAGGCGACGCACGAGGTCAAACTCGTCTTCAAGAACGAGGACTGAGTGAGCGCCGAGGACAGGCCCTGCGGCCTGTCCGACGGCTCACGAAGGCCATGCGCCATGCTGGGCGCATGGCATGAGTAGAGACCGAGAACAGCGCCTGCGCGCTGTTCGACGCGTTACGAAGGACAGACGGCATGCAGGCCGTCTGGCATGACACCGGACAGCGATTGCTGCGCCTCCAGCTTCAACGACCTGCGCGGACCGGGTTGTCCGACGCGGCATGGGGCCACCAATGCGCCCCGCCCACCGCCACCAGCAGCACCGCGACGACGGCGCCGGCCGCAAGACTCAGGCGCCGTTTTCTTCTGGCCTGGCGCACGCGCAGGCTGCCGACCCCGGCGGCCTCGCGCATCGCGGAGTGCTGCTGGAGCCGGGGCAGGCGCTTGAGGCTCACGGCCTGCTTGCGGCCGTCACGGCCGGTCACAATTTCGAAGCTGAGCGGCTCGTCCAGCCGCGGGCCCTCGCCATCGGTGGGAAAGGCCGCCAGTGCCACGAACACCTCTTCGCCCCCACCCAGCGGGCGGATCGTGCCGTAGCCGGCATCGTGGTTCCACGCGCTCAATACACCTTCGAATCTCATACTTCCCTCAGACGCTAGGCTGGAATGCTGCGGGCTGTCGGAGCAGCGCCGGCAACCGGATGTAAGCCCGACAATCCGCCCTCCGCAAGCCCCCAATCTCGTCAGCGCATGCCCATCAACTGGTTCCCCGGCCACATGAACTCCACCCGTCAGGCGATCAAGGATCGCGTGAAGGCGGGGCTGGACGTGGTCATCGAGCTGCTCGACGCGCGCCTGCCCGGCTCCAGCAGCAATCCGCTGCTGGCTGCGCTCACCACCGGCCGGCCGTCGCTGAAGGTGCTGAACAAGCAGGATCTGGCCGACCCGGCCGTGACGGCCGACTGGCTGGCCTTCTACAACGCCCAGCCGCACACGCGCGCCATCCCGCTGGACGCCGGCGACAAATCCCCCGCCCGCGCCCTGGTCAAGGCCTGCCGCGAACTGGCGCCGTTGCGCGGCGACATGCACAAGCCGCTGCGCGTGCTGATCTGCGGCATCCCCAACGTCGGCAAGAGCACGCTGATCAACACGCTGGTCGGCCGCAAGGCCACCAAAACGGGCGACGAGCCGGGCATCACCAAGATCGAGCAGAAGATCGTGCTGGAGAAAGGCTTCTACCTGTTCGACACGCCGGGCATGTTGTGGCCGCGCATCGCCATCGAGCAGAGCGGCTACCACCTGGCCGCCAGCGGCGCCATCGGCCGCAATGCCTTCGACGAGGCCGAGGTGGCGCTGGAGCTGATCGCCGTGCTCAAGCGCCGCTACCCCGAGCGTCTGCAGGAGCGCTACGGTCTGGCCGAGCTGGGCGCCGACGATGCCGTGCTGGAGGCCATCGGCACCAAGCGCGGCGCCAAGATCCGTGGCGGCGCGGTGCAGATGCACAAGGCCGCCGAGGCGCTGCTGGTGGACTACCGCCAGGGGTTGCTGGGCCGCATCACGCTGGAGACGCCCGAGGAGATGGCCGCCTGGCGCCGCGCCGCGGCCGACGAGGAGGCCCGCCAGGCCGCTGCGCGCGAGGCCGAGAAGGCCGCCGACAAGGCACGCCGCAGCGGGCGCCGCGCCGCAGCCAGCGGCGACGCGTGATTCCCCGGCCTTGACCACACTCCTGCGGCACCTATGCTGGGCCGCACCGGAACGACAAGAGACACCATGAGCCGCCTGTCCCTGCTCGACCTCGCCTTCTTCATCGCCGAGAGCGAGGCCAGCCCCAAGCATGTCGCCGGCCTGCACATCCACCAGATCCCCAAGGGCGCCAAGGCCAGCTTCGCGAAGCAGCTCTACGAGGAATTCCTCGAGCACACCGACGTCCAGCCGCCCTTCGACCAGGTCATCAACTTCCTATCGCCGACGCTGATGCCGAGTTGGGGCACGGCCGAGGCTGTGGACCTGTCTGAGCACGTCTTCTTCCACCGGCTCAAGGCCGGCGCCAACGACCGCGCGGCACTCTACGCGCTGACCGCCCGGCTGCACGAGCCGGTGCTGGACCGCAGCCGCCCGCTGTGGGAGGTGCATGTCATCGCCGGGCTGTGGGACCGCCAGTTCGCCGTCTACTACAAGATGCACCACGCGATGGCCGACGGCATCACGATGACGCGCTGGGGCGTGGACTCGCTGCGCACGACGCCCGAGGACCTGACGGTCACGCCGGTCTGGACCTTCGACCACACTCGCCGCGGCGGCCTCGGGCGCAAGAAGCGGCTGGACCAGGCCGTGGCCGGCACCGTGTGGAAGCAACTCACGGCCAACAGCAAGCGCGCCGTCGGCATCGGGCGGCTGACGGCCATGCTGGCGCTGGAGGCCGTGAAGCTGACGAAGAACGCCATCGCCCTGCCCTTCATGGCCAGCGGCGGCACGCCCTTCACGGGCAACGCGACGCCGGGCCGCCAGTTCGCGACCGCCGCCGTGCCCATGGCCCGCATCGACGCCATCCGCAAGCTGGCGCGCGCCACGCTGAACCATGTCGCGCTGACCTGCCTGGACGGGGCCATGCACCGCTACCTCGCCGACGAAGGCATCGCACTGGACCGGCCGATCACGATCCAGATGCCGGTGAACCTGCGCCGCGATGGTGAAAAGGGGGCGGGCAACAAGATCGGCATCATCCTCGTCGACCTGTCGGCGCCCACCGACGACGCCTATGTGCGCCTGCGCAACATCGGCTACTCGCTGCGCAATGTGCGGGCCATGATCGACTCGGTCGCGCCCGAGGCCGTCGAGACCTACACCCTCCTGACCGGGCTGCTCGGCCAGATCGCCGGCATGCTCAAGCTGGCCGACGTCATCACGCCGATGGGCAACACGCTGGTGTCCAACGTGCCCGGCCCGGCGGAGCGCCTCTACCTGAAGGGCGCGCCGCTGCTGGAGATGCACCCGGTCTCGACGCTGCCGGCCACCCATCTGCTCAACATCACGCTGTTCAGCTACGCCGGCACGCTCTACTTCGGCCTCATCGCGACCGACGCTCTGCCCAACCTCGGCCGGCTGTCGGCCTACATCGAGGAAGAGATCGCGACGCTGGAGAAGGCAGTCGGGATCTGAACCGGTGGAGATCATCCACGCCCCTCAGGTCGCGTCGACACCCTGGAAGAACGGCGGCGGCCGCACGCGGACCCTGCTGGTGCTGCCGCGCGCGGACGACTGGCAGCTGCGCATCTCCATGGCCGACGTCGATCAGGACGGCCCCTTCTCGCCCTACCCCGGCGTCGAGCGCTGGCTCGCCCTCGTCGAGGGCCAGGGGATGCGGCTCGAGTTCGAAGACCGGCGAGCGACACTGACGACCCTCGACCCGCCGCTGCGCTTCGACGGCGCCAGCGCGCCCTTTGGCCGCCTGCTGAAGGGCCCCGTGCGCGACCTGAACCTGATGAACAAGGGCGGGCAGGCGGCGATGCACCCGGCGCTGCCGGGCGTTCCCTGGCGTGCCCGGCAACGCTCCTGCGGCCTGTTCGCGTCGCAGCCAGGCAATTGGTCCTGCGGGGATGGCCGCCGGGCCGCGCTGCCCGCGCACACGCTGCTCTGGCTCGACCTGGCACCCCAGAAGGAGATGGTTTTCGACCAGCCCGGGCTGTGGCTGGAGTTCAGCGCTACAGATCCTTGAACAGGCCGATGGCCACCAGCGCCACGCCCATCAGCACCGCGGCGATCCAGGCCCGCGACGGCGAGCGCTCCAGCACCGCGCGGCCGGGGTCGGCCGGGTCGTAATAGACCCTGACCTCGAGGCCGACCGGGTAGCGGGCCACCAGGGCCGCCTTGTCGGCGGACTGCGACGGCCCGCCGGCATAGCCGACCTTGGAGCCGCGGCGGGCCTGGCCGGCCACCTGGTAGTCGTACTCGATGCGCACGCTGTCGTTGTCGCCGTCGGGGGCCTGACGGTGTTCCGAGTGCACGATGACGCCGCGCGTGTCAGGCCAATCGGCGGCCCTGGCGTTCATCGTGGCCGACCACCAGGCCGCGCCGACAAGCAGCAGCCCGCACACGATGAAGGCCAGCTTGATCAGGGTCATCCATGCATCTCCGGGTCGCCCCGAGGGGCGGGTTGCGCCATCATGCCGTCTCCCCAACCGTTCCCCGCCCGGCCATGCCTCTGCCCCTGTTTCCCTCGCCGTGGATGCGCGAGGAACACCACCTGCTGCAGCAGGGCTGTGCACGCTTCTTCGCCGAACGCTGGCTGCCGCGCGCAGCCGGCTGGCGCGAGCGCGGCCAGATGGAGCGCGACACCTGGCGCGAGGCCGGTGCGCAGGGCCTGCTTTGCGCGGCCATGCCCGAGGAGTTCGGCGGCAGCAGCGGGGACTTCGGCCATGAGGCCGTCATCGTCATGGAGGCCGCGCGGGCCAACCTCGGCGGCTTCGGCGGCAGCGTGCACTCGGCCATCGTCGCGCCCTATTTGCTGCACCATGGCAGTGACGAGCAGCGCCGGCGCTGGCTGCCCGCGCTGGCCAGCGGCGAGCGCGTGGGCGCCATCGCGATGACCGAGCCGGGCACGGGCTCGGACCTGCAGGCCATCCGCACGCGCGCCCGGCATGTCACCGACGAACACGGCGACCACTACGTCATCAGCGGCCAGAAGACCTTCATCACCAACGGCCAGAACGCCGACCTCATCGTCATCGTCTGCCGCACCGGCGACGCACCGGGCGCCAGGGGCCTGTCGCTGATCGTGGCCGAGGTCGATGCCGGCACGCCCGGCCTGTCGCGCCGGCGCCTGGACAAGATCGGCATGAAGGCCCAGGACACCAGCGAGCTGTTCTTCGACGAGCTGCGCGTACCGGCCGCGAACCTGCTGGGCGCGAGCGAAGGCCTGGCCTTCGGCCAGCTGATGCAGGAGCTGCCGCAGGAGCGTCTCGTCATCGCGGCCCAGGCCGTTGCGATGATGGAGCGCGCGCTGGACGACACCATCGCCTACGCGAAGCAGCGCGAGGCCTTCGGCCAGCCGATCTGGAATTTCCAGAACACCCGCTTCGTGCTGGCCCAGGCGCAGAGCGACGTGCTGGCCGCGCGTGCGCTGCTGGACGCTGCCATCTCCGCCCACCTGAGGCAGGAGCTCGACGCCGCCCGCGCCGCCCTCGTGAAGGCCTGGTGCAGCGACCTCGCATCGCGGCTGACCGACGCCTGCCTGCAGCTCTTCGGTGGCTATGGCTACATGCTGGAGACTCCCATCGCCGAGCTGTGGGCCGACGCGCGCGTGACGCGCATCTACGGCGGCACCAACGAGATCATGAAAGAGCTGGCTTCGCGCCAGATGTGAAGCACCCCCTACCGGCTTGGCCGGCCCCCTCGAGGGGGCACTGCCAGTGGCCCGGCAAAGCCGGTTCCACGGCAGTCGCTGGGTAAAACCAACTGGAGATCCCATGAGTTTTGACGCCTACCTGTACGAGCACTGCCGCACGCCACGCGGCAAGGGCAAGCCCGAGGGTTCGCTGCACGCGGCGACGCCGATCTGGCTCGTTCGCACGCTGCTGCAGTCTCTACAACGGCGCACGCAACTGGACACGGCCCTGGTTGACGACGTCGTGCTGGGCTGCGTGACGCCGATCGGCGAACAGGGCGGCGACATCGCCCGCACCGCGGTGCTGGACGCCGGCTGGGCCGAGACCGTGGGTGGCATCACGCAGTCGCGCTTCTGCGCGTCGGGGCTGGAGAGCGTCAACCTGGCCGCGGCCAAGGTCGCCAGCGGCTTCGAGCAATTGGTGGTGGCCGGCGGCGTGGAGAGCATGAGCCGCGTGCCCATGGGCAGCGATGGCGGCGCCTGGCTGCAGGACCCGCGCGTCATCGAGGCCGTCGGCTTCGTGCCCCAGGGCATCAGCGCCGACCTGATCGCGACGCTGGAGGGCTTCTCACGCGCCGAGCTGGACGCCTGGGCTGCGCGCTCCCACCAGCGCGCCGCCGCGGCACGCGCCGAAGGGCGCTTCGCGCGCGCCCTGGTGCCCGTGCACGACGAGGCCGGCACGCTGCTGCTGGCCGAGGACGAGACCATCCGCCCGCAGACGACGGCCGAGACCCTGGCCGCGCTGACCCCCTCGTTCGCCAAGCTCGGTGCGAAGTTCGACCCGCTCGCGCTGCGCAAATACCCGCAGGCCGCCGCCATCGAGCACCGCCACCACGCCGGCAACTCCTCGGGCATCGTCGACGGCGCGGCCCTGGTGCTGGTCGGCTCCCGTGCCGGCGGCGCGGCGGCCGGGCTCAGGCCCCGCGCCCGCATCCGCGCCGCGGCGGTGACGGGCAGCGAGCCCACCATCATGCTGACCGGCACGACGCCGGCCTGCCTGAAGGCGCTGAAGCAGGCCGGCATGCAGGCCAAGGACGTCGACCTGTGGGAGATCAACGAGGCCTTCGCCGCCGTGCCGATGAAGACGGCGCGCGACCTCGGCCTGGACCTGGCGCGCGTCAATGTCAACGGCGGCGGCATCGCGCTGGGCCACCCGTTGGGCGCGACGGGCGCGATGCTGCTGGGCACGCTGCTCGATGAGCTCGAGCGGCGCGATCTTCAGACGGGATGCGTGACGCTGTGCGTCGGCGGCGGCATGGGCATCGCCACCGTCATCGAGCGCGTTTGACTGGCGGCGAATCAGAGGCGCATCCAGCCGCCCACGCGCAGATGCCAGCGCCCGCCGCTGCTCTCCCAGCGATGCGGCTCGTAGCGGTAGCCGGGGCGCGGCCGGTCGTAGTAGCCGGGCACCCACTGGTGGCGGCCGCCGCTCCAACCCCAGTAGCCATTGATCCAGACGGCCCCCGGGTAGGGCATCACGGGCACCACCTCAGCATAGGGCGCCGGCGGCGGCACGTCGACGACGACGGCCGGCGCTGCGGCGTAGCCGCCGTCGTAATAGCCGCGATGCGCGGGCACCACCACGCAGGCCGACAGCAGCGCGGATGAGGCCAGCGCGAGGGCCAGGGTCGTTTTTTGCATGTTCGGTCTCCAGGCCGCGGGCTGCGGCCACCCCCCTCTAACTGCCGCCCTGCCCGGGCGGATGACGGCTTCACACAGAATTACCGGGGGCCGCGGCCATAGCCGTAGTCACGGCCGTAATAGCCATCATGGTCATGGTAGTAACCGTCGTGCCGGTGCACCGGCACGATGATGCAGCCGGACAGCAGCGCGGCGGAAATCAGTGCAAGGGCCAGGGCCAGTCGTTTCATGAGGGTCTCCGGGGCCGCCGGGAGGGCGGCCCTGACCCACTAACAGCCGGGCGGCCCCGGCGGATGACGGCGTCACCAGGTGTTACTTCGTGGCGGAAGATTGCTGGGGCTTCAGGTAGCGGTCCATCCAGGCGACGAAGCGCGTCTCCCAGTCGCGCTGGTAGCTGGGCAGGGACAGGCCGTGGAACTGGCCGGGGTAGATGACCAGCTGCGTCGGCACGCCCAGGATCCTGAGCGCCTGGTACATCTGTTCGCCGCCGGCGATGGGCACGTTGAAGTCCTTCTCGCCACCGAGGAAGAGGGTCGGCGTCTTGATGCGGTCGGCCTTGAAGAAGGGGTAGGACGCCTTGAGCCAACGCTCGCGCTGCGCCCAGGGCGGGCCCATCTCGCGCTCGTACTGCACGGCGTACTGGTCCACGCCGAACATGCTGAGCTGGTTGCCGCTGCCGGCGCCGCTGACCGCGGCCTTGAAGCGCGTGTCGCTGGCGATCAGGTAGTCAGTCAGCAGGCCGCCATAGCTCCAGCCGCCCACACCCAGCCGCGCCGGGTCGACGATGCCCTGCTTGACGGCCCAGTCGACCGCCGCATGCAGGTCCTGCACCTCCAGATGGCCCCAGTCGGCGAAGATCGCACGCTGGAAGGCTTGGCCGCGGCCGCTGCTGCCGCGGTAGTTGACGAGCAGCACCGCATAGCCGGCGGCCGCCAGCCGCTCGCGCAGCGCGGTGCGCATCGACAGCTCCTGGGCGTCCTGCCCGTTGGGGCCGCCGTGGATCAGCAGCACGGTCGGCAAAGGCAGCCGGGCCTCGCGCGGCAGGGCCAGCAGGCCATGGACCTCGGTGCCGTCGGCACTGCTCGCGCTGAACTCGCGCAGCATGGACAGCGCGACGCCGCGGCGCCAGTCCTCGTGATGCGCCGTCAAGGTACGCGCCGACGCGGCGCCGGGCTCGAGCAACTGCAGCTCGGCCGGACTGGCCCAGTCGCCGGCCAGGAAGGCGATGCGCCCGTCGCCCGCAACGCTGGCCTGGCCCGCCACGCCGGCCCCACTCAGGCGCTGGACCGCACCGTCGGCCAGTGCGATGCGGGCGAGCTGGCTGTGGCCGTCGTCATCGACGGTGCCGACCAGGGCCGCACCGTCCGGCGTCCATGCGATCTGCGGCTGCCAGCCGCGATCCAGGCCCGCGCCGAGCAGTCGCGCCGCACCGCCGGCAGCGTCGTAGAGGCCGACCCGCCACTGCTGGTAGGCGCTCCACTTCGCGTCGTCACCGGTCGGCAGCGCGATCAGGCGGCCATCGGGGCTCCAGGCCGGACGCGCTTCGTCGTCGGTCGTCAAGGTGGCCAGCGCACGCGCCGCCGCGCCGGGTTCGGCGGGCATCACGAACAGGCCGGTCGCCTCGGTGCGGTCGCGCTCGGGCGCGCGGTTGCCGAGGAAGGCCAGTTGCCGGCCGTCGGGGCTCCAGGCCGGTGCCGCCTCGCTGAACTCGCCGCTCGTCAGCGCGGTGATCTTGCGGCTGGCCAGGTCCAGCAGCTGCAGATGCTTGCGGCGGCCGTCGAGATAACCTTCGCGGTCCTGCTTGAAATGGAAGCGCTCGATGACGATGGGCAGGGGCGTCTTGCGCTTCCAGCCCGCAGCCTGCTCGGGGTCGGGCTCCTCGTCCATGACGACCAGCGCGGCGCGGCGGCCATCGGGCGACAGCGCATAGTCCTCGACGCCGCCCTTGATGTCGGTCAGCTTCTCGGCCTCGCCGCCGGCCAGAGGCAGGCGCCACAGCTGCGCCCCCTTCTTTTGCTCCTCGTCGCCGCCGCGCGCGGCTAGGAAGAAAACGGCCTCCGAGCCCTGCCAGCGCGGCTTGCCGGCGATGTCGCCGGTGAAGCTCAGCCGCCGCGGCCCGGCAGCACCGATGCTCGGAGCCAGCCAGAGATCGGTCAGATATTTGTCCTTGCCCGTATCGGCCACCCGCAGGCCGTAGACCACCCAGCGGCCGTCGGGCGAGATCTCAGGCTCGACGAGGCGTTGCAGACCGTTGGCGGCGTCCGCGTCGAAGGCCTTCGGCGCGGGCTGGGCCAACGCGGGCAGCCGCATCATCCAGATGAGGAATAGGGTTGTCAGCAGGTGTCTCATGTCATGTGGTTGAGGCGTCAGGCAGGCGGTATTCTGCGGCGCTTCCAACCTGATCACTGCTGCCATGAAACGACCTCTGCTGCTGTTTCTACCCCTGCTGCTCGCCGCCTGTGCGTCCGCACCGAGCGAGCCCAAGCAGGCGGCCGCCGTGGTGTCCAACGACAAGGACACCATCTGCGAACGTGAGACCCGCACGGGCACGATGTTGCCGACCGTGCGCTGCCGAACCGCCGCCCAGCGCGAGGCGGAAAAGCGTGAGGTGGAAGCCGTCAGCGATGGCATGCGCCACAGCAACCCGATCAACACTTCGCAGAAGGCTGGGCCCTGATCAGCCCACCTCGCGCCGCACGGCCAGCAGCACCAGCATGCCCGCGGCCAGCACGGCCGCCGTCAGCCACAGCGCCGCGTCGAAGCTGCCGCTGGCCTCGACCATGCGCCCCGTCAGCGCCGGCGCGCTGACCTGGGCCACGCCATAGCTCAGCGTCAGCCGGGCCATCGCCTTGCCCGGGTTGGCGGGCGAGCGCCGTCCCACCAGGGCCAGCGTCAGGCTGACGATGCCGATGAAAGTCGCGCCATACAGCAGCGCGCCCAGCAGGGCCGCCGCGAGGCCGTCGGCCAGCGCCGGCAGCAGCACGCCGACGATCTGCAGGCCGAAGGCGATCAGCAGCGCACCGACGTCGCCAGTGCGACGCGCGACCCGGTCCCAGACGAAGACGGCCGGCGTCGCCGCCAGGCCGACGAGCAGCCAGGCCCAGGGGCCCTGGCCGGCCAGCAACGGCTGCTTCTCGACGATGGCGACGGTGAAGGTCGCATTGATGACGAAGCCCCAGCCAGCGCAGAAATAGGCCGCCACCATCAGCGCCATCCAGCGCCGGTTCGGCGCCGCGCCGGCGGCCGGCTTCAGGGCCATGGGTGGCGCCGGTGGGCGCCACAACCAGGCCGGCAGCAGGAAGGCAAGCCCGATCAGCGCGAAGCCCTGCCACTGGCCGGCCCAGCCGAGGCCGGCGTGCGTCATGCCCATTGCACCCAGGGCCGACACGACGATGCCCAGGCCCAGGCCGATGAAATACAGGCCCAGCTCCGGTCGGTGCCCCGAGCGCATCAGCCAGCCCTGCACCAGGCCCGAGCCGAGCAGCATGCCGGCCGCGCCGCACAGGCCGCCGACATAGCGCGACAGCGCCCAGGCAGCAAAGCTCGTGCTCCAGCCCATCAGCGCCGTGATGAGCAGGGCCAGCGGCAGGCCCCAGCTGTACAGGCGCTGGCGCCAAGTCGGGCTTTCGATCCAGGCGGCAAGCAACGCGCCGCTCATATAGCCGGCGTAGTTGATGGCCGCCAGCAGGCCACCGTCGGCGACGCCCAGGCCGGCCTGGGCATGCATCTGCGGCAGCAGCGGCGTGTAGGCGAAGCGCGCCAGGCCGATGGTCAGCACCAGGGCGCAGATGCCGCCCAGCAACACCTGCCAGGCCTGGAGAGGGGTCGATGGCGGCGCGTCGGGTTCGGGCATGGGCGCAGAGGTTACGCGAGCCGCGCCGGTCCGGCGGGCCGCGGGGCTTGCAAGCCGGCCCGCCAGCCCCAGTTGCAAGGGCTACCCAAGGTCGCCAATGCCGCTGCTGATCTGCTTCTGCCTCGCCCTGCTCGCCGCCGCCGCCATCGCGCTATGGCCGCTGTGGGTGCGCCGGCGCCGCACGCGCATTGCCGGCCGCCCCTTCCCGCAGGCCTGGCGGCGACTGCTGCGCCGCCATGTGCCGCTGGTGGCGCGGCTGCCGGCGCGCCAGCAACTGCGACTCAAGGGCCTGATGCAGGTCTTCCTGGCCGAGAAGCCCATCATCGGCTGCCGCGGCCTGCGCGTGACCGACGAGATGCGCGTGACCATCGCGGCGCTGGCCTGCCTGCCGCTGCTTGGCGCGGCACGCGGCGTCTACCCCGAACTGCGCCAGGTGCTGCTCTACCCCGGCGCCTTCGTCGTCGAGCGGCCGGTGGCCGAGCCTGGCGGCCTGCAGTCGGAGCAACGCCGCGTGCTGGCCGGCGAGAGCTGGAGCCAGGGCCAGGTGCTGCTGGCCTGGGACGAGGTGCGGCACGGCGCAGCCACGCCGGGCGATGGCCACAACGTCGTCATCCACGAGTTCGCCCACCAGCTCGACCAGGCCGGCGGCCCGGCCAACGGCGCGCCCGCGCTGCCGACGGCCGAGGCCTACCGGCGCTGGTCCACCGTGATGCAGAACGAGTTCGACGCGCTGCGCTGGCGCTTGGCGCAGGGTGAATCGGGCCTGATCGACGCCTATGCGGCGACCGAACCGGCGGAGTTCTTCGCGGTGGTCAGCGAGCTGTTCTTCGAGCGGCCCGGCGAGCTGGCGGCCGGCCACCCGGCGCTGTATGCCGAGCTGAGCGGCTACTACCGGCTCGACCCGGCCGGCTGGATCTGATGGGCTTACGGGACAGCCCGATCAAGCGCAGCGAGTAGCCCTGCCCTCAACTGACTAGAAACCGAGGCTGGCCAGCAGGTCGTCCACGTCGTCCTGCTTGAGCGCCTTGTCGGGCGTCTGCACGCCACCGAGTTCCTCGGGCTCGACGGTCCCGGCCGGCTCGGGCAGGGACTGGAGCAGGTCCTTGAGCGGCGGCTCGACGCGCTCCAGCATCCTGCTGACCTTGTTGATGACCTGGCCGGAGAGATCCTGGAAGTCCTGCGACATCATGATCTCGGTGTGCAGCGACTTCTCGCGCGCGGCGAAGCTGGCCGCATCGGCGGCATAGGCGGCGCAGAGCTTCATCAGCGCGCGGGCGCGCTCCTGGCTGATGTTGGTCGACAGGGCCAGGCGGTTCAGCGCATCGGATAGCTCGCGGCCCTTCTTGCGCACGGCCTCGGCATCCTCCTGCGCCGCCTCGACGAGATTGAGCACCTTGGTAGCCGCCTGCTCCGTCATGCTGCGCACATAGGCCAGGCGCTCGCGTGCGTCAGGCAGTTCGTCGACGACGTTGTGCAGGATCTGGGCCGCATCGGCCCTGATCAGGGTCTGGATGGACGCGTCGGACATGAGTAACCCCCAGGGCTGCCCCCCGGCAACATCGTCGGGAGCTCTGGGCAGTTTAGGACCCGCACCCCGCGCCGTACACAGCCCGGAGGGCCCGAGCGCGGCCTTTGTCACGCAGTTGCAAACGTGCTCAGGCGGATGCCGCCAGCAGCGCGCGCAGCGCCGTGACCTGCGCCAGGTCCAGCCGCCCCGCCGCCTGCGCCAGGGCCAGTTGGCGCAGGCCCAGCGCCCGCAGCAGATCGCCGTCCAGCCCGGCGCCGGCCAGCGCCTCCAGATGGCGGGCCAGCACGCCGGCGTCGCCACGGGCGATGGGGCCGGAGACGGCGCCGGCCAGGCCACGCGCTGCGGCCGTGTCCAGCGCACCGCGGGCCAGGGGCAGCAGGGCCGCCAGGGACTGCCCGCCGTCCAGGCCGGCGGCCGACCACAGCGCCCCGGCCTCGGCCAGCACCGCCAGCACGCCGCTGGCGGCCAGATTGGCTGCGGCGTGATAGGCCGCCCGGGCCTGGGCCGACATCGGCGACGGCAGGCTCAGCGGCACCAGGCCCAGCGCGTGAGCCAGCGCTTCCAGCGCCGGCCGGTGCGCCGCGTCGGCCTCGATGCCGACATGGGCTCCGGCCAGCCCGGCGTCGCCGGCCAGCAGCTTCAGCGGGTGAAAGCCGGCCACGGCCGGCGCGGGCGCCAGCGCGGCGAGCGGCGTCGCGCCGCTGCAGTGCAGCGCGAGCTGGCCGGCCCGCCACGGCAGGGCCGCTGCCGTCGCGGCGATGTGGTCGTCGGGCACCGTCAGCCAGGCCCAGTCGGCGGCCTGCGTCGCGGCCTCGGGACTGAACTCTCCCGGTCCTGGCCCGCGCCGGCCGATGACCACCGTGTCGCCCGTCGCCTGCAACGCCGGCACCAGCGCCCGCGCAAGCCGGCCGTAGCCGATGACGGCGTGCCGGCGGCCCATCAGGGCTTGACGAACTTCAAGGTCATGCGGTCGCTCTCGCCGATGGCCTGGTATTTGGCGCGGTCCTTGTCCTTCAGCGCATAGGTGGGCGGCAGCGTCCAGACGCCGTCCGGGTGGTCGGCCGTGTCCCTGGGGTTGGCATTGACCTCGCTGCGGCCCGCCAGCCTGAAGCCGGCCGCCTCGGCGAAGCCGATGACGGTGGCCTCGTGCACATAGCCTGTTGGCGCCTTGGCGTCCTGCTCGCGCGAGGCCGGCAGGCGATGCTCCTCCACACCCAGCGTGCCGCCGGATTTGAGCGCCTTGAAGGCGGCGTTGAAGACATCCTGCGCCTTGCCGGCGGCCATCCAGTTGTGCACGTTGCGGAAGGTCAGCACCGCGTCGGCGCTGCCGGGCGGGGCGATGTCCAGCAGGCCCTTGGCCGGGTCGAAGCTGGTGATCCTGACCTTGCCGAAGACCGCCATCGAATCCATCTTGGCCTTGAAGCGCAAACTGCCGCCATCGGCGGCATAGAGCTGCCCTTGCTCGCGCAGATAGGGCGCGAGGATCTCGGTGTACCAGCCCCCACCCGGCGCGAGCTCGACGACGGTGTCCGTGGGCTTGATGCCGAAGAAGCCCAGCGTCTCGTAGGGATGGCGCCAGGCGTCGCGCGCGACGTTGCCGACGCTGCGGTGCTCGGCCGCGACGGCGGTCTTCAGCGGGTCGGTGCCTTGTGCTTGGGCCAGGGCGGCGGTGGCGGTCAGCACGGCGGCGGTGAGCCAGGTCTTCATGCGGGGTCTCCTTGGGTTCTGCCGGGGCGGCGCAGTATGAGCGGCGCCTCGCCCCCTGCCGAAGGTCAGTCAATGCAGCTGCCAGCCCATCAGGCCGGCCAACGTGTCGAAGAAGGCGGCGTACACGACCAGCGGCAGCGGCAGGCCGATCAGCGTGCCCAGCATGTAGTCGCGAAAACGCAGGCCCGACAGCGCCAGCGCGTAGTTCAGCGCCGGCACGGTCTGGAAGAACAGGCGCAACAGGGCCACGCTGCGGACGGGGTGGGCGTCCAGGCGCGAGAACAGGCGCCGCGCCAGCGGCCCCGGCAGCTCGCGCAGCGCATTGGCCCCGAAGGCCCGCACGATGACAAAGGTGACGGCGCAGGAAACCAGCGCGGCACTGAAGGTGGCGCCCGCGCCCCAGGCAGGCCCCAGGGCAAGCACCGCGGAAGCCAGGAAGATCCAGCCGGGCAGCTGGATCAGGTTACCCAGCGCGAACAGCGCGGTGAACGCGACGAAGCCCCAGACGCTGTGCGCCGCGAAGCCGTCGCGCAGGGCCTGCGGGTTGATGCGGGCGCGCAGGCCGGTGAACTGGAACACCGCCCACAACGCCCCCAGCAGCAGCAACACTGCCACGAGCCGGCGCCACGGCCTGGCCGTGGGCGCGGGGGATGGCGAGTTGTCGGCAGGGTTCAACGCTTGGGCTTGGGCGGCTTCTTCGAGCCCGAAGTATCGGCCGGCGCGACGACGCCCTTCACGGCCGCCTGGGCCAGCTTGAAGAACACGTCGGTGTTGTCGATGACGCCGGTGAAGGCCAGCGCGCCGGGGCCGTAGGCCGACAGCGGCACGTCGGTGGCCGTGTGCACGGCCGATTCGCCCGGCACCTGGCCGGTGACGAGGTAGTCGCCCACGGCATCGTCGCGCTCCTGGGCATTGGCCGGGTACCACTTCAGCGGCGCCTCGCTGGCGAAGGGCTGCTGGCCGTCGCGCTGCGGCGTCTTCTTCGTGCGCCAGTCCTCGTAGCGGTCGGCATTGGCGCCGTAGCCCACCAGCAGGCGGAAGTCGATGTCCGTCGTCTCAGGGTAGCCGTCGGCGGCAATCTTGTAGTGCGGGAAGCCGGCCTTCTCGTAGACACCGACGACGCTGTTGCGCAGGTTGGCCACGCCCTTCTTGGCGGCCAGCTCGGCGAGCCTGGCGTCCGTCACGACGGAGCCGCCGATCAGTGCGGCGCCCGAGCACTCGTGGTCGGCCGTCACGATGACCAGGGTGTCGCCCTGCTCGGCCGCGAAGTCCTGGGCCACGCGCACGGCGCGGTCGAACTCCAGCGTGTCCAGCATCCAGCGCTCGGTGTCCATGTTGTGGGCCTGCTTGTCGATGGACGCGCCCTCGATCATCAGCACGAAGCCCTTGGGCGAATGCTTGAGCACGCCGATGGCCTTGGCGGCCATCTCGTCGAGCATGGGCTGGTCGGGCAGGCCGAAGTCGTCGACGACGCTGCCCCCCTGCAGGCCGTTCTTGTCGGTGCCGCGGCGGCCGTTGATCTTGTCCAGCGCCACGTTCATGTTGGAGAACGCGAACAGGCCCAGCAGCGGCCTGGCGGCGTCGACCTTGTCGAGGTCGGTCTTGGTCGCCGCATAGCTGTAGCCGGCGGACTGGAATTCCCTGATGAGGTCGCGGCCCTTGTCCATCGCACCGGCGGACACGCCCCAGCGCCTGACGATCTCGGCCGTGTGCGGGTCGGTCGCGGAGAAGGCGTAGTCGCTCGTGTCGGTGCGGCCCGAGCCCGGCGTGCCGGCCGGCAGGAACCACTTGCGACCTCCGCCCATCAGCACGGTCAGGCCGGTGTGGGCACGGTCGTCGAAGAACTGGTCGACGATGCCGGTGCCGGCGCCGCGGTTGCTGGTGTGCACGGCATTGCCGGCGGGCGTCGCGTCGAACACGTCAGCCGTCGTCACGATGCCGAGCTGCTTGCCCTGGGTGCGGTGCAGGTATTCGCTGAGGTATTCGATGCGCGGGTTGTCGAAGGCGTCGACGGTGTCGTCGGGGAAGACGCCCTCCTCGTTGTTGTTGTTCTTGTTGCCGCTCACATAGCTCGTCATGCCGGGCGACGAGTCCGTCACGATGGAGTTCAGCGACGAGGTCTTGACCATGGCCGTTGCCGTGAAGCTGTCCATCGCCAGCGGCTGCAGCGCCTTGCCCTGGGCATAGCCGTGCACGATGCGCGCGGCCGTGCGCTGCGAGGCGCCCATACCGTCGCCGAGCAGGATGATGATGTTCTTCACCTTCGGGCCCAACGCGGCCGTGAAGGGCAAAACCTCGAAATTGCCGGTGGCCACGACCCTCTGGCCGTCGGCCTGCGTGGCCTCGACGCTGAACTCGTGCACGCCGGCCTTGTCGCTGCTGACGGCGCGCACGGTGGCGATGGCCGTCTCGGCGGCCAGGCCCTTCACGCAGCCGACGGCGCAGTCGCGCAGCGCGACGTTGGCGTTGACCGGCTTGCCATCGACGAGGAAACGCGCGGCAGTGATCTTCTGGCCCGCATCGGGCCGGATCGTCGCCTGCAGGTCGAAGCGCTGGCCGGGCAGGAAGCGCGCGATGACAGGGGCGGCTCGGTGACTGGAGAAGAGTTCGCTGGGCGGCGTGAGCCGGGTCACGGTCGGCGCGGCCAGGGCGGAGCCAGCCGCCAGTGCAATCAGGAGCAGGGCGTGGTGTTTTTTCATCGGAGAACGCTCAGTGCGATTGAGGGGTGGCAGCCAGCGCGTCGGGCGCGAGATGCAGACGGACCCAGCTGACGCGGCCACTGGCGTCCTCGGCCGGGCCGTACTCGAGACGGCCGGTCAGGGCCAGCGGCCCCGGCCGGTGGGCCACGAGGCGCTCGCGCTGCGCGTCGGGCAGCAGCACGGTGACGGTGGATGCCGGCAGGTCGTCGGCCTCGCCATCGGCGTCCTCGGCCATCGACACGGGCCGCGGCGTCAGCAGGAACTGACCGGCCTGCGGCTGTTCTCGCTGCACCATGAAGCCGACCAGGCGCACCTCATGGCCGCTGGCGCTCTTCAGCCGGGCCGTGGGCTCAAGGCCGCGCGGGCCGATGGGCTGGGCGAAGAAGTCGGAGAAGCTCAGCGCCAGCGGCGCTTCGGCCCGCGCCGCGGCGGGCAGCGCGACCAGCCCGGCCAGCGCCAACAGGGAAAAGAATCTCATGCGGTCCACCGCCAGGAAAACCGGCGATGGTGGCGCGCGCCTGTGTCAGGGCCGTGACGACCGTGGCCCGATGCCCGGCTCGGCTTGCATTCGGGCCGAGCGCCGGGCCCGGGGGGCTCAGCTCAGCACAACGCGCGCGAACTTGCGCTTGCCCACCTGCAGCACATGCTCGCCGGCATCGAGCTTCAGGCCCTTGTCCGACAGCACCTCGCCCGAGCGGCGCACGCCGCCCTGCTCGATCATGCGCAGGCCTTCGCTGGTGGAAGCCACCAGGCTGGCCGCCTTCAGCACCTGAGCCAGGCCCAGAGGCGCGCCGCTCAGCTGCACCTCGGGGATGTCGTCCGGGATGCCGCCCTTGGCGCGGTTGTTGAAATCGGCCTCGGCCGCATCCGCCGCCGCGGCACTGTGGAAGCGCGCGGTGATCTCCTTGGCCAGCGCGACCTTGGCGTCCTTGGGATTGCGGCCGGCCTCGATCTCGGCCTTCAGCGCGGCGATCTCGGCCATGGACCTGAAGGACAGCAGCTCGTACCACTTCCACATCTGCAGGTCGCTGATCGACAGGATCTTGGCGAACATGGTGTTGGCCGGCTCAGTGATGCCGATGTAGTTGTTCTTGGACTTGGACATCTTCTCGATGCCGTCCAGGCCCTCCAGCAGCGGCATGGTCAGGATGCACTGCGGCTCCTGGCCGTATTCCTGCTGCAGGTGGCGGCCCATCAGCAGGTTGAACTTCTGGTCGGTGCCGCCCAGCTCCAGGTCGCTCTTCAGCGCCACCGAGTCGTAGCCCTGCATCAGCGGGTAGAGGAACTCGTGCACCGAGATCGGCGTCTGGCTCTGGAAGCGCTTCGTGAAGTCGTCGCGCTCCAGCATGCGGGCCACGGTGTACTTGCTGGCCAGCTGGATCATGCCGGCCGCGCCCAGCGGGTCGCTCCACTCGGAGTTGTAGCGGATCTCGGTACGCGCCGGGTCCAGCACCAGCTTGGCCTGGGCGTAATAGGTCTCGGCGTTGGCCTGGATCTGCTCCTTGGTCAGCGGCGGGCGGGTGGCGTTGCGGCCCGAGGGGTCGCCGATCATGGAGGTGAAGTCGCCGATCAGGAAGATGACCTGATGGCCCAGGTCCTGGAGCTGGCGCATCTTGTTCAGCACCACGGTGTGGCCGACGTGGATGTCGGGCGCCGTCGGGTCCAGGCCCAGCTTGATGCGCAGCGGCACGCCCGTTGCGGCCGAGCGCGCCAGCTTCTTCGTCCACTCGGCCTCGGGCAGCAGCTCATGGACGCCGCGGCGGGTGACGGCGAGGGCCTCCAGCACGGCATCGGTGATCGGGAATTGGGCGGCGTCGGACATGGCGGGTCAGCGCCCGGCGGTGGGCCGGGCGCAATTGTTAAGTTGTTGATCCATCGGGGTAAACCGGCATGCCGGCCGTCACACAGACGTTAGAATTCACCCTTCGAACCGGGGGTGTTGCTTCAACACAACCGACATGGATTTTAGGGCCGTCGCCGTACGGCCCCTTCGCGTGGAACCGGCCCGGCCGGGATTGCCCCAGCGACAACCCCGGGATGCCGAGCGTGAGCGCAGTTCAGAAACGTCTCCATCAGCTTCAAACAGCGTTGAAAAGCGCTGAAAGCTTTGCCGCCAGGCATCCGCGCGCGCTGACCGCCTCTGTCGTCGGCATCCTGAGCGGCTTCGCCGTGACGGCCTTCGGCATCGCCCCGCTGGCGCCCGACGCCGCCGAACTGCCCCGCCGCACGCTGGTCGAGGCCGTGCCGACGCCCGATATCTCGGCCCAGCTCGACGAACTCTCCGCCCACGCCATCGGCCTGACCCGCGCCGAGGCCACCCGCTCCAGCGACACGCCCGACAGCCTGCTCAAGCGCGCCGGCGCCTTCGACCCGGCCGCCGCCGCCTTCCTGCGCAACGACCCGCTGGGCCGCCGCGTGCTGCAGGGCCGCGCCGGCAAGATGGTCCACCTGACGGCCGATGCCTCGGGCCAGGTACAGAAGATCGTCGTGCGCTCGCCCGCAGAGAAGGTCGAGCAGCAGGGCACGCACTTCACCCGCCTGACCATCGAGCGCAGCGGCGCCGCGTTCAGCGCCCGCACCGAGACCGCAGCGCTGCAGACCCAGGTGGCCCTGGGCAGCGGCACGATCCGCACCTCGCTGTTCGCCGCGACGGACGACGCCAACATCCCCGACGCCATCGCCTCGCAGATGGCCGACATGTTCTCCGGCGACATCGACTTCCATCGCGAACTGCGCAAGGGCGACCGCTTCAGCATCGTCTACGAGACGCTGACGGCCGACGGCGAACCGGTGAGCTGGGACGGCGGCGTCGGCCGCCTGGTGGCCGGCGAGTTCACGAACAACGGCCGCACCTACAGCGCCGTCTGGTTCAAGGACAGCGCCACCGGCAAGGGCAGCTTCTACGGCTTCGACGGCCAGAGCAAGCGCCGCGCCTTCCTGGCCAGCCCGATGGAGTTTTCGCGCATCACCAGCGGCTTCGCGATGCGCTTCCACCCCATCCTGCAGACCTGGCGCCAGCACAACGGCGTGGACTATGGCGCGCCCACGGGCACGGCCGTGCGCTCGGTGGGCGACGGTACGGTCGAGATGGCCGGCTGGCAGAACGGCTTCGGCAACGTCGTCAAGGTCCGACATGGCGGTGACCGCGAAACCGTCTACGCCCACCTCAGCAAGATCGACGTGAAGAAGGGCCAGCGCATCGAGCAGGGCCAGCGCGTCGGTGCCGTCGGCATGACGGGCTGGGCCACCGGCCCGCACCTGCACTTCGAGTTCCACGCCGGCGGCCGGCTGATGGACCCGCGCACCATCGCGCGCGCCTCCGAGGCGGTGACGCTGCCCAACTACGCCAAGGCCCAGTTCCAGGCCACCGTCGCCAGCGTGAAGACCCAACTGTCCGTCGCCGAAACCATGGACGGCGTCTCGGCCGCCGAATAAGGCCTTGGCCGCCGGCCTCTACATCGGGCTGATGTCGGGCACCTCGCTCGACGGCATCGATGGCGTGCTCTTCGATGCGGAGGCCATGGCCGTCATCGGCCATGTGCATGCCCCCTTCGCCCCGGCCCTGCGGGACGAACTGCTGGCGCTGAACACCCCCGGTGACAACGAACTGCACCGCGCCGCGCTGGCGGCCAATGCCGTCGCCCGCGGCTATGCAGACGTCGTCTCCCAACTGCTGGAAGCGACCGGCACGCCGCGCGCGCAGGTCCGCGCCCTCGGCGCCCACGGGCAGACGGTGCGCCACCAGCCGGGCGGCCCGGAGGCCTACACGACGCAGTTGCTAAATGGCGCCCTGCTGGCCGAGCAGGCCGGCATCGCCGTGATCTGCGACCTGCGCAGCCGCGACGTCGCCGCCGGCGGCCAGGGTGCGCCGCTGGTGCCGGCCTTCCACCGTGCGGTGTTCAGTGCCGCGGGCGAGGACGTGGCCGTGCTGAACCTCGGCGGCATCGCCAACCTCAGCCTGCTGTTCGCCGACGGCCACACCGGTGGCTTCGACTGCGGGCCGGCCAACTGCCTGATGGACGGCTGGATCGCCCGCCACCGCGGCCTGGCCTACGACGCCGATGGCGCTTGGGCCGCGAGCGGCCGGGTGCAGCCCGCGCTGCTGGCGGCGCTGCTCGCCGAGCCCTGGTTCGCGCTGCCGCCGCCCAAGAGCACCGGTCGCGACCTCTTCCATCTGCGCTGGCTGGATTCACGGCTCGCGCCCGGTCTCGCGGCCGAGGATGTGCAGGCGACGCTGCTGGAGCTCAGCGCCCGCTGCGTCGCCGATGCGTTGCGGGCGCAGATGCCCGGCGCGGCGACGCTGATCGCCTGCGGCGGCGGCGCCCTCAACGGCACGCTGATGCGCCGCCTGGCCGCCCTGCTGCCTGGCGTGGCCACACAGACCAGCGCCGAACACGGCCTGCCGGTGGACCAGGTCGAGGCCGCTGCCTTCGCCTGGCTGGCCCATCGCTTCGTCGAAGGGCTGCAGGGCAATCTGCCCGCCGTCACCGGCGCGGCCGGCCCGCGGCTGCTGGGCGCGCTCTACCCGGCCTAGGCTTGCGCCTCCGGCTCGCGGCGCGCGACCCCGGCGCGGCTGTCCTGCGGCGCCAGCTGCCAGAAGATCCCCGCCGAGGCGATGGTGATCAAGGCCATGCAGCCGAAGGTGGCGCGAAACGCGTCCAGCGTCTGCGCGCCACCACCGCCGAAGAAGTCCGTGAACGCCGCCAGCACCGCGCCGGCCGCGGCCACGCCCATGCCCATGGCCAGCATCTGCACCATGGACAGCAGGCTGTTGCCGCTGCTGGCCGTCTCGGGCCCGAGATCCTTCAGCGTCAGCGTGTTCATCGCCGTGAACTGCATCGAGTTGACGGCACCGAACAGGGCCAGTTGCAGGATGCGCAGCAACAGCGGCTGACCCGGTGATGCGAACACGAAGCTCGCCATCATCAGGCCGACGAGACCCGTGTTGACGACCAGCACACGGCGGTAGCCGTGGCGGGTGATCAGGGGCGTCGTCATGCGCTTCATGGACATGCTGGCGATGGCGACGGGCAGCATCATCATGCCGGCCTGGGCGGGCGAGTAACCCATCGCCACCTGCAGCAGCAGCGGGATCAGGAAGGGCATGCAGGAACTGCCCAGGCGTGAGAACAGATTGCCCAGCAGGCCGATGCGCAGCGAGCCGACGCGGAACAGCTGCGGCGAGAACAGCGGGTCGGGCCGGCGCAGCGCATGCAGCCAGTAGGCCGTCAGGCTGGACAGGCCGAAGATCATCAGCACCAGGACCGAGGCCTGGTGCAGGCCCAGGCCCGACAGGCCGTCCAGGGCCAGCGAGATCGCGACCATGCCGAAAGCCAGCAGCAGATAGCCCGCAGCGTCGAAGCGCGCGACGGCGGCCGAAGGCGGCGTGGGCATGTAGCGCAGCGTGGCCAGCGCGCCGACGATGCCGACCGGCAGGTTGATCAGGAAGATCCAGTGCCAGGACATCACTTCGACGAGCCAGCCGCCCAGCGTCGGGCCGATCAGCGGGCCGATCAGGCCCGGAATGGCGACGAAGCTCATCGCATGCAGGAAGCGCTCGCGCGGGAAGGTCTTCAGCACGACGAGGCGGCCGACCGGCAGCAGCAGCGCGCCGCCCGCGCCCTGCACGACGCGCGCGGCCACCAGCATGCTCAGACTGGGCGACAGCGCGCACAGCAGCGAGCCGATGACGAAGAGCACGATGGCGCCGACATAGACCCGCCGCGTGCCGAAGCGGTCGGCCATCCAGCCCGAGGCCGGGATCAGCATGGCCATCGTCAGCGAGTAGGCGACGATGACCGACTGCATGCGCAGCGGGCTCTCGCCCAGGCTGCGCGCCATCGCCGGCAGTGCCGTGTTGACGATGGTGGCATCCAGCGTCTGCATGAAGAAGCCGACGGCCACCAGCCACAGCAGCACGCGCAGCGACTGCTCCTGCCGGGGATCGGTCACGGTCGCCGTCATGGCTCAGAAAGCAGAAAACCGCCCGGAGGCGGCTTTCTGCGCGGATGCCAACACCCGCTCAGGCCGAGAAGCTCGAGCCGCAGCCACAGGTGGTCGTCGCATTGGGGTTCTTGATGACGAACTGGGCGCCCTGCAGGTCTTCCTTGTAGTCGATCTCGGCGCCCATCAGGTACTGCAGGCTCATCGAGTCGATCAGCAGCGTGACGCCGTTCTTGACCATCTGCGTGTCGTCGTCGTTGACGGCCTCGTCGAAGGTGAAGCCGTACTGGAAGCCGGAGCAGCCGCCGCCCTGCACGAAGACGCGCAGCTTCAGCTCGGGGTTGCCCTCCTCGGCGACGAGGTCGCGCACCTTGTCGGCGGCGCTGTCGGTGAACACCAGCGGGGCGGGGATGTCGGTCACGGGGGTTTCGAGAACGGCGCTCATCGAAGTTCCTGGAATCTGGGAGATGCCTGATTGTCGGCGGAAATGAAAAAGGCCGCACGATCGTGCGGCCTCTTCGAACGCGAAGCGTCGATCAGCGCTTGCTGAACTGCTTGCGACGACGGGCGCCGTGCAGACCGACCTTCTTACGCTCGACTTCACGCGCGTCACGCGTGACGAAGCCGGCGCGGCTCAGTTCGGGCTTCAGGGTCGCGTCGTAGTCGATCAGCGCGCGGGTGATGCCCAGGCGCAGCGCGCCGGCCTGGCCGGACTCGCCGCCACCGTGCACGTTCACCTTGATGTCGAAGGCCTCGCCGTTGTTCGTCAGCAGCAGGGGCTGCTTGGCGATCATGATCGAGGTCTGGCGACCGAAGTAGCTGTCGATGGACTTGCCGTTGACGACGATCTGGCCCGTGCCCTTCTTGATGAAGACGCGAGCAACCGACGACTTGCGGCGACCAGTACCGTAATTCCAATTTCCGATCATGGCCGTTCCTTAAATCTCGAGAGCCTTGGGCTGCTGAGCGGTGTGCGGGTGCGTGGGACCTGCGTAGACCTTCAGCTTCTTGACCATGGCATAACCCAGCGGGCCCTTGGGCAGCATGCCCTTGACGGCCTTTTCCAGCGCGCGGCCGGGGTGCTTGGCTTGCATGTCCTTGAACTTCGTGGCGTAGATGCCGCCGGGGAAGCCGCTGTGACGGTAGTACACCTTGTCGGTGGCCTTGTTGCCGGTCACACGGAGCTTGTCGGCATTGACGATGACGATGAAATCACCGGTGTCGACGTGAGGCGTGTAGATGGCCTTGTGCTTGCCGCGCAAACGGAGTGCCACTTCGCTGGCAACACGTCCGAGCACCTTGTCGGTGGCGTCAATCACAAACCACTCGTGCGTCACCTCGGCCGGCTTGGCGCTGAAGGTCTTCATGAGTTACTTTCGATTGGCCGGCTCTTGAGGGAACCGGCAATGGATGGCTGAACTTCGACCGGCCTCGGTGCTGTGTCTGTTGCACAGCCTCTCGGCACAGTCTCTTTCCCGCAGCCTTTTGACGGAAAAGCCCACGAGTGTACCAGCGCATCCGATGGATTGGAAATACCCGACGCGGTAATCTCACCGTATCCGCAGGCCCGGCCATGCCCAGAACCCCTCCCGCCGCCCCAGCCCCCCCGTCCGAAGCCCCGGCGGACTGGGACCATGAGCTGGCGGCCTTCGGCCCCGACCCCAAGGCTGCGGCGCCGGCGGAGCCGGGTGCCGGCCCGCTGTCCAGCGCCCGCGCGGCCCTGGAGCGGCTGTCGACCTGGGTGCCCATCCGGGCGCTGGCCCGGCGCCACCGCCATCGCATCGTCGAGCACCTGCTGGCCCTGGACCCTCAGGACCGCTATCTGCGCTTCGGCTATCCGGCCTCGGACGATCAGATCCGCAAATACGCCCTCGGCATCGACTTCGGCCGCGACGAGGTGTTGGGCATCTTCAACCGCCGCCTGCAGCTGGTCGCGCTGGCCCACCTCGCCTACGAGCCGCCGCCGCTGAGCCCGTCGCAGCGCTCGATGGCCGAGTTCGGCGTGTCGGTGCTGCGCCAGTCGCGAGGCCGCGGCCTGGGCCGGCGGCTTTTCGACGCCGCCGCCCTGCACGCCCGCAACCGCGGCATCGACACCCTCTTCATCCACGCCCTCAGCGAAAACCGCCCCATGCTGCGCATCGCCGCCGCGGCGGGCGCCGTCGTCGAGCGCGATGGCGGCGAGTCCGCCGCCTGGCTGCGCCTGCCGCCGGACACCGTGGGCTCGCAGGTCGAGCAGGCGCTGGACCGCCATCTCGGCGAACTGGACTTCCAGTTCAAGCGCCAGGCCCATGTGCTGAGCGGCTTCGTCGACAGCGTGGCCGAGGTCAAGGCCCATTTCGACGCATCGGGCCGTGCCGACAAGGAATAAATGACGGCGAATGGTGGCGCTAACGGCACCGTCAAGACCACCTACCCCCTCAGCCCGGGGGAATACGGACTAGCGAGTAATGTGTTTTAGGGACATTGAGCTACATTGCCCGACCATTGCGCCGCAGGAACAGTCGGCGTTGTCGCCGAACTCCCCCAAGGGACATGCCGTACGCCATCTATTGGATCGCCGCACTGGCTGTTTGCGTGCTGGGCCTGGCCATCGGCCTGGTCTGGGCACTGCGGCGCCCTGCCTATGCCAATAGGGGCCTGCCGGCGGAGTGGTCGCTCACCGCACGACCCGTGTTCACGACCGACGAGCGACGTGTCTTCCGCCTGCTGCGCGAGGCACTGCCCCACCACGTCGTGCTGTCCAAGCTGCCGCTGGTGCGCTTCTGCCAACCGACCGAGGCCAAGGAAGTGCGCTACTGGTTCGACCTGCTCGGCGCCTCGCATGTGACCTTCGCCGTCTGCAGCCCCAACGGCCGGGTACTGGCCGCCATCGACCTCGAGGGCGAGCGGGGCGTCACGCCGCGCAGCCTGCAGATCAAGCATGCCGTGCTGTCGGCCTGCCGCGTGCGCTACCTGCGCTGCACGGTGGACCATCTGCCCAGCGTCGCCGAACTGCAGCTCCTCGTGCCCCAGGGCAGCAACCCGCGCGGGCCGCTGCCGGCACCCGGCGCAAGCGCCACCCCCAGCCTTCCGCGCCGCCGCACCGGCGGCATGGGCGAGGACGAATTCGGCAGCGATTGGGGCCAGTTCTCCCAACCCCTGCCGCTGTGGCAGGACGCCAACGTCTTCAACAGCAACGACATCTTCGGCGAACCCCGCCCGCGCATGCCGGCCCAGACCCTGCAGCAGCCGATGCCGCAACGCCGCAGCATGCAGCAGCGCAGCCTCGACACCACGCGCTACAACCCGCGCACCCTGCCCGTGCTGGACGATGCAGATGAGGAGGCCATGATGGACGACATCGTCGGCGTCGTCGTCGATGCGCCGCGCTACGCGACCCAGAGGCCCCGCCGGGGTTGAAGCACACCGGCGACACTCGCCGGATGCACCACGCGATCCCTGACCTCAGCTTCGGCGACCTGACGCCGGAGTTCATGCTCGATGCGCTCGACGCCGCCGGCCTGCGCGCCGACGGCCGCATGCTGCAGCTCAACTCCTTCGAGAACCGCGTGCTGATGGTGCACCTGGAGGACGCTCAATTCGGCAGCTCGGCGGCCGTGGCCAAGTTCTACCGCCCGGGGCGCTGGAGCGACGCGCAGATCCTGGAGGAGCACGGCTTTGCCGCCGAACTGGCCGCCGCCGAGGTGCCGGTGGCCGCGCCGTGGACGCTGGCGGGCGGCTGCACCCTCTTCCACTACCAGGGCCAGCGTCTGGCCGTCACGCCGCGCCAGGGCGGGCGCGGACCGGAGCTGGAAGACCCCGAGGTGCTGCGCTGGATAGGCCGGCTGCTGGCCCGGCTGCACGGCGTCGGGCGGCAGAAGCCCTTCGCCGAACGCCTCGCCTGGGCCAGCGCCGCGCCGGCCCGGACGGCGCGCGACTGGCTGATCGGGCACGAGGCCATCCCGCCCGAGATCGCTCCCGCCTGGGACGACGCCGCCCAGCGCTGCATCGACGCCATCCAGGCCGCCTTCGGCAGCCTGCCCGGCCTGCAGCTCACGCGCCTGCACGGCGACTGCCATCCCGGCAACATCCTGTGGACGCCCGATCGCGGCCCGCATTTCGTCGACCTCGACGACGCCGTCACCGGCCCTACGGTGCAGGACCTGTGGATGCTGCTGCCCGGCGATCCGGACGCTGCGCGCCTGCAGCTCAATGCCGTCCTCGACGGCTACGAGCAGATCGCCGAGTTCGACGACCGCGAGCTGCGACTCATCGAGCCGCTGCGCACGATGCGCATGATCCACCACAGCGCCTGGCTGGCGCGCCGCTGGGGCGACCCGGCCTTCCCCATCGCCTTCCCCTGGTTCGGCACGCCCAGCTACTGGCTGGACCAGGTGGCCAAGCTCAGGGAGCAGCTGGAAGCGATGAAACCCAGGGAAGCACCGCCGCTTCTGGCGCGGGACGAGGACGCCGTGGACTTCGACGGCGACGGGTTTGCCTGAACTCGGCTGACCGGCTCGGGGCCTTCAGAGGTCCAGCACGTAGACGACGGCGCTCGCGCGCTCGTCGGCGCTGTGCCCCACCAGCCCACGATCCCACTCCGGCCCCATGGCGCCCGTCGTGGCCGCCGCGCCCGCGGTCATCACCGCAACCTCTTCGGTACCGGCATCGATCTCGGCCACCGGCTCACGGCTGTGCGTGAAGAGGCGGGCGACGGGAACGGCTCCCGCCGAGATGACGATCAGATACCGCGTGACCTGCCGGAGTTCCCGAGGCGCATGCCGCGCCGGCACCTCATGACCGAAACCGTGGTTCATCTCGCCTCCTCGCCTTCCTCAGGCCGCAGGCTGCGCTAACGGTAGCCTGCGCAAGCCAAGCCATTGTGCGCCTGCGCGGGCGGGCAAAACCGGGGCTGGCCACGCCCCTGAGGCCCGGCGCGGCCAGCCGCGAAACATTTGCAAAATACTGGATATAACAACAGTATTGTGGTCTCATCCAAGCTCCCGCCACTTCCTCTGCCGCCACCTGCGTTGACCGGCCATGTTGCCCGCCCCCGTCGCCCCACCCGCAACCGCCCTGCCTCCTGCCAACCCCGTGCCGCCAGCCCGGCACGGGCGACTGATGCTGGAGGACGCCGCTGGCCTGCAAGGCCGGCTGTGGCGCGGCAGCAGCCTGGGCCAGACGGCAGACCCGACGCTGCCCAGCGGCTTTGCCGCGCTGGATGCCCAGCTGCCGGGCGGCGGCTGGCCGCTGCGCGCCGTCACCGAGCTGCTGACGCCCCAGCCCGGCGTGCTGGAGTGGCGGCTGCTCGCGCCGGCCCTGGGCGGCGGGTGGGCCGGCCACCGCCAGCGGATCGCCGCGCCGGCCGCCCGCACGCTGCTGCTTATCAACCCGCCCCACACCCCCCATCTGCCCGGCCTCCAGGCCCTGGGCCTGCCGCCGTCGGCACTGGTCTGGGTGGCCACGACGACGCCCGCCGAAACGCTCTGGGCCACCGAGCAGGCCATCAAGTCGCACGTGGCCGTGCTGGCCTGGCTGCCCGAGGCGCGGCCGGAGCAGGTTCGGCGCCTGCAGGTCAACGCGCTGGGCTCGGAAGCCCCCGTCTTCCTGGTGCGCCCGGAGCATGCCCGCCGGCAATCCTCGGCCGCGCCGCTGCGCCTCGTCGTGCAACCGGGCGAAGGCTGGACGTTGGCCGTGCACCTGCTCAAGCGCCGCGGCCCCGCCCACGAAGGCTGGCTGGCGCTGCCGGCCACACCCGGCGCGGTCGAGCCCCTGCTGACCGCGGCCAAGCGCAGGGGGCAGCCCGCACCCGCACCGGCGCCCGCCCCCACGCCGGCCAGCCCTCCGACGGAGCGCCACGATGCGCTGGCTCGCCCTGTGCTGCAGGCCTGATGCGCCCGCCGGCGACAGCGACGCCCTGGCCTGGCTGGCGCTGAGCTTTACGCCGCGCGTCGCCCGGCTGGAGGAGGCCGTCGTCGCCGAGGTGGCGGCCAGCCTGCGCCTGTTCGGCGGCGCGCGGGCGCTGCGCCAGCGCCTGCAGGCCGAGGCGGCGCGGGTTGGCCTCGGCCTGGGCGCGCAGGCCTGGGGCCCCACCGCACTGGCCGCGCTGGCGCTGGCGCGCTGCCCGGAGCCAGCGCGCCAGGGCCGGCTCGCCGAACGACTGGATGCGCTGCCCCTCGCAGCCCTGAGCGCCGCCCAGGCCCACCACGCGATGCTGGCCCGCCTGGGCTGCCGCCAGCTCGGCGAACTGCGCCGCCTGCCGCGTGCCGCGCTGGCCAGGCGCTTCGGCCCTGCACTGCTGAGCGCGCTGGACCAGGCCTATGGCGACCTGCCCGAGGCCCACGACTGGCTGACCCTGCCCGAGCGCTTCGACGCGCGGCTGGAGCTGCCCTACCGTGTGGAGCACGCCCCCGTGCTGCTGCATTTCGCCGAAACGCTGCTGCGCCAGCTCTGCGCCTTCCTGGCTGCCCGCCACGCGGGCGTGCGCACGCTGCGTCTGGCCTGGCAGCACGATGCGATGCGCCCGCGCGACGTGGCCGGCAGCGGCGCGCTGACCGTGGCCACGGCCGACACGACGCGCGACCTGCAACGCCTGTCGCGCCTGCTGGCCGAGCACCTGGCCCGCACGACTCTGGCCGCGCCGGCCGGCGAGATCCAACTCGGCGCCGACACGCTGCTGCCGCTGGAGGAGCAGAGTGCCGGCCTGCTGCCCGGCCGCACCGCCCCGCAGGAGCGCACGACGACCAACGCGCTGCTGGAGCGCCTGTCCGTGCGCCTGGGTGCCGGCCGGGTGCGCGAGGGTCGGCTGCACGAGGACCACCGGCTGGCCGAGATGCAGCGCTGGCAGCCCTGGCCCGCACCGCCGATGCCCCCCAACTCGGCGCCCGTGCGCCGGCCGCCCGGGCCACAGCCCACCTGGCTCGTCGAGCCGCCCCAGCCGCTGCGCTGCGATGCGCAGGAGCAGCCCCTCTACGCCGGGCCGCTCGTACGCGTCAGCGGCCCGCACCGCATCGAGGCCGGCTGGTGGCAGAGCGGCGGCCTGCAGGCGCGCGACTACTTCGTCTACCGCAGCCCCGCGCGCGGGCTGCTGTGGGTCTATCACGAGCGATTTCCAGACGCGGCATCAACGGCATCGGGCTGGTTTCTTCACGGGGTGTTCGCATGAGGCGCGAACCGCCACCCCGGGGCGAGGGGCTTCGTTATGCCGAGCTGCACTGCCTCAGCGCATTCAGCTTCCTGCGCGGCGCCTCGGAACCGGCCGAGCTGGTGGAGCGGGCCTGCACGCTGGGCTACACGGCGCTGGCCATCACCGACGAATGCTCGCTGGCCGGGGTCGTGCGCGCACACAAGCAGCTGCGCGAGATGCGCGAAGCGGCTCATCACGAAGCCCGGCAGGCCGCGCGGCTGGCCGGCGAACCCGAAGCCAACGTCGAGCAGCCCCGGCTGATGCAGCTGCTGATCGGCAGCGAGTTCCTCGTCCGCGACGACGCCGGCACGCCGCGCTTCAAGCTCGTGCTGATCGCGCAGAACCTCAACGGCTACGGCAACCTCAGCCAGTTCATCACGCGGCTGCGCCGCGCCAGCCCGGTCAAGGGCGAGTACACACTGCACTGGCGCAGCATCGCGCCCGAGAAGCTCACCGACTGCCTGGCCCTGCTCGTGCTGCCGCGCGAGGCCGGCCAGGCCGATGGCAGCGAACTGGCCGCACCCGCGCACTGGGCGCTGCGCCACTTCGCCGGCCGCGCATGGGTCGCCGTCGAACTGCTGCGCGAAGCCGGCGACGCGCTGTGGCTGCAACGCCTGCAGCAGCTGTCCGAAGACACTGCCCTGCCCCTCGTCGCCGCGGGCGATGTGCACTTCCACGTGCGCTCGCGCAAGGCCCTGCAGGACGTGATGACCGCCACGCGGCTCGGCCGCACGGTGGCCGGCTGCGGCTTCGACCTGCAGCCCAACGCCGAGCGGCATCTGCGCAGCCGCCAGCGCATCGCCCAGATCTGCCCGGCCGAGCTGCTGGCCGAGACGCTGAACGTGGCGGCGCGCTGCACGTTCAGCCTCGACGAGATCAGCTACCGCTACCCGAGTGAGGTCGTGCCCGCCGGCCGCACCCCACGCCAGCACCTGCGCGACCTCACCTATGCCGGGGCCTGCAAGCGCTGGCCTCAGCACGAAGGCGGCGTACCGGACAAGTTCAAGCGTCGCATCGAGGACGAACTCGAACTCATCGAGGAGCTGGGCTATGAGCACTACTTCCTCACCGTCGCCGACGTCGTGGAGTTCGCCCGCAGCATCAAGATCCTCTGCCAGGGCCGTGGCTCGGCGGCCAACAGCGTCGTCTGCTACTGCCTGCACGTCACGTCCGTGGACCCGGACCGCAGCACGCTGCTGTTCGAACGCTTCATCAGCCGCGAGCGCGGCGAGCCGCCGGACATCGACGTCGACTTCGAGCACGAGCGCCGCGAAGAGGTCATCCAGCACCTGTACAAGAAATACGGCCGCGACCGCGCCGCGCTGACCGCCGTCGTCATCTGCTACCGCCCCAAGAGCGCCATCCGCGACGTCGGCAAGGCCCTGGGCTTCAGCGAAGAACAGCTGGTCATCATGAGCAAGGACCACAGTGGCTGGCCCGGCCAGGTGCTGCCCGAGAACCACCGCGCCGCACTGCTGCAGCAGCTGGGCATGGCCGACGACGACCCGCGCCTGCAGCAGCTCATCACGCTCGCGCGCCAGCTCAACGGCCTGCCGCGCCACCTCTCCCAGCACGTCGGCGGCTTTGTGCTGACCGAAGGCGTGCTGGAACGCCTGGTGCCCATCGAAAACGCGACGATGAAGGACCGCAGCGTCATCGAATGGGACAAGGACGACATCGACGAGCTGAAGATGATGAAGGTCGACGTGCTGGCCCTGGGCATGCTCAGCGCGATCCGGCGCTGCTTCGACCTCGTCAACCCGATGCGCGGCACGGCCATCGACCTGACCATCCCCGACGACGACTGCGCCACCTACGACATGATCTGCAAGGCCGACACCATCGGCGTCTTCCAGATCGAATCGCGCGCGCAGATGTCGATGCTGCCGCGGCTGCAGCCGCGCACGTATTACGACCTGGTGGTCGAGGTCGCCATCGTGCGGCCGGGGCCCATCGAGGGCGGCATGGTGCACCCCTACCTGAAGAACCGCGCGCTGCCGGAAGATCAGGTGGAGTACCCCAGCGAAGCGCTGAAGGAAGCACTCTGGCGCACCCGTGGCGTGCCGATCTTCCAGGAGCAAGTCATGCAGGTAGCCATGATCGCGGCAGGCTTCTCGGCCGGAGAGGCCGACGAATTGCGCCGCGCCATGGCCGCCTGGAAACGCCCTGGCGTACTGGAAAAATACTATGACAAGGTCGTCGACGGCATGCGTGATCGGGGTTATACCGACGACTTCGCCAAGCGCATCTTCGACCAGATCAAGGGCTTCTCCAGCTACGGCTTCCCCGAGTCACACGCCGCCAGCTTCGCGCTGCTGACCTACGTCAGCGCCTGGCTCAAATGCCACGAGCCCGCGGCCTTCCTGTGCGCGCTGCTGAACTCCCAGCCGCTGGGCTTCTACACGCCCAGCCAACTGGTGCAGGACGCGCGGCGGCACCAGGTCGAGGTGCGGTCCATCGACGTCAACCACAGTGGTTACAACAGCACGCTAGAACCCCGTGACGGCGAACATCAACCCGCCGTGCGCCTGGGCCTGCGCCTCGTCAGCGGACTGGGCAAGGAGGCTGCACAGCGCATCGAGGCTGCCCACGCCCAGAGCCCTTTCGATCACCCGCAAGACCTCGCTGCGCGCGCCCGCCTCACGCAAGCCGACATGCAGCACCTCGCCGCCGCCGATGCGCTGACCTCACTCGCCGGCCACCGCCGCCAGCAGGTCTGGCAGGCCTCGGCCCTGCACGCGATGCCGGCCTTATTGCAGGGCAGCCTGCTGCCCGAGGACGAACTCGAACTGCCCGCCGCCGCCGAAGGCGAGGAGGTGCTGTGGGACTACGCCGCCACCGGCCTCACGCTGCGCCGCCACCCGCTCGCGCTGCTGCGCCCGCGCCTGGCCCGCGAGGGCTGGCTGACGGCGCGCCAGCTCGACGCCATGAAGAGCGGCCGCCGCGCCCGCGCCTGCGGCATCGTCACCGGCCGCCAGAAGCCGCAGACGGCCAAGGGCACGCTCTTCGTCACTCTGGAAGACGAGACCGGCAACGTGCAGGTCATCGTCTGGAACCAGGTCTACGAAGAACACCGCAGCACCATCCTCGGCGCGCGGCTGCTGGCGGTCGAGGGCGTCTGGCAGCGTGGCGACGGCGACGTGCGGCATCTGCTGGCCAAGGGCTTCAGGAACCTGAACCCGCTGCTGGGGAGGCTGCCGACGGAGAGCCGGGATTTCCGCTGAGGCTGCTGCAGCCGAGCTGCCGGAAAGACGAAGGCCGCGCGTCTTGCGACTTCGCGGCCTTCCATTTGGTGCATCTTTCAGCTTGTTGGCGTCCAAAACGTCCTGGTCTTGTAAAGCTCCATGAAGCGCTTGCGCAGTCCGCCGGCCCGGCCCCACCGCCGGCAGTGTGAAAACCCATGCACGGCGCCCACTTGGGCGCATCGACGACGCGGGTCGGGATTTCCGGTGACCTCGGGCATGTCCCCCGCCGAGGGTGTAAGTTGCCGCCATCCCCGGCCGACCGACAGCCCAGCCCCGACCCCGAAAGCCCCCATGCTGATCCGAACCCCCACCACCCACGAGCCCCTGCCCAGCGAGATCACGCCCCGCTCGGCCTATCTGAACCGTCGCGCCGCACTGGCCGGCCTGGGCCTTGCGGCCACGTCGCCGCTGGCCCTGGCCCAGCCTGCTGCCCCCGGCGGCGGCAAACTGGCTAAGCTGCCCGGCGTGCGCTCGGCCTTGGCCGGCGCCTCCGTGATGGACAAGCCGACGAGCTATGCCGACGCGACCTCGTACAACAACTTCTACGAGTTCGGCACCGACAAGGCCGACCCCGCGCAATACGCCCACACGCTGAAGACTCGGCCCTGGACGGTTGCCATCGAGGGCGAATGCGCTAGGCCCGGCCGCTTCGACATCGAGGCCCTGCTCAAGCTCAGCACCGTGGAGGAGCGCCTCTACCGGCTGCGCTGCGTGGAAGGCTGGAGCATGGTCATCCCATGGACCGGCTATTCGCTGTCCGAGCTGCTCAAGCAGGCCCAGCCGACATCGAAGGCGAAATACGTCGAGTTCACCAGCCTCGCCGACAAGGCCCAGATGCCCGGCGTGCGCTCGGGCGTGCTGGACTGGCCCTATGTCGAGGGCCTGCGCATCGACGAGGCCATGCACCCGCTGGCGCTGCTGGTGTTCGGCATGTACGGCGAGATCCTGCCCAACCAGAACGGCGCGCCGCTGCGCCTGGCCCTGCCCTGGAAGTACGGCTTCAAATCGGCCAAGAGCATCGTCAGGATCCGCTTCACCGAAAAGGAGCCCCTGTCCAGCTGGACCAAGGCGGCCCAGCAGGAGTACGGCTTCTATTCCAACGTGAACCCCGGCGTGCCCCACCCGCGCTGGAGCCAGGCGGCCGAGCGCCGCATTGGCGAGGACGGCCTGTTCTCGAAGAAGCGCCCGACGCTGATGTTCAACGGCTACGAGGCCCAGGTCGGCCAGCTCTATGCCGGCATGGACCTGAAGAAGTTCTACTGACGATGAAACCGCTGCTCTCGACGGCTCCTCAGGGCCAGCCCCAGGGCGCCTCCGGCCGATCTGCCCCCCTCGGCGGGCGGACGGCGCGAAGCGCCATCCAGGGCGCGCTGCTGAATGGCACCGCCAAGCCCATGCTGTTCCTGCTCTGCCTGCTGCCCCTGGCCTGGCTGGTCTATGGCGCCGCCACCGACCAGCTCGGCGCCAACCCGGCCGAGGCGCTGATCCGCCGCCTGGGCGACTGGACGCTGCGCGGCCTGTGGCTGACGCTGGCGATCACGCCGCTGCGCGAGCTGGCGGGCCTGGCGGCGCTGGTCCGCTTTCGCCGCATGCTGGGCGTGTTCACGTTCAGCTATGCCTGCCTGCACCTGCTGGCCTACGGCTGGCTGGACATGGGCCTGGACTTTGGCGACATCGGCCGCGACATCGCCAAGCGCCCCTTCATCCTGATGGGCTTCACGGCCTGGGCGCTACTGCTGCCTCTGGCCGCCACCAGCTTCAACAAGGCCATCAAGGCCCTCGGCGCCCCGCGCTGGCGGGCTCTGCACAAGGCCGTCTACGCGATCTCGGTCATCGCGCTGCTGCACTTCATCTGGATGCGCGCCGGCAAGCACAACTTCGCCGAGCCAGCCGTCTACGGCGTGATCCTTGCCGCGCTGCTGGGGTGGCGGCTCTGGAAGCGGGCCACCCGGAAATAGCCCCGGCTGGGATAATCCGCGGCTTTGCCCCGGCCGCGCCCATGCCCGACTCCACCTCCATCGACGTTGCCATCCTCGGCGGCGGCCCCGCGGGCTGCAGCGCCGCGTCGTGGCTGGCGCAGCTGGGGCTGTCGACGCTGCTGGTCGAGCGCGAGCCGCAGCTGTGCGCCGCGCTGCGCGGGCTGGAATTCCGCCAGGACTGGGTGCTGGGCCAGCCCGCCAGCGCGCTGGCCGACCTGGCCCTGCATTACGCCCGCCAGGTTGAGACCACGCCCGGCCTGGCGCTGCGCCTGGGCACGCGGGCCGAGTCGGCCCGCCACTCGGCCCACGACTCGGCCGGCGCCTGGACGCTGCAGCTGGCCACCGGCGAGCATGTGCACGCCCGCGCGCTGCTGATCGCCACGGGCCTGCGGCTGCTGCGGCCGGCACGCTATTTCGCCGTGCCCCACCCGCGCGTGCTGGACGCCACCGCGCTGACCGCCCGCCGCGAGGCCCTGCCGCCCGGCCGCGTGCTGCTGCTGGGCGCGGGCGACAACGCGGCCGAGAACGCGCTCTTCCTGGCCGACCGCGGCTGCGACGTGACGCTGTGGGCCCGGGGCAGCTGGCGCGCCCAGGCCCATCTTGCGTCACGCGCCGAGTCGCACCCGCGCATCCAGCTACGCCTGGCCACGCCGCTGCCCGACACGCTGCGGCCCGATGCCAGCGGCGTGAGCGTCGGCGGCGAGCGTTTCGACCTCGTCGCGGCCCTGCTGGGCTTCGAGCCCGAACCCTCGGCCTTCGCCCTGCTCAGCGAGCATGACCGGCCGCATGCCTTCGTCGCGGGCGACGCCAGCGGCCGCTGGCACCCCTGCGTGCAGACAGCGCTGGCCGACGGCGTGCAGGCCGCCAAGCTCATCGAGCAGGCGCTGCGCCCCGAGGCGGCCGCGGCCGCGCCGCAGCGCTTCAACAACCGTCAGGTCATCCATCTGCAGGGCCTGCGCTTCAAGGCCAACCTGGGCATCCTGGACTTAGAGCGCAGCGGCCCGCAGCCCATCCAGGTGGATGCCGAGGTCAACCTCGGTGCCCTGCCCATCGTCGCCCGCGACGCCGACATCGGCCGCGTGCTGGACTACCGCCGCATTCGCGCGGCCATCATCGACGAGTGCACGGTCGAGCACACCGACCTCGTCGAGGCCCTGGTGGGCAAACTCAGCAACCGCCTGATGAGCCTGACCGGCGTCGTCGGCGTGCGTGTGAAGCTGACCAAGCTCGAAATCTTCCCGGACTGCGAAGTCGCAGTCAGCTCCGAAACTGGAATCTGGTGACCAACGATGTCCGACGTCCTCGACCTCGAAGAACAAGCCGCCGCCGAAAAGAAGGCCGCGTTTGAGATCAACAAGCTGTCCAAGCGCCTGCACCGTCAGGTCGGCCAGGCCATCACCGACTTCAACATGATCGAAGACGGTGACAAGGTCATGGTCTGCCTGTCCGGCGGCAAGGACAGCTACGCGATGCTGGACATCCTGCTGAACCTGCAGCAGCGTGCGCCCATCAAGTTCAGCCTCGTCGCCGTCAATCTCGACCAGAAGCAGCCCGGCTTCCCCGCGGACGTGCTGCCCAACTACCTGCGTTCGCGCGGCGTGGACTTCCACATCGAGAACCAGGACACCTACTCCATCGTCAAGAAGCTCATCCCCGAGGGCAAGACGACCTGCAGCCTGTGCTCGCGCCTGCGCCGCGGCATCCTCTACCGCGTGGCCGGCGACCTGGGCGCCACCAAGATCGCGCTGGGCCATCACCGCGACGACATCGTCACGACGCTGTTCCTGAACATGTTCTTCGGCAGCCGCATCAAGGGCATGCCGCCCAAGCTGGTCAGCGACGACGGCAGGAACGTCGTCATCCGCCCGCTGGCCTATGTGAAGGAGCCCGACCTCGTGCGCTGGGCCGAGCACCGCGAGTTCCCCATCATCCCGTGCAACCTCTGCGGCAGCCAGGAGAACCTGCAGCGCGTGCAGGTCAAGGCCATGATCAACGAGTGGGAGAAGCACTACCCCGGCCGCATCGACAACATCTTCACGGCCATGGGCAGCATCGTGCCCTCGCACATGATGGACAAGAAGCTCTTCCCCTTCGAGACCATCAAGGCCACGGGCGTCGCCGACGCGGGCGGCGACATCGCCTTCGACGACGACGAGTCCTGCGCGACACCGTCGTCAACGAGCTCGGTGATCACGCTGCAACGCTGAGGCGGCGCCAGGCAGGCCGCTCACGCGACGGCCTGTTTTGCTTCACCTTTACACAGGGGCAATCTGGCGCGTTCAAAATCCCTCCATCGCAACGATGAAGGTGCCGTCATGAACCGCCGCCTGATCCTCTCCACTGCCACGGCCCTGGCCGTGGCCGCTCTGTCGGCCTGCACCGGCCCCTATATGGTCTCCGCCGACGTGTCCAGTTATGGCAACTGGCCGGCCGAGCGCAAGCCGGGCAGCTATGCCTTCGAGCGCCTGCCCTCCCAGCAGCACAACGAGGAGGCCAGCAAGCGCGAGACCACGCTGGAAGACGCCGCCAGGGCCGCGCTCGAAAAGGCCGGCTTCAAGCCCGCGGCCGATGCCAAGAACGCCGACGTGCTGGTCACGCTGGGCGCCCGCATCACCGCCTACGACCCCGTGCCCTGGGACGACCCGCTGTGGTGGCGCTGGCGCGGCCGCCTGGTCTCGCCGCGCTACGGCTATGCCGGCTGGGGTGGCTGGGGCTGGCGCAACGACCCCTTCTTCGACCGCCGCTACGACCGCGCCGTGGCCGTGCTGATGCGCGACCGCGCCAGCGGCGAGCCGCTGTTCGAGGCGCATGCCAGCAATGAAGGCAGCACCGCGGGCGGCGAGCCCATGATCGGCGCCCTGTTCGACGCCGCGCTGGCGGACTTCCCCAAGGTGGACGCCAAATCCCATCGCGTGAGCGTGCAAGTGGCCCGCTGACGACAGTCACACCGGCCTGCCCATAATCGCGACTTCGTTAAAACGCAGTCGCAAGGCAGGCATGGCGCTCAATATCGTGATCATGGCGGCGGGCAAGGGCACCCGCATGAAGTCCGCAACGCCCAAGGTGCTGCACAAGCTCGCCGGGCGCTCGCTGCTGGCCCATGTGCTGAAGAGCTGCGAGCCGCTGGACGCCGCCGCCCGCATCGTCATCACCGGCCATGGCGCCGAGCAGGTCGAGGCCGCCGTCGCCACGCCGGCGCTGAGCTTCGTGCGCCAGATACCCCAGCTCGGCACCGGCCACGCCATCCAGCAGGTCGTGCCGGCCCTGCTGGGCGAAGGCACGACGCTGATCCTGAACGGCGACGTGCCGCTGATCGAGACGGCCACGGCCAAGGCTCTGGTCGACGCCTGCGCCGGCGCCGCACTGGTGCTGCTGACCGTCGACCTCTTCGACCCCACCGGCTACGGCCGCATCATCCGCGACGCGGACGACGACGGCGTGCTCGCCATCGTCGAACACAAGGACGCCACGCCCGAGCAGCGCCTCATCCACGAAGGCTACAGCGGCATGATGGCCGCGCCCACGGCCGCGCTGAAGCGCTGGGTCGGCCAGCTCAGCAACAACAACGCCCAGGGCGAGTACTACCTGACCGACATCGTCGCGATGGCCGTGGCCGAAGGCCTGCCCGTGCTGGGCATCAAGGCCTCCAGCGAGACCGAGGTGCTGGGCGTCAACGACCCGGTGCAGCTCGCGCAGCTGGAGCGCGCCTTCCAGGTCAGCCAGGCCGAGGACCTGATGCGCGCCGGCGTGCGCCTGGCCGACCCGGCCCGCTTCGACCTGCGCGGCACGTTGAGCCACGGCCAGGATGTCGAGATCGACGTGAACTGCGTGTTCGAGGGCGAGGTCGAGCTGGGCGACGGTGTGCGCATCGGCGCCAACTGCGTGATCCGCAACGCGAAGATCGCCGCCGGGGCGCGCATCCACGAGTTCAGCCACATCGACGGCGAGAAGGCCGGCGGTGCCAGCGTCGGCGAAGGCGCGCTGATCGGCCCCTTCGCCCGCCTGCGCCCCGGCGCCCAGCTCGGTGCCGAGGTCCACATCGGCAACTTCGTCGAGGTCAAGAACTCGACGCTGGCCAGGGGCGCCAAGGCCAACCACCTGGCCTACCTCGGCGACGCGACCGTGGGCGAGCGCGTCAACTACGGCGCCGGCTCAATCACGGCCAACTACGACGGCGCCAACAAGCACCGCACCACGATCGGCAACGACGTGCATGTGGGCTCCAACTGCGTGCTGGTGGCCCCCGTCACGCTGGGCGATGGCGCGACGATCGGCGGCGGATCGACGATCACCAAGGACGTCAAGCCCGGCGAGCTCGCCGTGGCGCGCGGCAAACAGGTCGCACTGAGCGGCTGGACCCGCCCTGTCAAGAAGCGTTGAATAGGCCTCCTCGCGTGACTTTGTTCCGGCGTTTGCGTCGCGACGCCCGGGATGTGGGGCCGGTCACCCGACCGGCCAACCGTTAGGATGGCCCTGCCCACGAACCGCTGTACCCATGGCCCACGAACTCGACTTTGCCGCGCTCTCGCTTGACGATGCCGTCCCGGCCGACCTTGGCGCCTACGAGGCCGCCCAGGCACGCCGCCAGTATGAAGAGGCCGACGCCCGCAACCGCGCCCTGGAGTTCAAGGCCCAGGCCTGCGACAACGCCGCCGAGGCCTGCTGGTATCTGGCCCGCAGCCTGGGTGCCGCGCGCGACCTGCCCCAGGACGGCGAAGCTAGCCTGGAACTGCTGTTCCAGCTGATCGGCGCCCTGGCCGACCTGCCCGCCGACATCGCCACCGCGCCCCTGCCCGAGGTCGTCGGCGGCCGTAACGACGGCATCACCGAACTCTGCCAGCAGCTCGAGGCCGCCCGCGAGGTGACCGAGGAGGTGCTGATCGGCGCCGAGCTGGCACCGGCCCGCGCCCAGTTCTGCCACTGAGTCGAGCCTGCCCCAGCAATAAGAAAGGCGCCCGACGGGCGCCTTTGTCGTTTCGGGCCGGCCTCAGCCGCCGTTGCCGGCCAGCCCCAAGCTGGCAACGGGCGGCAGCGTCAGGCGGTTGTCCACGCCCTTGACGCCCAGGGTTGCCGCAGCCACGACGGTGGCGCGCTCGCGCGCCTGCGCGTCGGGGGCCTGGCCTTCGAGCTTGACGACGCCATGCTCGGTGCTGACGGCGATGGGCACGGCGGCCAGCACCGCATCGGTGGCCAAGGCCATCCTGACCTTGGCCGTGATGCCGCTGTCCTCCGGCTCGGCCGGCGCCTGCGCGAGAGCCGGCGCAGAGGGCGTCGGCGTGGCGGCCGGCTGGACCGGCTGCGCCGACTCCAGCGGCATGGCCGGCGCCGGGGCGGCCTGGGCCAGGGTCTCGGATGCCGGGTTCGGCGTCCGGGCGGCGGGCAGCCCGGCAGGCTTGGGCGTCTCGGTCGCGGTGGCCTTGGTCGCCTTGGCGACGGGCGCCGCGGCCACGCTCAGGGCCGGCTGGGCGGCGGGTGCCATGGCCGGCGCGGGCTGGGCTTCGTCGGGGCCGGGCGCGGCCGGGCCGGCGGCGGCAGGTGCGGCTGCCAGCTGCGCGTCCTCGGGCGAAGCCGGCGACGGCGCCGCGGGCTGCACCTGGCCGGTCACCGTGGGCGGCAGGGCTGGCTCGTCGGTGGGCAAGAGGTTGCGCGACATCGACACCGCCAGCACGATCAGCGCAGCACCGGCGCCTGCGCCGATCAGCCAGGGGCTGACCGTGGGGCGGGACTGCACCGCCGCGATGGCCACTGCCTCGCCCGCCACCTCGGGTACGGAGACACCGAGGCGGTCATCCGGCCGCGTGCGGTTGTCGGCACGGGCCGGCGCAGTCGCTTGCTGGTCAGGCGCGGCCGCCTCGATGTGATCGAGCCAGCCCTCGGCATGCACGGACTTGGGGAACTTCATCACGGCCTCCTGTCGTCGGAATCGACGGTTGCGATGAAGTCATTCTTGGGACCGGCCCGCGCCGGCGGTGCCGGCCAAGGCTTTTTCCTCCTGTAGGACAAGAGGCCGGGGGCGTGAGCAGCTGTGAGCGCCGTGAGAAGACCTTCAGCCCCCGCCGCGCCCCGGGTTGACCCGCAGGCGCGGCGGCACTGTGCCGAAATCGGCGCGCGCGGCGGCGGCCGCCATCAATACGGACCGACGCCCAATTCCTACGCTCGCGGCTCCCATAACCAAAGAGCCGAGGAGACCCGTGAGCAAACACTTTCCCACCCCGACCGCCGTCGCCGCCGCACTGCTGCTGGCCAGCCTGGGCGCCCAGGCGCAGGAGCAGGCCGCCAGCGAGACCGACAAATCGCTGGAGCGCGTCGTCGTCACCGGCTCCAACATCAAGCGCACGCAGGCCGAGACCTCGCAGCCGCTGCTGGTGATCTCGCGCAGCGAGATCAAGGCCATGGGGGCGATGACCGTCACCGACATCCTGGGCAACCTGACCGACAACGATCACAGCGCCCTCAGCGACCTGGGCGGCGCGAACTCCTGGGCCAGCGGCGCCTCGGGCGTGTCGCTGCGCAACCTTGGCCTGGGCGGCACGCTGACGCTGCTGAACGGCCGCCGCCTGACGAGCTACGGCTTCGCCGACGGCCTGCAGATGAACTTCTCCAACATCGACGCCATCCCGTCCGAGCTGATCGAGCGCATCGAGGTGCTGAAGGACGGCGCCTCGGCCATCTACGGCTCGGACGCCATCGGCGGCGTCATCAACATCATCACCAAGCAGGACTACACGGGCGTGGGCCTGGCCGTCAGCGCGCAGCAGTCGCTGCGCCAGAGCTTCCTGTCGCGCGACAAGACCGGCTCGGTGACGCTGGGCAAGGGCAGCCTGGAAGCCGACGGCTACAACGTCTACGGCCACCTGGAGATGTACCAACGCGGCGCCTACAAGAACAGCGACATCCGCCCGTTGCTGCCGACCTGGTACACCGATCTGAACCCGAGCCGCCTGCAGAAGTCGTCCGGCTCCTTCCCGGGCAACTACACGGGCTCGGTGCCGACGACGGCGGCCCCCGGTTGCGCGAAGGAGAACCTGGTCAACGGCATCTGCATGTACGACTACTGGAAGGACAGCGACGCCCGCCCCGGCACCGACCGCATCACCGGCATGGCCGGCGCGCGCTTCAAGCTGAACAACGACCTGACCGCCTTCACCGAGCTGCAGTTCGCCGACATCCGGGCCACCTACCACACGGCCGTCACGCGCAGCCAGGCGGCCGGGCTGACCAGCACCTGGTACGACTCGCTGAAGGGCGAGCTGCAGTCCTGGAGCTGGCCCGCGCTGCCGGTGGGCCACCCGAACAACCCCTACAACTTCCCGGTCACGCTGGCCTACCGCTACGTGGACAACCCCGACATGTTCAAGAACGTCGGCTCGTCCTTCGACCACCGCCTGATCTTCGGCGTGCAGGGCACGCTGGCGGGCTGGGACATCGACGCGGCCATCGGCGACATGGGCTCGCGCGCCTCGCAGCGCCAGCAGGGCCTGCCCGACCGCTTCGGCTACACCGACGCCGTCGTCAGCGGCGAGTACAAGTTCGGCCAGGCCAACCCGCAGTCCGTGCTGGACAAGATGTTCCCGGTGTTCGGCTCCGACGGCCACTACAAGGAGCAGTTCGCCGACTTCAAGGGCTCGCGCCAGATCGGCACCCTGCCCGGCGGCCCGCTGATGGTGGCCGTGGGCGCGGAGCTGCGCCACCAGGACTTCAGCCACCGCAGCATGGACGACGTGCTGCAGGCCCGCATCGTCGGCTTCTCGGGCGTGGCCATCGACGGCAGGCGCGACCTGGGCGCGGTGTTCACCGAACTGTCGGCCCCCATCACCAAGACGCTCGAGGCCACGCTGGCACTGCGCGGCGACCAGGTGTTCAACGGCTTCGGCGCCATCACGCCCAAGCTGCAGCTGGCCTGGCGGCCCACGCAATCGCTGCTGCTGCGCGGCACGCTGACCCAGGGCTTCCGCGCACCCAGCCTGCCCGAAACGGGTAATGGCGGCGCCTCGTGGTTCAACAACGGCATTCGCGACCCCAAGCGCTGCGACACCGCCACCGCGCTGCGCGACGCGCTGCGCACCGGCAACACGGCCGACCAGAGCGACGCCGAGGTCGCCTATGCCTCGGGCTGCAGCGTAAGCTTCCCGTCCGCCGTCACGCCCAACCCCAGCCTGCAGCCCGAGCGCTCCAACAACGCCTCGCTCGGCCTCGTGGTGCAGGTGACCGACAACGTCAGCGCGACCGTCGACTACTACGCCATCCAGCGCCGCAACGAGATCGGCGTGCTCGACATCGACCAGGTGCTGGCCAACGAAGGCGCCAGCTCCCCCCTCGTCCCGCGCGACCCCGTCAGCGTGCAGGACCAGCTCTGGTCGCAGCGCGCCAAGCAGCTGACCGGTCAGGACATCGCCTTCGCGACCGGCCCGATCCGCACGATGAAGCTGCAATACCGCAACCTCTACAAGACGCGGGTCGCCGGCTTCGACGTCGACGTGCAAAGCAAATGGGGCCTGGGCAACTGGGGCAAGCTGAACGTGGGCCTCGAGGCCAACATCCAGACCAAGCTGCAGTACTGGGATATCTACGCCAATGCCTATGGCCAGAACCGGGTCGACTACAGCGGCGTGCCGCGCACCAATGCCATCCTGAAGACCAACTGGAGCCGCGGCGACTGGTCGGTGGGCGGGCGCGTCAACTACACCGCCAGCACCAAGCTGGCGGGCAGCGAATGGGATGACCCCAACTACCAGGAATCGGGCTGCGTGACGCGCGGCGTGTCGGTCGACCAGTGCCGGGTCGCCTCGTGGACCAGCACCGATCTGTGGCTGCAATACACCGGCCTGAAGAACTGGACGCTGTCGGGCAATCTGTTCAATGCCTTCAACGAACAGCCGGCCATCTACCACCGCCCCGGCTCCGGCGTACCCTATCTGGACGGCCGCATCCTGAAGGTCAGCGCGGAGGTGAAGTTCTGATGCGGGGGCCACTGCTGCAGAGGCTGCTGGTGGCCGCGGCCGCCGGCATGCTGGCCGGCCTGGCGCCGGCGGCCGAAACCAACGACGCCGCCGACCCCTACCGCTGGCTGGAAGACGTCACCGGCGAACGCGCCCTCGCCTGGGTGAGTGCCCAGCAGCCCACGCTCGACCCGGTACTGAAGGCGCCGGGCTTCGGCAAGCTGGAGGCCGGCATCGCCGAGGTGCTGGCCTCGCCCGCGCGGCTGGCGCCCGCCGAGCAGCTGGGCGAAGGCGCGGCCGGCCAGGTCTACAACTTCTGGCGCGACGCCGAGCACCCGCGCGGCATCTGGCGCCGCAGCGCGCCCGAGGCCTATCTGCAGGGCAAACCGCGTTGGGAGACCGTGCTGGACCTGGACCGGCTTGCCCAGGACGAAGGCGAACGCTGGGTCTGGGCCGGGGCGACCTGCCTGGAGCCCGCCGCCCGTCGCTGCCTCGTCTCCCTGAGCCGCGGCGGCGGCGATGCCCATGTGCTGCGCGAGTTCGACACGGTCGACCGCCGCTTCGTGCCCGCCGCCGAGGGCGGCTTCGCGCTGCCCGAGGCCAAGGGCGGCGCGGCCTGGATGGATGCGAACACGCTGGGCGTCTACACCGACTTCGGCTCCGACAGCATGACCCGCTCCGGCTACCCGCGCCAGCTGAAGCTGTGGCGGCGCGGCACGCCGCTGGCCGACGCGCGGCTGCTGCTGGAAGGCGGCGCCGACGAGGTGGGCCTGTGGGCCTGGAGCGAGCGCCTGCAGGGGCAGCAGCAGTTCGTGCTCGAGCGCAGCACCAGCTTCTTCGCCGGCAAGCAATACCTGTGGCGCGATGGCCGCCTCGTCGAGCTGCCCAAGCCCGACGATGCGCGGGCCAGCCTGTTCGGCGCCCAGGCGCTGATCGAGCTGCGCTCCGACTGGGGCCAGGGCGACCAGGTCTATCCGGCCGGCGCCGTGATCGCCACGCCGCTGCAGGCCTGGCTGGGCGGCAAGCCGCAGTTCACGCTGCTGCACGACCCGGCCCGCGACGGCGCGCTGCAGAGCCTGACGCCGCTGCGCGATGCGCTGCTCGTCGTCAGCATGCGGGACGTGCGCCAGCACCTGAGCGAATGGCGCCAGCGGGGCAATGCCTGGCAGCGCCGCGCCGTGCCGACCGGCACACTGGAGAGCCTCTGGGTTGGCGCGCTGGCCGGCCAGGGCTCCAACCGTTATCTGCTGACGCGCAGCGGCTTCCTGCAGCCGCCCAAGCTGGAGGCGGCCGAGGCCGGCCAGGCGCGGCGGCGCACGCTGCAGCAGATGCCCGCCTTCTTCGACGCGAGCGGCCTGGATGTGCGCCAGCTGCATGCCACTTCAGCCGACGGCACGCAGGTGCCCTACTTCATCGTCACGCCGCGCGGGCCGGTGCCCGAGGGCGGCCGGCCCACGCTGCTCTACGGCTATGGCGGCTTCGAGATCTCGATGCGGCCGGGCTACAACGCCATCCTCGGCCGCGCCTGGCTGGCGCGCGGCGGCGTCTATGTGCTGGCCAATCTGCGCGGCGGCGGCGAGTTCGGCCCGCGCTGGCACCAGGCCGCGCTGCGCGAAAACCGCCAGCGCAGCTTCGACGACTTCATCGCCGTCGCCGAGGACCTGCAGCGCCGCGGCATCACGCGGCCCGACAGGCTCGGCATCATGGGCGGCAGCCTGGGCGGGCTGCTGACCTCGGTGGCCCTGGTGCAACGGCCCGAGCTGTTCGGCGCCGTCGTCAGCCAGGTGCCGCTGACCGACATGCGCCGCTACCACGAGCTGCTGGCCGGCGCGTCGTGGATCGAGGAGTACGGCAACCCCGACATCCCCGAGCAGTGGAACTACATCGGCAAATACTCGCCCTACCAGAACGCGAGCGCCGACAGGCCCTACCCGCCGGTGCTCTACACCAGCTCCACGCGCGACGACCGCGTCCATCCCGGCCATGCGCGCAAGATGGTGGCCCGGCTGCAGGCCCAGGGCCACGAGGTGCTGTATTGGGAGAACACCGAGGGCGGCCATGCCGGCGCCGCAACGCCGCAGCAGCAGGCAAGGCTGTGGTCGCTCAGCTACGGCTTCCTGCAGCAGCGCCTGATGGGCGGGCTGACGGCGGGCGAGCCGGCGCGCTGAACCCGCTCAGAAGCCGCGCACCGGCAGCGCTGCGCCACGCTGCAGCCAGTTGCGCGGCGAGTAGGCGCTCGCGGCGTCGGTGACGTGCAGCGTGTAGGCGTGGCGGGACTTGTCCGAGCGGTTGGCGGCCGAGTAGTGCGGCAGCAGGCCATGGAAGACGACCAGCGAGCCGGCCTCGACCTCCAGCGGGATGGCCTGCTGCGAGTCGGCCGCCGGCCAGGGCGTTGCGTCGACCTGCTCCATCCAGGCCTGGCGGCCATGGCGCACGAAGCGCTCGCGCAGCACGCCGCGCGCACCGCGGTGGCCGCCGGGCTCGGCCCACAGGCAGCCGTTGCGCAGCGTGGCATCTTCCAGCGCGAACCAGAAGGTCGTCACGGTGATGGGGTCGCTGTCGAAAAAGCTGGCGTCCTGGTGCCAGCGCACCTCGCCGCCGATGCCGGGCTGCTTGAAGATGAACATGCTCTGCCAGACCTGGGGCCGCGCCAGCCCCAGCGCCGCGGCCACGCCGCGCAGTGCCTCGCCCTTGGAGAAGGCGCTGAACACGGGGTCGAGGTCGTGCATCGCATGGCCGATCTTGTTGATGGCCAGTTCCTTGGGCACGCACAGCTGCCCCTCGGCGTCGAAGGCCTCCTCCTCGAAGAAGCAGCGCACCTGGTCGCCGCTGTCGAGGAAGTAGTCGTCGACATGGCGCTGCTGCTCCTCGGTCGTGAAGACGGGGCGCTGCTCGCCGGGGTCGAAAGCATCGACGATCCGCAGCGCGCGCTCGCGCAGCGCCGCGATGTCGGCGGCCGGCTTGAAGCCGGGGATGACGAGGAAGCCCTCGTCGGCATAGCGGTCCTGCTGAGCGGATGAGAGCTTCATCCGCCCGATTCTGGCTTCACCGCCAGGCGTCGGCGTGCTCGGCCACAAAAGTAGCGAACGTGCGCGGCGCATGGCCCGTCAGACGCTGCACGTCGGGGCTGATGCCGGACGCCCAGCCCTGCTTGTAGATATGGTTCAGGCTCATGAAGTAGCCCACCATCACGTCGGGCAGGCCCCAGCTCTTCAGCTGCGCCTGGGCCTCGGCTTCGGGGATGTCCTCGTAGCGGATGGCCCTGCCGGCAGCCTCGGCGATGGCCGCCACCTGGGCACCGGTGGACAGCGCCTCGCCGCCGGTCAGCGTGTAGGCCTGGCCGGCATGGGCGGCCGGGTCCAGCAGCACGGTGGCGGCAGCTTCGGCGATATCGCGCACGTCCACGACGCTGACGCCCGCCGTGCCGTGCGGCGCGGCGTAGACGCCGGCCTTCAGCTGCGCGGCGTAGAAGTTCACCCAGTTCTGCATGAAGCCGGCCGGGCGCAGCAGCGTGAACGGGATACCGCTCTGCTCGATCAGCGCGTCGATGCGGCCCTGGAGGTCGGCCAGCGCCACGGAGCTGCCGGTCTGGGCTCCGGCGCCGCTGCTGCGCACGATGTGTTTCACGCCTGCCGCCTTGGCAGCCTCGACGGCGTTGCGCGCCAGCTCGAAGCTGTCGGGCGTCAGCGGGAACAGCAGGAACAGCGTCTGCACGCCGGCAAAGGCCTCGCGCAGGCTGGCCGGGTTGGCGAAATCGCCGAGCAGCTTGCCCGACGCGGGCCTGCTGCTCATGACGGCGAATTCCGCGCCGCGTGCCTTCAGCACCTTGACGAGTTCGCTGCCGATGGTGCCGCTGGCACCGGTGACGAGGATGGGGGTGGCCATGATGATTTGCTCCGTTGGGGTGACGATGGGAGGAACTTTAGGAATCGATCGACATTCATTGAAGGCATAGGATCTACAAAGATTCACAACCATCGGTTGAAGATGCGCAACCTCCAGGGCCTGACGTCCTTCCTCGAAGCTGCCAGCGCCGGCAGCTTCACGGCCGCCGCGGCCCGGCTGGACCTGAGCCCGGCGGCGGTCAGCAAGAACGTCATGAAACTGGAGGCCGAGCTGGGCGTGCGGCTGTTCAACCGCCACACGCGGCGCATCCATCTGACGCCCGAGGGCCAGGCATTCGCCGAACAGGCCCGCGCCGCGCTGCGCGCGCTGGACGACGCGCTGGCCGGCGTGCGCGAGTCCCAGGCCGAGCCTTCGGGCCGGGTGCGCATCTCCGTGGGCGTCAGCTTCGGCCGGCTGCACGTGATGCCGGCCCTGCCGGGACTGCTGGCGCGCTTCCCCAGGCTGGAGATCGAGCTGACGCTGGACAACCGCAACATCGACCTCGTCGCCGAGGGCTACGACATCGGTATCCGCGGTGGCCGCGTGCGCGACTCGTCGCTGGTGTCGCGCCGCGTCTGTGCGCTGCCGCTGCTGCTCGTGGCCTCGCCCGACTATCTGGCACGCCGCGGCACACCGCGCGCGGCCGCCGACCTCGCAGCGCACGACTGCATCGGCGTGCGTTTCGCCAGCGGCCAGGCCGCGAGCTGGAAGCTGCGCCCCGCACCGGGCGAGCCGGCCCAGGAGTGGCTGCCGCCCGCGCGGCTGTGGGTCAGCGACCCCGAGGCCCCGCTGGGCCTGGTCCGGGCCGGGGCCGGCATCCTGCAGGTGGGCCTCCACCATGCCGCGGCCGACCTCCAGGCCGGCCGCCTCGTGCCCGTGCTGCCCGGGCTGCTGGCCCCCGACACGCGCGAGATCCATCTGCATTACCCGCACCGGCAGTTCCTGAGCCCGCGTGTGCGGGTCGTCGTCGATGAACTGCTGGCCCACTTCGCCACCATCGAGGCCCTGCACTGGCGCCCTGCCGGCTGGGCCGAGGGTTGAGCCGATTGCGCTGCTCCCGCGCCAAGCCCACAGTGCGGCCACCTCAACCTCGGGAGACTCCCGATGAAAGCGCTCAAGATCCTGCTGATCGCCGTCATCGCGCTGATCGTGCTGCTGTGCGCGGGCGGCCTGCTGCTGTCGCCGAAGTTCTCGGTCAGCCGCACGACGACCATCAACGCCACGCCCGACAAGGTCTACGCCCTCATCGCCGACCCGCAGGCCTGGAAGCAGTGGAGTGCCTGGAACCGGCGCGACCCGGCCATGGCCATCGAGTACAGCGGCGCAACCTCTGGCGCCGGCGCCGTCTGGGCCTGGAAGAGCAAGAGCCAGGGCGACGGCCGCATGACGTTCACGACGGCCGAGGCGCCCAGGCGCCTCGGCTACGAGCTCTATTTCCCGGACTTCGGCACCACGTCGACCGGCGAGTTCCGCCTCGACCCCAATGGCGGCCGCACCCAGCTCACCTGGACCATGGACGGCAACATGGGCCGCAACCCGATGTACCGCTGGATGGGCCTGTTCATGGACAAGATGGTCGGCCCCGACTTCGACGCCGGCCTGGCCAGCCTGAAGGCGCTGGCCGAGAAGGGCTGATCAGCGGCTCGGCTCCCAAGCGAGGGCCAGCGCCAGCGCCGCCTCGGTAACCGCACGGCCCAGCGGCGTGGCCGGATCGGGCCGGCGCAGGCGCGGCTGCGCGCCGCCCAGGTCCAGGCTGCCGACGACGGTGCCCTGGTACAGCATCTCGTAGCCCACCGCCGCGGCCTGGGGCTGGACGCTGCCTTCGCGCAGATGGACGGAGCGCAGCCCCACCGTCAGCTCGCCGCGGCGGTAGGCACCCTCGCGGCCGAGCCGGCCGCGGCGCATCTGGCCCTCGCCGATCTGCAGCATGGCCGCCGGCGCGCTGCCCCAGCGGCAGCTCAGCACCCAGGGCCTGCTGTCGGTCAGGCGGCCGTTCGCGCTTTGCTCGGGCGTCCAGGCCTCGCAGACGGCCGCACTGTCGCCGGCCGGGCCGGCCCAGCTGAAGCGCAGCGGCGTGCGCAGCGCGGCCGGCAGCGGCTCGAACAGCGCCAGCCGCTCCGCGCCGCGCTCGTAGCGCACACGCTGGCCGTTCAGCAGGAACTCGCCCTGCCGCCCCCAGGCGGGCTTGCCGAAGGACTCCTGCGCGACGCCGGCCACCGACGCGGCCTGGGCCATGCGCGTCTCGTGCAGGCTGGCACAGCCGGCCGCGAGCAGGGCGGTCAGTGCGAGGACGATGGCTGAAGATCGCGACATGGCGGGCTTGGGCAGTGGCATGCAGGCGCACTCTAGGACCGGCCGCCGGCGCAATTGCAAGCGGTGGCGACGGGCGAGGCGCTGGCCAACAGGCTGTTACCTTGACGGCCCGTCGCCAGCCACCGCAGCTCATCCCGGCCATGCCGCCGGCAGTCGCGTCCACCTCGCGCGCGGGCCGGTGCCGCAGGCATGCTGCGGCCCTGATCGCAGCACACCGACTCCTGCCATGCCGACATCTCCACCCCGCCTGCAACTCGCCGCCTTCGCACTGCTGGCCGAATGCCTGCACCTCGGCTGGGAGGCGCTGCACGGCGGCATCGCCACCCACCACCTGCTGCAGCGCGCCGACCTGCCGGGCCTGTCCAACCTCTGGGGCCTGCTCGTGCTGCCGGCGCTGGCCGCCTGGGCCGCCGGCCGGCTGCCGCCCGCCACGGCAGGCGACGGCCGGCGCATCGCCGTCGGCTTCGCGCTGCCGCTGCTGCTCGGCGCCGCGCTGTCGCTGGCCTTCACGCTGCAGTTGCAGGCGCTGACCGAGGCCGTCTTCTTCGGCTCGATGCTGCTGGCCCTGCTGCTGCCGGCACATCGCCCGGAGAGCCTGTTCGGCTTCGTGCTGGGCATGAGCTGGACCTTCGGCGCCCTGCTCCCGACGCTGATCGGCGCCGTCATCGCCGGCCTCTCCTGGCTCGTGCGCGGCATCGCCCGCCGCGCCTGGCGGGTCGTGAGGCCTGCATGACTGCGGCCGGCCCGCGCGTGCTGAAATCGCCGCCTCAACAGGAGGCTCCATGGAACGCGTGATCGGCTTCGGCGGCATCTTCTTCAAGTCCCGTGACCCCAAGGCCCTGTCCGAGTGGTACCGCGTACACCTCGGCCTGGACGTCAAGCCCTGGGGCGGTGCCAAGATCCCCGGTAGCGCGGGCATGACGGCGTGGACACCCTTCAAGGCCGACACGGGTTACTTCGCACCGAGCGAGGCCCCCTTCATGGTGAACTTCCGCGTCGCCGACCTGCATGGCCTGCTCGCCGCGCTGCGTGCCGAGGGCTGCCAGGTCGTCGGCGAGCCGCAGGATTCCGAGTACGGCAAGTTCGGCTGGGTGCTGGACCCCGAGGGCAACAAGGTGGAGCTCTGGGAGCCCCCAGCAGGGCAGTAGCGCCAGGCCCGCGGCGTTGATGCACAGTCCGGTGCGTCGCGTTCTCCCTTTCTTCATCATGAACCTCCGAATTCGCGCGCTGCTCAGCGGCGCTGCGCTGCTCGCCGCCGCGCTGGCGACGGCCGCCCCGTCATCCCCGCAGCTGCATCAACTGGCGCAGCAGGAACAACCCGCACTGCTCGACACGCTGCGCGCGCTGGTGGAGGTCGAGTCGGGAAGCAAGGACCTGGACGGCCTGGCCCAGTTGGCCGGCCTGATTGCCGGGAAGCTGAAGGCCCTCGGCGGCGAGGTCTCGGTGATCGAGCCGACCGACCTCTATCGAATGGACGACACGCCGGCACGCGTGGGTTCGATGGTGAAGGCACAGTTCAAGGGCCGTGGCAGCAAGAAAGTGCTGTTCATCGCCCACATGGACACGGTGTACCTGAAGGGCATGCTGAAAGGCCAGCCGTTTCGCATCGACGGCAACAAGGCCTATGGGCTGGCCATCGCCGACGACAAGCAGGGCGTGGCGACCATCCTGCATGCCGTCGCCCTGCTGCAGAAGGCCGGCATCGACGACTACGGCACGCTGACGGTGCTGATCAACGGCGACGAGGAAATCAGCTCGCCCGGTGCGCGCGCCACGATCTCGAGCACCGCCGCAGACCAGGACCTGACGCTGTCCTTCGAAGCCGGCGGCGTGCAGGGCGGCGTGCGCCTGGCCACCAGCGGCATCGGCGCCGCCTATCTGTCGGTGGAAGGCCGGGCCTCGCATGCCGGTGCGCGGCCGGAGGCCGGCATCAATGCGCTGACCGAACTCGCCCACCAGCTGCTCCAGATGCAGGACCTGTCGGCACCGGATGCCGGCGTCAAGCTGAACTGGACGCTGGCACAGGCAGGCACGAACCGGAACGTGATCCCGGCCCAGGCCACGGCCCAGGCGGACGTGCGCGCGCTGCGCGTGGCCGATTTCGAGCGCCTGGAGCAGGAGATGCAGAGGCGCATCCAGCAGCGGCGCCTGCCGGACGCCAAGGTGCAGCTCAAGTTCGAGGTGCGCCGGCCGCCGCTGGAAGCCGCCGCAGCGTCGCGCGCCCTGGCCCGGCGCGCCCAGCAGATCTATGCCGAGATCGGCCTGCCGATGAAGGTGGCCGAGGTGGCCACGGGCGGTGGCACGGACGCCGCCTTCGCAGCCCTGCATGCGCGCGGGCCGGTGATCGAAGGCCTGGGCCTCACCGGCTTCGGCGCGCATTCGAACGATGCCGAATATGTGGACACCGGGACGATCGCCCCGCGGCTCTACCTGATTGCGCGGCTGGTCATGGAATTGAGCGCCGCCACGGCGGATTAGTCCACTGCGTCGGACGCGGCCGAGGCCGCCGGGGCCGCCGCCGGCAGGCCGATGCGCGCGATGGCCAGGTCGCCCGCGAACTCCTCGTAGAACCACTCGCCGTCGCGCTGCACCAGGCCTTCGCTCGGCGGCGTCAGCGTCGCATTGGGCTGGCCGCGCAGCGCCACCGCCATCGTCGCGGCCCAGACCGGCAGGGCCAGGCCGCCACCGCTCTCGCGCTCGCCGAGGGACTTGGGGTTGGGGTAGCCGATCCAGACCGCGCCGGCGCGCGTGGCCTGGAAGCCGCAGAACCAGGCGTCCACCGCGTCATTGGTCGTGCCCGTCTTGCCGTAGAGGTCCCAGCGCCCGAGCATGGCGCTGGCCCGCGCGCCGGTGCCCTCGCGCGTGACGGCGGCCAGCAGCTGCGAGGTCATGAAGGCATTGCGCGCGTTGACGGCCGTGCGCGGCTTGGGCGGATCGGCTTTCCACAGCACGATGCCCTGGGCGTCCTGCACATGGTCGATGAGCCAGGCGGTGGGCAGCTGGCCGGCGTTGGCGAAGGCCGCATAGCCCTGGGCCATCTGCAGCGGCGTGACCGAGCCGGTGCCCAGCGCCAGTGTCAGGTTCAGCGGCTGCTTGGCCTCGTCGAAGCCGAAACGCGACGTCCAGGCGCGGGCGCGCTGCGGGCCGATGGCCTGCACGAGGCGGATGGTGACCATGTTCTTGGACTTGGCCAGGGCCTGGCGCAGCGTCAGCGCCTCCTCGTACTGGCCGTCGGAGTTGCGCGGCGCCCAGTCGCCCTGCTCGAAGGGCTGGTCGCTGACCAGGGTGCCGGCCCAGGCGCCCTGGTCGATCAGCGCCGAGTAGATGAAGGGCTTGAAGGCCGAGCCCGGCTGGCGCCAGGCCTGGGTGGCCGAGTTGAACTGGTTGCGCGCGAAGTCGAAGCCACCCACCAGCGCACGGATCGCGCCGCTGGCCGGGTCCAGCGTGACGACGGCGCCTTCGGCCTGCGGCACCTGGCTCAACGCCCAGTTGCCGGCGCCGGATTCCAGCACGCGCAGCACCGCGCCGCGCCGGGCGTTCTGCAGCGCACGCAGCGCGCTGCCCTTGAGCGTGATCTTCTGGCCATCGGCCAGCACCAGCTCGGCGGCGCTCTTGTTCATGTCGAGCAGCACGGCCGTCTTCAGCTCGCCCAGGTCGGGTTGGGCGTCGAAGGCGGCGTCCAGTGCGTCGTCGAGCTCGTCGCCCCCGTCGGGCAAGGTCAGCGTGGTCTCGGGGCCGCGCCAGGGCTGGCGGCGCTCGAGCTCGAAGAGGGCATGGCGCAGCGCCTCCTGGGCCGCGGCCTGCTCGGCGTAATGCAGCGTGGTGTAGACCGTCAGGCCGCGGGTGTAGGCCTCCTCGCCATAACGCGTGACCATCTCGGCGCGCACCTGCTCGGCCGCATGGTCGGCGACGCCGGACAGGCGCTTGGGCCGACGCACCTCCAGCGGCTTGTCGTGCGCCGCCTTGGCCTGCTCGGGGCTGATCAGCCCCACGGCCTGCAACCGCCCCAGCACCACATGCTGGCGCCGCGTGGCGCGCTCCGGGTAGAGCACGGGGTTGAGCTTGATCGGATCCTTGGGCAGGCCGACGAGCATCGCGATCTCGCCAACGTCCAGCTTGTCCAGCGGCTTGCCGAAGTAGCGCTCGGCCGCAGCGCCAAAGCCGTAGGCCTTGTTGCCCAGCGCGATCTGGTTCATGTAGATCTCGAGGATCTGCTCCTTACCGAGGTTCTTCTCGATCTTGATCGCCAGCAGCGCCTCCTGGGCCTTGCGCCACAGGGTCTGCCGGTTCGTCAGATAGATGTTGCGGGCCAGCTGCTGCGTGATGGTGGATGCGCCCTGCAGCCGCGTCGGGTGCAGCAGGTTGTGGCCGAAGGCGCGCAGGATGCCGCCGAAGTCGATGCCCGAGTGGTTGTAGAAGTCGCTGTCCTCGACGGCCAGCAACGCGTCCTGCAGGGGCTTGGGGATGTCCTTCAGCGGCACGAAGCGGCGCCGCTCGGCGCCGAACTCGCCGATGAGCTGGCCGTCCTCGCTGAGCACGCGCAGCGGCTGGTGCGGCTGGTAGTCGGTCAGTGCGTCGAGCTCGGGCAGCTGGGCCCAGACGAAGGTCGCGACGATGGCGCCCAGCAGCAGCGCCACCAGGGGCAGCGCGACGAGGGCGCCCAGCCAGGGGCGTTGGGCGAAGAGCTTCAGCATGGCGCGCATGGTAGGTGCAGTGGCGCGACAGCTCGGCGCAAGCCCCGCGCTACACCTTGAGGATGCGCCCCAAAGCCTAGGGGCGCCCAGGCGCGGCGAGGCTGTCTAAGCTGCGGGCACCGCCTTCGCCAAGGAGCCCGCCATGCGGATGACCTGCACCTGCCACATCGTGCCCAAGGACGTGCTCGAACGCCTTGCCAGCGACAAGAAGCTGTCCGCCGAGCTGCGCAAGGCCGCGCGCGACAGCGCCCGCATGAGCGACGGCCTGCGCGCCCTGCGCACCCAGGCCGCCGCGCTGACGCAGCTGGCCCACGAGGCCGGCTCCCATCTCGTGCAGCTGGCCATCGCGCCCAAGATCACCGTCTACGACTGCAAGCACACGCAGACGCTGCCGGGAGCGCCTATCGCCAGCCCCGGTGCCTCCAAGGACGCGACCGCCAAGCGCTGCTTCGCCGAGACGACCGACGTCGCCAAGTTCTACAAGACCGTGTTCGGCCGCAATTCCATCGACGATGCCGGCATGACGATGATGTCCAGCATCCACTACGGCCGGAACTACAACAACGCGATGTGGAACGGCTCGCAGATGCTCTATGGCGATGGCGACGGCAAGCTCTTCACCGACTTCACCGGCGGCAACGACGTCATCGGACACGAGCTCACCCATGGCGTCACCCAGCACAGCCTGCAGCTGGCCTACAGCGGCGACGCCGGCGGCCTCAACGAAAGCCTGTCGGACTGCTTCGGATCGATGTTCCGGCAGTGGGAGGCCGGCCAGGACGTCACCGCGGCCGACTGGTTGATCGGCGCCGACATCATGGGACCGGCCGCCAAGGCCAAGGGCTACAAGGCGCTGCGCAACATGGCCAAGCCCGACGACAAGGCCGCGCTGGCGGCCCAGCCCACGCGGTATTCGCAGATCACGCCCGGCATGGACCCGCACTACAGCAGCGGGCCGCCCAACCTCGCCTTCTGCACCGCCTGCAAGACCCTGGGCGGCAAGAGCTGGGAGAAGATAGGCCAGGTCTGGTATGCCGCGCTGACCACCTCGGGCGCCCAGCCCAACATGACCATGCCTCAGTTCGCCGCCCGCACCCGCCAGCTCGCCGCCCAGAACTACGCCGCCCAGCCCACCGTGGCCGCGGCCGTCGATGCCGGCTGGAAGACGGTCGGCCTGTGAGGCGCCATGCAGGCTGAGGACAGGCTCGAGGTCGAGCGCCTGGGCGGCTTCGCCGGCATGGGCGGGCCGGGCTCGCACATCCGCAGCATCGGCAGCCTGCAGGGGCATCAGCTCAGCGCCGCCGAGCGCGGGCACCTGGCCGCGCTGTTCAGCGGCAGCGTCCGGCCCGCGCCGGAGCAACCCGGTGCGGCCGACGGCTTCCGCTACCGCCTCACGCTGCACCGCGCCGGGGTTGCCGCGCCAGCCGTCGTCGAGCTGCCCGAAGCGGCCGTGCCCGAGCGCGTGCGCGCCAGCGTCCACGACGAACTGGCCTAATGACCTGATGCCGCGTCGGCCCCGGGAGGGCCGGAACTCATGGCGCCCTCCGACCGTCGGCCGCAACGTGCGCTTCATCGGATGAATCCCGAGCTTCGTCAGGCGGCGGCTGACCCGGCTCCGTGTGATCTCTAACGTGGCGCCACCGACACACCGATGGAGCCCGCCATGAAGGCCCTTCTGCTGCCTCTCCTGCCTCTGCTGCTGACCACCGCCCGGCCCGCCTTCGCAGCCGACGCCGGGCCCGCCATCTGCCCGCAGATCGGCGAACAACTCACCGAAGACCTCGCCAGCGCCCGCCAGCGCATCGGCCGAGACGGCCATGTGCGCGTCGAGTTCGAGGTCGATGCCCGCGGCCGCGCCCGCCTCGTCGACATGGACGGCACGCGCTCCTACCGCACCCCGGTGCGCATCGCCCTGGACACCCTGGACTGCCGCGCCGGCACGCCGCAGCGCTATGTCCTTGACATCCGCTTCGCCGACCCCGTGCCCCTGGCCGTCGCGGCGGCAGCCTCCGCCACCGTCGCCCGGGCCGAGCCACGCTGACCCCACACGATGCCCCCGACGCCCGACCGCCGCCCTGGCCTGCTGCACTGGCACAGCCTGCTCGAGGCCGGCGGCATCAGCCTGGCGCTGGCCCTCGCGCTGATGCTGCCCGCGGCCATGCGCTGCGCCATCCACGCGCCGGGCGACGGCGGCGAACTAGGCTGCCATCTGCGCGACACCCTGGGCGGCGGCCTGGCCCTGGCCATATTGCTGTGGCTGATGTGGCTGGCGGCGGCCGCAACCCAGCCGCTGCTGCCGCGCGAGCCCTCCGTGCGCAGCGCTGCCCTGGCGCTGCAGATCCTGCTGCTGGCCCTGCTGTTCGCGCTGCTGAACGTCGGCCTGCACTTCATCGGCGGCGACGGCGGGGCTCGGAGCGCCTACACGCTGCAAGGGCTGGCGACCTTTGCCAGCTGCGTCTGCCTGGGCCTGGAATACCGCCAGCGCGGCCGCCGCGGCGAGGCCGATGCCGAGCGCCTGCGCCGCAGTGAGCAGGACCAGGCCCGCCAGCTCGACGCCGCCCGCGCGGCGCTGCTGCAGGCCCAGGTGGAGCCGCATTTCCTGTTCAACACCCTGGCCCACCTGCGCCGCCTGGCCCGCACCGATGCCCGCGCCGCCCACGTCATGATGGGCGAGCTGCGCCGCTACCTGGCGGCGGCCCTGCCCGAGTTGCGCCAGGCCGAGACACCGCTGGCGCGCGAGCTGGAGCTGGTGGCAGCCTTCCTCGCCCTGCATCAGCGCCGCATCGGCCCCGAACGGCTGACGCTGCGCTTCGAGGTCGCGCCGGGGCTGGATGAGGTCGTCGTGCCCTCCACCTGCCTGTTGACGCTGGCCGAGAACGCGGTCAAGCACGGCATCGGCCCGCAGGTCGAGGGTGGCGAGATCTGTGTGCGGGCGGTCCATGACCCCGACGAGGAGGGCCTGCTGCGCATGGAAGTGGCCGACACCGGCACCGGCATGGGCACCAGCAGCGGCAGCGGCACCGGCCTGGCCACGCTGCGCGCCCGTCTCGCCGCGGCCCACGGCGCGCGGGCGCGATTGAGCCTGCACCTGAACCAGCCGCGCGGCCTCGTCGCGCGCGTGCAGCTGCCCTGTCCCGGATGAAAGCCCTGCACTTCAGGCCTTCAGACCCGGGCTGGATGCTGCTCGCCGGCGCCGCCACGCTGGTGGCCAACGGCACGCCGCTGGGCAACACCCTGTCGCCGGGCGAAGCACTGAACGCGCTCGCCTACAACGTCATCCAGTTCGGCATCCCGGCCGTGCTGCTGCTGCGTGTGGCCGACGAGCTCGTCGACGCCGACCGCCTGCCGGCCTGGGCGGCCTATGCCGGCGTCGTGCTGCTGACCGTCATCGGCGGCATCTGGTTCATTGCGCCGCGGCTCTACCCACTGCTCGGCAAGGCCGACTGGTGGACCTGGGAGAACGACTACCGCCTCGCCAGCACGACACTGATCTGGCATGGCCTGGGCGTGGCCGTCTACGCCCAGTTGCGCTTCTCGCGGCGCGCGCAGGCGCGACTGGCGGCGCTGCAGGATGCCGCCGCCCGGCGCGAGCGCCAGCTCGCCGCCGCCCAGTTGCTGGCCCTGCAGGCACGCGTGGACCCAAGCCTGCTGTCCGAGCGCCTGGCCGCCATCGACGACGAGCTGCTGCACCGGCCGCACCGCGCCCAGCTGCGGCTGGCGGCCCTGATCGAGCTGCTGCGCGCGCTGCAGCCCCACATCGAGGCCGAGGTGTCGACGCTGGCGCGCGAGATCGCCGCGCTGCACGCCTATGCCCGCCTCGTCAGCAGCGATGCCGAGCACACCGAGCGCCTGCACCTCGCGGGCCTCGCCGACCCACCCGACTGGCCGCTCGCGCCCATGGTCCTGCTACCGCTGGTTCGCCCGCTGCTGGACGAGGGCGGCGCGCTGTGGAGCCTGTCGCTGCACGCCGGCGACGGCATGGCCGAGCTGCGCCTGCAGGCGCTCGGGCCCGCGCCGCGCGCGGCCGGGATCGTGCCGCTGGCCGAACTGGCCCAGCGCCTGCGCGCGGTGCATGGCGACGCCGCGGGCCTGGTGCTGGTGGCCGGACATCTGCCACTGTTCCGGCTGATCTGGCCGGCCCCGACATGAACCGCATCCTCATTGCCGAAGACGAAGCCCTGCTCGCCGCCGAGGTCCGCGAGGAGCTGCTGCGCCAGTGGCCCGAAGCCCAGGTCGTGGGCATGGCGCGCGACGGCCACGAGGCGCTGCGCCTGGTTGAGCAGCTGGCGCCGCAGGTCTGTTTCCTGGACGTGCAGATGCCGGGGCTCTCCGGCCTGGAGGTGGCCCAGCTGATCGGCCGCCGCGCCCATGTCGTCTTCATCACCGCCCACGAGCGCTACGCGGTGCAGGCCTTCGACGAGGGCGCCGTGGGCTATCTGCTCAAGCCGCTGGACCCGGTACGCATGGCCAAGACGCTGCTGCGCCTGAAGGAGCGCCTGAGCCAGCCCCCGGCCGACCTGGGCGGCCTGACCGCGCGCACGGCCGCCGCCAACGCGGCCGAGCCACTGCGCTGGATCACCGTGCAGCGCGGCCGCGAGCTGCAGCTCATCACCGTCGAGGACGTGGCCTATTTCCGTGCCGACCACAAATACATCGCCGTCGTCACGGCCGACAGCGAGGCCTTGATCTCCGTGCCGCTGAAGGAGCTGGTGCAGCGCCTGGACGGCGAGCATTTCTGGCAGGTGCACCGCTCCACCATCGTCAACGCGCGGGCCATCAAGTCGGTCAGCCGGTCCTTGAGCGGCAAGCTCAGCATCGCGCTGAAGAACCGGGCGGAGACGCTGGAGGTCAGCCCCGCCTATGCGCACAGATTCAAGCAGTTGTAGTCAGACCGCCCGTTCGGCCGCAGCGATCAGGCGGCTGACCCGCGACACGGACAGGCCGAGCTGGCCGGCCAGGGCCGTCATCGCGACGCCGCCCTCGGTATGGGCCAGCCACAGCGCCTGCTCGCGGATGCCGCTGGCGCGCTTCAGCCATTCGGCCCAGCTCCTGCGCGCGGTGCGACGGGGCGCCACGGCGAGCGCGCGCATGCGTGCCGCGAAGCCCGCGTCGCCGAGGAAGATCTGCTCGCGCAGCCGCCCCGGCCAGAGCTCGAAGCCCGGCTCCGATGCGACCAGGCGCGCGTAGCGTTCGCCGGCCTGGCGGCGCTGGGCCGCCGTGCTGGCCTGGCGGCCCAGCAGGTGGGCATGCAGGCCGTCCACCTCCAGCCACTCGGGCGCCGCTTCCAGGCCGGCCAGCGCCCGGAAGCTCGACCCCGCCCAGTCCGCCGCGCCGCGCGCCAGGCCCAGGCGCACCGGCTCGAGATCGACAAAGCGGCAGGCATCCAGCAGATGGCGCTCGCGGTCGACGAGCACCGCATGGAAGCGGCCCTGGAACAGCGGCCCGCTGCAGGCCCAGCGGCGCTGGTGATGCTGGGTGTAGACGCCGTTCACATGCCGCATCAGCTGCGACAGGTTGGCGCGCCGCGTGAACAGCAGCAACCGGTAATGCTCGGGCAGCAGCGCATAGGCCAGGGCCTGGGCATCGAAGCGGTGCAGGGCCTGGGCCAGCAGTCCGCGCATCTCGGCGCGATCTGCCTCGTCGGCAAAGGCCGGCCGCCTGCTCTCGAACGGGCAGTGGGCGCTGATCAGATAGACCGCGCCGGCGATCTCGAGTCGAGCAGGCCGGGCCATGTGCCACCTTAAGGCGCACCGCCCGGAATGGCAAGATGGCGATCTGCCGGCCACCAGATCGCCCCATGAAGACCCATCAAATCGAAATCCAGAAGTTCAAGGCCGCCGCCAACAACCTGCACGGCCAGGTCGTGTTCAAGGTCGATGCCCTCGTGTCGAACCGCGAACCCATCGACGGCATCGAGCCCAGCAGCCTGCTTGTCATGACCGAGCAGAACGCGCGCGTGCTGATGGCCCTGCTGAAGACCCAGATCGCCGAGTTCGACAGCAAGAAACCCAAGAGCCGCCACGGCCGCCACGGCTGAACCCAGGAGTCGCCCATGCAGTACCCCCACTACAACCCCGCCTCCGACAACCGCCCGCTGTCAGACGAGGAGCTCAACGACCTCGACGAGTTGCTGGCCGCCCTGCCCACCGATGCGGCCATGAACGTCGAGGCGCTGGACGGCTACCTCGCCGGCCTGCTGCTGACGCCCGGCCGCCAGCTCGCCGAGCTGCCCGGCGAGGCCTGGCTGCCCCTGGTCTGGGGCGGTGACGGCCAACCCGACCCGGCCCCCTTCGCCAGCGGCAAGCAGCGCAAGAAGGTCGTCATGGGCGTGCTGCGCCATCTGCAGTCCATCGCGCTGGCCTGGACTCACCAGCCCAAGGCCTGGGAGCCCATCTTCAGCTTCGCCGACGGCGAGGACGAGGACGAGGGCGCCGAATACGCCGACGCCGAGGACTGGGCCGCCGGCTTCCTGATGGCGGTGGACCTGGCGCCCGAGGCCTGGGCGCCGCTGTTCGACGGCGCCGACACGGCCGCCCTGCTGGCGCCCATCGCAGCCCTGGGCGGCGAGGACGGCGCGCTGGCCGAAGCCACGGCCGAGGCCCGCGATGCGGCAAGCCGGACCATCCCTGACGCCATGCTGGCGTTGTGGGAACGGCAGCGCCAGGCCCGACCCCCTCAAATCGGCTGACCGCCGCGCGGCGGTTTGCGTCAAACTCAGGCCATGCTCCACGACCTGCTCGCCGCCGCCGGCCTGGCCCTGTGCATCGCGCTGGCGATCCACATGGCCCTGCCCTACCGCGCCCAGGCCCGCGTGGATGCCGGGCTGCGCCGCCTGGGCGGCTGGCTGCAGTCGCAGATGGACCGTCTGACCGGCTGGCGCCGTCGCCAGCGCCAGACCCGCGCCGCCGCGCTGGAGGCCGAACGCGTCATCCGCCGCGCCCGCGAGACCGCGTTGCGCGAGCAGGGGGCGCGGCCCGAGGGCGAGTGGGACGGCAATGTCTACCGGCCCAAGAGCTTCGAAAAGCCCAAGAAGCCCCACTAGGGGCTTGAGCGCTCAGTCCGCGGCCTGCTGCAGCCGCCACATCTCCGCATAGCGCCCATCACGGGCCAGCAACTCGTCATGCCGGCCGCGCTCGACGATGCGGCCCTGCTCCAGCACGATGATCTCGTGCGCGTCCACCACCGTGGACAGCCGGTGCGCGATGACGAGCACGGTCTTGTTCTGGCCGACCGATTCCAGCTCGGCCTGGATGGCGCGCTCGTTGGTCGAGTCCAGCGCCGAGGTGGCCTCGTCGAAGATCAGCAGCGGCGGGTTCTTCAGCAGCGTGCGCGCGATGGCCACGCGCTGCTTCTCGCCGCCCGACAGCTTCAGACCGCGCTCGCCGACCATGGTCTCGTAGCCGCCCGGCGTGGCCGCGATGAAGGCGTGGATGTGGGCAGCGCGCGCGGCGGCCTCGACCTCGGCCTGGCTCGCGCCGGGGCGGCCGTAGGCGATGTTGTAGGCCACCGTGTCGTTGAACAGCACCGTGTCCTGCGGCACGATGCCGATGGCCCGGCGCAGGCTGGCCTGCGTGACGGTGCGGATGTCCTGGCCGTCGATGCGGATCGCGCCGGCATCGATGTCGTAGAAGCGATAGAGCAGCCGCGCCAGCGTGCTCTTGCCCGAGCCGCTCGGGCCGACGACTGCCACCTTCTTGCCGGCCGGGATCTCGAAGCTGACGCCGTGCAGGATGGGCCGCGCCGGGTCGTAGGCGAAGCGCACGTTGTCGAACACCACCTGCGCCCCATGCACCTGCAGCCCGGGCGCACCGGGCGTGTCGGCCACCTCGCGTTCGCGATCCAGCAGCCGGAACATCTTCTCGATGTCGGTCAGGCTCTGCTTGATCTCGCGGTAGATCACGCCGAGGAAGTTCAGCGGAATGTAGAGCTGGATCATGAAGGCGTTGACCATCACGAGGTCGCCCAGGCTCATGCGGCCGGCGACGACGCCCTGCGTGGCCCGCCACAGCATCAGCACCAGGGCCGCCGCGATGATGAGCTGCTGGCCGCTGTTCAGCAGCGACAGCGTGGTCTGGCTCTTCAGCTGGGCGCGGCGCAGCTTCTCCAGGCTGTCGTCGTAGCGGCGGGCCTCGAAGTCCTCGTTGTTGAAGTACTTGACCGTCTCGTAGTTCAGCAGCGAGTCGATGGCCTTCGAATGCGCCACCGAGTCCAGCTCGTTGAGCATGCGGCGGAACTTGGTGCGCCATTCGGTGACGACGACGGTGAAGGCGATGTAGACGACCAGGGCCGCGACGGTGATGCCGGCGAACCAGACGTCGAACTTCACGCCCAGCAGCGTCAGCACCAGCACCACCTCGATCAGCGTCGGCACGATGCTGTAGAGCGAGTAGCTGATGAGGGAGTGCACGGCCCGCGTGCCGCGCTCGATGTCGCGCGTCATGCCGCCGGTCTGGCGCTCCAGATGGAAGCGCAGCGACAGATCGTGCAGATGCCGGAACACCTGCAGCGAGATGCTGCGCGCCGTGCCCTCGGTGGCCTTGGCGAAGATCAGTTCGCGCAACTCGGTGAACAGCGACGTGGACAGCCGCAGCGCACCATAGGCCAGCAGCAGTCCCAGCGGCACGACGAGCAGGGTCTGCGGCGAGCCCGGCTTCAGGTCGAGCGCGTCGATCAGGTGCTTGAGCAGGATGGGCACGCCGACATTGCACAGCTTGGCCCCGACCATGAAGGCCAGGGCCAGGCCGACGCGCCAGCGGTAGCGCCAGAGATAGGGCAGCAGGCGGCCGACGGTGCCCCAGTCGCCGCGTGGCGCAGGCGTCGCGGTGGCCGATGGCATGGATGATGCAAAAGAAGAGGATCGCAACGCTGCAGGCCCGAAAATGGTGTTCGACGACCCATTGTCACAAGTGACCGCCATGACCCAGGAATCAAGCCCCGTTCAACCCCACGCCGGCCAGCGCGAGCTGGTGCTGCGGGTGATGCCCATGCCCGCCGATTCCAACCACAACGGCGATGTTTTCGGCGGCTGGATCATGGCCCAGGTGGACATCGCCGGCTCCATCCTGCCGGCGCGCCTGTCCCGCGGCCGGATCGCGACGGTGGCCGTCAACGAGTTCGTCTTCAAGCAGCCGGTGTCCGTCGGCGACCTGCTGAGCTTCTACGCGACGGTCACGCGCGTCGGCCGCACGTCCGTCACGGTGCATGTCGAGGTGATGGCCGAGCGCGACCCGGAGAACCTGCACGTGGTCAAGGTGACCGAGGCCAACCTGACCTATGTCGCCATCGACCGCGAGGGCAAGCCCAGGCCGATCACGATCTGATCGGCAAGCGCGTCCGCCCACAGCGCATAGCCGCGCGGGCCGGGGTGGAAGCCATCCTCGGCCATCAATTCGGCCGCATTGCTCTGCATGGCCTCGGGCAGCTGCAGCACGCAGCGCGAAGCCTGGCCCGACACGGCCGCGCTGAGGGCCGCATTGAAGCGCGCCGCCTGGCGGCCGAAGAACCAGCGCAGCGGCTGGGGCAGCAGCGGGAACTGCTGCATGGGCGGCGCGGCGCAGTGCACGCTCAGGCGCACGCCGGCACGCTCGGTAGCGAGCGCATGAATGCGGTCCAGCGCCGCCAAGGCCTTTGACGGCGCGACCTGGTCCACCACGTCGTTCACGCCCAGGGATGTGATCAGCACGTCGGCCGGCGCCAGTTCGGCAGCGGCCAGCGATGCGAGCGCCTGCTCGCTGCGGTGGCCGCTGGTCGCGACGAGCTGCCAGCCGACCGGCTGGCCCAGCCGCACGGCCAGCGCCTGCGCGAGGCGGCCGGCAAGTGCCTCGCCCTGGTGCGCCGCGCCGACGCCGGCGGCGGAGGAATCCCCCACGATGAGCAGCCTCAGCGCCGAGCCCTCGGCCGCACGCGGGCCGGCCGCCTCGGGCAGGCGCAGCGCCGTCGCGCGCACGCGCCGCCCCTGCCAGAGCAGCAGCGGCCCCAGCAGGATCTTGGCGATCACTGGAACTTGGAGAAGTCCGGCGCGCGCTTCTGGAAGAAGGCCTGGAAGGCTTCCATCGCCTCTGGGCTGCGCAGGCGGGCACCGAAGACCCCGGCCTCGCGCGTGATGGCGGCCTTGACGGCCTCGCGCTGCGCGCCGCGGATCAGCTGCTTGCTGTCGCGCACGGCGCCCGGGGCCAGCGTGTTGAAGCGCTCGGCGATGCGGCGGGCATGGTTCAGCACCTCGCTGCCCGGCAGCACGCGGTTGGCGATGCCGCATTCCACGGCCTGTTCGCCGGTGAAGGGGTCGCCCAGCAGCAGCTTCTCGGCCGCGCGGCGATTGCCCATCAGCTGGGGCAGCACGACGCTGGACGCGAACTCGGGCACCAGGCCCAGGGCCACGAAGGGCATGGCCAGGCGGGCCTCGTCGGCGACGAAGACGAAATCGCAGTGCAGCAGCATCGTCGTGCCGATGCCGATGGCCGCGCCGGTGACGGCCGCGACCACGGGCTTGCCGCAGTCCACCAGCGCATGCATGAACTGGAAGGTCGGCGCGTCTTCGCCGCGCACCGGGCCAGCCATGAAGTCCTCGAGGTCGTTGCCCGACGTGAAGATGCCGGGCTGACCGGTGATCAGCACGGCGCGCACGGCCGGATCGGCATCGGCCGCGCGCAGCGCGTCGGCCATGGCCTGGTACATCGCCTGGGTGATGGCGTTCTTTTTCTCGGGGCGGGCGATCTCGATCGTCGCGACGCCGTTGAGCGTGTAGCTCTTGATGGTCATCGGGGTCTCCGGTTCAGGCCGTGGCCGTCTTAGCCTGGAACTGGGTCCAGTGGTTGGCCAGGTGCATCAGATGGGCTCGCTCGTACTGCGGCTTGGTCAGCTCACCGTAGGCGAAGTGGGGTCGCAGTGTGCCCTGGAAATTCGCAAAGGCGTCCATCGCGTCCAGCAGGCGCTGGACCGAGGTCTTCAGCGTCTGCGACGCATCGAGCGCCGGCGCGCCGGGGATGGGCTCGTCCAGGCTGTGGCTCATCGCGCCACGTGCATTGAAGACGGCGAAGGCCGCCGAGCCGAGGGTGGAGCGAAACCAGGTGCCCTTGAGCACCGGAAAGCCCTGCATCGAGAACTCGATGCTCTGGGCCAGATGCTGCAGCACCTGGCTGAGGTTCCAGGGGCTGCCCTGCACGAGCTTCTCCGAGAACAGCAGCTCCAGCACGGCCTGCTGGCCGGCCTTCCAGCTCGAGAAGGTCTGCAGCTCGCCGGAACAACCGGCGAGAGGCGCCGCGAGCAACACCGAGGAAGCCTGGAGCACGCGACGCCTGTTCATGGTCAGAGCCTTTCGAAGATGCCCGCGGCACCCTGGCCGGCGCCGACGCACATCGTGACCATGCCATATTTCCCGCCGGTGCGACGCAGGCCATGGATGACCGAGGCCGATCGGATGGCGCCGGTGGCGCCCAGCGGGTGACCCAGCGCGATCGCACCGCCGTTGGGGTTGACCTTGGCGCGGTCCAGCTCGAAGCCCTTGCTGTCCAGGTCGTTCAGCACGGCCAGCGACTGCGCGGCGAAGGCTTCGTTCAGCTCGACCCAGTCCATGTCCTTGGCGCTCAGGCCGGCGGCCTTCAGCGCGGCCGGGATGGCTTCGATCGGGCCGATGCCCATGATCTCGGGCGGCACGCCGCGCACGGCGAAGGACACGAAGCGAGCCAGCGGCGTCAGGTTGTAGCGCTTCAGCGCGGCTTCGCTGACGAGCAGCAGGCCACCGCAGCCATCGGAGGTCTGGGAGCTGTTGCCGGCGGTCACGCTGCCCTTGGCGGCGAACACGGGCTTGAGCCTGGCCAGACCTTCCAGCGACGTGTCGGGGCGGGCGCCTTCGTCGAGCCTGACGGTGCGGGTCTTGGTGTTGATCGTGCCGTCGGCCAGGTTGGGCGTGCGCTCGACGATGTCGAAGGGCGTCATCTCGGCATCGAACCAGCCCGCCCGCATGGCGGCCACGGCGCGACGGTGCGATTCCAGCGAGAAGACGTCCTGGGCCTCGCGGCCGATCTTCCACTGCGCGGCGACCTTCTCGGCCGTCAGGCCCATGCCGTAGGCGATGCCGATGTTCTCGTCCTTCTCGAAGATCAGCGGGCTCAGGCTGGGCTTGTTGCCGCCCATCGGGATCATGGACATGGACTCGACGCCGCCGGCGAACATCACGTCGGCCTCGCCGACGCGGATGCGGTCCGCGGCCATCTGCACGGCGGTGACGCCGGAGGCGCAGTAGCGGTTGATCGTCACGCCGCCTACCGTCGGGCCGAAGCCGGCCAGCACCGAGGCCACGCGGGCGATGTTCATGCCCTGCTCACCCTCGGGGAAGGAGCAGCCGACGATGGCGTCTTCAATCGCCTTGGCTTCCAGGCCGGGGGCCTGCGCCAGCGCGGCCTGCATGACCTTGACGAGCATCTCGTCGGGGCGGGTGTTCTTGAAGTAGCCACGGCCGCTCTTGCCGATGGGCAGACGGGTGGCGGCAACGACGTAGGCGTCCTGGACTTGCTTGCTCATGATGTTTCCTTTCTTAAGCCTGGGGCTTTTTCTCTTTGGGCACCCAGGCCCAGACAAATTCACACTCGATCGGCTCGATGCCGGCTTCGTCGGTCACGGTCACGGCGACCTTGACCTCACCCTTGGTTTCGTTCGCCATCGCATGGCGCTGCGCGGCGGTCAGGTGCGCCTTGGCGACGAGGCCGCCGGTGGCGCGCTTCCTGAAGTTCACCTGCAGCGACTTGCACAGCGGCAGGCAGTCGTCACGCACATTCATGCCCACCACCATGCCGGTGGCGGTCTCGGCGAGCAGCGACATCGCGGCCGCATGCACACCCTTGATGTGGTTCTGCACCGGGCGCTTGTTGGCGACGCGGATCTCGCTGCGCTCGGGGGTGAGCGCCACGAAATCGAGCGACGCCGTGCCCGTGAAAGGCACGGCGCGGCGCAGCGCGAAGTTGCGCGCTGCACCCCGCAACGGCCCGGGCAGACCGTCCAGCTTGGCGAGGGTGCGTTGAAGCCGGTTCACGGTGGACCTTAGTTGCGGACGGGCTTGCCGGTCTGCAGCATGCCCATGATGCGTTCCTGCGTCTTGGGGTTGTCGAGCAGCGCGCAGAAGTGCTTGCGCTCCAGCGCCATCAGGTATTCCTCGCTGACGAGGGAACCCGCCTCGACCTCGCCGCCGCAGACCACGTCGGCAATCGCTGCGGCCAGGTCGAAGTCGTGCTGGCTGACGAAGCCGCCGTCGCGCATGTTGGCAACCTGGCCCTTGATCGTCGCGATGCCACTGCGGCCGGCGACCGGGAACAGGGCCTTGTGCGGCGGACGGTAGCCGGCCTCGCTCATGCCGAGCGCGGTGGCGGTGGCCACGTGCAGCAGCTCGTCCTTGTGCGGCACGATGATGTCGCTGTCGAGCAGGAAGCCGTTCTTCTTCGCCTCGTGCGCCGAGGTCGCGACCTTGGCCGTCGCGGCGGTCAGGAAGCCGTCCTTCAGGAAGGCCAGGATGTCGGCACCGGCATTGCCGGCGGCGGCCATCTCGGCGGCGCGGCGGGCGACATAGGTCAGGCCGCCGCCGCCGGGCACCAGGCCCACGCCGACTTCCACGAGGCCCACATAGCTCTCGACATGGGCGACGCGGCGCGCGCAGTGCACGGCCAGCTCGGCGCCGCCGCCCAGGGCCAGGCCGCGCATCGCGGCGACGACCGGCACATTGGCGTAGCGCAGGCGCAGCATCATGTCCTGCAGCTTCTTCTCTTCCGGCGCGATGCCCTTGCTGCCCATCTTCATGAAGACGGGCATCAGGCTTTCGAGGTTGGCGCCGGCCGAGAACACGTCGTCCGGGCTCCAGATGACCAGGCCCTTGTAGTCGGCCTCGGCGATCTCGACCGCCTTGAGCAGGCCCTCGGTGACGGCCGGGCTGATCAGGTGCAGCTTGGCGGTGATGGAGGCGACGACGACCTCGCCGTCCAACGTCCAGACGCGCACTTCCTCGTTCCTGAACAGCTCGGTGCCCGACTTCAGCGGGTCGGCAGCGCCGGTACCCAGCAGCGATTCGCGGAAGGCTTGGCGCTTGTAGACAGGCAGCTCGCTGCGCGGCTTGAACTTGGCCTCAAGAGCGCTCCACGAGCCCGCGGGCGTGTGCACGCCACCGGCTTCGGCCACGGGGCCTTCGGTGACCCAGGCGGGCAGCGGCGCGCTGGACAGGGTCTTGCCTTCGGCGATGTCAGCCGAGATCCACTCGGCGACCTGCTTCCAGCCGGCGGCCTGCCACAGCTCGAACGGACCTTGCTGGCTGCCGAAGCCCCAGCGCATCGCGAAGTCGATCTCGCGCGCCGTGTCGGCCACGGTGTCGAGGTGCACGGCGGCGTAGTGGAAGCTGTCGCGCAGGATGGCCCACAGGAACTGGGCCTGAGGGTTGGTCGATTCGCGCAGCAGCTTCAGGCGGTCGGCCGGTGCTTTCTTCAGCATGCGGGCGACGATCTCGTCGGCCTTCTTGCCGCCGGCGACGTATTCACCGGTCGCGAAGTCCAGGCGCTGGATGTCCTTGCCGACCTTCTTGTAAAAGCCGGCACCGGTCTTCTGGCCCAGCGCGCCCTTCTCGATCAGGCCGGCCAGCACCTTGGGCGTGGCGTACGTCGAGTAGAAGGGGTCGTCCTTCAGGTTGTCCTGCATCGTCTTGACGACGTGGGCCATGGTGTCCAGGCCGACGACGTCCGCGGTGCGGAAGGTGCCCGACGACGCGCGGCCCAGCTTCTTGCCGGTCAGGTCGTCGACGACGTCCACCGACAGGCCGAACTTCTCTGCCTCGATCATCGTGGCCATCATGCCGGCGATGCCGACGCGGTTGGCGACGAAGTTGGGCGTGTCGTGGGCGCGCACGACGCTCTTGCCCAGCGACGTGGTCACGAAGGCTTCGAGCTGGTCGAGGATTTCCGGCCGGGTGGTCGGCGTGTTGATCAGCTCCACCAGGGCCATATAGCGCGGCGGGTTGAAGAAGTGGATGCCGCAGAAGCGCGGCTTGATTTCTTCGGGCAGCACTTCGCTGAGCTTGGTGATCGACAGGCCCGAGGTGTTCGAGGCCACGATGGCGTGCGCGGCGACGAAGGGCGCGATCTTGGTATAGAGGTCGAGCTTCCAGTCCATGCGCTCGGCGATGGCCTCGATGATGAGGTCGCAGCCGCGCAGCACCTCCAGGTGCTCCTCGTAGTTGGCCTGCTGGATCAGCGCGGCCTCGGCGCTGTCGCCCAGCGGCGCCGGCTTGAGCTTCTTCAGGCCGTCGACGGCCTTGGTAACGATGCCGTTCTTGGCACCTTCCTTGGCGGGCAGGTCGAACAGCACGACCGGCACCTTGCAGTTGACGAGGTGGGCCGCGATCTGCGCGCCCATCACGCCGGCGCCGAGCACGGCGACCTTGCGGACTTGGAATCGACTCATGGGTTTATCTCCTGGGAATCTTGAAAGGGCCGGTCACTCGACGCGAATCCACGTCTGCGTGCGGCCGAACAGAGGGGCACCGATGTAGCCGCGCACCTCCAGCTTCTTGCCCCCGTCCACCGGCTTCAGCCGGGTGCGGTAGGTCTTGCCGTTGTTGGGGTCGAGGATCTCGCCGTGGCCCCAGACGCCTTCGCCGTCGGCCTTCACGCCGCGGATGATCTGCAGGCCGACGACGGGCTTGTCCTTGCGGTCGTCACTGCACTTGTCGCACTTGCCGTCGGCAGGGTCCTTGGGGTCGAGCAGCTTGTCGATGCTGCCGACCAGGGTGCCCGCCTGTTCGCTGATGCGGACCAGCGACTTCGCGGTTTTGCCGTCGTCGTCGATGGTCTTCCACAGGCCCACGGGTGTGGTTTGCGCGAACGCAAACACGGGCAGCAGCAGGGCAGCAGCGAACAGGGATTTCATCGGGCGTAGTCCTTGTCAGTGAGCAGGTCGGGTTAGAAGAGAGCTTCTTCCATTTCCATCAGCGGCGCCAGGCCCGCACGGCAGGTGCGGATCAGGCTGGCCGTCTCGGGCAGCAGCTTGGCGAAGTAGAAGCGCGCCGTGGCCAGCTTGGCGGTGTAGAACGGGTCGCCGCTGTCCTTCTTGGCCAGCGCGATCTTGGCGGCCCGGGCGAAGAAATAGGCGAAGGTCATGTGGCCGACCACGCGCAGATAGTCCACGGCCGCGGCGCCGACTTCGTCGGCATTGCCCATGGCCTTCATGCCGATTTCCTGCGTCAGCTTGTTGACCTTGTCGCCCAGGTCGGCCAGCGGGTTCACGAACTCCTGCATGGCTTCGTTGGTGCCCTCTTCCTCGATGAAGGCGGCGATCTTCTTGCCGAACTTCTTCAGCGTGGCGCCGTTGTTGCCCAGCACCTTGCGGCCGAGCAGGTCCAGCGACTGGATGGTGTTGGTGCCCTCGTAGATCATGTTGATGCGCGCATCGCGCACGAACTGCTCCATGCCCCATTCATGGATGAAGCCGTGGCCACCGTAGACCTGCATGCAGTGCGAGGTGGCGAGCCAGCCGTTGTCGGTGATGAAGGCCTTGATGATGGGCGTCAGCAGCGCGACTTCGGCGTCGGCCTCCTTGCGCTCGTCCTCGTCGTCGCTTTTCAGCGCCTTGTCGAGCTGCAGCACGGTGTAGCCCTGCAGCATGCGGCCGCCTTCGGCGAAGGCGCGGGCCGTCAGCAGCATCTTGCGCACGTCGGGGTGGACGATGATGGGGTCGGCCGGCTTGTCCGGAGCCTTGGGGCCGGAAAGGGCGCGCATCTGGATGCGGTCCTTCGCATAGGCCACGGCGTTCTGGTAGGCCACTTCGGTCAGGCCGAGGGACTGGTTGCCCACGCCCAGGCGGGCGGCGTTCATCATGACGAACATCGCGGCCAGGCCCTTGTTGGGCTCGCCGACCAGCGTGCCGACGGCGCCTTCCAGCACGATCTGCGCGGTGGCGTTGCCGTGGATGCCCATCTTGTGCTCCAGGCCGGCGCAGAAGATGTCGTTGCGCGAGCCCAGCGAGCCGTCGGCGTTCACGTTGAACTTGGGCACCAGGAAGAGCGAGATGCCCTTGCTGCCCTGCGGCGCGTCCGGCAGGCGGGCCAGCACCAGGTGGACGATGTTCTCGGCCATGTCGTGCTCGCCGGCCGAGATGAAGATCTTGGCGCCGGTGATCTTGTACGTGCCGTCGGCCTGCGGTTCGGCCTTGGTGCGCAGCAAGCCCAGGTCCGTGCCGCAGTGCGGCTCGGTCAGGCACATCGTGCCGGTCCACTCGCCGCTGGTCAGCTTGGGCAGGTAGGTGGCCTGCTGCTCGGGCGTGCCGTGGGCGTGCAGGGCCTCGTAGGCGCCGTGGCTCAGGCCGGGGTACATCGTCCAGGCCTGGTTGGCCGAGTTCAGCATCTCGTAGAAGAACTGGTTCACCAGATGCGGCAGGCCCTGGCCGCCGAAAGCGGGGTCGCAGCTCAGAGCCGGCCAGCCGCCTTCGACGTACTGCTTGTAGGCCTCCTTGAAGCCCTTGGGCGCAGTCACCTCGTGGCTGGCCTTGTCGAGGGTGCAGCCCTCGGCATCGCCGCTGAGGTTGATCGGGGCGATGACCTCGGCGGCGAACTTGCCGCCCTCCTCGAGCACCGCGTTGATCGTGTCGGCATCGATGTCCTCGTGGCCGGGCAGCATCTTCAGCTCGTCGACGACGTTCAGCAGCTCGTGCATGACGAACTGCATGTCACGCATGGGCGGGGTGTACTGGGGCATCGGATACTCCTGGAACAGTCTGGGGTGGTGATTCGGTTCAGCGCCGCGCGGCGCCGATCTTGGGGGACTTGCGCGCGCCGTCGACCTGCAGGCCGGCGGGCGTGGCGTAGAACTGGATGGCCCGGTCGAAACCGCGGCCGGCACGCTCGAGCGCGCCGGGGATGCACATGAAGCGCGCATCGTGGTGCAGGGACAGGATCAGGCCGTGCAGCTCGAAGACGATCTGGTCGACATCGGCATCGGCCTGCAGGTGGCCTTCGTCGCGCGCCAGCACGATGGCCTTGTGCAGCGCCGCATGCCAGGCCTTGACCATGCCCACCAGCGCGTCGCGCACCGGGCCGGGCCGGTCGTCGAACTCGACGGCGCCGGAGATGTAGATGCAACCCGAGTCCATCTCGACCGACACGCGGCGCACCCAGCGCTCGAACATCGCGCGCAGGCGCGGCAGGCCGCGCGGCTCGCGGATGGCGGTGAAGAAGACTTCCTCTTCGAATTTCGCGTGATACTCGGTGACGACCGCGATCTGCAGCTCCTCGCGCGAGCCGAAGTGGGCGAAGACGCCCGACTTGCTCATCTGCGTCACGTCCGCCAGCGCACCGATGGACAGGCCTTCCAGGCCCATGTGGGACGCCAGGCCCAGCGCGGCCTCGAGGATGGCGGCACGGGTCTGCTGGCCCTTCTGCAGCGAGCGCGCGACGCGCACGGGCTTGGCCACGCGGAGCGGGGCGGCTTTCTTGGCGGGGGCGGGCAGCGTGGACACGGCGCGGACGGGCAAGGAATAAAACGAACGATCGTTCTATTTTGCAGGTCACACGCGTAACGGCGCCAGCTTGCCCCGGCGATTTCTAGGGTGATGCGCCTAATACTGCGGCAAACCTAGGGATGACCCTGGGGCCCCGGCTGTCACGGTGCCGCGCTTGAGCGCTGGCGCAGTTCTCGCTAGGCTCGCGGTCGGAGGTGAAGCCCAGTGGATGTTCTCCAGCTCGATGTCTCTGGCCGACCGCAAGCCTGGATCACGACGCGCGAAGCGGCCGTGATCTACGCCAGCGATGGCATCGCCTGGACGCTGGGCGACCCCTGCCAGGTGCTGCGCGGCGGCTGGCAGCGCGTCAGCGGGCGGCAGTCGCGCATCGAGGTCCATCCCATCATCGCCGTGCGCGGCGCGGTGCCCAGCCGGGCCTGGCGCCAGGCGCCGGCGCTGACGAACAGCAAGCTCTTCGTGCGCGACCGCTTCGTCTGCGCCTATTGCGGCCACCATGGCCTGCCCGAGGACCTGACGCGCGAGCACATCCAGCCCACGTCGCGCGGCGGCCAGGACAGCTGGATGAATTGCATCACCGCCTGCCGCCCCTGCAACGGCCGCAAGGGCAGCCGCCTGCCGGAGGAGGCGCATATGAGCCTGCTCTACCTGCCCTATGTGCCCAGCCTGCACGAGGACATGATCCTGCGCGGGCGCCGCATCCTGGCCGACCAGATGGAGTTCCTGCTCGCCAGCGTGCCCCGCTCCAGCCGCCTGCACGGCTGACAAGCCCTCCCCCTACGCGCTTCGCGCGCCCCCTCAAGGGGGCTGAGCCCGGACACAAACAGTCCTGAGGACTGTCTGTGCCTGGCGAAGGACAAGGCCTCCGGCCTTGGCAACTGCCAATGCCCTGGCAAAGCCAGATCCATGGCAGTCGCTGGGCAACACACCACACCATGCTGACGGCGTAAAGAGTTGTAGCTCGCAGCCTCGGTCAGTCAACGGCGGGACAATGGCCTGCGTTGGGCTGCTGTTGTGCCCAAGGAGTCTCCCAAATGTCCAAACTCATCACTTCCCTCTCCGTCGTCGCCGCGCTCGTGCTGTCGGCCTGCTCGACGACCAGCCCCGACGTCGTGCAGCGCGGTGACGCGCAACGCCTGTCCCAGGTCCAGGACGCCACCGTGCTGAACGTGCGCCCCGTCACCGTGGACGGCTCGCAGAGCGGCGTCGGCGGCGTGGCCGGCGGCGTCACCGGCGCCATCGCGGGCAGCACGGTCGGCGGCAGGCGTGAAGGCCAGGTGGCCGGCGTGCTGGGTGCGGTGGCCGGCGCCGTCATCGGCAACGCCATCGAGCGCTCGGCCACGCGCGAGGACGCGCTGGAAATCATCGTCCAGTTGCGCAACGGCGAGCGCCGCTCCGTCATCCAGGCCAAGGGCGCCGAGACCTTCAACGCCGGTGACCCGGTCATCCTCGTGACGACCGGCGGCAAGACCCGCGTGACGCGCGCCCCCGCCGTCGCGCCGGCCGCGGCCCCGGGCAGCAACAGCTGACGCCAGGCGCCGCAAAGGACAATGGCGGGCTTTGGCCCGCCATTTTTCTTTCCCGCCCATGCCCGACATCATCGATACCGACGAACCCGTCCACGAGCCGCGCCTGTGGCGCGACAACGGCTGGACTGCCCAGGTCATCAAGAACGAGGACGACGAGGGCTGGGCCGTCGCGATGTTCAAGGCCGGCGAAAGCGAGCCGGCCCTGGTCGGCCCCTGGACCATGGGCCGCGACAAGAAGAATCCCAAGCCGCTGGACGGCAACGCCTTCAACACGCTGGTGAAGACGGCCTCCGAGGTGATCCGCCGCCACGAGCAGCAGCTGCACGCCCAGCTCAACAAGACGCTCTACGTCGCCCGCGACGGCGCCTGGCTGAAGATCACGCTGGAGATCGTGCCCGCCGAGGACGATCCCTATGCCTGGCTGCGCGCCTTCGACGCGGCCGGCGAGCAACTGGCCCAGGTCAAGGTGGCGGCCGGCTTCCGGCTCAGCCAGTCGGCCGCCGAGGCCTGGGTGGACGCCGGTTTCGAGCGGCCCGCAGGCAGGGACTGAGGGCAATTCGGGGTCCGATTGCGGCCAGACGCGCCGCACCCGCCTCTGAAGAATCGCGTGCATCCCATCTCACGGAGCACGCCATGTCGTTTCGCATCACCGGGCTGCCGGCCCAGCCCTTCGCCCATCTATTCGGCCTGAGCGACGCCGAGCTCGCCCGCCACGGCGCCATCCGCCTGCCGACCCGGGAGGGCGACGCCCACCCCGACCGCATCGAACTCACCGACGCCAGGCCCGGAGAATCGGTGCTGCTCGTCAACCACGAGCACCAGCCGGCCGACACACCCTACCGCTCGCGCCACGCCGTCTTCGTCCGCGAGCACGCCGGCACGCCCTTCGACGCCGTCGACGAGGTGCCCGGCATGCTGAGCCGCCGCCTGCTGTCGCTGCGTGCCTTCGACGCCGCCGGCATGATGGTCGATGCCGACATCGCCGACGGCACGGCCCTCGAGCCCCTCATCGAGCGCCTGCTCGCGCGGCCCGACACCGCCTACATCCATGCCCACTTCGCGCGCCGCGGCTGCTATGCCGCGCTGATCCGGCGCGCCTGAGGCAGCGGCTTCTCAGGCCCGGCCCTTCATCGCCAGCCAGTCGCTGCGCAGCAGCGACAGCGAATGGCAGTCCACATACTCGCCCGCGACGAAGACGATGCCGCGCTGGATGCCCTCGTGCTTGAAGCCGCACTTCTCGGCCACGCGCCGCGACGCATGGTTGTGCACCGACATGCCGCAGGACAACCGGTTCACCGGCCAGTTCTCGAACAGATAGTCCACCAGCAGCGCGGCGGCCTCGCTGGCCAGGCCCTGGCCGCGCATCGCGATGTCGGCCATGGTCCAGCCGATCTCGCGCGCCGTCGTGTAGCGGGCCGCGGCGAAGTGCACCACGTCCCCGATGACGCTGCCGTCGATCAGGTGGCAGATCAGCAGGCGCTCGGCGTCCTCGCCCGAGAAACCGTTGTCCTTCCAGCGCTGGTCCACCGTGTGCGGTGTCATCATGCGCGAACCCATGAAGGGGCCGCGGATCTGTGGGTCGCTGCTGGTCCGTTTGAGCCAGGGCAGGTCGTCCTCGGTGACGTGGCGCAGGCCGACGCGTTGTCCTCTCAGCATGGATTCCGTCCTTCAAAAAAAGAGGCCCGACCGGAGTCGGGCCAGCGCAGAGTGTCCCTGTTTAGAAATGAATCCCGCGCATCATCTGCTGCAACGCAATCGCCTCGGGTGACAGGCCGCCGCCCTTGCTCTTGTCGCCCTTGGCCGCGTCGCTGTCCGGGAACATGCGGAAGCTCGTGTTCATGACGATCTGCGCGATGCGCGGCGCCGCGGCGTGCAGCATCTCGCCGGAGATGCCGAGCTTGGTCGCGATGCGCACCGGCTTGGCCACGCAGGCCTGGGCGATCATGTCGGCGGCCTCCTCGGGTGACAGCGTCGGCACGTTGTTGTAGATCTTGGTGGGCGCGATCATCGGCGTGCGCACCAGCGGCATGTTGATGGTCGTGAAGGTCACGCCGGTGTCGGCGAACTCGCTGGAGGCGCAGCGCGTCCAGGCATCCAGCGCGGCCTTGGAGGCGACATAGGCCGAGAAGCGCGGCGCATTCGTCAGCACGCCGATGGAGCTGATGTTGACGACATGGCCCTTGCGCTTGGCCACCATGCCCGGCAGCAGGCCCATGGTCACGCGCAGGCAGCCGAAGTAGTTCAGGTCCATCGTCCGCTGGAAGTCGTGGAAGCGGTCGTAGCTGGACTCGATGGCGCGGCGGATGGAGCGGCCGGCGTTGTTGATGAGGAAGTCGACGCCGCCGAAATTGCCGTTGCACCACTCGATCAGGTCGGCGCAGCCGGACTCGTCGGCGATGTCGCAGGCGAAGGCGTGGATCTGCGCCTCCTTGCCCGCCTTGTCCTTGATCTCGGCGACGGCCTCCTTCAGCTTGGCCTCGTCGCGGGCGCAGATCAGCGTGATGGCGCCCGCCTCGGCGAACTTGATGGCCGCGGCCAGGCCGATGCCCGACGAGCCGCCGGTGACCAGCACCACCTTGCCGGCGGTCGCGCCGCGCAGGCTGCGGTCGATGAAGAGGTCGGGGTCGAGATGGCGCTCCCAGTAATCCCACAGCCGCCAGGCGTAGTCGTTCAGGTCGGGGCAGGTGATGCCGCTGCCCTTCAGCACGGCCTCGGTGTCGCGGCAGTCGAAGCGGGTCGGGTAGTTGATGAAGGTGAACATGTCCTCGGGCAGGCCGAGGTCCTTCATCACCGCGTTGCGGATGCGACGCACCGGCGCCAGCGCCATCAGGCCCTTCTTCACGCTCTTGGGGATGAAGCCCATCAGCGCGGCGTTGATGAAGAGGTTCATCTTGGGCGCGTGCGCGGCCTTGCTGAAGATGTCCAGCACGTCGCCGACGCGGTAGCCCTTGGGGTCCACGAGGTGGTAGCAGCCCTGGCCCTTCGTGACCTTGTGCGAGATGTGGTCCAGCGCGTCGACGACGAAGTCCACCGGCACGATGTTCATGCGACCGCCCTCCAGGCCCACGCTCGGCATCCAGGGCGGCAGGATCTGGCGCATGCGCTGGATCAGCTTGAACACGTAGTAAGGCCCGTCGATCTTGTCCATCTCGCCGGTCCTGGAATCACCGACGACCATCGCGGGGCGGTAGACCGTCCAGGGGCGCTTGCACTCCTTGCGCACGAGCTTCTCGCTCTCGTGCTTGGTCATGAAATAGGGGTGATCGAGGTTCTCGGCCTCGTCGAACATGTCCTCGCGGAACACGCCTTCGTAAAGGCCCGCGGCGGCGATGGAGGAGACGTGGTGCACATGGCCGGCCTCGATGGCCTGCGCGAACTCCACCATGCTGCGCGTGCCCTCGATGTTGACGGCGACCTGCGACTCCTCGTCCGCGCTCAGGTCGTAGACGGCGGCGAGGTGGTAGAGGTGGTCGATCTGGCCCTTCAGGCTCTTGATGACGTCGCTGGCCACGCCGAGCTTCTTGCTCGTCAGGTCACCGTAGACGGGAATGGCGCGTGTCTTGGACACGCCCCAGTAGGCGAGCAGGTCGGGCAGCTTGGCCGCGCTCTCCTCGCGCATCAGGAAGTGGACCGTGCTGCCCCGGCGGGCCAGCAGCTTCTTGACGAGTCGCTTGCCGATGAAGCCGGTGGCACCGGTGACGAAATACTGCATGCGGGTCTCCTGCTTGTGGATTCGGACAATGTCGCATTGATTCTTCACCATCGCCGAAACCGGCCCGGTGGGCACTTTCCCGAGGAATCGGCGCAGCGCCACGGTAGAGCGCACTCACTAGGAATCCCCGTGCCGATGCGGGATCCGGCCGCTACAGTCTCGTCAGCAACTCGCTCACTCGAAAGGACGACCCATGGTCAAGAAGCTCCAGAAGATGGCTGACAAGAAGAAGGCTGCGGCCGCCACCGGCCTGCCCAAGGGCCTGCTCGACGGCGCGATGGCACAGAACGTCAAGGACAGCGCCCAGCAGATCTGGGCCGCCGGCCTCGCCTCCTTCGCCAAGGCCCAGGGCGAAGGCTCCAAGGTCTTCGAGGCCCTCGTCTCCGAAGGACTGAAATTGCAGAAGAAGACCCAATCCGCCGCCGAGGAAAAGCTCAGCGCCGTGGCCACCAAGGTCAGCGGCATGGCCGGTGACGTCGGCGCCAAGGCCGGCCAGCACTGGGACAAGCTGGAAAGCATCTTCGAGGCCCGCGTCGCCAAGGCACTGAAGACGCTGAACGTGCCCTCCGCCGGCGACGTGCAGAGCCTCATCAAGCGCATCGACGAGCTGGCCGTGTCGGCTGGCCTGAAGAAGGCCGCACCGGCCAAGGCCGCGAAGACAGCCCGCAAGGCCGTCGTCAAGAAGGCTGCAGTCGCGAAGAAGGCCGTCGCCGCCAAGGCCGAGCCGGTCAAGAAGGCCGCCGCCAAGAGGGCTGCGCCCGTGAAGGCCGCCGCCAAGGCCGTGGCCAAGAAGGCTGCTGCCACCCCGGCGAAGAAGGCCGCCGCGCCCGCCAAGAAGGCCGCCCCGGCCAAGCGCGCCCCGGCCGCCAGGAAAGCTGCCGCAGCGCCCGCCGTCGAGGTGAAGGCCGAGCAGGCCACCCAGGCCTGATACGGCTGACTGACCCTTCTGTCCCATGAGCCAGCCGAAGATCGGTTTGGCCCTGGCAGGCGGAGGCCCACTGGGCGCCATCTATGAAGTTGGCGCCCTTTGTGCTTTGGAAGAGGCCATCGACGGCCTCGACTTCACCGCCTGCGACGGCTACATCGGCGTCAGCGCGGGCGGCTTCATCGCAGCAGGCCTGGCCAACGGCATGACGCCGCGCCAGCTCTGCGCCGCCTTCATCGAGAACACCGCCGAGCCGCCGGACCGCTTCGACCCGGCCGACCTGCTGGAGCCCGCCTGGCGCGAGTTCGGCCAGCGCCTGCGCCAGCTGCCGGCCCTGCTCGCCCATGCCGCCCGCGAGGTGCTGTTCGAGGGCCGCTCCCTGCTCGGCGCCATCGAGCGCCTGGGCCGCGTGCTGCCCACCGGCCTGCTGTCCAGCGAGCGCTTCGGCGAGGCGCTGACGCGGGTCTTCGCCGTGCCGGGCCGCAGCAACGACTTCCGCAAGCTGCGCCGGCCCCTCGTGCTCGTCGCCACCGACCTCGACAGCGGCGAGGCCGTGCCCTTCGGCACGCCGGGCTGGGACCATGTGCCCATCTCGAGCGCCGTGCAGGCCAGCGCCGCCCTGCCCGGCCTGTTCCCGCCGGTCGAGATCGACGGCCACCACTTCGTCGACGGCGCGCTGAAGAAGACGCTACACGCCTCGGTGCTGCTGGACCGCGGCCTGGACCTGCTGATCTGCCTCAACCCCCTGGTGCCCTATGCGAGCGACCGCCACTCGCCGGCCCGCGAGGACCGCTCGCGCCGTGCCCGCGACCTGGCCCGCAAGCTCGGCCGCCCCGGCGGGCGCTGGCTGCGCCCCGGCATCCCGCGCCTGGTGGACGGCGGCCTGCCGCTGGTGCTGTCGCAGACCTTCCGCTCGCTGATCCACTCACGCCTGGCCCTCGGGCTCAAGGGCTACGAGCTGACCCACCCGCAAACCGACATCCTGCTGTTCGAGCCCGACCCGCACGATGCCGAGTTCTTCATGGCCAACACCTTCAGCTACAGCCAGCGCCGCCACCTGGCCGAGCACGCCTACCAGGCCACGCGCCAGTTGCTGCGCGAGCGTGCCGTCACGCTCAAGCCCCGGCTCGCAGCCGTCGGCCTGGTCCTGCGCGAAGACCTGCTGTCCGACCTGGAAGCCCGCCTGCTGCCCGTGCCGGGTGAGACGGGCGTGGACCAGGCGCTGCGCACGCTGCGCCGCAGCCTAACGGTGCTGGAGCGCCGCAAGCGGCGCTGAGCATCAGACCACCGCGTCCACCAGCTTGCGCGTGATCGCCGCGCGCAGCGGCGGCAGGTGGCGGGCCGCGTCGATGACGGCGCGGCGCAGGGCCAGCACCGGCGCGCGGTCGTCGGTGAAGAAGCGCACCAGCGCGTTCGTACCCGCATACATCGGCCCGGCGGCGCGGCGGTGCTCGGCCTCGTAGGCCAATAGCGGGGCCAGCTCGCCGGGGTCGCCCGCGGGGTCGAGCCGGCGCGCCAGCGCGTCGATGCCGTACAGGCCCAGGTTGTAGCCATGGGCCGTGACCGGGTGCATGCCGACGGCGGCGTCGCCGATCAGCGCAAAGCGCGGCGCCACGAAGCGCTCGGCCCAGACGGCCACCAGCGGGTAGACATGGCGGGCGCCGTCGACCTGCATCGCGCCCAGCCGGCCCTCGGCAGCGCCCTCGATCTCGGCCGCCAGCGCCGCGTCGTCCAGCGCCTGGATGCGCGGCAGCGCGGCATTGGCCACCGTCCACACGGCCGAGCTGCGCCCGCCGTTCATCGGCAGCAGCGCGAGGGTGTGGCCTTCGAGGAAGCATTCCTGCGCCAGGCCGCCGTGGTCGCGTTCGTGGCGCAGCGGCACCAGCAGCGCGCTGCGGCCGAAGTCGCGGTGGCGCGCGCCGATGCCGGCCAGGCGGCGCAGCGCCGAGAAGCGGCTGTCGGCCGCGACGACGAGGGGCGCGGCATGCGTCTCGCCGCAGCGGGTGCGCAATTGCGCCTCGCCGCCCAAGCGCTCGAAGCCCGCCACCGTGCGCCCGCACAGCACCGGCACGCCGCGCTCGCGCGCACCGGCCCAGGCGGCTGCGCGCAGATGGTGGTTGGACACCAGCCAGCCCAGGTCCTGCCCGGCAGCCTCGAAGGGTAACGGCTCACGCGAGCCGCTGGAGCGCACGCTGGCGCGGCGCAGCGGCGCGATGTCGGGCAGGCGCCGCCACAGGCCCAGGCCTTCGAGCAGGCGGCGCGAGCGGTGGGTCAGCGCGATCTCGCGGCCATCGTCGGCCGGCGCGGCCAACATGGCCTCGTCGGCCTGTTCCAGCACGCGCACGGCCAGGCCGCGGTCGTGCAGCGCGCAGGCCAGCGCGAGGCCGGCCGGCCCGGCGCCGCTGATCAGGATCTGGGGCGAGGAGGCGGCAATTTCATTCATGGTCGCGCAGCCTAGGGTGCACGACGACGCGCCGCCTTGACCCAGGTCAGGCCGGTTCGGGATCGGACTCGGCGCCGGCCTCTTCCAGCGTCCGCAGCTCCACCAGGCGCCGGTACAGCCCGCCTTCGAGGGCCATCAACGCCTCGTGCCGGCCGCGCTCCTGCAGATGGCCGTGGTTGAGCACGAGGATCTGGTCGGCCGCGCGTATGGTGGACAGCCGGTGCGCGATGGCCACCACGGTCACGCGCCCGTGCAGCGCCGCCAGCGCCTCGCCGACGCGCTGCTCGGTCGCGCTGTCGATGTTGCTGGTGGCCTCGTCCAGGAACAGGATGCTCGGCGCGCCGGCCAGCGCCCGGGCCATGGCCAGCAGCTGCTTCTGGCCGGTGGACACGCGGGCGCCGCCCTCGCCCAGCCGGGTGTCGTAGCCCTGGGGCAGCGCGGCGATGAAGTCGTGCGCGCGCGCGGCCCGGGCGGCGTCCTCGACGTCTTCATCCGTGATGCCGGGCCGGCCCATCGCGATGTTCTCGTGCACGCTGGCCGACATCAGATAGGGCTCCTGGGGTACCAGGCCCACCGCCGCGCGGAAGGCAGCGTCCGGCACTGAGGCCAGCGGCTGGCCGTCGACCGTGATGCGCCCGGCCTGCGCCGTGTAGAAGCGCAGCAGCAGCGACAGCAGCGTGCTCTTGCCGCTGCCCGTGTGGCCGACGATGCCGACGAAGCTGCCGGCCGCGATGTCCACATCGATACCGCGCAGCACCGGCCGCGCCGGGTCGTAGCCGAAGCTCAGGGCCTCGATGCGGATGGCACCCAGGGCGATGCCGTGCCCGTCCTGGGCCGGCCCGCGGTGCTCGTCCTCCTCCAGCAAAGTACGCACGCGCGACGCGGCCACCATGGACTGCTGCAGCTGGCCGAACTGCATCGTGATCTGGATCAGCGGCTCGACGACGCGGGCGATATAGCTGAGGAAGGCATAGAGCAGGCCCACCTCCAGGCCGGACAGCTCGCGCCTGCCGAAGCTGTAGATGACGGTGACGAGCAGCAGCACGTTCAGCAGGTCCAGCGCCGGGCGCAGCAGCCAGGCATTGGCGCGCAGCTCGGCGATGCGCGACAGCCGATGCTCGGCATTGGTCGCCTCGAAGCGCGCGCCGAAGCGCGCCGCCGCGCCGCTGGCCTGCAGCACGGCCATGCCGGCCATGCTCTCGGCCATCTGCGCATTGATGTCGCTGCGCAGCTGGCGCGTGCGCTGCACGGCCGGCGCCGACAGGCGCTGGTAGCCCGCGATGATGATCACCATGGCCGGCACCAGCGTCGCGACGATCAGCATCAGCCGCCAGTCCAGCAGCGCCATCGCGATCAGCGAGCCGACGACGACGATGGTCGAATCCAGCATCACATAGAGCACCTGGCGGTAGAGCTGGTTGACGGCCTCGGTGTCGTTGGTCACGCGGCTGACGAGCTGGCCGGTGATGGCCTTGTCGAAGAAGCTCATCGGCAGCGCCAGCACATGGGCGTAGACGCGCTCGCGCAGCCGCAGCACCGAGCGCCGCGCGACGCCGGCCATGCGCGACAGCTGGGCATAGCGGATCCAGGTCGCGGCCCAGCCGGTGAACAGCATCAACCCCAGCAGCGTGGCCATCTCACCGATGACGTAGCGCCCCGGCAGCAGGTGGTGGTCGATATAGCGCTTGCCGAGAATGGGCCCGAGCGCTTCCAGGCCGGCAGCGATGACGAGCCAGAGGCCGCCGCGGACCAGCTGCGCCCGCTCGGGCCGGGCCGTGTCCAGCAGCAGGCCGACGCTCTTCCACGGCGAGGCTTGTTGTTGCTTCATGTCAGTGATCCATGACGCCGACGCGTTCCCGCGACTGAACCCGACGGTTTGCGGGCCGAGCGCCGGGCCGCTCCCAAGCCGGCCCGCGCTGGCGATGTGCTTGGCGGTCGAGCCGCCAAGCATCGCCGCCCCCGCGGGGGGCGGACCAGCGTACCCGCTGGGCCGGGGGCTTCACTTCAGGCCGCTTCAAGGCTGGCTTCGATCTGTTGATAGCGCCACTGCGAGGCATACCAGCCGCCCAGTCCCAGCAGCTGCTGATGCGTGCCGCGCTCGATGACATGGCCCTGCTTCAGCACGATGACCTCGTCGGCATCCATCACCGCCGACAGCCGGTGCGCGATGACGATGACGCTGCGGTCCGGCCGCGCGGCACGCAGTTCGCGCAGATGGTCGAGGATGGCCGTCTCGGTGCGGGTGTCGACGGCGGAGAGCGCGTCGTCCAGCACCAGCAGCGGCGCGTCGCTCAGCAGCGCCCGCGCGATAGCCACACGCTGGCGCTGGCCACCGGACAGCGTCACGCCGCGCTCGCCGACCTCGGTCGCATAGCCCTCGGGCAGGCGCACGATGTCCTCGTGGACGGCGGCCAGGCGGGCGGCAGCTTCGATGTCGGCCGGCGTCGCGCCGGGCCGGGCCAGCGCGATGTTGTCGGCCACCGAGGCCGAGAACAAAAAGGGCTCCTGCGGCACCCAGGCGATGTGGGCGCGCAGCTCGCCGAGCGGCAGTTCGGGCAGCGGCACGCCACCCAGCTTCATGCGGCCCGCGTCGGGTTCGGCCTGGCGCAGCAGCAGGCGCACCAGCGTCGACTTGCCCGCACCGGTGGCACCGACGATGCCCAGCGTGCGGCCGGGCGCGAGCACGAAATCCACCTGCTCGACGGCGGGCCGCTTCGCGCCGGGGAAGCCGAACGTCAGCCCCTCTGCCCGCAGCGGTGCGGGCAAGGGCAGCGCCGCCCTGCCCTCGTCGGCCAGCGTCAGCGGCGCGTCCAGCACCGGCGCGAGTCGCGCCCAGGCTGCCCGCCCGCGCTCCAGCAGCGCCATCACCCAGCCGGCCGCGAACATCGGCCAGATCAACTGGCCCAGGTACATCGTGAAGGCGGTCAGCTGGCCGATGCTGATCTCGTGGCGCGCCACCAGCCAGCCGCCCACCGCGAGCGCGATGGCCGTCGCCGCGGTGAGGGTCATGCCCACGGCCGGCTCGTAGGACGCCTCCCAGCGCTGCGAGCGGAAGCTCGCCTCCGCGGCCCGGTCGGCCAGGCCGCCGAACTGCTGCTCGCTACGAGCGACCAGGCCGAGGGCCCGCAGCGTGCGCACGCCGGCCAGGCTCTCCTGCACCTGCTGGTTCAGGTCGCCGAAGCGCGTCAGCGAATCCTGGGCCGCCGTGTGCAGATGCTTGCTGATCCACCAGAAGGCCAGCCCCATCAACGGGAAGGGCACAAGCGCCGCGAGGCCCAGGCGCCAATCGATGCCGATCGTCATCATCGCCAGCACCAGGATCAGCGTCTGCGAACCGTCGAAGCCGGCCAGCATGGCCTCGCCCGCGGCCTGCTCGACCGTGTCGATGTCGTTGGTCGCCAGCGCCATCAGGTTGCCGGTGCGCTGCGCCTGGAACCAGGCCGGGCCCTGCAGCGCCAGCCGCGCATACAGGCGCGTGCGAAGCCGCGCGCCGAGCTGGAACGAGGCCTTGAAGAGGGTCAAGCGCCAGCCGGCCCGCAGCAGATAGATGACGGCACCGGCCGCGACGAGCAGGCCGAGTTGCTGCAGCAGCGCGCCGTCCTGCAACCTGCCCGACACCAACGCGTCGACGACATGGCCGACCTGGCGCGGAATCCAGACGGTCAGCACGGCGATGCAGCTCAGCATCGCGCCGGCAGCAGCGTAGGCGCGCCAGTGCTCGCGCACGAAGGCGGCGAGCATGCGGGAGAGGGTGGTGGGATGGGATGCGGCGGACGACATGGGAGGACGGAGTGTCGCCGGGGCGGAGCGGCTCGCGGGCGGGCCGGGCACGCCGATCAGGGTTCAGCCAGCCGGCATGACTCAGCGCGTCCGGCTGATTGATGGGTTATCCGTCATTCCGCCGCGCGCGCCAGTAGCCGGGCTTTCGGCTGTCGGGCGCAAGCGCAAGCACATGGATCTCGTCCTCCCGCTCCACGTACACGACGGAGAAGGGAAACTTCCTGGGGAAGCAACGCCGCGTTCCGTGCCTGTAGGGCGAACCCATGGCGGGGAACTCTGCTGCAAGTTGGACGGCCTGCTCGACCGCGGCCATGAAGCGCTCGCCAAGTGCTGCGCTGATGCTCTTGTAGTACAGAACCTCGTGGATCAGTTCGTCCCGAGCGGCCTCGTGAAAGCGGACGCGCTTCACTTGAGGATGCGGCGAACCTCTGCGAAGACTTCTTCTGCCGGAATCAGCTTGGCGGTCCCGTCATTGATCTCCGCGAGGCGGCGCTCAATCTCTTGATCCCAAGCTGCCTCGACCCCTGCATCAATTTCATGAACGGTCGCGAGCAATTGCTCGGCCAGGCGTACGCGCTCTTCGGGGGGCAGTTCCAGAGCCTTCTGGGAGAGTTCGTCGACAAGGGTAGTCATGGCAGGCTCCTGCGGCAGCGCCTCAGTTTACTGGTCAGCATGGAACGAGGGCGGCGCGCGGGTGTCGACGACGGCTATCGATCCGGTCATGGAAAGGCGCTGCGACGGTCGGTCGGCTTCGGAGCCAGCCAGCGATTCGTCCCATCATTGCGAACGTGCGCAAACGATCTCGCTACTGAGAACCGACTCGTAATTTTCCGGCCTGCGCTCGTAGTCCAACTGGAAAGCGCTGAAAAGCACTTGGTCACTGGGAACATGCCGCCCATAGCGTTCGTCGAAATCGTCCTCATGCGAGTCGTCGCCCTCGGCGAGCGCTCTGTTTGCCTCCTCGATATCCGAGGCAAGCACTTCAAAACCGAAATATTGGAACCCTTTGCACGCATTGATGAGTTCGGCCTGCGTCAAACATTCAACTGCATGCAGGACTCCACCGTTCATTGCAAGGCCGTGAAACTTCAACAGCGCATTCAATGCAACGTCACCTGCGCGTTCGCTGCCCTCCCCGCCAAAGCAGGCGCGATTCCAGATCAAGTCGGCGTTTGTAGAAGTTGGCATAGGGTCATATTGAATGTTGAACGATACAAGCCATGGCAAGCCGGGCGGGCGGCTACAGCCTCCGGTGCGCGAGCAACAAGCCTGCCCAGGTTAGCAATCCATTCAGCACCAGCAACTCCAATCCGATCTGATACCCACCCCAAGGCTGCCCCAGGTCCAGCACCGCGCACAGCAAGGGCGCTGCAATGCACACGCCCAGCAAGACCCGCCCCGACACCACCCTCGGCGTGAACAGCGCAAACGCGAACAGCCCGAGCAGCGGCCCGTAGGTATAGCCGGCCAGCTTCAGGATCAGGTAGATCATGCTGGCGCTGGCTAGCGCCTTGAAGCCCAGCACCATCGCGAGGAAGAGCGCCGCGAAGGCGAGGTGGACGCGGCGCCGCGTGCGCACGTCCTCGCGCGGGATGCGCAGCAGGTCCAGGCAGGTGCTGGCCGTCAGCGCGGTGAGTGCACCGTCGGCGCTGGGCAGCAGGGCCGAGACCAGGGCCAGCACGAACACCGCCTGCACCCAGGCCGGCAGATGCTGCATGACGACGGTCGGGAAGAGCGCGTCGCCGCGGGCCGCGATGCCGTGCTCGCGGGCATAGAGCGTCAGCAGGCCGCCGAGCAGCAGGAAGGCGCCGATGACGACGACCAGCAGGCCGGCCAGCAACAACAGGTTCTTCTGCGCGTCGCGCAGCTTCGCGACGGACAGGCTCTTCTGCATCATTTCCTGGTCCAGGCCGGTCATCGCGATGGCGATGAAGGCGCCGGCCAGCAGGGCCTTGGCGGAGAAGTCGCGGCTAAGCGGGTCGCTCACCCAGACGCGCGTGAGGCCTGCGGCGTCGAGCTGCGCGAAGGCGTCGGGCCGCCACAGCAGCGCGGTGCAGACGACGAGGCCGGTCAGCATGCCGGCGGTCTGCAGCGTGTCGGTCCACACCAGGGCCTTCACGCCGCCCTCGACCGTGTAGAGCAGGATCATCGCCAGCACGACGGCCGCGCCCAGCGCGAAGGGCAGGCCCAGCGGGCCGAGGATGAGGGTGTGCAGCACCTGCACGACAAGGTAGAGCCGCGCCGTGGCGCCCACGGTGCGCGACAGCACGAAATAGGCCGAACCCAGGCGCCGCGCCGCCGGCCCAAGGCGCTCGCCCAGCAGCTCGTAGATGGAGGCCAGGCCGAGGCGGTGGTAGTGCGGCAGCAGAACGAAGGCGATGACGACATAGCCGACCACATAGCCCAGCGTGACCTGCAGATAGCCGAAGCCGCCGGCCGCGACGGCGCCCGGCACGCTGATGAAGGTGACGCCGGAAAGCGAGGTTCCGATCATGCCGAAGGCGACGACCGGCCAGGGACTTTGCCTGCCGCCGACATAGAAGCCTTCGGTGCCTGCGCGCCGTGACGCACGATGTGCGACCGCAAGGAGGATCAGGAAGTAGGCAAGGACGCCGGACAGCAGCAGGACGGGCGACATGGGCCGCGATGATGCCCGAGTCCGGCCGGGCCCCGCCCGCCCCGGCAGGCACGAATCATCGCGGAGGAAGTCGCCAGGGTTATGGGCTCAGTAGGTCCGCCCGCCCTCGAACTGGGCTTGCTGGCGGCTGATGGCCTCGAAGGTGCGATGCGCACGCCTGATGACCAGGCCCAGCGCGGCCGACGATGGTCTTCTTCATCTGCGCGGCCGTGTACTCGCTGACGGCCAGATCCGTGGACACCCGCTGGATGTGGCAGCGGCCCGCAACAGGCGGGCCGCTCCGGGGTGCGCCCTGTCAGTTCACCTTGCCGGCATCGGCATTGCGCTTGTGGACGTCATGCGCCTTCTTGGCCTTGGCTTCGCCGAGTTCCTTGCCCTCCTGGTGGCGGTCGGCGCGGGTGGCGGCCAGGTCGGACTTGGCATGGGCCTCGTTGCGCTTGAGACCGCCGATGTCGCGGTTCTCCTGCTCACGCGCCTTCTCGTCGCGCTGGGCGGCGGCCATGTCGCCACGCTTGATGGCCGCGTCTTCGGCACGCTGATCGGCGTTGCGCTCGCTGCGCTCCGCGGCCAGCCTGCGATCGTCGCGGGCCACGCGGGCCTTGTCAGCGCCGACGCGGGCGTTGTCCTGCGCGATCTCCTTGCGCTGGTACTGGATGTTGCGGTTGTCCTTGTGGATCTGTGCGTTGTCCTGCTTGACCTGGGCCACCGGATCGGGGGCCGAGGCCGGAGCAGTCTGGGCCGACGCCGCGCCACCGAGGGCGAGAGCGATCGTGGCAAGCGCGAAGGAAACGGTGGTCTTCATGAGATGGCTCCGGGAATGAACGGTGGAGGAAGTGTTTTTTGGAAACTCGGCGGGCCCGTGCGATGAACAACGCGCACCCCCCTGTGCCGTTGACCCGAGACGGCTTGCAGACAGCTTGCAGGCTGGCCGCACCGGTGCGAGTCGAGTCAAGGGGAAACACCGGGAGGACGCGCTCAGTAGGTCCGCCCGCCCTTGAACTGGGCGTGCTGGCGGCGAGAGAGCGTCGTGCTGCGGCTCATGGCCTCGAAGCTGACGCGCGCATGCGCATGCATGATGGCCAGGCCCAGCGCGTCCGCCGCGTCCTTCCCCGGCACGCCGGGCAGGTTCAGCAGGCGCTGCACCATGGCCTGGATCTGTTCCTTCTTCGCGTGGCCATGGCCGACGATGGCCTTCTTCATCTGCAGGGCCGTGTACTCGCTGACGGCCAGGTCCGCGGACACCAGCGCCGTCAGCGCGGCGCCGCGCGCCTGGCCCAGCAGCAGCGTGGACTGCGGGTTCACGTTGACGAAGACGATCTCCACCGCCGCGCATTGCGGCTGGTAGCGCGCCGTGACCTCGCGGATGCCGTCGAACAGGATCTTCAGCCGCGCCGGCAGGTCGCCGGTGGCGACGCTGCTGGTCTTGATGGTGCCGCTGGCGACATAGGCGAGGCGCGGGCCGTCGGCGTCGATGACGCCAAAACCGGTCGTCTGCAAGCCGGGATCAATGCCGAGAATTCTCATCGGTGCCCCAGCGGCAACTGGAAGTACCAGCGCACCGAATGAAAGAGCACCGGCGCCGCAAAGCACAGCATGGCGATGCGGTCCAGCAGGCCGACGGCGCCGGTGATGGAGCTGCGGTTGCCCCAGTACAACACGCCGGCGTCCTTCTTCAGCGCCTTCATGACGAGGCCGCCGAAGCCGGCCGCCGCGGCGGTCAGGAAGGCCATGGCCAGGGCCTGGCCGGCCTTGAAGGGCGTGATCCAGAACAGCAGCAGGCCGGCCAGCGATCCGGTCAGCGTGCCTATCCACCAGGCCCGCATCGAGAAGCTGCGGCTGATGTGGCGCGCGACCGGGCGGCGGCGCAGCGTGCGCGTCGCGATCTCCTGCGCGATCTGCGAGGCCGCCACGACCATCACGAGGAAGAACAGCAGGAAGGCGCCGCGGCCGGTGTAGCCGGGGAAGTCCAGCAGCAGCAGAGCCGGCGCATGCGACAGGCCGTAGACGCAGACCATCACGCCCCACTGGATCTTGGCATTGCGCTCGAGGTAGTTGCGCGGGTCGTCGGCCAGCGCGCTGACGATGGGCAGCACGAGGAAGCCGTAGACCGGCAGGAAGACCGTGAACAGGTCGAAGAAGCGCGTGCCGCAGATCATGTACTGCACCGGCAGCAGCACGAAGAAGGCGACGATCAGGGTGCGGTGGTCGCTGCGCTGCGTGTGCATCAGCGTGATGAACTCGCGCAGCGCCAGGAAGGAGAACAGCGCGAACAGCAGCGTCGCGCCGAGCGGCCCGGAGATCCAGGCGACCCAGAACATGCAGCCGCCGATCCAGGCGGCGCGCAGGTCACGGCGCACGCGCTCCCAGGTCAGCTGCGAGGCCAGGCGCGCATCCTCGTCCGCGCGCTCGCGCAGCGAGTTCAGGAACAGCCCCACCGTCAGCAGCGTCAGGAAGCCGAACAGCACGACGAAGAGCAGGGCCACCTGCTCGCTGGTGGTCAGTTGCTTGAGCCAGGAGACCATCAGTCCGGCTCCGCCTCGTGGCCGACCGCGTGCGGATCGGGCCGCTGCTCCATGACCGCCTCGCGGGCGCGGCACAGGAAATCGGACTTGCTCTCGCCCTCGCGCAGCTGGATGGGCGCTCCGAAGGTGACCGTGCACAGGATGGGCACGGGCACGACCTCGCCCTTGGGCATGACGCGCTGCACGTTGTCGATCCAGGTCGGGACCAGCTTGACGTGCGGGAACTGCTCGGCCAGGTGGAAGATGCCGCTCTTGAAGGGCTGGGGGTTGCCCTTGCTGGAGCGCGTGCCCTCCGGGAAGATGACCAGGGAGTCGCCGTTGGCGAGTGCCTCGACGAGGGGCTCGAGCGGGTCTTCGTCGGGGTTGGCGCGCGTGCGGCTGACGTAGATGGCGTTGAAGACCTCGGTCGTCAGCCAGCGCCTGAGGGCGCTCCTGGTCCAGTAGTCGCGCGCGGCGATGGCCCGCGTCTGGGCGCGCAGCTCATGCGGGAAGGCGGCCCAGATCAGGACGAGATCGAAATGGCTCTGGTGATTGGCGATGTAAATGCGCTGCTCGGCAAGAGGCGGGCAGCCCTTCCAGTGGCCCTGCGCGCCGGTGATCAACCGGGCGATGAAGGCGAGCAACTGGCCGGTGAAGGCGGCTAGCGTCATGGGCCGGGATTATCGCGGCCCGGCCCAGGGCTCCCGGTCAGGACTTACCAGTCGCCGCCGCCACCGCCGCTGAAGTCGCTGCCGCCGCCAGCATCGCCGCCGCCCCAGCCGTCGCCGCTGCCGAAATCGACGTCGCGCGAGGCCAGTTCGTCCGCGGCGCCGTTGCCGCCGCCGTTGTCGAAGCTGCCGGGCATCAGGCCGCTGCCGCCGCCGGTGTCGCGCGGGATGCTGCGCTCGTCATGGCCTTCGTGCAGCATCTTCTCGGCCAGCATGCCGGCCGCCACGCCGCCCGCCGCGGCCAGGCCGACGCCCAGCATGCCGGAGCCGCCCGGGGCCGGCGCCGGGCCATAGCCAGGGCCGTAGCTCGGGCCATAACCGCCCGTGGTGTAGCCGGCGCCGGCCATCGCGGGCTGGCTCTGCACGGCCGTGCGGTTGCGCATCCAGCGCGTCACCAGCCAGATGAAGACGACGGCGCCGACGATGAGCAGCCAGACCGGCACGCCGCCGCTGCGCTCGACCGGCGCGGCCCGCATCGGCGGCGGCGCGCTGATGACGGCCGGCGAGGTTGTCGCCTTCGCGGCACCGGCCTGTTCACGCTGCAGCAGCTGCTCGAAGGCGCTGAACTTGGCCGGATCGGCGAACTTGATGGCCGGGTCCAGCGCGCGGGCGCGGTGGGTGTGCTCGGCCGCCTCGTTGAACTGGCGCTCGTGGGCCAGGATCTCGGCGAGCACATAGTGGGCGCGGGCGCTGTCGGGCTTGGCCGCAACCACCTCGCGCATCATCTTCTCGGCACCGGGGTAGTCGCCGCGCTGGGCGGCGGCCTGCACCTCGTCGACGCTCGGCAGGGCCTGGGCCGTGCCCAGCCACAGCGCGGCCAGCAGGCCCAAGCACAGCAGCAGCAATCGGGGGAACTTCATCACAACTCTCCTCAAACCATGAGCCGCGCGCGGCGCGCGCGGGCAGACGGCAGTTTGCGCCCCTGATCTGACGGCGACCGTCACGGTTTCAAGGGCTTACTTGGACAAGTGGCGCATGTTCTCACCTCGCGGCGCCGACGGCGTCCAGCCTGCCGATGCCGGGCGGGCCGCTGCATTGCGCGCCTTCCCCCTGTTCAAGGGTTTGTGCGAGCTTCCGCGCAGCCCCGGTTGGAACGGCGCTATCCCGCGCCCGGTGCGAATCCGACGATGGCGCGACTCGGCACCTTGACCGAGCGGTCACAAAACCCGACGAGGAGACAAGCCTTGCTAACCCAATCTTCAGCGGCCCTGGCCACCCGCCAGCGCCGCCGCCTGCGGTGGCTACCCGCCGCCGCCACACTGGCCCTGGGCTGCGCCGCCGCCCATGCCGCCCCGGCCGAGGATCACCCCTCGCCCGCCAGCACGCACACGGCCGCCGCGCAGGCGGCCCGCGCCGAGCTGCTACGCCAGACCCAGGCCGCCACGCGGCCCGGCGCCCCGCACAACGGCGCCCACGTGGCCAGGCAGGCCGTGCACCCCTCGCAGCTGCCGCTGCGCCGCCAGGACGACAGCCTGCCCAACCGCCAGCGCATCGGCGAGCCCACCAGCGCGGCGCCGACGACGACGCTGCCGCCCGCCAGGGCCGCCGCCATCAAGGCCGCCGTGAAGATCCAGGCGGCCGGCAGCACGCGCCTGCTGGCCGCCACCAACGCCGCGCCCGTCGCCTGCACGGGGCAGGACTTCGTCGGCAGGAACGGCCAGAACCTCATCGGCTTCATCGACGCGGCCGACCTGCGCGGCTGCATGTACAGCCTCTACACCGGCTCCGTGGCGCAGTACCGCACGGTGTTCAGCGACGCCAACATCATCACGGTGTCCAACGAGCTGAAGGCCCGCGCGCTGAACTACCCCGGCGACGACAGCAACCACGCGATGAACCTGCTGTCCTTCCTGCGCACCGCCGGGTACTGGAACTTCATGTCCACCCAGGGCGACGCGGCCAACGGCATCCCGGCGGGCAGCCGCGCGATGATGAACGCCGCGCGCGGCGCCCTGGTTCAGCTGACCGTCTCGCCCAACTTCTACAACAAGACCGAGAGCAACGCCTACTTCGCCAGCGAGGTCTTCAAGACCACGCCGTCGGGCTTTGCCGCCGCCTTCGCGCCGTCCGCCAGGCGCTGGCTGGACCAGACCGACCCGGCCACCGTCGGCATCGGCTACTGGACCGGCGAAACCATCATGGGCGCGATGAACGTGCTGTTCAACGGCAACTTCCAGGCCGACTACCGCGCCGCCGTGCAGAACGACCCGAGCTATGCGCAGAGCCTGAACGCCTTCCTGACGCGCAACCTGGGCCTGATCGGCGGCGGCAACAGCTACCACCTGTCCAACGCGATGGGCGAGCTGATCCGCTTCGTGCAGTACCCGGCCATCGGCAGCCAGGTGCGCGCGCTGGGCGTCGGCCAGATGCCCAATTTCCCGATCTCGTCTGACAACACCATCGACGCCTGGATGCGCGCCGCCGCCGTCGTCGACCAGTACGACGCCGCCAACTGCAATGCCTACGGCACCTGCAACGGCTATGCGCAGGTCGCGCAGCTCAAGCTGCCGATCCGCTATGCCTGCGGCACGCAGTACACGATCCGCGCACAGGCGATGACGGCGCAGCAGCTGGCCGACACCTGCACCAGCGTCACCAACGAAGCCCAGTACTTCTTCGGCCTGATGGGCACCGACGCCGCCCACCCCGTCGCCAACGACAACAACACCACGCTGGAGCTGGTGGTGTTCGACAACTACGGCCAGTACTCGCGCTTCTCGGGCTACCTGTTCGGCAACGGCACGAACAACGGCGGCATCTTCCTGGAAGGCGACCCCGCCGCGCCAGGCAACCAGGCCCGCTTCCTGGCCTTCCGCGCCGACTGGCTGGCCAGCTTCGAGATCTGGAACCTGAACCACGAGTTCACGCACTACCTCGACGCGCGCTACGACATGTGGGGCAAGTTCAGCGACTACCCGCTCTACCCGAACACCAACGGCATCGCGAACCCGTCGGTGTGGTGGATCGAGGGCCTGGCCGAATACGTGTCCTACAGCTACCGCCGCGCCTACTACCCCGATGCCACCTCGCGCGCCCAGACCGCGCCGCTGGCCCTCAGCGACGTGACGGGCAACACCTACGACAGCGGCCAGCCGCGCGTCTACAACTGGGGCTACCTGGCCGTGCGCTACATGCTGGAACGCCAGCCCGCCCAGGACCATGCCTTCGTGCCGATGATGCGGGTGGGCAACTACACGGGCTACAGCGCGCAGATCTCGGCCATCGGCAGCACGCTGGACGCCGACTTCGGCAACTGGCTGAACCAGTGCGTGGCCGGCGGCGACACCACCTCGTCCACCTGCGCCAGCCTGCGCGCCGGCACGCTGCCGCTGGTGCCCGCCTCGGCCATCGGCAACTGCAACCTCGGCTATACCAACCAGTTGGCCAACGGCTGCGCACGCACGCTCACGCCCGGCGGCCAGCTGCAGTTCGCGATCCCGTCGAGCAGCTGGGGCCAGGTGATCTTCAAGCTGAGCCAGGTCAACGGCGCGGTCGACCTCTACGCCCAGGCCGACGGCTGGGCCGGCCCCTCGTCCTATGTCGGCACGGCCAGCAGCACCGGGCAGGACGTGAGCGTCACCGTGCCCACCGGCACCACGGGCTGGACCTATGTGACCGCCGTGCCGCGCGCCGGCTTCGTGTCGGCCACGCTGCGCGGCATGTTCAGCAACCTGCCCATCGCCGCTGCGGCGGACTGGACCGCCGCCCCGGCCTGCACCGACCCGTATGCGCCGGCGCTGAACGCCAGCACCGCCTGCGTGCGCAAGGCCCAGGCCAGCAGCGGCGCGCCGCTGTGGTTCAGCGTTCCCGTGCCTGCGGGCAAGACCGCCATCACCGTGCGCACGGGTCTGGGAAGCGGCAATGCCGACCTCTACGTGCAGGCCAATGCCTGGCCCTCGACCAGCAGCTTCGGCTGCAGCTCCACCGGCAGCGGCAACACCGAGAGCTGCACGCTCACGGGCCTGCAGCCGGGCAGCTATGTCTATGTGATGGTCAATGCGGCCAGCCCGTTCAGCGGCCTGTCCATCGCGGCATCGGCCAACTGACACCCTTCAACGGCGCGGCGCACGGCGCCGCGCCTCCAGCCAGGACACTCCCATGAAACTTTCTTCCTCCGTGGCCTGCCTCGCCGCGCTGGCCGCCCTGTTGGGCGCCACCGGCGCGCAGGCCGGCATCACCTTCTTCAACTCCGAGGCCGCCTTCCTGGCGGCCACCGGCGGCCTCAAGACCGACACCTACGGCGATCTCGCCGCCGGCACCGTCATCGACGGCAGCCTGCAGCGCCCGGGCTACCAGGTCAGCGCGCAGGACGGACTGGAGAACGAGCTCTACGCCACCGGCACCGGCCTCTCCACCAACCGCCCCGACGCCACGCTGGAGTTCGGCGGCTTCGCATCCGACCTGCGCGCCCTGGGGGGCCAGTGGCTCGCCACCACCTACACCGGCGACGCCTGGACCGGCGCGCGGCTGAATCTGGACTTCAGCGATGCGAACGGCAGCCATCAGCAAGTGCTGGACCTCGCCAGCAGCAGCGGCTTCTTCGGCTGGCTGAGCGACACGGTGCTGCAGTCGCTGCAGGTCAGCGTCTACGACAGCAACCTCACGGTCTTCCCGACGGTGCAGAGCTTCAGCCTCGGCTATGCCGCGGGCGACGCGCCGGCCGGGCCGACGACGGGCGGCAGCGTGCCCGAGCCCGCGGCGCAGCTGCTGGTGCTGGCCGGCCTCGGTGGCCTCGCGCTGGCGCAACGCCACCGCAAGCCGCTGCGCTGACATCAAGCCGCCCCGGCTCGGCAATCACGCCAGCGCCGCCCGCCGGGGAGTTTCCAAACCAAGCCCAACCCGCCAACGGAGAAATCCCGATGCCTGCCTTCCTGGCCCGCAGCCTGCTCTGCCTGCTGACCTTGTTCATTCCGTTTTGCGCCTGGTCGGAGGCCGCGCCCCCGCAGCCGCCCCGCACCGAGAACGGGCTGGCGCTGACGCCGCCTATGGGCTGGAACACCTGGAACCGGTTCGGCTGCCACATCGACGAGAAGCTGATCCGCCAGGCCGTGGACGCGATGGTCGAGTCCGGCATGAAGGACGCCGGCTATGAATACATCGTCATCGACGACTGCTGGCAAACCGCCCGCGCGGAAGACGGCACCATCCTGGCCGACCCGCAGCGCTTCCCCTCGGGCATGAGGGCGCTGGGCGACTACATCCACGCCCACGGCCTGAAGTTCGGCATCTATTCCGACGCCGGCAAGCTGACCTGCGCCAAGCGGCCCGGCAGCCGGGGGCATGAATATGCCGATGCCCGCACCTATGCGTCCTGGGGTGTCGACTATCTGAAATACGACTGGTGCTCCACCTACGAGCAGAACGCCAAGTCCTCCTACGAGACCATCAGCGACGCGCTGCGCGCCACCGGCCGCCCCATCGTGCTGAGCATCTGCGAGTGGGGCGTGAACAAGCCCTGGCTGTGGGGCAAGGCCATCGGCAACCTGTGGCGCACCACGGACGACATCTACGACCACTGGGAGGGCATCCACGACTTCGAGCACGGCGTGATGGACATCCTCGACCGCCAGGTGGGCCTGGAGGCCTATGCCGGCCCCGGCCACTGGAACGACCCCGACATGCTGGAGGTCGGCAACGGCAAGATGAGCGACGAGGAATATCGCTCGCATTTCAGCCTCTGGGCCATGCTGGCCGCGCCGCTGATGGCGGGCAACGACCTGGCCGCGATGACGCCGCAGGCCCGGGACATCCTGACCAACCGCGAGGTCATCGCCATCGACCAGGACCGGCTCGGCATCCAGGCCAGCCGCGCGCAGAAGCAGGGCGATCTGGAGGTCTGGGCGCGGCCGCTGGAAGGCGGGGGCCGCGCCGTGGTGCTGCTCAACCGCAGCGAGAAGGCGCAGCCGATCTCGGTGGACTGGGAGACGCTGAACCTGCCCCGCGCGCTGCGCCTACGGGTGCGCGACCTCTGGCAGCACCACGATCTGCCGGCGGCCACGGGCAGCTACAGCGCCGACGTGGCGCCGCACGGCGTCGTCATGCTCAGGCTGGCGCTGTGATCATGAAGCCGGGGGCGCTGCTCGGCGTGCTGCTGTGCCTGGCGGGGCTGCAGCCCGCCGTGGCGGCAAGCGGCGTCCCTGCGCTGGCGCCGCGCTGGCAGGCCGACGGCAATGCCATCGTCTGGCAGGCCAGTGACGCCCACGCCGACCAGCTGGAGATGAGCGGCCGGCAGGTGTCGGCCGTCATCGCCTACGGCCGCGATGCGCAGGGGCAGCTGACACTGAAGCGCACCGTCGTCTGGCCGATGCTGCGCACCCTGCCGGACGACACCCACGCCAGCCTGATGCGCGACTTCGACCGGCGCGCGAGCCCGGCGCTGAGCATCGATGGCCTTCCCGCCGAGCATGAGGTGCTGACGCAGGTGCGCTTCGACGGCCAGCTGCGCCTGGTGTCGGACATCGGCGGCGGCCTGGTGCTGGAGCGCCTGCTGTCGCCCTCGCCCGACGAGCCGGCACTGATCGAGAGGCTGGCCCTGGTCAACACCGGCACGCGGGCGGTGGCCTATCGCTTCGCGCCGCAGGACCAGCGCGAGACGACGGCCGCCGGCGCCGGCACGCACGGCGCCTACGAGATCCAGGCGGCGTCGGAAGGCGGGGCCGGCTCGCTGGCGCCCGGCGCGCGCATCACGCAGGACGTGGTCTACAGCGCGCGGCTGGCCAACGAGATGGTGTTCGTCGATCCAACGGAGGAACTGCGCAAGCGCCGGCAGAAGCTGCAGGGCTGGAACCGCCGGCTGGTGCTGGAGACGCCCGACAAGGCGCTGGACCTGATGTTCGGCTTCGCCAAGATCCGCGCCGCGGAAAGCATCTTCGCGACGCGCGGCGGATTGCTGCACAGCCCCGGCGGCACCCGCTACTACGCGGCGATCTGGGCGAACGACGAGGCGGAATACGCCAACCCCTTCTTCCCCTACCTCGGCGACGCCGCCGGCATCGCCGCCGCGATGAACAGCTACCGGCTGTTCGCCAGCTACATGAACCCGCAGGGCCGGCCCCTGCCCTCCTCCGTCATCGCCGAAGGCCGCAGCTACTGGAACGGTGCCGGGGACCGGGGCGACTGCGCCATGATCGCCTATGGCGCCAGCCACTTCGCGCTGGCGCTGGGCGATGCGCGGCGTGCCGGCCAGCTGATGCCGCTGATCGACTGGTGCCTGAAGTTTTCGCTGGACAAGCGCACGCCGGACGGAGTCATCGCCTCCGACAGCGACGAACTCGAGGGCCGCTTCCCGGCCGGCAAGGCAAATCTCAGCACCAATGTGCTGGCCTTCGGCGGCCTGACGGGCGCGGCCATGCTCAGCGCAGCGCTCGGCCAGCCCGAGGACATCGGCAGGCATTGGCAGCAGGAGGCCGCCCGCCTGCGCGCCGCCATCGACCGCTACTTCGCCGCGCAGGTCGGCGGCTTCGACACCTACCGCTACTACGCCGGCAACGACAGGCTGCGGGCCTGGATCGCGCTGCCGCTGTGCTTCGGCATCGACGAGCGCCGGCCGGGCACGGTGGCCGCGCTGCTGTCGCCGCAGCTCTGGTCGGAGAACGGCGTGCTCAGCGAGGCCGGCGACACCACCTTCTGGGACCGCGCGACGCTGTACGCCTTCCGCGGGCTGATGCAGGCCGGCGAACTGGAGCGGGTCTTCCCCTACTTCGTCTACTACTCGAAGCGCCGCCTGCTGGGCGAGCATGTGCCCTATGCCATCGAGGCCTGGCCCGAAGGCAACCAGCGCCATCTGTCGGCCGAGAGCGCGCTGTATGCACGCGTGGTGACCGAAGGCCTGTTCGGCCTGCAGCCGACCGGCCTGCGCAGCTTCCGCCTCGCGCCGCGCCTGCCGGCCGCATGGCAGCACATGGCGCTCCGGAACATCCGCGCCTTCGGCCTCAGCCATGCGGATGGCGAAGAGCGCGAGCAGGGCCTCGACATCCTGACCCGGCGCTCCGGCAGCGGGCAGCAGGTCGAGGTCTTCCTGCGCGGGCAGCGCATCCTGAGCCGGCATTGGGACGGCAGGGACGCCCTCGGCGTCACGCTGCCCGAGTGACGGGGCGGGCCTGCCGTTGCCTGCCCTCAGGCCCAACGCATCATCTGCGCGGCCTTCTCGCCGATCATCATGGCCGGCGCATTGGTGTTGCCGCTGATCAGCGTGGGCATGATGGAGGCGTCCACCACGCGCAGGCCCTGCAGGCCGTGCACGCGCAACTCGGCGTCCACGACGGCCATCGCATCGGCGCCCATCCTGCAGCTGCCCACCGGGTGGTAGATGGTGTCGACGCGCCGGCGCAGCAGGGCCTCGATGTCGGCATCGCTGCGCGTCTCGGTGCTCCACAGCTCGCGGCTCCAGTAGGCGCGCAACGCGGGCTGGTTCAGCAGCGCGCGCGTCAGCTTGAAGCCCGCCACCATCTCCGCCAGGTCGTCGGGATGCTGGAAGAAGGCCGGGTCGATCAACGGCGCCGCGCCGGCATCAGGGCTGGCCAGCTTCAGCGTGCCGCGGCTGCGCGGGCGCAGCAGGCAGACATGGCAGGACATGCCATGGCCCCAGGTCAGCTGGCGGGCATGGTCCTCGACGGCCGCGACGACGAAGTGCAGCTGCAGGTCGGGCCGCGCCTGCGCGGCGCTGCTGCGCAGGAAGCCGCCGCCCTCGGCGAAGTTGCTGGTCAGCATGCCGCGGCGCTCGGCGCGGTAGCGGCGCAGCGCCTGCCAGAACGCCAGGCCGCCGCGCAGCGACAGGCCGAAGGTGTCGAGGCTGCTGCTGCGCAGGCCGAAGACGAAATCGGGATGGTCCTGCAGATTGGCGCCCACGCCGGGCAGGTGATGCAGCACGGCGATGCCCTGCGCCTGCAGCTGGGCCGCGTCGCCCACGCCGGACAGCATCAGCAGCTGGGGCGACTGGATGGCGCCGGCCGCCAGCACGACCTCGCGCCGCGCCTGCAGGCGGCGCAGCACGCCGCCGACCTTGGCCTCCACGCCCACCGCGCGGCGGCCGTCGAACAGAATGCGCTGCACCTGGGCCTGCACCGTCACGCGCAGATTGGGCCGCGCCAGGTGCGGGCGCAGGTAGGCGCGCGCGGCGCTGCAGCGCTCGCCGCGATCCTGGGTGACCTGGTAGATGCCGATGCCTTCCTGCGTGTCGCCGTTGAAGTCGGCGTTGATCGCGTGCCCGGCCTCGCGGCCGGCGGCGAGCCAAACCTGCTGCAGCGGGTTGTCGCTGCGCAACTGGCTGACCTTCAGCGGGCCCGTGCTGCCGTGCAGCGGCGCGCCGAAGCTGTCGTTGCACTCGCTCTTGATGAAATAGGGCAGCACGTCGTCCCAGGCCCAACCCGGGTTGCCGAGCGCGGCCCAGTGGTCGTAGTCCTCGCGCTGGCCGCGGATGTAGACCATCGCATTGATGCCCGACGAGCCGCCCAGCATCTTGCCGCGCGGCACATAGCCGCGCCGCCCGCCCAGGCCCGGCTGGGGCACGGTCTCGAAGGCGTAGTTGTGCAGCTTGCTGGGCACCATCAGCACGGCGCCGGTGGGCACATTGCCAAGCCAGTTGTTGACGTCGGCGCCGGCCTCCAGCACCAGCACGCGGGTGTCGGGATCCTCGCTCAGGCGCCCGGCCAGCGCCGAGCCGGAGGAGCCGCCGCCTATGACGATGACGTCATGGCTCTCGTCGAAGCCTTGCGTGTCTTGCATGGGAAACCTCAGCTGATGCGCTTGAGCAGCGCGAGCAGGCGCTCGAACGTGGCGCCATAGGGCGGCTGGAACAGCTTCGTGCCGGCGAAGCGCGACTGGATGAACAGCGGCTTCTCCTTGCTGAAGGTTCGAAAGCCCCATTCGCCGTGGTAGGACCCCATGCCGCTGGCGCCCACGCCGCCGAAGGGCTGCTCCTCCTGGCCCAGATGCCACAGGCAGTCGTTGACGGTCACGCCGCCCGCATGGGTCTCGCGCATGACGCGGTCGCTCGCGGCGGTGTCCTGGCCGAACCAGTACAGCGCCAGCGGGCGGTCGCCACGGTTGATGTGGGCCAGCGCCTCGTCCACGCGGTCGTAGGCGACGATGGGCAGCAGCGGGCCGAAGATCTCTTCCCGCATGACGGCGGCTTCGGGTGGCACGTCCAGCAGCAAGGCCGGCACGAGGCGACGGTCCTGGCCCGGATCAGGCTGCTCGTCGTGCGTGCGCAGCACGCGCGCGCCGCGGGTGGCCGCGTCGTCGATGAGGCCTTGCAGCCGCGCAAGGTGGCGTGGCGTGACGATGCTGGTGTAGTCGGCATTGCCGGCGATGCGCGGGTACATGCGGCGCATCTCTGCCAGGAGGCGCTGCGCGAGCGGCTCCAACATCTCGCGCGGCACCAGCAGGTAGTCGGGCGCGACGCAGGTCTGGCCGGCGTTGAAGAGCTTGCCGAAGGCCAGGCGCGAGGCGGTCAGCGTCAGGTCCGCACTGCGGTCGACGACGGCGGGCGACTTACCACCCAGCTCCAGCGTGACGGGCGTCAGGTTCTTCGCGGCGGCCTGGGCCACATGACGGCCGACGGCCGTGGAGCCGGTGAAGAAGAGATGGTCGAAGGGCAGGCCGACGAAGGCCTTGCCGACCTCGGCATCGCCGGTGATGACCTGCATCTCCTCGGGCGCGAAGTGCTCGGCGACGATTCGCGCCATCAGCTCCGACGTGGCCGGCGTCAACTCGGAAGGCTTGATCAGCACGCGGTTGCCGGCCGCCAGCGCGGCGACGGCGGGCGCCATGGCGAGGTAGTAGGGGTAGTTCCAGGGCGACACGATGCCGACGACGCCCAGCGGCTGGCGCATCAGCACATTGCGGCCGGGCAGGAAGTGCAGCGGCGTCTCGACGCGCCGCGGCTGCATCCAGCGGCGCAGGCGCTTCAGCGCATGGCGAGCACCGGCCTCGACGGTGAAGAGGTCGGCCAGCAGCGACTCCTGGCGGGCGCGGTGGCCGAAGTCCTGAGCCATCGCGACGACCAGCGCGTCGCCATGCTGGCGCGTCATGGCCAGCAGCCGCTGCAGGCGGTCGCGGCGCACCGCGTAGCTCGGCATGCGCTCGGCCTCGAAGGCGCGGCGCTGTGCCGCCAGCGCGAGCTGCAGGCGCTCCTGTAGCGCGTTGTCCATGGGCTTGTCTCCGGTTCTCGATCTCTTGCATCGAGGCTAACCGCAAGCCGGGCCGCCACCATCGGGGGCGGCCCTGGACTAGAGGAACGCGTCTAGTCGCGCAGGTGACAGTCGTTAATGGCGGAAGTGCCGCACGCCGGTGAGGACCATGGCAATGCCGCGCTCGTTCGCCGCCGCGATGACTTCGTCGTCACGCATCGAGCCGCCCGGCTGGATGACGCATGTGGCGCCGGCGTCGGCCAGCACGTCCAGGCCGTCGCGGAACGGGAAGAAGGCGTCGCTGGCCACGGCCGAGCCTGCCAGGCTCAGGCCGGCATGCTGGGCCTTGATGGACGCGATGCGGGCCGAGTCCAGCCGGCTCATCTGGCCGGCGCCCACGCCCAGCGTCATGCCGCCGCCGCAGAAGACGATGGCATTGCTCTTCACATACTGGGCCACGGTCCAGGCGAACATCAGGTCGTCGAGCTGCTGGGCCGAGGGCTGCAGCGCCGTGACGACCTTGAGGTCCTCGCGCTTCAGGAAGTGGTTGTCGGCCGTCTGCAGCAGCAGGCCGGAGCCGACGCGCTTGCTGTCGCCGGCGTTGCGGCCCTGCAGCCACGGCGTCGCCCCCCCCTGCGGCAACGCGATCTGCAGCAGGCGCACATTGGCCTTGCTCTTGAACACTTCCAGCGCCTCGGCGCTGAAGCCGGGCGCCATCAGCACCTCGACGAACTGCTTGCTGACCAGCTGGGCCGCCGCGCCGTCCACCTCGCGGTTGAAGGCGATGATGCCGCCGAAGGCACTGGTCGGGTCGGTCTTGAAGGCCTTGGCATAGGCCTCGGCCGCGTTGGCCGCGACGGCCACGCCGCAGGGATTGGCATGCTTGACGATGACACAGGCCGGCGTGTCGAACGCCTTCACGCATTCCCAGGCCGCATCGGCGTCGGCGATGTTGTTGTAGCTGAGTTCCTTGCCCTGCAGCTGCTTGCCCGTGACCAGCGAGCCGGGCGCGGGGAACAGGTCGCGATACAGCGCCGCGGTCTGGTGCGAGTTCTCGCCGTAGCGCAGATCCTGCACCTTGACGAAGGTGGCGTTCATCTGTGCCGGGTACTCGGCCTTGCTGCCGTCTTCCTGCAACGAGGACAGGTAGTTGCTGATGGCCGCGTCGTACTGGGCGATGCGGTTGAAGGCGGCCACGCTGCAGGCGAAGCGGGTCTTGTCGGTGGTCTTGCCGTGGGCCTTCAGTTCATCGAGCACGCCGGCGTACTGGGCGGCGTCGGTCAGCACCGTCACGTCGCCCCAGTTCTTGGCCGCGCTGCGCACCATGGCCGGACCGCCGATGTCGATGTTCTCGATGGCGTCTTCCAGCGTGCAGCCGGGCTTGGCCACCGTCGCCTCGAAGGGGTAGAGGTTGACCGCCAGGATGTCGATGCGCGTGATGCCGTGCTTCTCCATCGCGGCCACATGCTCGGGCAGGTCGCCGCGCGCCAGCAGGCCACCGTGGATCTTGGGGTGCAGCGTCTTCACGCGGCCGTCCATCATCTCGGGGAAGCCGGTGTGCTCGGCCACCTCGGTGACCGGCAGGCCGGCCTCGGCCAGCAGCTTGGCGGTGCCGCCGGTGGACAGCAGCTTGGCGCCGAGGGCGTGCAGGCCCTTGGCGAAGTCGACGATGCCGGTCTTGTCGGAGACGGAGAGGAGTGCAGTGAGTGCCATGGTGCTTAGTCAGTTGGGGTCGGAGCTTCTCGCTGCGCTCGAAGGTCCAACCCACAAGGGGTTAAAGATTGTGATCGGTCAGCTTGCGGCGCAGCGTGTTGCGGTTCATGCCCAGCCATTGCGCGGCCTTGCTCTGGTTGCCGCCGGCCTCGCGCATGACGATCTCGAACAGCGGCTTCTCGACGAGCTTGACCAGCATCTCGTGCATCGAGTGCGGCTCCTGGCCGTCGAGGTCGCGGAAGAAGGCTTCGAGGTTGTCGCGCACGCAGGCGTCGATGGGGTTGGGCGGGTTGGTGTTCTTCTGGGCACTCATGACAGGAGCTTTCAGAAGCTGCGAACGGAGCCCGCGCGGCCGAGCAGACCGCCGCCATGGTGCCAATCAAGGCGCAAAGCGCAGCCGTAGCTGGGGCTACGGCGAGCATTTGCAACGCAGAGTGGCGCCATGGCGGCGGGATGAGCGGGCGTGTGGGCTTCGTTCACAGCTTCTCATTAGGCGGCGCAGGCTTCGTCGGCCTGTGCGTCTTCGTCGTTGGCGGCCGCGGTGGGCGGCAACCGGTCGTGGGTCTGGCCGAGGTCGTCGAACCAGTCGCGGAGCGCCTGCACCTGCTCTTCGCAGCGCTCCAGGGTGTTCATGTGCTGGCGGAAATCCTCACCGCCGGGCAGGCCGCGCACGGCCCAGCCGATGTGCTTACGCGCGCTGCGCACGCCACTGCGCTCGCCGTACAGGCCGTAGTGGTCGTGCAGATGCTCGGTGAGCAGGTCGCGGGCCTCGGCCACGGTAGGTGCGGCCAGGTGCTCGCCCGTCGCCAGGAAATGCGCCACCTCGCGGAAGATCCAGGGCCGGCCTTGCGCCGCGCGGCCGATCATCAGCGCGTCGGCCTGCGTGTAGGCGAGCACGTCGCGGGCCTTTTCGGGCGAGGCGATGTCGCCGTTGGCGACGACGGGAATGCGCAGCACGGCCTTCACGGCGGCGATGGTGTCGTACTCGGCCAGGCCCTTGTAGCCCTGCTCGCGCGTGCGGCCGTGGATGGTCAGCATCGCGATGCCGGCCGCCTCGAAGACGCGCGCCAGGCGCAGCGCGTTGCGCTCGTCTGCGCTCCAGCCAGTGCGCATCTTCAGCGTGACGGGCACGCCGCGCGGCTCGCACACGGCGACGACGGCCTCGACGATCTCCAGCGCCAGCGCCTCGTTGCGCATCAGCGCCGAGCCCGCCCATTTGTTGCAGACCTTCTTGGCCGGGCAGCCCATGTTGATGTCGATGATCTGGGCACCGCGGTCGATGTTGTAGGTCGCGGCCTCGGCCATCATGGCGGCGTCGGTGCCGGCGATCTGCACGGCGATGGGGCCCGGCTCGCCCGCGTGGTCGGCACGGCGCGAGGTCTTCAGGCTGCCCCACAGCTCCTTGCGCGACGTGACCATCTCGCTGACCGCATAGCCCGCGCCCAGGCGCCGGCAGAGCTGGCGGAAGGGCCTGTCCGTCACCCCGGCCATCGGCGCCACGAAGAGCCGGTTGGGGAGGGAGTGGGGGCCGAGTTGCACGAGGGGTCTGCTTAAAAAAGAGGCGAGATTGTAGCCAGCCGCACTTGCGGCCCCGGCCCACAATGCCGGCATGGAAGCCTGGCTCGGTCAACTCATCCACGATCTGCTCGCCACCCTGGCCCTGCCTCAGGTGGGGCTGGTGGCGGTCTTCATCATCACTTTCGTCTCGGCGACGCTGCTGCCGCTAGGCTCCGAGCCGGCTGTCTTTCTCGTCGTCAAGGCCGACCCGGGCATGTTCTGGGTCGTCATCGCGGTCGCCACCCTAGGCAACACCCTGGGCGGCGTCACGAGCTGGTGGGTCGGCTATGGCGCCGAGAGGGCCGTCGAAGCGGTCCAGCACCGCGAGCCGCCCAACCCGCGAGCGCTGGCCTGGCTGAAGCGCTTCGGCGCCAAGGCCTGCGTGCTGAGCTGGCTGCCCATCGTGGGCGACCCGCTCTGTGCCGTGGCCGGCTGGCTCAGGCTGCCCTTCTGGCCCTGCGTGGGCTGGATGGCGCTGGGCAAGGGCCTGCGCTTCATCTGTTTCACCGCCGCACTGATGTGGCTGGTCCCCGAAACCTGGTTGTCATGGATGCAATGAACACACCCGCCTACCAAGACCTGAGCACGCGCCAGCAGCGCCTGCACCATCTCGGCCATCTGCAGGCCATCGCGCAGTGGGACCAGGCCGCCAACATGCCGGCCAAGGGCAACGAGGCGCGCAGCCTCGCGCTGGCCGAGATGGACGGCCTGCTGCACCAGCTCGCCACCGACCCGGCCCTCGCCGGCCTGCTCGACGCGGCCGCCGCCGAACCGCTGGACGACGGCCAGCGCGCCAATCTGCGCGAGATACGACGTGCCTGGCGCACCGCCAACGCACTGCCGCAGGCCCTGGTGGAGGCCAAGAGCCTGGCCAACAACCGCTGCGAGCATGCCTGGCGCATGCAGCGCCCGGCCAACGACTGGGCGGGCTTCGCGCCCAATCTGCGCGAGGTGTTGAAGATTTCCCGCCAGGAGGCCGAGTGCCTGTCGCAGAGCACGGGCCTGTCGAAGTACGACGCGCTGCTGGACGTCTACGAGCCGGGCATGCGCAGTGCGGAGGTCGAGCGCGTGTTCGCGCCGCTGCGGCAATGGCTGCCGGGGCTGATCCGCGACGTCGTCGCGAAGCAGTCGCGCGAGACCGTCATCCAGCCCGTCGGCCCCTTCCCCACCGCCGCGCAGAAGGCCCTCGGCCTGGACGCGATGAAGCTGATGGGCTTCGACTTCGCCGCCGGCCGCCTCGACGAAAGCACCCACCCCTTCTGCGGCGGCGTGCCCGAGGACGTGCGCATGACGACGCGCTACCGCGAGGACGACTTCCTGCCCGCGTTGATGGGCACCATCCACGAGACCGGCCACGGCCGCTACGAGCAGAACCTGCCACGCGAGCTGCTCGGCCAACCCATCGCCCGCGCGCGCTCCATGGGCATCCACGAGAGCCAGAGCCTGAGCTTCGAGATGCAGCTGGGCAGCCATCCCGCCTTCGCCGGCCTGCTGGCACCGCTGCTGGTCAAGCATTTCGGCAGCCAGCCCGCCTTCGAGCCCGGCAACCTGCACAAGCTGCTGACGCGCGTGCAGCGCGGCTACATCCGCGTCGATGCCGACGAGGTGACCTACCCCGCCCACATCCTGCTGCGCTTCGACATCGAGCGCGCGCTGATCGAGGGCGAGGCCGAGGTCGACGACATCCCGGCGCTGTGGGACGCGAAGATGGCCGGGCTGCTGGACCTGGACACGCGCGGCAACTTCAAGGACGGCCCCATGCAGGACGTGCACTGGGCCGCCGGCCTGTTCGGCTACTTCCCCTGCTACACGCTGGGCGCGATGTATGCCGCGCAGTGGTTCGCGGCGATGCGCGCGCAGCAGCCGCAGCTCGACGCGCAGATCGCCGGCGGCGAGCTCGGCGGCGTGTTCGACTGGCTGCGCGCCAACGTCTGGCAGGCCGCCAGCCGCTACGAGACGCCGGAGCTGGTCAGGCGCGCCAGCGGCGAGGCGCTGAACCCGACCCATTTCGAGGCCCATCTGCGCGGGCGCTATCTGGGTTGACAGCCCCTCGCCCAATACTGCGCCGCTGAACGCGGGCAATCTTGGTCGGTCCCCCGGGGGGACGGCGATGCTTGCTGGATTGACCAGCAAGCACATCGCCCACGGGCCGGCTTGGGGCGGCCCGGCGCTCGGCCCCCCGATCGAAGACGCCGAGGAGTGAAGCCCCTCGGCGTGATTCAATCATTGGCCATCAGATCAGCCGGCGGTCTTGGCGTTGGTCTTGGCGTGATGGATGCGCGCGCTCTGGCGGTTCTCGGCATGCTGCAGGCGCTTCTGTTCGCCCGCACCGACGTTTCCGTCGGCCGCCGCATGGGCCTCGGCGCCGTCCACATGCGCTTGGCCGCGCTCCAGGCCGGCGGCCTCGCGCTTGGTCAGGGCGCCGCTCTGCAGGCCGTTCTCGACGCGCTTCTCCTGGTTCACATTGCGCTGCACGTCGGCCTGCATGCGCTGGCTGGAGGCCGACAGCGGGTTGCCATTGACGCCATTGGTCTCGGCCGTCTTGATGTCGCGGCTGGCCTTGTTCTGGGCGGCGCGCAGCTGGCGGCGCTCGGCCGGGCTGAGCTTGCCGTCCTTCATGTCCTTGGCCTGCAGCCTGTCGACCTTGGCCTCGTCGCGCTCGAGCTGGCCGGCTTCACGCGTCGTGATCTTGCCGCTCTGCAGGCCGTTCTCGATGCGCTGCTGCTGGTTCACGTCGCGCTGCACGGTGGTCTGCGCGGTGACGGGAGCGGCGGGGGCCGCGGGCGTCTGGGCCATCGCGGCGCCGGTCAGCAGGGCGAGGGTGGCGGAAACAGCGGCGGCGATCAGGGAGGTCTTCATTTGGAGGTTCCTTTCAGCGGTCAGCGACGGCTGGCCTGGGCAAACAACGCCAGGCACGGCGGCGGGCCGACTGCCGCCGACACCGATCGGTGAGAAGACGTAACGCGCCCGACAGCTTTCCGTCAGGCGGGCGGCAGGGGCAAAAAAGGGGCCGCTCCGTCGGGAGCGGCCCATCGAACGATCTATCAATCCAACCCACTGCGCTTCCCCGGCCCCCCGGCCATCTCCGCGCGTGGCGCCCGGGTCTTGTGCTCTCGGGCTCGGCCGCCGCCACTCGATGCGGCGACCGTGAACAGATTCTGGGCATGCCGCCCCGCGCTGCCATCCCCGCAAGCCGAGGGGCCTGACGGGCGGATGTGACAGGCGTCACAGCAACAGCGCCAGCCGTTCCAGGATCAACGCGCCAAAGAAGGCCAGGCCGGCCACCAGCGTCCACTTGACGATGACGACGCCGCGCCGCCGCCAGCGCGCCTGGCCTGTGGCGATGGAGAACGCGAAGCAGACGATGGCGGAGAACAGCAGCAGGCCGACGAGGAGGCGGGCGATCACCATGCCGGCGCCAGCTCCGCGAACCCCTTCGGCGCCTGGCGCTCGTCCTCGAAGCGGACGATCTCGTAGGCCGACTCGTCGGCCAGCAGCGCACGCAGCAGCTTGTTGTTCAGCGCGTGGCCGCCCTTGAAGGAGGTGTAGGCAGCCATCAGCGGCATGCCGGCGACCTGCATGTCGCCGATGGCGTCGAGGATCTTGTGCTTCACGAACTCGTCGTCGTAGCGCAGACCGTCGGCGTTCAGCACCTTGTAGTCGTCGACGACGATGGCGTTGTCCATCGAGCCACCGAGCGTCAGGCCGCGCGAGCGCATCAGGTCGATGTCGGCCGTCATGCCGAAGGTGCGCGCGCGGGCGATCTCCTTCTTGTACTTGCCCGAGCCCATGTCGAAGACGAAGCGGCTGCCGGTCGCGGCCACGGCCGGGTTGTCGAATTCGATCTCGAAGCTCAGCGTGTAGCCGTGGTGGGGCTCCAGCCTTGCCCACATCAGCTTCTTGCCCTCGCCCTGACGCACCTCGACGGGCTTGTTCACCTTCAGGAAGCGCTTGGGCGCGTCCTGCAGGACGATGCCAGCCGACTGCAGCAGGAAGACGAAGGCGGCGGCCGAGCCATCCAGCACCGGCACCTCGTCGGCATTGATGTCGATGACGAGGTTGTCCAGCCCCAGGCCAGCGCAGGCGGACAGCAGGTGCTCGATGGTCTGCACCTTGGGGCCGCCCGGGTCGCCATCGGGGCTGATGGTGGTGGCCATGCGGGTGTCGCTGACCGACATGACGCCGACCGGGATGTCCACCGGCGGGCAGAGATCCACGCGGCGGAAGACGATGCCGGTGTCCGGCGGCGCCGGACGCAGCGCCAGCTCGACCTTCTGGCCGCTGTGGATGCCGACGCCGACGGCCCGCGTGATGGACTTCAGGGTGCGTTGCTTGAGCATGCCCGGATTGTCCCGGATCAGGCGCGGGCCTGTTGGCGTCAGGCCTTGCGCTCCACCGGCAATCGCAGCGACAGCCGCGTGCCCAGGCCGGGCGTGGAATCGATGCGCAGCTTGCCGCCCAGGTGCTGGGCGCGCTTGATCTGGCTCTTCAGGCCGCGGCCGTGCTGCACGTTCTGCAGCTCGAAGCCGGCGCCGCCGTCCTCGACGCGGATCTCGACATAGCTGCCATGATGGCGCGTCACCATGCGCACACGGCTGGCGTGGGCGTGCTTGACGACATTGTTCAGCGCCTCCTGCATCAGGCGCAGCACATGCAGCGCATCGGGCGGCTCCAGCCAGTCCAGCGGCGGCAGGTCCTGGACGTCCCATTCCAGCTTCAGGCCGCCGACCTGCAGGCGCTTGCCCAGGCGGTAGCGCATCGTCGCCAGCAGCGAGACGAGGTCATGGCCGACCGGCTCCAGCGAGTCGATGACCAGGCGCAGGTCGTCCACGCATTCGCGCAGCACCTCGACACATTGCTCGTGCGACATGCTGCCCTGCTCCATCGCGACCAGGGCCGAAAGCAGCGAGGAGCCCAGGCCGTCATGCATGTCGGCCATGATGCGCTGGCGCTCCAGCAGCAGGGCCTGTTGGCGCTCGACCTCGCGCAGCTGGGCGTTCTGCGCCTGCAGCACGGAGACCTGCTCGTCCAGGTCCTCCTGCAGCTGGCTGTTCTCGGCCTGGAACTGCTCGACCGCGCCGACATAGCGGCGCTGCACCGCGTACAGGAAGCTGATCATGACGATCAGCGTCGCGAAGGGCATCAGGAAGAAGTGCTCGGGCCAGGCCCAGCCGGCCAGCACGGCCAGGTCGTGCGCGCCGAGCACGACGCCGCTGACCAGGGCCAGCGCCATGATGCGCAGCTCAGGGCGGCGCTCGCGCCAGGCCAACCAGCAGACCCAGGCCGTGCCGACGGCGGCAACCACGGCCGTCACCAGATACTGCAGCACCACCATGTCGAGCTGGCGCAGCCACAGCGGCACGCTGAACAGGCTGACGACAAGCACGCTGCCGAGCAGCAGCCGCTCCAGCCAGCGCAGGCGGTGGCTCGCGAAGCGCAGCGCGAACAGCAGCGCGGTGAGCATGACCCAGGCCATGGAGGCATGCGTGGCCCACCAGAACCAGTCCTGCCCCCAGGGCGACACCGGCAGGCTGACGTAGTAGTGCAGGTTGCGCACCATCCAGGCCGCGGCGCCCAGCGCGAACAGGCCGTAGATGGGCTCGGCCGGCCGGCGCAGCCACAGTGTCAGCGCGAACAGGCCGAGCACGGCCAGCGTCAGGCTGACGGCCTGGGGCAGGCCGGTCTGGGCACGCACCCGCCACAGCCAGCGCTTCTCGAGCGCGTCGCGCGGCCCCACCCAGATGCGCGACGCGGCGTGATAGCTACCCACAGGCACCGGCAGCGCGACGACCAGGTCCAGCCCGCTCTCGCCCGCGCCGGGCAGGGGCAGCCACAGCGGCTGGACCCATTGCTCGCGCTCGGCCGGCTGGTTGTCCAGCAGCATCTGCCAGCCCGGCCCGCGGCGCGCCAGCACCGCGGCCGACAGCGTGACCAGGCGCGGCATGTAGAGGGCCAGGGGCTCGTCGCCACCAGGTGGGATGCGCAGCCGGTACCAGCGCATCTCGTAGCCGCGCGCATCGCTGACCATGGCGGCGCCGGGACGGGCCTGCACGTCGGGCATGGCGATCTGCCGCCAGGCCGCGCCGTCCGCGGGCGGCAGCAGCTCGGGCGGCAGCGCCAGCCGATCGCCGCCGGCCACCGCCTGATGACGCAGCGCGGCCCACCAGGCCTCGAGCTGGGCACGCGTCCAGGCGCTGGTCGCGAGTTCGGTAGGCGCAGCGTCATCGACGGCAACGCCGGAGCTCGGCTGGGGCAGGCGCTGGGCCTGCAGGCCGGCCGCACACGCGAGCAGCAACAGCAGCAGCCCGTTGCGCAGCAGGGCACGCAGCTCAGGCATCCCGGCTTGTGGTGGGCATAGACATGGGGCGCCAGCATGCCACAGGGGTTGGCAGCTCCCTGCCGGGAAGGCGCGCAAAGACAAAGGGCGCCCCGTCGTCACGGAGCGCCCTTTGCGCGGATGTACCCGGAGGCAGCCGGGTTCAGTTGTGTTGCAGGCGGCTTCAGTCGGCCTGCTTGCGCAGGAAGGCCGGGATCTCGATCTCGTCCATGCCGTTGGACGACAGCGCCTCGACCTTGGCGGCGGCACTGCCCGAGCGGCCATGGCGCCAGACGCTGGGCACATTGGCGTTCGCGAAATCGCCCAGGCCCAGGCCGACATTGGCCTGCTGGGCCGTGGCGGCGGGGGCCGTCATGGCCACGGCCTGGGTCAGCACGGGCATGCCGTCGGTGCCGTTGCGCACGACGGCCTGAGTCTGCACGACCTGCAGCGGCGCCTGCTGGCGGGCGCGGCCGGCGGTCAGGCCGGTGGCGATGACGGTCACGCGCAACGCGTCGCCCAGGGTCTCGTCGTAGGCCGTGCCGAAGATGACGTGGGCGTCTTCGGAGGCATAGCGCTTGATCGCGTTCATCGCATTGCGCGACTCGCTGAGCTTGAAGTTGCTGCGCCCCGCGGCGATCAGCACCAGCACGCCGCGCGCGCCGGACAGGTCGATGCCTTCCAGCAGCGGGCAGGCCACGGCCGCCTCGGCGGCCTTGGCGGCGCGATCCGGGCCGGTGGCCTGGGCCGTGCCCATCATGGCCTTGCCGGGTTCGCTCATCACGGTCTTCACGTCCTCGAAGTCGACGTTGACCAGGCCGGGAATGTGGATGATGTCGGAAATGCCGCCAACGGCGTTCTTCAGCACGTCATTGGCATGCGCGAAGGCCTGATCCTGCGTGACGTCGTCACCCAGCACGTCGAGCAGTTTGTCGTTCAGCACGACGATCAGCGAGTCGACATTGGCCTCCAGTTCGGCCAGGCCGGCATCGGCCGCCTTGGCGCGTCGGCCACCTTCGAATTCGAAGGGTTTGGTGACGACGCCGACTGTCAGGATGCCCATTTCCTTGGCGACGCGGGCAATTACCGGCGCCGCGCCCGTGCCGGTACCGCCGCCCATGCCGGCGGTGATGAACAGCATATTGGCGCCGGCGATGGATTCGCGGATGCGGTTTTCGGCTTCCTCGGCGGCGGCCTTGCCCATTTCGGGTTTGGCACCGGCGCCCAGACCGGTCGAGCCGAGTTGCAGCAACTGGTCGGCCTTGGAGCGGTTGAGGGCCTGCGCGTCGGTATTCGCGCAGATGAATTCAACGCCTTGAACGCCCTGGGCGATCATGTGGTCAACGGCATTGCCGCCGCCGCCACCGACCCCGATCACCTTGATTTGGGTGCCTTGGTCAAACTCTTCGATCATCTCGATGGGCATATCAAACCTCCTACTGCAATTGTGCCTTGGCACACAAAGAATGACTAGTTGCTGAAACGTCTTTTTAGTGGTTCTTGGGGGTCAGAAATTCCCCATGAACCAATCCTTGACCCGACCGAGCAGGGTTTGCACCGAGCCGGCCTGCTGTGCCGCCTTGAAACCCCGGCTGCGCGACAGTCGGGCTTCTTCGAGCAGGCCCATGACGGTGGCCGAGCGCGGGTTGGCGACCATGTCGTAAAGGGCTCCGGAATACGTGGGCAGGCCGCGCCGGACAGGTTTCAGAAAAATGTCCTCGGCGAGTTCCACCATGCCGGGCATGACGGCCGAGCCGCCGGTCAGCACGATGCCGGAGGACAGCAATTCCTCATATCCGCTCTCGCGAATGACCTGGTGCACCAGCGAAAAGATTTCCTCGACGCGCGGCTCGATGACGCCGGCCAGCGCCTGCTTGGACAGCATGCGCGGGCTGCGGTCGCCCAGGCCCGGCACTTCCACCTGGTCGGACGGGTCGGCCAGCAGTTGCTTGGCGACGCCATACTCGACCTTGATTTCCTCGGCATCCTTGGTCGGCGTGCGCAGGGCCATCGCGATATCGCTGGTGATCAGGTCGCCGGCGATGGGAATGACGGCGGTATGGCGGATGGAGCCGCCGGTGAATATCGCGACATCGGTCGTGCCGGCGCCGATATCCACCAGCGCAACCCCCAGGTCGCGCTCGTCGGCGGTCAACGCGGCATGGCTGGACGCGCTCGGGTTCAAAACCAGCTGGTCGACTTCCAAACCGCAGCGGCGCACGCATTTGACGATGTTTTCGGCAGCGCTCTGGGCGCCGGTCACGATATGGACCTTGACCTCCAGCCGGCCGCCGCTCATGCCGATGGGTTCTTTCACCTCGTGACCGTCGATGACGAATTCCTGCGGTTCGACCAGCAGCAGGCGCTGGTCGTTGGGAATATTGATGGCCTTGGCGGTTTCGACGACCCGGGTCACGTCGACCGGCGTGACCTCCTTGTCGCGCACGATGACCATGCCGGTGGAGTTCTGGCCGCGGATATGGCTACCGGTAATCCCCGTGTAAACCCTGGATATTTTGCAGTCGGCCATCATTTCGGCCTCTTTCAGGGCCTGCTGGATGGACTGCACGGTGGCGTCGATATTGACGACGACACCGCGCTTCAAGCCATGCGACGGCGCCACGCCGAGGCCGGCGATGCGCAATTCCCCGCCCGGCAAAACCTCGGCCACGACGGCCATGATCTTGGCGGTTCCAATATCCAAGCCGACGACCAGATCCTTGTATTCCTTGGCCATGTCCGTCCTCAACGTTTTCTATTTACGGGTTTCCCCGGGATCTGGGTCGTCACGCCGCGCAGCCTGACCGCATAGCCGTCGGCGTGGCGCAGGTCGGCCGACAGCAGCGGGCTGCGGTATTGCGCCGTGACCTGGGTGATGGAGCGGGCGAACTGGCCGAAACGCTCGGCGACTTCCGGCAAGCTGCCGCGGCCCAGCTCGATGACGGCGCCGCTGCCGAAGGTGGCGCGCCAGGAGCCGCGGCCGGACAGGTCCAGCCTGTCAATGGTCTCGCCCAGCTTCTCGGCGGCGGGCTGCAGCGCCCGCCACATCTGCAGCATCGGGCCGGCAGCATTGGCCGGGCCGGCCAGCACGGGCAGGTCTTCGTCCTCGACGTCGCCGAGATTGGCCTGGAAGACCTCGCCGAAGCTGTTGACCAGGACCCGCTCGGCGCTGGCCTCGGTGGCCGAGTCGGCGCCGTCGGCGCGCGCCTCCCAGTAGGCGGCGGCGCGGTGCTCTTCCAGATTGACCCTGAGGCGCATCGGCCAGATGCGCTGCAGTTGGGCATGGCGCACCCAGGGCACGGCCTCGAAGGCCGCGCGACCGTCCTTCAGGTTCATGCTGAGAAAGGAACCCTTCAGGCGCGGCAGCGCATTGGCGCGCAGCGACGCGACGCTGTTGCGGCTGACATCGCCATCGACCTGGATGGCCCGGATGTTGAACACCGGCAGGCGCACCGCCCAGCGCACCAGGCCCCAGGCCGCCGTCGCCAGCAACGCGGCGAAGAGCAGCGCCGACACCGCATTCATCAGGCGGACGTCGGGAGGCAGCGCCGTCATGCCCACCCCTCGCCCGACGAGTACGTCGGTCGATCCCCCAAGGGGATGCGGGCCGGCTTGGGAGCGGCCCGGCGCTCGGCCCGCAGTTGCGCGACGGTGGCGACGGCGGAGTTCACTTCCGGTCCAACCTCGCTTGCGAGAGCAGCCACAGGCAGAGCTGCGGGTAGGCTATGCCCACGGCCTTGGCCGCCTTGGGTACGAGCGAGTGCGAAGTCATGCCCGGGCTGGTGTTCATCTCCAGCAGGAAGGGCTTCATGTCGGACTTGCGCAGCATCAGGTCGGCGCGGCCCCAGCCGCGGCAGCCGAGCAGCTGGTAGGCCTTCAGCACGAGCTGCTGGATCTCGGCCTCGAGCGCCGCGGGCAGCGTGCCGAACAGATATTGCGTCGTGTCGGTGTGGTACTTGTTCTCGAAGTCGTAGTTGCCCGCCTCCGCGCGGATCTCGACCACCGGCAGCGCGACGGCCGTGTCGCCCTGGCCCAGCACGGCGCAGGTGACCTCGGGGCCTTCGATGCACTGCTCGAACAGCAGTTCGTCGTCGAAGCCCAGGGCGAGCTCGACGGCACCCTGCATGTCGGAGTAGCCGGCGGCCTTGGTGATGCCGATGCTGCTTCCCTCGTGCGGCGGCTTCACGATGACGGGCAGGCCGAGTTCGTCGGGGATGGCGCGGATGCGCTCGCGCGTCAGCTCGGCGCGGCCCAGGGCCAGGTATTGCGGTGTCGTCAGGCCCTCGGCGGCCCAGACCCGCTTGGTCATGGTCTTGTCCATCGCGACGCCCGAGGCCGTCACGCCGGAGCCGGTGTAGGGGATGCCCAGCCATTCGAGGGCGCCCTGCAGCGTGCCGTCCTCGCCGCCGCGGCCATGCAGCGCGATGAACGCGCGCTCGAAACCCTCGTCCTTGAGCGCCTGCAGCGGGCGCTCGGCGGGGTCGAAAGCGTGGGCGTCCACGCCGAGCGAGGTCAGCGCGTCCAGCACGCCGCTGCCGCTCATCAGCGACACGGGGCGTTCGGCGCTGATGCCGCCGAGCAGCACGGCGACCTTGCCGAGCGCCTTGGCGTCGACGTTCAGATCGATAGGCGCATTGCTCATGCCGATGCTCCTTGCGAGAAATATTGGGCGACGAGGCGCGGCAGCGCGCTCATCGAGCCGGCGCCCATGCCGATGACGACATCGCCATCGCGGCTCAGCCTGGCCAGCGCGGCCGGCATGTCGGCCACCGCCGCGACGAAGTCCTGCGTGCCCACGGCATCGGCCAGCGCGCGGCCGGTGGCGCCTTCGATGGGCGCCTCGCCGGCCGAATAGACCTCGGTCAGCAGCACGACGTCGGCCCCCTTCATGACCCGCACGAAATCGGCAAAGCAGTCGCGTGTGCGGGTGTAGCGATGCGGCTGGAAGGCCAGCACGAGGCGCCGGCCGGGATAGGCGCCGCGCGCGGCGGCGAGCACGGCGGCCATCTCGACCGGGTGGTGGCCGTAGTCGTCGATCAGCGCGAAGCGGCCGCCGTCGGCCGCCGGCCATTCGCCATGCTTCTCGAAGCGGCGCCCCACGCCGGAGAAGTTCGCCAGGCCCTTCAGGATGGCCTCGTCCGAGCAGTCCAGCTCCATCGCGATCGCGATGGCGGCCAGCGCATTGCGCACGTTGTGCTCGCCGGCCAGGTTAAGCAGCACGTCCAGGTCGGCCGCGCCTTCGCGCTGGCAGCCGAAGCGCATCTGCGCACCGGCCAGCGCCTGCACGTTCACTGCGCGCACGCTGACGCCCTCGGACAGCCCGTAGCTGACGACCGGCCGCTCGATGCGGCCGAGGATGGCGCGCACGCCGGGGTCGTCCGCGCAGACCACCGCCGCGCCGTAGAAGGGCATGCGGTGCAGGAAATCGACGAAGGCCTGGTGCAGCTTCTCGACCGAATGGCCGTAGGTGTCCATGTGATCCTCGTCGATATTGGTGACGACGGACAGCACCGGACTGAGCTTCAGGAAGGAGGCATCGCTTTCGTCGGCCTCGACAACGATGAACTCGCCCCGGCCCAGGCGCGAGTTGGCGCCGGCGGCATTCAGCTTGCCGCCGATGACGAAGGTCGGGTCCAGCCCGGCCTCGACGAGGATGGCCGTGACGAGGGAGGTCGTCGTCGTCTTGCCGTGCGTGCCGGCGATGGCGATGCCGCGGCGCAGCCGCATCAGCTCGGCCAGCATGACGGCGCGCGGCACGACCGGAACCTGGCGCGCGCGCGCTGCCCGCACCTCGGGGTTGTCGGCCGCGACGGCGGTGCTCGTGACCAGGGCCTGGGCGTCGCCGATATTGGGCGCCGCGTGGCCGATCTCGACGCGCAGGCCCAAGGCACGCAGGCGCTCGGTCGTCGCGCTCTCGACGGCGTCGGAGCCGCTGACCGTGAAGCCGAGGTTGTGCAGGATCTCGGCGATGCCGCTCATGCCGGCGCCGCCGATGCCGACAAAGTGCAGTCTTTGGACGGCGTGCTTCACTTCAACATTCCTTCGATCTCGTCGGCCACGCGCGCAGCGGCACGCGGCCGCGCCAGCGCGCGGGCCTTCTCGCCCATGGCCAGCAGTGCGCCGCGATCCAGGCCGCTCAGCAGTTCGTGCAGCTTCTCCGGCGTCAGCTCGGTCTGCGGCAGGTGGATGGCCGCGCCGTGCTGGGCCATGAAGACGGCGTTGTCGCGCTGGTGCGAGGTCGTGCTGACGACCAGGGGCACCAGCACCGCCGCGCAGCCGGCCGCGCACAGCTCGCTGACCGTGATGGCGCCGGCGCGGCAGACGACGACATCGGCCCAGGCCAGAGCCGCGGCCATGTCGTCGATGAAGGGCCGCACCTCGGCGGTCAGGCCCGCGTCCGTGTAGGCCTGCCAGACGGCGCCGAGATGGTCCTGGCCGGACTGGTGCAGCACCTGGGGCCGTTGCTCGGCCGGCCACAGCGCCAGCGCCTGCGGCAGCGCCTGGTTCAGCGCACGCGCGCCGAGCGAGCCGCCCAGCACCAGCAGGCGCAGCGGACCGATGCGATCGGCCATGCGCTCGGCCGGTGCGGGCAGCGCCTCGATCTCGGCGCGCACCGGGTTGCCGCTGACGACGGCGCCGCGCGTGGACGCAGCCGCCGCACCGTCGAAGCCGAAGGCAATCCGGCGCGCAAAAGGCTTCAGCGCGGCATTGCTCTTCAGCATCGCCGCATCGGCGTTCACCAGCATCAGCGGCCGGCCGCTGAGCGCCGCCGACAGGCCCGCGGGCACGCAGACATAGCCGCCCATGCCGAGCACGGCCGTCGCGCGGCGCTTGTCGTAGACACGCCGTGCCGCGCCCAGCGACTTGAAGAAGCCGACGATGCCGCGCAGCGTGTGCCCGAGGCCCTTGCCGCGCAGGCCGGCGAAGGGCAGCGCGTCGAGCTCGATGCCGCGCGCCGGCACGAGGCGGTTCTCCATGCCGGCCGGCGTGCCTATCCAGGACACGGTCCAGCCGCGGCGCTGCATCTCTTCGGCGACCGCGAGGCCGGGAATGACGTGGCCGCCCGTGCCGGCGGCCATCACGACGAGGTGCTTGTCGCTCATGCGCGGCCTCCGCGCATGAGTTGCCTGTTCTGGCTGCGGCCCGCGGACTGCGTCCGCTTCACGTCGCTGCGCGACATGAGCCTGCGCCGAAACAGGCCACGCGGGCACAGCCCGCTGGGCCTGTTCGCGCTCCACGCAAACAGGCCGTTCATGCGCGGCCTCCGCGCATGAGTTGCCTGTTTTCCAGGTCGATGCGCAGCACCACGGCCAGCGCCACGCAGTTCATCAGGATGGCCGAGCCACCGAAGCTCATCAGCGGCAGCGTCAGGCCCTTGGTCGGCAGCGCGCCGAGGTTCACGCCCATGTTGATGAAGGCCTGTCCGCCCATCCAGATGCCGATGCCCTGGGCGTAGAGGCCGGCGAACACGCGGTCCAGCGCGATGGCCTGGCGGCCGATCAGGAAGCAGCGCCGGGTCAGCCAGAAGAAGGCCAGGATGACGACGGCCACGCCGGCGAAGCCCAGCTCCTCACCGATGACGGCGAGCAGGAAGTCGGTGTGGGCCTCGGGCAGGTAGTGCAGCTTCTCGACGCTGCCGCCCAGGCCCTGGCCGAACCACTCGCCGCGGCCGAAGGCGATCAGGCTGTGCGTCAGCTGGTAGGCCTTGCCCTGGGCGTATTTGTCGTCCCAGGGATTGAGGTAGGCAAAGATGCGCTCGCGGCGGAAGTCGCTCAGCGTGATCATCAGCGTGAACGCGCCCATCAGCACCGCGACGATCAGGAAGAACATGCGGCCGTTGACGCCGCCGAGGAAGAGGATGCCCATCGCGATGGCCGCGATGACCATGAAGGCGCCCATGTCCGGCTCGGCCAGCAGCAGCAGGCCGACGAAGGCCAGCGAGATCGCCATCGGCGTGACGGCCTGGAAGAAGTTCTCCCGCGCGTCCATCTTGCGCATCATGTAGTTGGCCGCGTACAGCGCGATGCCGAACTTGGCCAGCTCGGAGGGCTGGAAGTTCATCACGCCGAGCGGGATCCAGCGCCGCGCACCGTAGACGACCTTGCCGATGCCTGGGATCAGCACCCCGACCAGCAGCACCAGGGCCGCAACGAAGACCCAGGGTGCCCAGCGCTCCCAGGCCGACACGGGGATCTGCACGGTGACGAGGCCGGCGACGAGGCCGAAGCCGATGGCCACCATGTGGCGGGTCAGGAAATGCGTCGGCAGGTATTTGGCGAAGCGCGGGTTGTCCGGCATCGCGATGGAGGCCGAATAGACCATCAGCAGGCCGAAGGCCATCAGCGCGAGCACGACCCAGACCAGGGTGATGTCGAAGCCCTGCAGCTGCGTCGGCCGGCCGGCCGACGTGGAGACCCAGTCGCGCACCGGCACGGCGGCGTCTTCACCGCCGTCGCGCTTCCACAGCGACTGCAGCCTGGCGGTGAAACCGGTCAGCACCGCGTTCACAGCGCCACCCCGCGCTCGTCGGCGAGCCGCTGCACCGTCGCGACGAAGACCTCGGCGCGATGGGCGTAGTTCTTGAACATGTCCAGGCTCGCGCAGGCGGGCGACAGCAGCACGCTGTCGCCGGAAGCAGCTTGTTCCAGGCACCAGATGGTGGCAGCTTCGAGCGTGTCGTGGCGCTGCATGGGCACGCCGGTGTTCGCGAGCGCGGCTTCGATCTGCGCCGCGTCGCGGCCGATCAGCGCGACAGCGCGCGCATGCCGGGCCACGCCCTCGGCCAACGGCGAGAAATCCTGGCCCTTGCCGTCGCCGCCGAGGATGAGCACCAGCCTGGCAGGCGCGCGATCGGCGCCCAGGCCGGAGATGGCGGCCACAGTCGCACCGACGTTGGTGCCCTTGCTGTCGTCGTAGAACTCGACGCCGTCGATGCTGCCGAGCGGCTCCACACGATGCGGCTCGCCGCGGTATTCGCGCAGGCCGTGCAGCATGGGCGCGAGCTCGCAGCCGGCCGCCGTCGCAAGCGCCAGTGCCGCCAGCGCGTTGGCCGCGTTGTGGCGGCCACGCACGCGCAGCGCGTCGGCGGGCATCAGGCGCTGGATGACCAGGGGCTCGTCTTCATCACCCTTGCGCTTCTTGATCGTCGGATCCAGCTCGCGGGCCCGCACCAGCCAGGCCAGGCCGCCCTCGTCCACGAGGCCGAAGTCGCCCGGCGCCTTGGGCGCATTCAGGCCGAAACGCACGACATGGCGCGATACGGTCCGGCCGGGCTTGCCGCGCGTGCCCTTCACGAACACCGGCTGCGGCACGAGACCCTCGACCTCGGCATCGTCGCGGTTGGCGACGATGACGGACTCGCGGCCGAAGATGCGCGCCTTGGCGCGGCCGTAGGCGGCCATGTCGCCATGCCAGTCGAGATGGTCCTGCGTCAGGTTGAGCACGGCGCCGGCCGTGGGCTCGAAACCGGTGACGCCGTCAAGCTGGAAGCTGGAGAGCTCCAGCACCCAGAACTCGGGCAGGGTCTCGAAGACCGGGCCGCGCGGGGGCCGCGGGGCAATGGGCAGCGGCGCTTCCTCGTCGGGCAGCACGGCCGCGGCTTCCTCGCTGGCGCCCTCGTCGGCCGGCGCATCGTCGGCAGGCTCGACAGCGACCTCGGCCGGCGCCGGATCGGGCTCCCTGGCCAGCGCCTCGCCCAGCGTGTCCAGCAGCGTCGGGCCGATGTTGCCGGCAATGGCCACGCGCTTGCCGGCGCGCTCGGCGAGCAGGCCCGTCATGCAGGTCGTCGTCGTCTTGCCGTTGGTGCCGGTAATCGCCAGCACCGCGGGCGCATAGCCGTGCTGGGCCTTCAACGCGGCCAGCGCGTCGGCGAACAGGTCCAGCTCGCCGCGCACGGCGGGGCCATGCTCGTAGACCGCCTTCAGGCGCGCGTCCAGCGGCGACAGGCCCGGGCTCTTCAGCACCGCGTTGAAGCCGGCGACCCCATCGGCCGTCAGCTCGCCGGTGATGAAGGCCGCCCCACCGTCTATCGTGCCCAGTGCGCCTAGCTGCGGCGGCTGCGTGCGCGAGTCCCACACGGTGACCTGCGCACCGAAGCGCGCGCACCAGCGGGCCATCGCGAGACCGGAGTCCCCGAGGCCCAGCACGAGCACGCGCTGATCTTGCAGTTGCGGCAGGTCCAGCTTCATGCGCCTACCTGAGCTTCAAGCTGGCCAGGCCGATCAGGCACAGCAGCATCGTGATGATCCAGAAGCGGATGACGACCTGGGTCTCGTTCCAACCGCTCTTCTCGAAGTGGTGGTGCAGCGGCGCCATCTTGAAGATGCGCCGGCCGGTGCCGAACTTCTTCTTCGTGAACTTGAACCAGCTGACCTGCAGCATCACGCTCAGCACTTCGGCGACGAAGATGCCGCCCATGATGCCGAGCACGATCTCCTGGCGCGTGATGACGGCCAGCGTGCCCAGGCCGCCGCCGAGAGCCAGCGCGCCGACGTCGCCCATGAAGACCTGGGCCGGGTGAGCGTTGAACCACAGGAAGGCCAGGCCCGCGCCGGCCATCGCGGCGCAGAAGATCAGCAGCTCGCCGGCGCCCGGGATATAGGGCAGCAGCAGGTATTTGGAGAACACCGAGGAGCCGGTCAGGTAGGCGAACAGGCCCAGGGCCGAGCCCACCAGCACGACGGGCATGATGGCCAGGCCGTCCAGGCCGTCGGTGAAGTTGACCGCGTTGCTGGTGCCGACGATGACGAAATAGGCCAGGGCCACGAAACCCCAGACGCCCAGCGGCATGCTGATGGTCTTGAAGAAGGGGATCAGCAGGTCGGCCTTGGGCGGCAGCTCGGTCGAGAAGCCGCTGGACACCCAGCGGATGAAGAGCTGCACGACGCCCAGAAAGGACGTCTCCGACACGCTGAAGGCCAGGTAGATGGCCGCGAACAGGCCGATGAGCGACTGCCACAGGAACTTCTCGCGGCTGGCCATGCCCTCGGGGTTCTTGTCGACCACCTTGCGCCAGTCGTCGACCCAGCCGATGGCGCCGAAGCCCATCGTGACCAGCATGACGACCCAGACGAAGCGGTTGCTCCAGTCGAACCACAAGAGCGTCGACACGCCGATGCCGATCAGCACGAGCACGCCGCCCATCGTCGGCGTGCCGCTCTTGGCCAGGTGGGCCTGCACGCCATAGGCGCGCACCGGCTGGCCGATCTTCATCTCGGTGAGGCGGCGGATGACCCAGGGCCCGAAGGCCAGGCCGATCAGCAGCGCCGTCATCGCGGCCATCACCGCGCGGAAGGTGATGTACTGGAAGACGCGCAGAAAGCCCAGGTCGGGGTAGAGGCCCTGCAGCCACTGGGCGAGGCTAAGCAGCATGCGGGTCTCCGGCGTTTGCGGTTTGCAGGGCAGCGACCACTTGTTCCATCTTCATGAAGCGCGAGCCCTTGACCAGGGTCTGGCTCACGCCGGGTTGTTCCTTGAGGGCCGCGATCAGCGCGGCCGTGTCGTCGAAGGCGCGGGCGCGCGGGCCATAGGCCACGGCCGCATCGCGGGCGGCCGCACCGGCGGTCCAGAAATGCGCGACGCCGCGCTCGGCCGCGTAGGCGCCCACCTCGCGGTGGAAGGCCGGGCCCTCGTTGCCCACCTCGCCCATGTCGCCGAGGACCAGCCAGCCGTCACCGGGCATGCCGGCCAGCACGTCGATGGCGGCGCGCACGCTGTCGGGGTTGGCGTTGTAGCTGTCGTCGATCAGCGTGCGGCCGCGTGCGTCGCGCTTGAGTTCGGAGCGCCCCTTCACGGCCCGGAAGCTCTCCAGCCCGCGGCCTATTGAACTCAGCGGCGCGCCGGCGGCCAGCGCGCAGGCAGCAGCGGCCAGCGCATTGCGCAGGTTGTGCTCGCCGGCCATGTGCAGCGCGACGGGCACCGTGCCGGCCGGCGTGTGAATCTCCAGCGCCCAGTGGGCGCCCATCCAGCTCGCCTGGCCCGTCACGTCAGCCTGGCCGCGCAGCGCGAAGCTCAGATGCGGACGCGCACCGGCCAGCTCCAGCCAGATCGGTGCGCAGGCGTCCTCGGCCGGAAAAACGGCGCAGCCGGTGGCCCCCAGGGCCTCGATGACGGCGCCGTTCTCGCGCGCGACGGCTTCCACCGTGGCCATGAACTCCTGGTGTTCGCGCTGGGCGTTGTTGACCAGGGCCACCGTGGGCCGGGTCATCGCGGCCAGCGGGGCGATCTCGCCGGGGTGGTTCATGCCCAGCTCGATGACGGCGGCGCGGTGGCTCAGCTCGTCGTCATGGCGCAGGCGCAGCAACGTCAGCGGCACGCCGATATCGTTGTTGTAGTTGCCCTCGGTGGCCAGCGCGTCATCCCCCACCCAGGCGCGCAGGATGCTGGCGATCATCTGCGTCGTCGTCGTCTTGCCATTGCTGCCGGTCACGGCGATGACGGGCAGCTGCTGCTGGCGGCGCCAGGCGGCGGCGAGCTGGCCCAGCGCAGCCTTGGCATCCGGCACCAGCAGGCCGGGCAGGCCCGCCTCAACCAGGCCACGCTCGGCCAGCGCCGCGACGGCGCCGGACTGCCTGGCCTGGGCCAGGAAGTCGTTGGCATCGAAGCGCTCGCCGCGCAGCGCGACGAAGAGGTCCCCCGGCCGCAGCGAACGCGTGTCGCTGTGCACGCGGGCAAAGCCGGTTGCGCCAGCGCCGACCAGCGTGGCGCCGGGCAGCAGGCCCTGGGCTTCGGCCAGCGTCATGAAGAAGCTCACAGACCCGCCCTTTCCAGCAGCGCAGCGCGCGCCTCGGCCACATCGGAGAAGGGACGGCGCACGCCGTGGACCTCCTGGTAATCCTCATGGCCCTTGCCGGCGATCAGCACGATGTCGCGCGCGCCTGCTTCGGCGACGGCGGCGCGGATGGCCTCCTCGCGCGACTCGATGACACGGGCAGCCGGCGCCGCCGCGGCGATGTCGGCCAGGATCTGCGCCGGCGCCTCGGTGCGGGGGTTGTCGGTCGTGATGACGACGCGGGCGGCCAGGCGGGCGGCGATGGCCCCCATCAGCGGGCGTTTGCCGCGGTCGCGGTCGCCGCCGCAGCCGAACACGCAGACCAGGGCGCCACCGCGCGCCGCGGCCAGCCCCTGCAGCGCGGACAGGGCCTTGTCCAGCGCATCCGGCGTGTGGGCATAGTCGACGACGACCTGGGGCAGCTCGCGGCCGTTGCCGACGCGCTGCATGCGGCCCGGCACCGGCGTCACCGCGGCCAGGGCCAGGGCCACGTCGGCCAGCGCATGGCCCTTGGCGCGCAGGGCGCCGGCCACGCCGAGCAGGTTGGCGGCGTTGTAGTCGCCGATCAGGCCGGTCTGCACGGCCACCGACTCGGCGCCCTCGTGCAGCGTGAAGCCCAGGCCGGCGCCGGTGTAGCGCAGGCCGCGGGCCGTGAGCCGGGCGTCGGCACGCTCGATGCCGGTGGTCCAGACGTCCAGCGCGGTCAGCTCATTCGCGAGGTCGGTGCCCTTGGGATCGTCGACATTGACGACCGCCGCGCGCAGCCCCGGAAAACCGAACAGCGCGCGCTTGGCCGCCCAGTAGGCGTCCATGCTGCCGTGGTAGTCGAGGTGGTCCTGCGTGAAGTTGGTGAACACGGCGACGCGGACGGCACTGCCGGCCAGCCGCCCCTCGACGATGCCAATGCTCGACGCCTCGATGGCGCAGGCCGCGAAGCCGCCGTCGCGCATGCGGGCGAAGGCGGCCTGCAGCAGCACCGGGTCGGGCGTGGTCAGGCCGTTGTAGTCCAGCCGGGGCGGCTCGCCCGCCGGCGCGCCGCTGCGCGGCGGCTCCCCGACCCCGAGCGTGCCGACGATGCCGCAGCGCCGGCCGAGCTGGCTGGAGGCCTGTGCGATCCACCAGGCCGACGAGGTCTTGCCATTGGTGCCGGTGACGGCGATGACGTCCAGCGCGTCGGTCGGCTTGCCGAAGAAGGCGGCGGCGATCTCGCCGGTGCGGGCCTTCAGGCCGGGCAGCGAGGCGACGCGCGCATCCACGAAGCCGAAGCGCTCGACGTCGCCGTCCTCGACGAGGCAGGTGGACGCGCCGGCGGCCAGCGCCGCGGCCACGAATTCGCGGCCGTCGCGGCCATAGCCGGGCCAGGCGATGAAGGCGTCGCCGGGCTGCACCTGGCGGCTGTCGGTGCGCAGCGTGCCGGTGCACCACTCGGCAAGCCAGCGAGCGGCGGCTTCGGGGGATTTGAGACGAGTCAACATCAGAAGCTTTCTTCCGTGGCCACGGCGCCCTTGTTCGCGAAGATCTGGCTCTTCACGTCGAGGTCGGGCTGCACGCCCAGCAGGCGCAGCGTCTGCGCCGCCACCTGGCTGAACACCGGGCCGGCGACCTGGCCACCGTAGTGAGCCCCGGTGCTCGGCTCGTCAACCATGACAGCGACGACGATGCGCGGCTTGCTGATGGGCGTGATGCCCACGAACCAGGAACGGTATTTGTGGGCGGCATAGCCGCGGCCTTCCTGCTTGTAGGCCGTGCCGCTCTTGCCGCCGACGCTGTAACCGGGCACCTGGGCCTCGGGCGCCGTACCGCCGGGGCCGGCCGCGGCCTGCAGCATCAGGCGGACCTCCTGCGTGACCTTGGGCGAGAACACGCGGATGCCGGCCACCGGATGGTCGTGAGGCTGGCGCAGCATGCTGACCGGGATGATCTCGCCGTCGCGCGCGAACACGGTGTAGGCGCGCGCCAGCTGGAACAGCGAGGCCGACAGGCCGTAGCCGTAGCTCATCGTCGCCTGCTCGATGGGCCGCCAGGTCTTCCAGGGCCGCAGCTTGCCGCTGATGGCGCCTGGAAAGCTGATCTGCGGGCGCTGGCCCAGGCCGATGGCCGTGAACATCTCGTGCATCTCGCGCGGCTGCATCTGCATCGCGAGCTTGGTGGCGCCGATGTTGCTGGAGAACTTGATCACGTCGCGCACCGGGATCACGCCGTGGGCATGGGTGTCGGTGATGACGGCGCCCTGGAAGGCATATCTGCCGGGGCCGGTGTCCACCAGCGTGTCGGGAGTGACGCGGCCGGTTTCCATCGCGAGGCCGGCGATGAAGGGCTTCATCGTCGAGCCGGGCTCGAAGACGTCGGTCAGCGCGCGGTTGCGCAGCTGCTCGCCGGAAAGGTGCTGGCGGTTGCCGGGGTCGTAGCTGGGGAAGTTGGCCAGGGCCAGCACCTCGCCGCTTTGCGCGTCCAGCACGACGACGGAGCCGGCCTTGGCCTTGTTCTCGGCCACCGCGTCGCGGATGCGCTGGTAGGCGAAGAACTGCACCTTGGAGTCGACGGAGAGGTCGATGTCCTGGCCGTTGGCGGCGGGCACGACGTCGCCGATGTCTTCCACCACGCGGCCCAGGCGGTCGCGCACGACGGAGCGCGAACCGTCGCGGCCCTGCAGCTCCTTCTGGAAGGCCAGCTCGATGCCCTCCTGGCCCTTGTCCTCGACATTGGTGAAGCCGACGACATGGGCCGCGGCCTCGCCCTCGGGGTATTTGCGGCGGTACTCGCGGTCCTGGAAGACGCCCTTCAGGCCGAGGGCCTTGACCTTGGCGGCGGTGTCGTCGTCGGACAGGCGCTTGAGCCAGACAAAGCGCGCCTCGGGGTTGAGCTTGGCCTCCAGCTCCTGGTTCGACAGCCCCAGCGCCTGGGCCAGCGCCTGGCGCTTGTCGGCGTCGGCGTCGACCTCCTTGGGGATGGCCCAGATCGACGGCACGGCCACGCTGGCGGCCAGGGTCTGGCCGCTGCGGTCGTTGATGCGGCCGCGGCTGGCCGGCAGCTCCAGCGTGTGGGCGTAGCGCGCCTCGCCCTGCTTCTGGAAAAAGTCGGTGTTGAGCACCTGCACGTAGACGGCGCGGGCCAGCAGGCCGAGGAAGGCCAGGCCGACGAGGGCGACCAGGAAGCGCGAGCGCCACGGCGGCGTCTTGGACGCCAGCAGCGGGCTGGTGGAATAGCTGACGCCGCGGCCCGAGCCGAGGGCGCGCGCGCCGGACCTGGCCTTGCCGCCGCCGCTCATGGCGTGCCTCCCGAGGCGACGACGGCCGGCGTGATGACGCGCATGCCCAGGCGCTCGCGCGCCACCTGCTCCACGCGCAGGTTGGTGGCCTGCGCATGGCGCTCGGCGGCCAGGCGCTCGGCGTCGGCGGCCAGGCGCTGGCCCTCGGCCCTGGCCTTGTCGAGCTCGGCGAACAGGCGGCGCGACTCGTAGGCGCTGTGCACGAGCACGACGCCGCTGGCCAGCACGGCCAGGATGAGGAGCAGGTTGAGCCTGGCCACCGCGATCAGCTTTTCAGCGGCGCGTCGGTGCGCTCGGCGATGCGCAGCACGGCGGAGCGGGCGCGCGGGTTGGCCTTGACCTCCGCCGCGCTGGGCATCACGCGGCCCAGGGCCTTCAGCGCCAGCGCCGGCGGCGGCGCGAACGGCGCGCGGCGGTCGAACTCGGCCTTGCTGTGGGCGGCGATGAACTGCTTCACGCGCCGGTCCTCCAGCGAGTGGAAGCTGATGACCGACAACCTTCCGCCGGGCGCCAGCAGGCGCAGGGCCGCGCTCAGCCCCTGCTCCAGCTGTTCAAGCTCGCGATTGACATGAATCCGAAGGGCTTGAAAGGTGCGCGTGGCCGGGTCTTGCCCGGGCTCGCGGGTCTTGACCGCGCGAGCCACGAGTTCGCGCAGCTCGTCGGTGCGCGTGAGCGGCGCACCGGCTTCCCGGCGAGCAACAAGCGCCTTTGCAATCTGGCCAGCAAACCGTTCTTCGCCATAGTCCCGAATCACCTGTGCGATCTCGCGCTCGTCGGCACGCGCGAGGAAGTCCGCCGCGCTCTCGCCGCGGGTCGTGTCCATGCGCATGTCCAGCGGCCCGTCGAAGCGAAAGCTGAAGCCGCGCTCCGGGTTGTCGATCTGCGGGCTGGACACGCCCAGGTCCAGCAGCACGCCGTCGACCTGGCGCACGCCGATGGCCGCCAGTTCCTCGGCCATGTCGGCAAAGCCGGCGTGCACGATGCGAAAGCGCGGGTCGGTGATGGCCGCGGCCGCGGCGACGGCCTCGGGATCGCGGTCGATGCCGATCAGCCGCCCCGCGGGCGCCAGTCGCGCCAGCAGCGCGCGCGAATGCCCGCCGCGGCCGAAGGTGCCGTCCACATAGGTTCCGTCCGGGCGCGCGAGCACGCCTTCCACCGCCTCGTCCAGCAGCACGGTGGTGTGGCGGAACTCGGCGCTCTCGTTCACGTCGGCGCCCATCAGAAACTGAAGTCCTTGAGCGCGTCGGGCAGCGGGCCGGCCATCACCTCGGCCTCGTGGGCGGCATGGGTCTCGGCGTCCCAGAGCTCGAAGTGGCTGCCCATGCCCAGCAGCATCACGTCGTTCTTGAGCCCGGCGCTCCTGCGCAGCTCGGGCGAGATCAGCACGCGCGCCGCCGAGTCGATCTCGACGTCCATCGCATTGCCGAGGAAGACCCGCTTCCAGCCCGCGGCCGACATCGGCAGCGCGGCGACCTTGTCGCGGAAGACCTCCCAGGTCGGGCGCGGGAACAGCATCAGGCAGCCGTCCGGGTGCTTGGTGACCGTCAGTCGGCCCTGGCAGAGCAATTGCAGCACCTCACGATGACGCGTGGGAACGCTCAGGCGCCCCTTGGCGTCCAGCGCCAAGTTGGAGGCTCCCTGAAAGACGATTTCCGACACTTTTCACCACGAAATGACACTTAGCCCCACTTTAAGCGCACCAATCCACCCGGTCAAGAATCCGCACAAGTTTTTTCAATGAAATCAAGCACTTAGCGCAAACTGTTGAAATCGACAGTGGCACCAGAAAATATCCTTCATAAATAAGGACTTGCTGGTCACTTGCGAAGTGGCGCTTGAAGTGTGGCGCGGCGACGCACCGTGTTTGTCCGCATGCGCCGGCAAGCCGCGCGGCTCGCGCGCCCGTGGCGTCGATGCGCGCAGCAAGGCGCAAGGCGACTGCACGCTGTGCGTCCAGGTCTGCCCGGCCGGCATCGACATCCGCAATGGCCTGCAGGCCGCGTGCATCAGCTGCGGCCTCTGCATCGACGCCTGCGATCAGGTGATGGGGAAGCTGGGCTCGCCCAGGGGTCTGGTGCGCTTTGGCGCCATGCAGCTCGACACCACGATGCGCGCGGACTTGCAGCATGCGCTGATGCGCCCGCGGGTGCTGGTTTACGGGAGCGCGTTGCTGGCCCTTGCCACGGCCATGGTCTGGGGATGGCTGGAACGCCCGGTGTTGAGGCTGAACGCGATGCGGGACCGCAGCGTCCTGGTACGCCAGTTGGATTTCGGCGCCGTGGAGAACGTCTACCGCCTGCAGGTGATGAATGCGAGCCTGCGGCCACGCACGCTGCGCCTGACGGCCTTCACGGGCGAAGGCCCGGCCGCAACCCCGGTTCAGGTGCAGCACGCCGAGCCCTTCACCGTCGATGCCGCAGGCGCGTCCACGCTGGTGACGACGGTACGGATGAGCGCCGAGGAGGCCGGCCGTCACCCCGGTGGCAGGCCCATCCCCCTGCACTTCGTGGTGGACTCCATGGAAACGACAGGCCCGGTGCAGGCGCGGACGGCGTCCACCTTCCTGCCAGGATGAATCGGCCACCTGTGCGCGAGCGGACGGGCCCGCTCAACGCCCGCCTCCCGGATCTGACGCCGGTCCCCGACACCACCGTCTGGTTCCAGGGCGAAACACCGCGGCACGAATTGCTGCTGGTGCGCCGGGGCATCCTGCGCCTGGAGCGGGTCACGGCCGGCGGCGAGGCCGCATCGTCAGCCTGGCCGGGCGGGGCATGCTGCTGGGCGTGGAGTCCTGGCTCGGCCAGGCCCATGGTTATGACCTCGTCAGCTGCACGTCGGCGCAGGTCTCCCGGCTTCGCTGCCGGGACGTCGAAGACAACTTGCTACAGCAGCCCGAGCGCTACCGCCGCCTGCTGCGGCACTGGCACCAAAGCCTGAGCGACTCGCAGGCCTGGTCGGCGGAGCTGCTACGAGGCAGCGCACGGCAGCGCATCCTGCAGTTGCTGCTGTGGCTCGTCGCGCTGAGTGCCGCGCGCGCCGGCCAGCATTCGGTCTGGCTGCCACGGCGCGAAGACATGGGCGCCATGCTGGGATTGGCAGAGGAGACCGCCAGCCGCCAGATCAGCCCGCTGTGCCGGGAAGGCCTGTGCACCCCCGGGGACCACGAAGCGCAGGGGTGGATGCTGCCCGCCTGAGGCGGGCCGTGGCGCTGGCGAACTCGGAATGAGCGCAAGGGCTCAGGCCGCAGCCGAGGCCAGCTCGCTGGCCAGCCCGCCGAGCCGGCGAAGTGCGTCGTCTATCCGGGCGTCGCCCGGGTGGCCCAGGTTGAGCCGCATATGGTGGACGAATCGCCGGTCCGCCGAGAAGAGCACGCCGGGCGCGGTGCTGATGCCCAGGCTCATCGCCTGATGATGCAGCGCGAGCGCCTCCACGCCGGCAGGCAGTTCAAGCCAGACGAAGTAGCCACCTGCAGGACGGGTGACACGCGTTCCCGCCGGAAAGTGGCGTTCGATCAGCCGACGCGCCCGTTGCTGTTCGGCGGCCAACGCGGTGCGCAGTTGGCGCAGATGGCGCTCGTAGCCGCCCTGCCCGAGGTAATCCGCGATCGCCAGCTGGGGCGGCAGGGCCGTCGCCAGCGAGCTCATCATCTTGAGCCGCCGAACCGCCGGCGAGAAGCGCCCCGCCGCAGCCCACCCGACGCGATAGCCCGGTGCCAGGCATTTGCTGAAGGAAGAGCAATGCAACACCCCGCCGGCCTGGTCAAAGGCCTTGGCGGACGGCGGTCGACGCACGTCGACGTACAGCTCCCCGTAGACGTCGTCCTCGATCAACGGCACGCCGTGACGCGCCAGCAGCTCCACCAAGGCCTGTTTGCGGGCTCTCGGCATCAAGGCACCCAGCGGATTCTGGAGCGTGGGCATGAACCAGCACGCCGCCACCCGCTGCCGGCCCAGCAGTTCGCCCAGCGCGTCCAGGTCCACGCCGTGCTGCGGGTCGGTCGGCACTTCGACGGCTTTCAGCTTGAGCCGCTCCAGGGCCTGCAGCGCTGCGTAGAACGTCGGGCTCTCCACGACCACCACATCGCCGGGCTGGGTGACGGCCTGCAGGCATAGATTCAATGCCTCCATCGCGCCGTTGGTGATGACCAACTCATCCTCGGCCAGGGGAACGCCCTGCAGCGCATAGCGCTTGCGCAGAGTCTGACGAAGCCCGGCGTCGCCGACGGTCAGCGCGCCGGTGATCTGGGCCGGCTTGAGCCGCCTCATGGCGCGCGCACCGCTACGCGCCAACGCCTCGAACGGAAACAGGTGCGGCGCTGGAAACGCAGACCCCAGCGGGACGACGGCCGCATCCCGGGTGGACTCCAGCAGATCGAATGCCAGGGCACTGACCGCAACTTCGGTGGCCTCGGCGCGGATCGGCGCCTGCAGCGGCAGCGCCCGCGCGGGCTTCTTCCGGGCCAGGACGTAGTAGCCCGAGCGCGGTCTCGCCTCGATGAGGCCGCGCGCCTCCAGCAGCCCGTAGGCCTGGAACACGGTCGACGGGCTGATGCCGTGATGCTGGCAGGTCACCCGCACCGACGGCAGGCGCTCGCCGGGCCGCAGCAATCCCTCGCCGATGGCCTGATCCATTTCATCAGCCAGCTTTTCGTAGCGCCTGCTGACGGGACCGGGCATCTGATGCGCTGAAGTTGGCTGAAATATTCATTCTACGGATCAGGCGCAGATGCCGACCGGCCGCGCGCCAGGCCTGCGGTGCCCGCCAAGGTCGGATATCAGCGCCCTGGCGAAACGTTCTGCGGGGCTAACCCGAGCCCGCCCCAGCCCGCGGCCAAGTCCGAACCGGTTTTGCCGCACAAGTCACGGCAGGGGCGTCTCCCTGTCGCTCAGATCGCATTCGGGGCGGCGATTTCTGCTGAAATTTCGGCCAGTTTCATCCGCCTCCGCCTGCATCCAGAACTCCATCAAGCGGGCGGCTCGCTCCCTCAAACCAAGGCCGCCCCATGAAGTTCTTGTCCCACCTGCGCATCGGACAACGTCTCGCCGCAGGCTTCACTGTCGCGATCGCCTGCCTGGTGGCCATGGCGGCCCAGGGCTACTTTGGCATCCAGACGCTGAACAGCGAGATCAGCCAGCTGCTCAGCAGCGACTACAAGGCCGTGGCCCTGGCCAACCTCGCCAAGGCCGAACTCGGCGACGCGTCGCGCTCGATGATGACGACGCTGATCATGACGGGCGAGGAGCAGATCAAGAAGGAGCTGGACACCGTGGCCAGCCAGCTGGCCGCGCACGAGAAGACCATGGCCGAGCTGGAACCGCTGCTGACCGACGAGGCCAGCCAGGAGCAGCTCAAGGCCGTCAAGGAGGCGCGGGCCAGGTTCATGCCGGCCCAGGCCTCCTTCGTGAAGATGGTGGCCGCCGGCGACACGGAGGGCGCGCCGCTGAAGTTCCAGTTCTCGGTGCGCGCCGCCCAGGTGAAGTACCAGGCCACGCTGGACAAGCTGGTCGAGACCCGCAACGCCGAGATGGAGGCCGCCGGCCTGAAGTCCAACGGCGTGGCGCGCAAGACCGGCCTGCTGCTGATGGCGCTGGCCCTGGCGGCCTGCGTCGCCAGCGTGGCCATCGGCGTGCTGACGACGCGCGGCATCGTCAACCCGCTGCGCGGCGCGGTGAACGTGGCCCGCCAGGTGGCCTCGGGCAACCTGACCAGCGAGATCGAGGTGAGCAGCCGCGACGAGACCGGCGAGCTGCTGCAGGCCCTGTCGGACATGAACGAGAGCCTGAAGGGCATCGTCGGCCGGGTGCGCGAGGGCACGGAGTCCATCTCCTCGGCCTCCAGCGAGATCGCCAGCGGCAACCTGGACCTGTCGGTGCGCACCGAGGCCCAGGCTGCGTCGCTGGAGCAGACACTTTCGGCGATGAAGACGCTGACCGACGCCGTGCAGCAGAACGCCCAGAACGCCCAGCAGGCCAACCAGCTCGCGCAGGCGGCCTCGACGGTGGCCGTGGAGGGCGGCGCGGTCGTGGCCAAGGTCGTGACGACGATGGGCAGCATCGACGCCTCGTCCAAGAAGATCGTCGACATCATCAGCGTCATCGACGGCATCGCCTTCCAGACCAATATCCTGGCGCTGAACGCGGCCGTGGAGGCCGCCCGTGCCGGCGAGCAGGGCCGCGGCTTCGCGGTGGTGGCCGGCGAGGTGCGCTCGCTGGCCGGCCGCAGCGCCGACGCGGCCAAGGAGATCAAGCGCCTGATCGGCGACTCGGTGGAAAAGGTCGCCCAGGGCAGCCAGCTCGTGGCCCAGGCCGGCAACACCATGCAGGGTGTGGTGGCGAGCGTGCAACGGATGACGGACATCATGGGCGAGATCACCCACGCCAGCGCCGAGCAGAGCTCCGGCATCGAGCGCGTCACGCATACCATCCACGACATGGACAAGAGCACGCAGCAGAACGCCGCGCTGGTGGAGCAGGCCGCCGCCGCCGCCGACTCCCTGCGTGCCCAGGCCCATGGCCTCGAAGAAGTCGTCAGCCTCTTCAAGCTCGAAGCGGCGCGCTGATCCCCTCCCCCCCAAGATCAAGACCAGGAGACAACATGAAGACGAACACCGCCATCCGCTGGATCTCAGGCCTGGGCCTGGCCCTGAGCCTCGCCGCGGCGGCCCAGGCCGTCGAGGTCGGCGGCCTGAAGTTCGACGACACCGCCAAGGTGGCCGGCAAGGAACTCAAGCTCAACGGCGCCGGCGTGCGCGTGCGCATCGTCGTCAAGGTCTATGCGATGGCGCTCTATCTGACCGAGAAGAAGACGACGACGGCCGGCGTGCTGGACAGCGCCGGCCCGCGCCGCTTCACCCTCGGCCTGCTTCGCGAAGTGACCGGCGACGAGCTCGGCCAGGCCTTCATGGCCGGCATCACTGCCAATACCGACAAGGCCGAGCGCTCCAAGTTCGTCAACCAACTCGCGCAGTTCGGCGAGGCCTTCGTCAGCATCCCCACGGCCAGGAAGGGCGACGTCATCACGGTGGACTGGGTGCCCGACACCGGCACGGTGATGGCGCTCAACGGCAAGCAGATCGGCGAGCCGCTGAAGGACGTCGGCTTCTACAACGCGGTGCTGAAGATCTGGCTGGGCGACAAGCCGGTCGACTCCACGCTCAAGCCCGAACTCCTGGGAAGCAAGGGCTGACACCCCCATGCACCAGCAAGCGCGCCACGCCGCCGCCGCGACGTGGCGCGATTTGCTTTTCACCGGCCCGCCCTGACTGCCCTTGTGGCAGCATGACCCGATCTTGAGCAGCAAGCCCTCCTCCTCGCTCTTCGCCGCCCTGGCCCTCGGCGCCAGCATCGGCCTGCTCGTGCCGGCCCTGATCGTCGGCGGCCTCTTCATCGGCCTGCGCGAATCCAAGGTCGCCGAGCAGAACCTGCAGCGCGACCTCGACGCCAAGCTCGACGTGCTGGCCAGCAGCCTGCCCGAGCTGCTTTGGAACCTCGACGCGGTCGCCGCGCGCGAGGTGGTGTCGGCCATCGTCAAGTCGCCCGAGGTGGTGCGCGTCAGCGTCAGCGACGCGTCGCAGGGCCTGCCCTTCATCGAAAGCCACCTGCCCGAGCGGCGCCTGGGCCAGACGCTGACCGGCGAGCGCGACATCCTGCGCGGCTCGACGCGCATCGGCCACATCCAGATCGAGATCGACGACCACCTCAGCACCACCGCGCTGCTGCGCCAGCGCTGGCTCTACGGCGCCACCGTGGGCGGCCAGCTGCTCGTGTCGCTGGCCCTGGTGCTGTGGCTGCTGAACTCGCGCCTGTTCCGCCCGCTGCGCGAGCTGGGCGGTTTCGCCAACGACCTCGCCCAGGGCCGCTTCAACGCCAAGCTCGAGCACAAGCGCCAGGACGAGATCGGCCTGCTCGGCGGCCACCTGGAGCACATGCGCGACGCGCTGCAGCAGCAGTTCGACGCCCAGCGCAGCCTGATCGAGCGGCTGCGCGGCATGGCCGAGACCGTGCCCGGCGTCGTCTACCAGCTGCGCCTGGCGGTCAACGGCGAATTCAGCTTCGCCTATGTCAGCGAGGCCGTGCGCGAATACTTCATGCTCGGCAGCGCCGAGCTCGGCCGCGGCGCCGCGCCCTGGTTCGAGCGCATCCACCCCGACGACCGCGCCGCCGTGCGCGAGAGCCTGCTGGCCTCCGCGCGCACCCTCAGCCCCTGGCAGCAGGAGTTCCGCACGCCGCTGGCCGACGGCGGCGAACGCTGGATCTACGGCAATGCCATCGCTCAGCGCGAGGCCGACGGCAGCGTGCTCTGGCACGGCTTCCTGACCGACATCTCGCGCCAGCGCCGCGACGCGCTGGAGCTGGAGCGCTACCGCCACCACCTCGAGGAACTCGTCGAGGCCCGCACCGCCGAGCTCGCCGAGGCCACCCAGGCCGCCCAGGCCGCCAGCCTGGCCAAGAGCGCCTTCCTGGCCAATATGAGCCACGAGATCCGCACGCCGATGAACGCCATCATCGGCCTGACCTATCTGGCTCAGAGCGACGCCGTCGAGCCCGTGCAGCAGCAGCGCCTGCAGAAGGTGGCCCATGCGGCCGAGCACCTGCTCAGCGTCATCAACAATGTGCTCGACTTCTCCAAGATCGAGGCCGGCAAGGTGCAGCTCGAGCGCGTCGAGTTCACCGTCGACGAGGTGCTGGACAACATCGCCAACATGACGCTGCAGGGCGCCGCGAGCAAGGGCCTGAAGGTCGAATGCGACATCGCGCCGGCGCTGCGCGGCCGCCCGCTGCTCGGCGACCCGCAGCGCATCACCGAGCTGCTACTGAACTTCGCCGGCAATGCAGTCAAGTTCACCGACCGCGGCTTCGTGCGCCTGTCGGCGCGCAGCGAGGGCTCGCCGTCACCGCAGCGCCTGAGCGTGCGCTTCGAGGTGGAGGACAGCGGCATCGGCATCGCCGCCGACGCCCAGGCGCGGCTGTTCCAGGACTTCGAGCAGGCCGACAAGTCCACCACGCGCCGCTACGGCGGCACCGGCCTGGGCCTGGCCATCTGCCGCCGCCTGGCCGAGCTGATGGGCGGCGTCGTCGGCGTCGACAGCACGCCCGGCCGCGGCAGCCGCTTCTGGTTCCAGGTCAATGTCGAACCCATGGCCATGAACGAGGAGCACGAGCCCGAGGCCAACACGCTGACCCGCTCGCACACGGCGCGCGAGCGCCTGGTCGCGCTGGCGGCGACCCACCCGCGCAAGCTGCTGCTGGCCGAGGACAACCCGGTCAACCAGGAGGTCGCGCTGGCGCTGATCGGCAGCACCGGCCTCGTCGTGGACGTGGCCGCCGACGGCCAGCAGGCCGTCGACATGGTGAAGGGCGGCGACTACGCCCTGGTGCTGATGGACGTGCAGATGCCCATCATGGACGGCCTGGACGCGACCCGCGCGATCCGCCGCCTGCCGCAGGGCGCCGAGCTGCCCATCCTGGCGATGACGGCCAATGCCTTCGACGAGGAACGCCAGCGCTGCCTGGATGCCGGCATGGACGACCATGTCGCCAAGCCCGTCGTCGCCGAGCAGCTGTTCACGACGCTCTACGACTGGCTGTCCGGCCAGCGCACGACGCTCAAGGGGACGCGCCGGGCGCCGCCTGCGACTCCTTGATGATCCGCCCCGAGCCGGCCTGCAGCGGCCTCGCGTTCATCGGGTAGAGCCGGGCGAATATGCCGATCTGCTGGGCCGTCAGCGGCACCGGCCGGCGCATCACCATCCACAGCACGCCCTCGCTGCAGGGCGGCGTCGTCAGCGAGCCCATATAGATGTAGTAGCCGCGGTCGGCCGGCAGCAGCTGGTTCAGGTCGATCTGCGACTGGGCCGCCAGCGCCTCGCCCTTTTCGAGCGGCAGATTGGCCCAGACCGCCTGCACCACCGGTTGAGGTCGATCGTCAGCACCGCGCTCCAGCGGCACGGCCACCACGGCCAGACGCCCCTGCTCGTCCCGGTGCACGAGGTGGACCACCATGTCGAACTGATGGCCGTTGATGCGCTCCTCGCCCGGCCGGTGGAAGTGGAATTGCACCAGCTCGAAGCGCCGGCCCATGACGGTCAGGCCATTGCCCGGCGCGACATTGACCTGCACGGTGTGGCCGTTGTCCAGTACCGAGAAGCCACTGGCGCGGTAGTCGAAGGCGATGGGCTCCAGGTCGACGGCCAGGCCGTCGCGGATGTCGATGGGGCTCTGGCGCGTGCCGACCGCGCAGAGCCGGTTCTCCGGCGCCAGCTCGGCCCAGTGATCGGGGCCGACGTCTCCCGCATAGCCCCAATGGGGCGCATGGGCCGCGTGCGGGCCCTCGCCCCTGGCCGGCTTCGCGGCCCTGGGCGCCGACTTGGCGGCGGCCATGGCGCTGCCCTCGACCTTGGTGGACAGGCGCTCGGCCAGGCGCTGGCGCAGCACCTCCACCGGTTCCTTGGGTTCCTGGGCCGGTGCAGCCGCCGCGGCCAGCAGCAGCGCAGCCAGGAGCGCGGACGGCAGAGATTGCATCTTCTTCATCATGGAGATTTCGGCGCCGCCGCCCAGGGCTTAAGCGGCGACGGAGCGGCGCACGCCATACCAGGCCGCCAGCCCCACCAGCATCAGCCCGGCCGACGTGACGGCCAGGGCCAGCGTGGAGTGCATGACCAGGGGCACCAGTACGCCGGCCACCAGGCCGTTGGCCGCCGAGCCGATGCAGGCCTGCAGCGACGAGGCCATGCCGCGGCGCTCGGGCACCTGGTCCAGCACCAGCAGCGTGACGACAGGCACCATCATGGCCCAGCCGAAGGCGAACAGGCCGACCATCGGCAGGGCCCAGAAGGGGCTCAGCGGCGCGAACAGGTTCAACAGGATATTGGCCACCGACACCGCGGACATGATGCGAAAGCCGCGCATGATCTGGCGCTTGGCCGACATCCGGCCGGCCAGCCGGCCGCTGACCGCCGCGCCGGCCATGATGCCGCCGATGGAGCAGATGAAGAACCAGAAGAACTGCGTCGGCGCGAAATGCAGGTGCTCGCCCAGGAAGACCGGCGTGGCCAGCACATAGAGGAACATTCCGTTGAAGGGGATGCCGCTGGCCAGCACCAGCAGCATGAACTTGCGGCTGCTGCACAGCCGCCCGTACTCGCGCATCAGCGCACCCGGGTGGAAGGGCTGCCTGAGCCCGGCGTGCAGGGTCTCGGGCAGCAGCCGCCAGTTGGACACCAGCAGGGCCGTGCCGACCAAGGTCAGGAACCAGAAGATCGAATGCCAGTCGGCATGCACGAACAGGAAGCCGCCCACCATCGGCGCGATGGCCGGCGCCACGCCGAAGAAGAGGGTCACCTGCGACATCACGCGCTGCGCATCGGCCGGCGGGAACATGTCGCGGATGATGGCCCGCGACACGACGATGCCGGCGCCCGCCGACATGCCCTGCACCGTGCGCCAGAAGACGAGCTGGCCGATGGAGCCGGCCAGCGCGCAGCCCACGCTCGCGCCCGTGAAGATGGCCAGGCCGACGAGCACCACGGGCCGGCGGCCGAAGCAGTCCGACAGCGCGCCGTGGAAGAGGTTCATGAAGGCGAAGCCGAGCAGATAGGCCGACAGCGTCTGCTGCATCTGCACCGGCGTCGCGTCCAGCGCCGCGGCGATGCCGGAGAAAGCCGGCAGATAGGTGTCGATGGAGAAGGGCCCGACCATGGCCAAGCAGGCCAGCAGCACGGACAGGGCCCAGCGGGGCGCGCGCCACAGGCGGCTGGCTTCGGGATTCATCGGGGGGGAGGGAGGGGATCGGGGGGCAAAGGAAGCAGTCTATCGACGCACCGCCGGCCCTGCCGAAAGAAAAGAGTGAAGCAAGCCGATAGGCCGGATTCTGTGCACCGCCCTGCCCTTGCGGGCCGGACGGCGTGACCGCCATTCCTCTGGGCCGGGCATCGCTGCCCGGCTCGTTGCCACCTACCCGCCAGCTCTGCGAGCCGCATCGACGCTGGCCTACTTGGTGTTGCTGCGCGTAGAGATTGCCCGTTTCACCTCCGTCGGGCAGAGCCCGACAGAGGTGCTGTTCGGTTCGCGCTTTCGCGCGATGGTGCGAAGCTTTCGCTCCACCCCACGCCAGCTTGCGCTGGCGCCTCACAGACCACCCATCGGGTTGTCCCAACAGAACTCGTCTCTGTTGCTCTGATCCTCGGCTTTCGCCGGGCAGCCGTTAGCTGCTACGCCGCTCTATGCAGTCCGGACCTTCCTCCAGGGCCTCGTTTCCGAGATCGCCCCAGCGGCGGTCTGGCTTGCTTCACACTAGCGATTATCCCAGCACCGGCCCAGGAACCGACATGAAGGCTCAGAACGTCCTCGACACCATCGGCAACACCCCACACATCCGGCTGCAGCGCCTGTTCAGCGGCAGCGAGGTCTGGGTCAAGTCCGAACGCAGCAACCCGGGCGGCTCCATCAAGGACCGCATCGCGCTGTCCATGGTCGAGGCCGCCGAGGCCAGCGGCGAGCTCAAGCCCGGCGGCACCATCATCGAACCCACCTCGGGCAACACCGGCGTCGGCCTAGCCATGGTGGCAGCCGTCAAGGGCTACAAGCTCATCCTGGTGATGCCCGACAGCATGAGCGTCGAGCGCCGCCGGCTGATGCTGGCCTATGGCGCGAGCTTCGACCTGACGCCGCGCGAGAAGGGCATGAAGGGCGCCATCGCCCGCGCCCGCGAGCTGCTGGAACAGCACCCGGACTCCTGGATGCCGCAGCAGTTCGAGAACGCGGCCAACCCGGCCGTGCACGTCAGGACAACGGCGCAGGAGATCCTGCGCGACTTCCCTGAAGGCCTGGACGCGCTGATCACCGGCGTCGGCACCGGCGGCCACATCAGCGGCTGTGCCCAGGTGCTGAAGGCCGTCTGGCCGCAGCTCAAGGTGTTTGCCGTGGAGCCCAGCGCCAGCCCCGTCATCAGTGGCGGCCAGCCCAGCCCGCACCCCATCCAGGGCATAGGCGCGGGCTTCATCCCGGCCGTGCTGGACACGGCCCGGCTGGACGGCGTCATCCAGGTCGAGGCCGAGGCCGCGCGCGAGTACGCGCGCCGCTGCGCCCGCGAGGAGGGCCTGCTGGTGGGCATCTCCAGCGGCGCGACGCTGGCGGCCATCGCGCAGAAGCTGCCCGAGCTGCCCGCGAGTGCGCGGGTGCTGGGCTTCAACTACGACACCGGCGAGCGCTACCTGTCGGTCGAGGGCTTCCTGCCGCAGACCTGAACCTCATTCGCCGCTGTCGTCCTCGCCGGCACCTTCGCTGTCCTTGTGCGCCTGGCGGGCCAGCTCGGCCTTCAGCGGCTTGAGGGACTCGATCAGGGCCTGCGGCGGCTGGGTGGGTGCGATGCGCAGCACCGGTGGCGGCAGGCTGGCGAGGTAGGGCGGGCCGAAGGTGTGCTGCTGTTCCTGGCGCCCCGCCGCCTGCAGGCCCAGGCCCAGCAGCAGCAGGACTGCGAGGCCGCCGTTCAGCGTGCGATGCGCGCCCGGCCAGACGAGGCGGGCATGCCAGGCGATCAGCAGCGCGGCGGCGATGGGCATGGACAGCGCCTCCAGCGCCATCAGCCGCGGCCAGGAGAAGGCATAGGCCACAGCCGGCAGCAGCCATTCCAGCAGCTGCATCGCGACGATGACGACGAGCGCGCGGCGCAGATGCGTCGTGAACGGGAAGCGGTGCTGGAAGAGCTGGCTGGCCAGCGACCACAGGCCCGCCCAGCCGAGCACGAGGGCCAGCGGCGCCAGCAGCGGCGAGGCATAGTCGACCCAGCGCGCGTCGGGGTCGACGGCGCTCCAGCGGTCCAGCCACTGGAAGAACAGCATGCCCAGAAGCAGCAGCGGCACCAGGGCCCAATGGCGGGTCTTGTCGACGATGAGCAGATGCTCGGGCGCGAGCATGTCGGCGCTGGTGCGCAGCCGCAGCAAGCAGCCGGCCAGCTGGAAGGCGCCGCCCGCGGGCAGCGGCGCCTCGTCGCCGCCGGCCAGGCGCTGCTTGCCGACATGGCCGCCGTTGCGGCTCGGCAGCAGCCTCAGCCGCACGCCGCCTGCGGGGGCGAGGTGCAGCTCGGCATGCTCGGCGGCGAGGTGGGCGTCGTCCAGCACGATGTCGCAGGCCGGCGAGCGGCCGATGCGCACGGGCCATCGCGTCACGCGCTGCACGAGCGTCGCGCGGCCGTCGCGGCCCAGCAGCTCGACGACGGCAGCGGGCGCGGTGGGCGTCGTCACTTGGCCTTGCTGCTGTTCGTCCACGCGAAGCCCTCCAGATAGTGCGCCGCGAGCTTGAGCGCGTTGTCGAAGCTGACGCCCTTGGCGTCGAAGCGGCCCAGCGCGCCCTGCGTGGACGAGTCCACCGTCGTCACGAGCACGCTGAGATCGTGCAGACCGTCGAGCTTGCGGTAGGCCCGCAGGCAGACGACGGCGCGCAGCGGCAGGCCGTCCCGGTCGACGAACTGCTCCTTGCAGTAGGGCGCGGTGCGCGCCTTGTCGGCAGCACCCAGGCGCTCGTTGCGAAAGCTCTGCGAATACTGGCGCGCGAAGCGCAGCGGGCCGAGCTTGCTGCCGTCATAGGCCTCGTGCGACATGTCCAGCCAGCCGGTCTGCAGGCTGCCGCTGACGAAGAGAGCGTGGTCCATGCGGCACTGCGAGCGCTCGAAGTCCAGGCCCTTGGTGTCGGCCGACGTCCCCCGCCCCCAGCAGCGCATGAAGTCCTGCCTGGGCACGGGCAGGCGGTAGCGGTCGTTGTTGGCACTCTCCCAGGGCTGGGACAGGAAGCGCGTGACGAGCTCGTCCTGGTAGCGGGTCAGCTGGTCGCGCAGGCGGGCCCAGGCGGCCGTGTGGATGGGCTTGGCGCCGAGGCTGCGCCTGACCAGGCCCTCGGCGAACTCGCCCGGCACGAGGAAGCTGACCTGCTGCGCGAACAGCAGCGTCGACACGTTGACGCCGACGACGCGGCCGTCCTCGTCCAGCACCGGCCCGCCGCTCATGCCGGGGTTGATGCCGCCCGCGTAGTAGATCAGCGGGTCGAAGCTGCGCTCGACCAGGCCGTTGTAGTTGCCCTCGACGACGGCGAAGGCCACGTCGTGCGGGTTGCCCATCGAATAGATGCGCTCGCCCTTGGCCAGCGGCTGGCTCTGCGGGCGGAAGCCCAGGGCGCCGCGGCCCTTCAGCCCATCGCCCACGGCGCGCAGCAGCGCCAGGTCGCGACGGGCGTCGAAGTCCAGCAGCTCCAGCGCGCCGCCCTGGCCGTCGGTCGTCGCATAGCGCAGCCGGTAGCTGTCGGGCTCCAGTGCGAACTGGCTGATGACGTGGTAGTTGGTGACGATGTGGCCGTCGTCGCTGACGAGGAAGCCCGAGCCGACCGAGGCCTGGCTGTCCTGGGTCTTCAGCAGCGTGCGGATCTGCAGCAGCTGGCCCTTGCTGCGCTCGTACAGGCGCCGGGCACTGGCCGACACGGTCGGCGGCTGCTGCGCCCCAGGCGCCGATGCGGCGGGCGCCTGCGTTTGCGCGCCGGCCGCAAGCGCCAGCCCGGCGAGGGCCGCGACCAGCAGGAACTTCAGACAGGACTTCAACAAGCGAGACCTCCGGTGGAGGGCGCCGATGCTAGCTGCTTTGGGCGGAATACCCGGTCGTCAGCGTAGAAGCCCGCCCCTCGTTTGCTGGCCACCAGCCAGGGATGCCGAGCACGGGCAGGGGGGGCAGCGCGGCCGGCACGCGGCCGGTGGCGGCGATGTGCCACTCGTAGCCCAGGCGCAGCGGTCCGGCGGGCTCGAAGCGCGCGTGGCCCAGTGCCTCGAGCACCGGCGCGCCATCCGCCAGCCGCGCCAGCACCGGTGCGGCCACGTCGCGGTACGGCTCGAACCAGGGCGCAGCCCAGTCCGGGGCGATCCTCAAGTAGCGAAGCGGACCTGGTTCGGCTGCTTGGCCGGCTGCAGCTCGAAGGCGTGCGGATGCTTGCGGAACAGCTTGGTCGACGGCGCGGACTTGGCCAGCAGGCCGGCCTCCTTCAACACCTTGGCGGCGGCGCCGAGGTCATGCCATTGGCCGTCGGCCAGCCTGGGCAGCAACGCCAGCACGGCGTTGATTTCCTTGGCGGCGGCAACGCTGGCGTCGACCGGGACCGGCGCTGCTGCCAGCTTGGGCACGGGCGCTGCAACGGGCCTGGGCGCAGGCACCGCGGCGGGCTTGGCTTCGGGCACAGGCGCCGCCGGCTTCAGAGCCGGGGCGGCGGCCTTGGCGGGTGCCGCGGCCTTCTTGGCGGCCGGCTTGGGTGCTGCTGCGGCCTTCCTGGCCGGCTCACGCTTGGGCGCGGGCTTGGGCGCGGAGCGGCCGCTGTCGTGGGCCAGTTCGTTGAACTGGTCGTAAATCTGGATCACGCCGTCGCCGGTCTTGCCGTGCTGGCCGAAGCCGCGCAGCCAGCAGCCCTTCTCGCGCAGGCGCAGCACCAGCGGCGCGAAGTCGCTGTCGGACGACACCAGCACGATGACGTCGGGCTTCTCGGTGATGGCCAGGTCCATCGCGTCGGCGGCCAGCGCGATGTCGGTGGAGTTCTTGCCGATGGCGAGGTTGACGATGGCACGCAGGCCCAGGCGCTTCAGGAAGCTTTGCTCGCGCAGCGCCTGCTCGGCATTGCAGTAGGCGCGGCGGATGTGGGCGGCGCCGTAGTCCTTGAACACGGCGTTGAGCGCCTGCTCGATGACATCGGTGGCGACGTTGTCGAAGTCGACGAGGAAGGCGACCTTCTTGTTCGTGTCGGTCATGCGATCAGTTTCCAGTTCAGCGTCTCGCCGCCGCGCAGCGGCTTCAGCTGGGCTTCGCCGAAGGGCACGGCGGACGGCAGCGTCCAGGGTTCGCGCTTGAGCGTGACGGTGCCGCCGTTGCGCGGCAGGCCGTAGAAGTCGGGGCCATGGTGGCCGGCGAAGGCGTCGAGCTTGTCGAGGGCGCCGATGGCTTCGAAGGCCTCGGCATACAGCTCCAGCGCCGCGATGGCCGTGAAGCAGCCGGCGCCGCAGACCGAGGCCTCCTTCAGCTGGGCCGCGTGCGGCGCGCTGTCGGTGCCGAGGAAGAACTTGGGCAGGCCCGAGGCCGCAGCCTTCAGCAGGGCCTGGCGGTGCTCCTCGCGCTTGAGCACGGGCAGGCAGTAGTAGTGCGGGCGCAGGCCACCGGTGAAGATGGCGTTGCGGTTGTAGAGCAGGTGCTGGGGCGTGATGGTGGCGGCGGTGAAGCGGTCGGCCTCGGTCACGTACTGGGCGGCCTCCTTGGTCGTGATGTGCTCGAACACGACCTTGAGCTCGGGCATGGCGGCGCGCAGCGGCGTCATCACGCGGTCGACGAAGACGGCCTCGCGGTCGAAGACGTCGATGTCGGCGTCGGTCACCTCGCCGTGCACGAGGAAGAGCAGGCCCTCGCGCTGCATGGCCTCCAGCGTCCTGTAGGTCTTGCGGATGTCGGTCACGCCGGCATCGCTGTTGGTCGTGGCGCCGGCCGGATAGAGCTTGAGCGCGACGACGCCCGCGTCCTTCGCACGCTTGATCTCGTCCGGCGGCGTGTTGTCCGTCAGGTACATCGTCATCAGCGGCTGGAAGTCGCTGCCCTCGGGCAGGGCGGCGAGGATGCGCTCGCGATAGGCCAGGGCCTGGGCCGCGGTGGTGACAGGCGGGCGCAGATTGGGCATGACGATGGCACGCGCGAACTGGTGCGCCGTATAGGGCAGGACGCTGGCCAGCGCCGCCTCGTCGCGCAGGTGCAGATGCCAGTCGTCCGGGCGGGTGAGGGTGAGGATGTCGGTCATGATGGGGTGGGATTGTCGTCGTCCAGATAGCCCGCGAGCTGGCCGGTCAGCCAGTCCATGAAGACGCGCACGCGCCGCGGCGTGTGGCGGCGCTGGCTCGTGACGAGGTTGACCGACAGCGGCGCCGGCTCGTAGCCCGGCAGCACGCGCACGAGGCGCCCGTCCGCGATGGCCGCGCGCAAGCCGATGCCGGGCGCCTGCACGATGCCCATGCCGGCCAGCGCGGCGGTCTCGTAGGCATCGGTGTGGTTGACGCTGACCCGCGCCGGCAGGCCCAGGCTGCGTGCCCGGCCCTCCGCGTCCACCCAGTCGAAGCGCGGCCGGCGGTCGGCCCAGGTCTGGCTGTAGTGGACGAGCTCATGGCCCTGGGCGAGCAGATCATCCGGCGTTCCGGGCATGCCGCGTGCGGCCAGATAGGCCGGGCTGGCGGCGTTGACCAGGCTGACGCGCCCGAGCGGCCGCGCCACCAGCATGGGGTCATGGACGGCGCCAACGCGCAGCACGCAGTCGAAGCCCTCCTCCACGAGGTCCACGCGCCGGTCCGAGCAGCTCAGCTCCACCTGCAGACCCGGATGCGCGGCCAGAAAGCCCGGCAGGGCCGGCAGCACGCGGCCCAGGGCCAGGCGCACCGGCATGTCCACGCGCAGCCGGCCGCCGAGCTGGCGATCCTGCTGGAACAGCGCCTCGACCTCGCCGGCGTCCGCCAGCAGCGTGCGGGCGCGCTCCGCGAGCAGCTCGCCGTCCGAGGTCAGGCTGACACGCCGCGTCGTGCGCTGGAACAGGCGCGTGCCGAGCCGGGCCTCCAGTTCACGCACGACCTGGCTGACCCGCCCCTTGGGCAGGCCCAGCTCGTCGGCAGCCCGGCTGAAGTGGGCCAGCTCGGCGACCTGCAGGAAGACGCGCAACGCGGCCAGATCCAGATTGGATTGCATTTAATGCACAGTCTTTTCAAACGAACCTACTTTATCGACATTAAATAGAACAATAAATTCCCTCCGTCACCACTCCACGGAGAAATCCATGCAATCCACGTCCATCACGTTGATCACCGGCGGCAGCCGCGGCCTGGGCGCCGCGATGGCCCTCGCCCTGGCCCGCGACAACCACGACATCGTGCTGACCTACCGCGAGGCCGCCACTGCCGCCGACACGGTCGTCGCGCAGATCCAGGCCCTGGGACGGCGCGCGCTGGCCCTGCCGCTGGATGTGGCCGATGCGGCCGGCTTCCCGGCCTTCGTCGCGCGGCTGCAGGCCGGCCTGGACGCCTGGGGCGCAAGCCGGCTGGACGGCCTCGTCAACAATGCCGGCGCCGGCGCCCACGCCAGCTTTGCCAAGACGACGCCGGCCCAGTTCGACGCGATGCTGGCCATCCATCTGAAGGGCCCCTTCTTCCTGACCCAGGCCCTGCTGCCGCTGCTGGCCGACGGCGCCCGCGTGCTGAACATCTCCAGCGGCCTGGCCCGCTTCACGGTCCCGGGCTATGGCGCCTACGCGGTGATGAAGGGGGCCGTCGAGGTGCTGAGCCGCTACCAGGCCAAGGAGCTGGCCGCGCGCGGCATCCGCGTGAACACGCTGGCGCCGGGCGCGATCGCGACCGATTTCGGCGGCGGTGCGGTGCGCGACAACGCGGAGCTGAACCGCTTCGTCGCATCGGTCACGGCCCTGGGCCGGGCCGGCGAGGCCGCCGACATCGGCGGCGCCGCGGCGGCGCTGATGCGGCCGGGCGCCGGCTGGATCACCGGCCAGCGCGTGGAGGCGTCGGGCGGGATGTTCCTCTGATCGAAGACGGCCCCAAACGGCCCCGTCTTCGGGCTGAGGCCTGACACGACAAGTCCCGAGGGCTTGTCGTGCTTGCCGAAGGGCAGCCGCTCTGCCGGCTGCGCGGTCTGCAAGACCGACCAGGCTTGCCCGCGTTCAGCGCGGCAAGCCTGGGCAAGGGGCTCAGTGCTGCAGGATCTTCGAGAGGAAGTCCTTGGCGCGGGGCGAACGCTCCTCGGGCTTGCCGAAGAAGTCGGCGCTGGAGCAGTCCTCGACGATCTTGCCGGCGTCCATGAAGATGACGCGGTTGCTGACCCGCTTGGCAAAGCCCATCTCGTGCGTCACGCACATCATGGTCATGCCCTCGTTGGCCAGCTGCACCATCACGTCCAGCACCTCGCCCACCATCTCGGGGTCGAGCGCCGAGGTGGGTTCGTCGAACAGCATGACGATGGGGTCCATCGACAGCGCCCGCGCGATGGCCACGCGCTGCTGCTGGCCGCCGGAGAGCTGGCCCGGGAACTTGTCCTTGTGGGCCGACAGGCCGACGCGGTCCAGCATCTTCAGGCCGCGCGCCTTGGCGTCGGCCAGCGAGCGGCCCAGCACCTTGACCTGGGCGATGGTCAGGTTCTCGGTCACCGACAGGTGCGGGAAGAGCTCGAAATGCTGGAACACCATGCCGACGCGCGAGCGCAGCTTGGGCAGGTTGGTCTTGGGGTCGGCGATGGAGATGCCGTCGACGACGATGTCGCCCTTCTGGAAGGGCTCCAGCGCGTTGACGGTCTTGATCAGCGTCGACTTGCCCGAGCCCGAGGGCCCGCAAACGACGACGACCTCGCCCTTCTTGATGGACGTCGTGCAGTCGGTCAGCACCTGGAAGCTGCCGTACCACTTGGAGATGTTCTTGATGTCAATCACAACGCGACCTCAACGGATGATGGCGATCTTCTTCTGCAATTGCCTGACAAGGTGGGACAGGCCGAAGCAGATGACGAAATAGACGACGGCGGCAACGAGATAGGTCTCGACCGGGCGGTTGAAGTTCTTGCCCGCGACCTCGAAGCCCTTCAGCAGGTCGTATTCGCCGACCGCATAGACCAGCGAGGTGTCCTGGAACAGGATGATGGTCTGGGTCAGCAGCACCGGCAGCATGTTGCGGAAGGCCTGGGGCAGCACGACGAAGCGCATCGTCTGCCCGTAGGTCATGCCCACCGCGTAGCCGGCATTGACTTGGCCCCTGGACACCGACTGGATGCCGGCGCGCATGATCTCGGAGTAGTAGGTGGCCTCGAACAGCGTGAAGGTGATGAAGGCCGACATCTGCCCGCCCAGCGGCCCGAGCAACTTGGGGATCAGCAGGAAGAACCACAGGATCACCATCACCAGCGGGATGGAGCGCAGCGTGTCGACATAGAAGGCCGCTGGCGCCGACAGCCAGCGGTGGCTGGACAGCCGCATCATCGCCAGCAGCGTGCCGAGCACGATGCCGCCGATCATGGCCACCAGCGTCAGCTGGATGGAGAACCAGAAGCCCTTGGCGACGAAGCTCTGGACGACGTCCCAGTTCAGGAAGGAGTAGTCGAGGTTCAGCATCACTTGCCTCCGCCCGAGCCGGGGATGCGCACGCGCGCCTCGATGAACTTGGCGACGCGGTTGATCGCGAAGGCGGAGATGAAATAGAGGGCCGTCACGGGGATGAATATCTCCTCGAAGTGCGAGGTTTCCTCGGAGGCCTGCTGGGCGAACTGGGCCAACTCGGGAATGCTGACCGCGAAGGCCACGGCCGAGTTCTTGACGATGTTCATGCTCTCGCTGGTCAGCGGCGGGATGACGATGCGAAAGGCCATCGGCAGCAGCACGAAGCGATAGGTCTGCGGCAGCGTCATGCCCAGGGCCTGGCCGGCATAGCGCTGGCCGCGCGGCAGGGTCTGGATGCCGGCCTTGACCTGCTCGCCGATGCGCGCGCTGGTGAAGAAGCCCAAAGCGCAGACGACCAGCACCGAAGGTGGCACCGCGTCGCGCAGCACCGGGAACAGCGCCGGCAGCACGTGGTACCAAAGGAAGACCTGGACCAGCAGCGGGATGTTGCGGAACAGCTCGGTCCAGGCCTCGCCGAAGCGCGCCAGCCATTTGTTCGGCGTCGTGCGGGCGATGCCGATCAGCGAACCCACCACCAGCGCCACCAGCAGCGCGAGCAGCGAGACGCTCAGCGTCCAGCCCCAGGCGTTCAGCATCCACTGAAGATAGGTCTGCTCCTTGCCGCCCGGCCCGAAGCAACCGGCGACGGCCTCGCCGGTGGCGGTGTCATTGCAGTAGAACTGCCAGTCCCAACTCATGGCTTCTCCTTGAGCCTTCTAGAACAAAGCGGGTGCCAGGCACCCGCTTTGCGGTGGTTCAGGTCGATACGCGGATCACTTCTTCGCGTAGTCTTCCATCGGCCTGTCGTTGGGGTTGGCCCAGGCGTCCTTGTTCGCGGCAGACAGTGGCAGGCCGATCTTGGTGTTGGTCGGCGGGATGGGCTGCATGAACCACCTGTCGTAGATCTTGGCCAGTTCACCCGACTTCATCATGCCCTTGATGCTGTCGTCCACGGCCTTCTTGAAGGCCGGATCGTCCTTACGCATCATGATGGCGATGGGCTCGACCGACAGCACCTCGCCGACGATCTTGAAATCGGCCGGGTTCTTGGACGTGGCGATGTTCTTGGCCAGGATGGAGCCGTCCATCACGAAGGCGTCGGCGCGGCCGGAGTCCAGCAGCAGGAAGCTGTCGGCATGGTCCTTGCCGAAGACTTCCTTGAAGTCCACGCCGGTGGCGCGCTCATGCTTGCGCAGCGTCTGCACCGAGGTCGTGCCGGTGGTCGTCGCGACGGTCTTGCCATTGAGCTGCTTGATCGACGTGATGCCCGAGGCAGCCTTCACGGCGATGCGCACTTCCTCGACATAGGTCGTCACCGCGAAGGCGACGTCCTTCTGGCGCGCGACGTTGTTGGTCGTCGAGCCGCATTCCAGGTCCACGGTGCCGTTGACCGTCAGCGGGATGCGGTTGGCGGACGTGACGGGTTGGTACTTGGTCTCCAGCTTGCGGCCGAGCGCCTTCTCAAGGTCGGTGATGACGCGATGGCAGACATCGATGTGGTAGCCGACGTATTTGCCGTCACCGATGGTGTAGGCCAGGCCCGAGGACTCGCGCACACCCATCGTGATGACGCCGCTGTCCTTGACCTTCTTCAGCGTGTCCTCGGCGTGCACGGCGGCCGCGCCGGCCACCAAGGCCGCGGCAAGCAGGATTTTCTTCATGGAGACTCCAACAACAAGGAAGGGATATCGATATCAAACAGGCATGAGCAGACCACGCGCGGCACCCAGCCCGAATACGGGTTTATACGTGGCATGCGCATGCGCGATGACCTCATGCCGCCGACGCAAGATAGTCCCACAGCGCCTGGGCGGCGGGCTTCTGCCGGCGCGAGATCTCGGGCCGCTCGCGGTAGATGCGCAGCTCCATGCTGACGCTGAAGGTCCCCGCCGCCGCCGCCGGCACGAGGCGGCCGCTGGCCAGTTCCTTCTGCACCGAGCTGGCCGGCAGGAAGGCGAAGCCATGCCCCTCCAGCGCCATCGCCTTCAGGCCCTCGGCCATGTCGGTCTCGTAGATGGCGTCCAGGTTCAGCGCGCAGTCGGCCTCCTTGACGATGAGCTCGACCAGGCGGCCGAGGTAGGCGCCGGCCGCGTAGGCGAGGAAGGGGATCTTTTGCCCCGGCCGGCCCGGCAGCCGGAACAGCGGCCGGCCCTGCGCGTCCGCCCTGGCATAGGGCGACAGCGTCTCGTGGCCGAGCGAGGCCATCTGGTAGCGCTCGGGGTCGAGCTGCAGCGGCTGGCTGGCGTGGTGGTAGACCAGCAGCAGGTCGCAATTGCCTTCGCTGAGCTGCAGCATCGCGTCGTGCACATTGGCCGCGTTCAGCCGGCACTTGATCGCCCCGAAGCCGCGGCGCAGGTCCATCAGCCAGTGCGGGAAGAAGGAGAAGGCCAGCGAGTGCGGCACGGCGAACTCGATCATGTCCTGGTCGGCCGCCTGGTGGCTGCGCAGCATATTGCGCGTGGCCTGAAGGTTGCCCAGCACCTCGACCGCCTGGGCCAGCAGCGTCGTGCCGGCGGCCGTCAGGCGGGTCGGGTAGGACGATCGGTCCACGAGGTCGACCCCGGCCCAGGCCTCCAGCGCCTGGATGCGGCGCGAAAACGCCGGCTGGGTCACATGGCGGAGCTGGGCGGAGCGGGAAAAACTGCGCGTCTCGGCCAGGCTGACGAAGTCTTCAAGCCATTTGGTTTCCACCCGCGGCAGTGTAGCCAAGGCCCCGACCACGCCCGGCAGCCCGTGGTTTCCCCGGGGCCGCACCCTGCCACCCCCCTCAAGCCCGGTCCCTGCCGGCTCCCAGCCCCCTCAACTGAAGGGGCGAAGGCAGGCTCAATTTCAAGGTGCTTGTTTACAGTTCCGTTCACAAGCCCAACTCGAACAACGGATGGAGAACGCCATGCGTGCGACAAACAAACTCCTGGCCCTGGCCTTCACAGCGGCACTGCAGCCGGCCATGGCGGGCGTGGTCTCCCTGGATTTCGAGGATATCCAGCAGGACCGCCAACTCGCAGCCTACGATGGCGTCACCTTCTCTGGCAGTGCATGGGGCGTGAGATCCAGCGCGCCCTCCTGCGGCGGATTCGACAGTTTCCTGCGCACCGGCAGCTGCGGCGCCCTGGAACTCGCGCTGGATGCCACTGCAGATCCCGTCCTGGGTTCCCAGAGTTTTGTGATGAGTCTGGCGGGAGGCTTTGTCAACGAGTTTTCGTTCGTCTACTCGGCCCAGCCTGGTTCCGCCGTCACGATTCAGTTGTTCGATGGCGCCGGTCACGAGTTGCAGAGCCTGACGGGTCTGAAGGAAACCGGATGCTCTATCCAGGGCATACGTTTTTGCAACTGGACGACGACAAGCATGAAGTTCGATGGCATCGCCCTCTCGCTCAAGGTCACCGGTGCTGACCAGGGTCTGCTGCTGGACGACCTGAGTTTCAACCAGCCCGCAGCGGGCGGCACGGTGCCCGAGCCTGCCAGCATCGCGCTGGCCCTGGGCGCCCTCGGTGCCGCCGCCTGGACCCGCAGGCGCGCCGCTCGCTGAGCCGCCTCACGCCGTCCAAAGATGACCGCCTCGGCGGTCATTTTTTTGGCCGCAAGAAGCTCGACTTCCATCCTGGGCCAGACCTATCACACGCGTTGCGCGGGATGCGTTCGCCGGGTGGCTGCGGCGCGAGCAAACCGGCCCGCAAGATCGACCGCCTAGCCCTTGTTCAGCGCGGCGAGATCTGGCGAAGGGCAGTTTCATCTGGCGCGTGCGTCTCCTCGAGCAGGTCGAGCAGCATGCGCGCAGCCCGGGTCGGCGGAGGGTCGTTGCGGTGCACGCAGACGAACTGGCATTCATAGCCCAGCACGCCCGGCGCGGCGGCCCGCATGCGGCCGGCCGCGACGAAGGGGCGGGCGTAGTGCTCGGGCAGGAAGCCGACGAAGCAACCGGTCAGGATCAGCAGGGCCACGCCCTCCTGGTCGGACGCGGTGGCCTGACGCTGCAGTTGCTTCTGGTGGGCCAGCAGCATATTGGGCGAGTGGTAGCCCAGGCCCGCGAGCGGCTGGCCCTGCAGGTCGGCCCAGGTCCGGTCGGGCGCATCGGCAAACCAGGGGTGGCCGGCGCCGGCGTACAGATGCATGGCCTCGGCGAACAGGCGCCGGTAGGCCAGGCTGGCCGAGGGCCGGTGCTCGGGCACGACGCCGAGCTGGAACTGCCCGCTCAGCACGCCCTGCTCGATGGATTCGATGGTGCCGACATGGACATGCAGGCTGACGTCAGGCGCCGCACGGTGCAAGCGCTCCAGCGCCCGGTCGATATGGCAGGCGGGGTTGCTGGCGGTCTTCTCGAAGACGGCCAGGTGCAGCTCGCCGGCGACGCGCTGATGGATGTCCTCCAGCCTGGCCCGGAAGTCGGTCGTCGCCGACAGCAGCTGCAGCGCCGCCGCGTACAGGGCCGCGCCCTCGGCCGTCAGCGCGAAGCCCGCCCGGCCGCGGCGGCACAGCACCAGGCCCAGGCGCTCCTCGAGGTCCTTGATCTGCCGGCTGATCGTCGGCATGCCGACGTTGAGCTCCAGTTCGGCCGCGGCCATGCCGCCGCATTCGACGACGGACTTGAAGACGCGCAGCAGCCGCAGGTCGACATCGGCGATCTGGCCCGGCAGGCTAGGCTTTGGTTTCATACCCTAGCAAGTTGACATTGATACACGATCATTTTCCGCAAGTTTTCGTCCATGCAACATGCCGGCGAATCCCCGCGCGGCGGGCCAACGCAAGGAAGTCGCAATGCCAGAACCCCTCCTCTCCAACGCCGACGTCCAGCATCCCGACGGCTGGCTGGACGCCCACTGGATGGCCTTCAGCGCCAACCGCGAATTCAAGGCCGCCCCGCGCCTGATCGCGTCGGCCGAGGGCAGCTACTACACGACCACCGACGGCCGCCGCGTCTTCGACGGCCTCTCGGGCCTGTGGTGCGCGGGCCTGGGCCATGCGCGCGAGGAGATCGTCGAGGCGGTCGGCCGCCAGGTCGCGACGCTGGACTACTCGCCCGCCTTCCAGTTCGGCCACCCCCTGTCCTTCGAGCTGGCCAACCGCATCGTCGAGAAGATGCCCACCGGCCTGAACCGGGTCTTCTATACGGGCTCGGGCTCCGAGTCCGCCGACACGGCGCTGAAGATGGCCCGCGCCTACTGGCGCGCCAAGGGGCAGGCCGGCAAGACGCGGCTGATCGGCCGCGCCAAGGGCTATCACGGCGTCAACTTCGGCGGCATCTCGGTCGGCGGCATCGTCGGCAACCGCAAGACCTTCGGCCAAGCCGTGGAGGCCGATCACCTGCCCCACACCCAGCCGCCCAACGGCAGCTTCCACAAGGGCATGCCACCGGCCGAGGCGCCCGATGGATGGAAGGGCGCGGCGCTGGCCGACGAACTGCTGCAGCTGATCGCGCTGCACGACGCGAGCAATATCGCGGCCGTCATCGTCGAGCCCTTCTCGGGCTCGGCCGGCGTCGTCATCCCGCCGGTGGGCTATCTGCAGCGCCTGCGCGAGATCTGCACGGCCCACAACATCCTGCTGATCTTCGACGAGGTCATCACCGGCTTCGGCCGCTGCGGCCAGTGGACGGGCGCGGCCGCCTTCGGCGTCGTGCCGGACATCCTGACCGCCGCCAAGCAGATCACCAACGGCGCGCAGCCGCTGGGCATCGTCGTCGCCAGGCAGGAGATCTACGACACCTTCATGGAGCAGGGCGGCCCCGACTACATGCTGGAGTTCCCGCACGGCTACACCTACTCGGCCCACCCGGTGGCCTGCGCGGCCGGCCTGGCCTCGCTGGACCTGCTGGAGCGCGACAGCGCGCTGCAGCGCGTGCGCGAGCTCAGCCCCGTGTTCGAGACCGCCGTGCACAGCCTGCGCACCGCCCGGCATGTGGCGGACATCCGCAACTACGGCCTGGCCGCGGGCATCACCGTCGCGCCGGCACCCGGCGAGCCCGCCAAGCGCCCCTGGCAGATCGCGATGGACATGCTGCGCAAGGGCTATTACGTGCGCTACGGCGGCGACACCATCCAGCTCGCCCCCCCCTTCATCAGCACCGAGGCCGAGATCCAGTCGCTGATCGCCGCCCTCGGCGACAGCTTCAACGCCACCGCTTAAATCCCATCCTCCCACTCATGATCAAGCACCTCATCAACGGCCAGCGGGTCGACGGCGGCAGCCGCCGCGCCGACGTGTTCAACCCGGCCACCGGCCGCGTCGGCAACCAGGTTCCGCTGGCGGACCGCCCCACCGTCGAGGCCGCCATCGCCGCGGCCCAGGCCGCCTTCCCGGCCTGGCGCAACACGCCGCCGCTCAAGCGCGCGCGCGTCATGTCGCGCCTGAAGGAGCTGCTGGAGAGCAACGCCGAGCGCATCTGCCAGCTCATCACCGACGAGCACGGCAAGGTGCTGGCCGACAGCCTGGGCGAGCTGCAGCGCGGCATCGAGAACGTCGAGTACGCCAGCTACGCGCCCGAGCTGCTCAAGGGCGAGCACAGCCGCAACGTCGGCCCCGGCATCGACGCCTGGAGCGAGCACCAGGCCCTGGGCGTCTGCGTCGGCATCACGCCGTTCAACTTCCCGGCCATGGTGCCGCTGTGGATGTGGCCGATGGCCGTGGCCTGCGGCAACAGCTTCGTGCTCAAGCCCTCGGAGCGCGACCCCAGCAGCACGCTGCTGATCGCCGAGCTGGCGCTGGAAGCCGGCCTGCCGCCGGGCGTGCTCAATGTCGTGCACGGCGACAAGGAGGCCGTCGACACGCTGCTGACGGACCGGCGCGTGCAGGCCGTCAGCTTCGTCGGCTCCACGCCCATCGCCGAATACATCTATTCGACCGGCACGGCCCACGGCAAGCGCGTGCAGGCCCTGGGCGGCGCCAAGAACCACGCCGTCGTGATGCCCGACGCCGACCTGGACAACACCGTCAGCGCGCTGATGGGCGCCGCCTTCGGCTCCTGCGGCGAGCGCTGCATGGCCATCCCGCTGGTGGTCGCCGTCGGCAACGCGACGGCCGACGCGCTGCGCGAGCGCATCGTCGCCGAGATCGCGAAGATGAAGGTCGGCCCCGGCACCATGGCCGGCTGCGACATGGGCCCGCTGGTCACGAAGGCGCATTTCGACAAGGTGCGCGGCTATGTGGACCAGGGCGTCGCCGAGGGCGCGACGCTGGTGGCCGACGGCCGCACGCTGAAGGTGGCGGGCCACGAGGAAGGCTACTTCCTCGGCCCCTGCCTGTTCGACGACGTCAAGCCCGGCATGCGCATCTACCAGGAGGAGATCTTCGGCCCGGTGCTGGGCATCGTGCGTGTCGAGAGCCTGGAGGCGGCCATGCAGATGATCGACGCCCACGAATATGGCAACGGCACCTGCATCTTCACGCGCGACGGCGAGGCGGCCCGCCACTTCACCGACCACATCCAGGTCGGCATGGTGGGCGTCAACGTGCCGCTGCCGGTGCCGGTGGCCTACCACTCCTTCGGCGGCTGGAAGCGCTCGCTGTTCGGCGACCTGCATGCCTACGGCCCCGACGCCGTGCGCTTCTACACGCGGCGCAAGCAGATCACGCAGCGTTGGCCTTCATCCGGCGTGCGCGAGAGCGCGGTGTTCGCCTTCCCGTCCAGCAAATAAGGCGTTGGGGGCCTGCCGCCGAGCGCGCGGCGCTGGCTCCGGAAGGCGATTAAGGCCGCGCGCCGCATGAACCTCGGCGGCTTCGGGATCGACCTCGCCGATCCCAAGCGCCCCGGCTCGCGCTTCACCGACATCGTCTACGTGGGCTCGGAAGGCCGCGTCGCACGCCGAGCGGCACACGGGCCGGCGTCGTGTCCCTGGCGCCGGTCTCGTCGCGGCCTCGAAGTGCCTCCAGCCGCGCGCTGACAATGCGGCCGGGCGCTTTGTTCAAATCGCTTGCGTTGCGAAGCAACTGGAAACCAGTGGCGCAGCGCCGTCAGATTCCAATGAGGCGCACCACGCCTGCAAGTCGGAAGTCAAGCGCAGATGAACCGAGTCCCGTCCCCGCCCGCCGAGCAAGCCGTGCCGCCCCGCCACCACCCATCCCGCCTCGCGCGCGGCGCCGTGCTCGCCACGCTCGTCGCGCTGCTGTCCAGCGGTGCCCAGGCCGCAGGCCGGCCGCTTGGCTTGCCACACGGCCTGGGGAACCCGTTTCCGGGCTCCCAGGGGCTGGACCAGGGCCGTGCGTTGGGACGGCTCGACGAGTTGCCCGCGCAGGCCCAGACCGCCCAGCAATTGGCGCAGGCGCGCAAACAGGCGGTGGACGAGCTGGTCAGGCGCAACCCCGCGGTCATTGATCGCGATCCGGCAGGCGCGCCCATTCGCCGCGGCGAACTGGTGGTGCTGGATCCTTCCGCCGCCCTGCTGGACGCCGCGGCATCGGCGGGCTTCCTGCGCCTGCGCAGAACGACATTGACGGGTCTGGGGCTCACCGCCGTCGTCCTCGGCATCCCGGCCGGGATGCCGGGCGCGGCCGGGCTGGAAGCACTGCGGCGACTGGACCCCGACGCCGACTTCAACCACCTCTACCAGCATGCCGGCGGCATCACCGGGCCCCGAGCGGACCTTGCCGCCGCGCCGGGCAGCGGGGCGCCGTCGGCGGGTGCCGAGGCCCGGGTCGGCCTCATCGACTCGGGCGTGGACGGCGAACATCCGGCGTTGCGCGACATACATCTGCGGCGCTCGGGCTGCGACCAGCCCCACCCCAGCGCGCATGGCACCGCGGTGGCGTCGCTGCTGGTGGGGCGCCTGGCGCCGTTTGCCGGCGCGGCGCCGGGCTACCAGCTGTTTGCCGCCGACGTCTACTGCGACGACCCGGCCGGCGGCTCGGCCGAGGCCGTCGTCGTGGCCCTGTCCGGCATGGCCCGCGAGCGCGTGCCGGTGATCAACCTGAGTCTGGTCGGGCCACCCAACCGGCTGCTGGAGCACGCCGTGGCCGCCCTCGTCGCACGCGGCCATCTGCTGGTCGCCGCGGTGGGCAACGACGGGCCTGCAGCGCCGCCGCTGTACCCGGCCGCCTACCCGGGCGTGGTTGCCGTGACCGGTGTGGACCCCCACCGCCATGTGCTGCCCGAGGCGGGTCGCGGGCCGCATGTGCAGTTCGCGGCGCCCGGCTCGCAACTGGCCGCCGCCGCCCAGGGCACGCGGGGCTTTCGGCCCGTGCGCGGCACCTCCTTCGCCGCGCCCCTGGTGGCCGGCCTGCTGGCGCGGCGCCTGGCGCAGCCCGATCCGCGGCTGGCGGCCGCGGCCGTGCAGGCGCTGGGCGCTACGGCACGCGATCTGGGCGAGCCGGGTCGCGATCCGGTGTTCGGCTACGGCCTTGTCGGCGAGGGGCTGCGGAGCGACGCCGACGATCTGCCGTAACCCAAGCCCATCCCCTCCGTTTTCAAGCGCCGCGCCGCAGTTGCGGGAGCCGCCCTCATGACCTTGACGCTCGCCCGCCAGGCGGGTGGGCCTGCTCGCGCTGACCAACGGCGTGCTCAGCGAACTCGGCCAGGCTTCGCTGCCCACTGGGCACTACACGCAGATGCGGCTGGTCCTGGCGGCCAATGACAACCGCCCCCGCTTGAATCGTCTCACTCCGTCCCTATAATCCTCGTTGCTAGCACTCGCCGCATTCGAGTGCTAACGAAATCGGGCCGAGGATTCGGCCCCGTTTTTTCACGCAATCACGGCCCAAAGGGACCGTGATCGCTGCGGTTCAAACTCTGAAGGAGATCCCATGAAGCTGCGCCCCCTGCACGATCGCGTGATCGTTCGCCGCCTGGAACAGGAAACCAAGACCGCCTCCGGCATCGTCATCCCCGACAACGCCGCCGAGAAGCCCGACCAGGGTGAAGTCCTGGCCGTCGGCCCGGGCAAGCGCAACGACAAGGGCGAGTTCGTGGCCCTGAACGTCGCCGTCGGCGACCGCGTGCTGTTCGGCAAGTACTCCGGCCAGACCGTCAAGGTCGACGGCGAGGAACTGCTGGTCATGCGCGAAGAGGACCTCTTCGCCGTCGTTCAAAAGTAATGCCTTGCGGGACAGACCGAAGCGCGCAGCGCGAGCTCTGTCCTCAACCGACTCAGAGAAATTGACTCTGACCCCAATTTAGATTCGGAGAATTCAAATGGCAGCAAAAGACGTGATCTTTGGCGGCGAAGCCCGCGCCCGCATGGTCGAAGGCGTGAACATCTTGGCCAATGCGGTCAAGGTGACCCTGGGTCCCAAGGGCCGCAACGTGGTGCTCGAGCGCTCCTTCGGCGCCCCCACCGTGACCAAGGACGGCGTGTCCGTGGCCAAGGAAATCGAGCTCAAGGACAAGCTCCAGAACATGGGCGCCCAGATGGTCAAGGAAGTCGCTTCCAAGACCAGCGACAACGCCGGTGACGGCACCACGACCGCCACGGTCCTGGCCCAGGCCATCGTCCGCGAAGGCATGAAGTACGTGGCCGCCGGCATGAACCCGATGGATCTGAAGCGCGGCATCGACAAGGCGGTCGCCGCCCTGGTCGCCGAACTGAAGAAGGCCTCCAAGGCCACCACCACCTCCAAGGAAATCGCCCAGGTCGGCACCATCTCGGCCAACAGCGATGCCGACGTCGGCCAGATCATCGCCAACGCGATGGACAAGGTCGGCAAGGAAGGCGTCATCACCGTCGAAGACGGCAAGAGCCTGAACAACGAGCTGGATGTCGTCGAAGGCATGCAGTTCGACCGCGGCTACCTGTCGCCCTACTTCATCAACAACCCGGAAAAGCAATCCGCGATCCTGGACAACCCCTTCGTGCTGCTGTACGACAAGAAGGTGTCCAACATCCGCGACCTGCTGCCCACGCTGGAAGCCGTCGCCAAGGCCGGCCGCCCGCTGCTGATCATTGCCGAGGAAGTCGAGGGCGAAGCCCTGGCGACCCTGGTGGTCAACACCATCCGCGGCATCCTGAAGGTCGTCGCCGTCAAGGCGCCGGGCTTCGGTGACCGTCGCAAGGCCATGCTGGAAGACATCGCCATCCTGACGGGCGGCAAGGTCATCGCCGAGGAAGTCGGCCTGTCGCTCGAGAAGGTCACGCTGGCCGACCTGGGCCAGGCCAAGCGCGTCGAAGTGGGCAAGGAAAACACCACCATCATCGACGGCAACGGCGCTGCCGGCGACATCGAGGCCCGCGTCAAGCAGGTCCGCATCCAGATCGAGGAAGCCACCAGCGACTACGACCGCGAGAAGCTGCAAGAGCGCGTGGCCAAGCTGGCCGGCGGCGTGGCCGTCATCAAGGTCGGTGCCGCCACCGAAGTCGAGATGAAGGAGAAGAAGGCCCGCGTGGAAGACGCGCTGCACGCCACCCGTGCCGCCGTCGAGGAAGGCATCGTCGCCGGTGGCGGCGTGGCCCTGCTGCGCGCCAAGCAAGCTGCCGGCGCGATCAAGGGCGATAACGCCGACCAGGACGCCGGCATCAAGCTGGTCCTGAAGGCCATCGAGGCCCCGCTGCGCGAGATCGTCTACAACGCCGGTGGTGAAGCCTCCGTCGTCGTCAACGCCGTGCTGGCCGGTTCGGGCAACTACGGCTTCAATGCCGCCAACGACACCTATGGCGACATGATCGAGATGGGCATCCTGGACCCGACCAAGGTGACCCGCACCGCGCTGCAGAACGCCGCCTCCGTCGCGTCGCTGATGCTGACGACCGAGTGCATGGTTGCCGAGGCCCCGAAGGAAGAAGCTGCCGGCGGCGGCATGCCCGGCGGCATGGGTGGCATGGGCGGCATGGGCGGCATGGACATGTAAGTCCACGCCGGCGACACACCCGTCGCTGACGAACGAAGGGGCTGCTCGCGCAGCCCCTTTTTCATTGCGGCATCAGACGCAGCAGCGCTTCGCAAAGGGGGCTCGCAGTCCAGGCGCAGATGCTCGTCCTCGTCCGCCGCGACCCAGCCGGCCGCCAGGCCCAGCGTCTGCATGAAGCTCGGGCCCCGGAGCGAGATCGGCGCGGCGCCGGGCCGCCCGCGCGCGCTCGAAGGCCGGCAGCGCGTCCTCGCCCGGCATCTGCTGCGCGACGGACAGCGCCTTCCGCAGGGCTCCGTCCGCCGGATGCCGCGCTAGCAGCGTGCGCGCCGCGGCGGTCATCCCGGCAGGGCGCCCGGCCTGGAAAAGCGTGAAAAGGTTATGAACTGCGGCGTTTGCCATGCGAATCGGGGAATGTGAGAGACGGCAACAGGCCGGAACGCACCAGTCTGGCGCCGGATAATCTCACCCCTTCGTCACACGATGTTCATGGCCACCTCTTTGCATCCCCACGCCCTGCTCGACCACGCGCTGACCGAGGCCGGGCCGCTGGCGCGCGAGCTGCTGAACGTGGTTCAGGACGAACTCGATGCCCAGCCGCAGCACTTCCCGTTGCGCGAGGGCTGGCGCAAGGTGCGCACGAACTTCGCGGCCGACTTCGAAGGCGAGCTCATCACGCTGCTGCAGGCCGGGCGCCGCGGCGAGGATCCGCTGAACCGCCTGCAAAGCCCGCTCGGCGGCCTCGACAGCCTCAGCCTGGTCGACGAGCACCAGGCCCTGCAGGACGTCGCCATCGCCCACGTCGCGCATGCCGCCGAGGACGCCAGCCGCGCCGAGCTGCACCAGATCGGCAACTTCTATGCCGCGCTGCGCGGCATCGCCCGCGCCCGCGAGCGCGACAACCCGCTGCGTCCGGCGCTGTACGCCCACGCGCTGCACCGGGCCCTGGTAGCCAGCCCGCTGAGCGCCCAGGCGCAGTACGAGCTGATGCGCGTGGCGGCCACGCCGCTGGCCAAGGCCCTGCACCGCCAGTACACCCAGGCCTGCGCGATGCTGCACGCGGCCGACCTCAGCGCCATGGTCGCCTCGCACGGCCAGGCGCAGAGCGACCCGCTGGCCCGCCAGCGCCTGGCGGCCTCGCATGGCACGCTGGACGGCCTGTCGCGGCGCGTCGACGCCGTGAACTCGCGCCCCCAGCCCCTGGCTGCCGCCCAGGCCCGCCCCGACGCGCCGGCACCCTTCGTGCGCTCGACCGGGCCGGACATGCTGAGCCGGCTCTACGACCAGATCCTGGCCGACCCGCGCCTGCTGCCGCCGCTGAAGGCGCTGCTGGCGCGCCTGCAGATCGCCGTCGTGCGCCTGGCGCGCAGCGACACCAGCCTGCTGCGCAGCCAGGACCACCCGACCTGGGCGCTGCTGAACCGCGTCGCCGCCCATGGCATGGCCTTCGAGCGCGCCGACGACGAGCGCCTCGTCGACTTCCTGCGCTTCATGGAGGCCGAGGCCCAGTTCCTCGTCGACGCACCGACGCCGACCGCTGCGCTGTTCCAGCAGGTGCTGGCCCGCGTCGAGGCGCGCATCGGCCAGCAGGCCCGCCAGAGCAGCGAGCGCAATGCCGTGGCCCTGGCCGCGCTGGAGCGCGAGCAGCAGCGCAAGGAATGGCGCGAGCTGCTGCGCGAGCAGATCGACCACCAGATCATCGGCGCGCCGCTGGGCCCGCGCATGCACCGCTTCCTGCAGACCTGCTGGGTGGACGTCATCGTCGCGGCCATGGTGCGCCACGGCCGCGACTCCCGCGAGGCCCAGGCAGCGATGGAGCTGGTCGACGCGCTGCTGGACAGCCTCAGCACGCCGCGCGACCTGGCCGACCGCGAGGCCCTGCGCATGCGCCTGCCGGTGCTCGTCGAACGCCTGGTGGCCGGCTGCGAAAGCATCAACCTGCCCGTGCCCAAGCGCGAACCCGCGCTGAGCGAGCTGATGAACCAGCACGCCCGGCTGCTGCGCGGCCTGCCGGCGCTGGACCCGGCCGAGCGCCGCCCCGCCCCGCCCCGGCCGGCAACGCCGGGCAGCGCTGCGCCGGCCTCGGCCGACGAGATCGTCAAGCGGCTGATGGAGGAGCGCGACTCCCAGGTGCCCTCGTTCTGGCTCAGCGCCGACGTCGACCGCGGCGAGCTGCCGACGGTGCCGGTGCAGCTCTACAACGAGAATGACTCGCCCGACGCCCGCGCCGCGCTGCAGCGCTGGATCGACGGCCTGCAGATCGGCCACTGGTTCCACCTCTTCATCCAGGGCGGCTGGCACACGGCCCAGATCGCCTGGTTCAGCGAAGGCCGGCAATACGTGCTCTTCGTCGGCCGCGACCCGGAAGAGCGCCTGTCCCTGACCCGCAAGGCGCTGGAGGCGCTGCTGGCCAACGGCCTCATCGCGGCGCTGGACGACGACAGCGTCCTGCAGCGTGCCGTCGACACGCTGATGAGCGCCCTGGACGGCGGCTGAGGCTCAGTCCTCGGCCTGGACCGCAGGCGCGGCCTCGAGAACCGAGTCAGGCACCGCGTCGGGCACCCGATGCGCCAGCACCCACTCGCGCAGCGCCACCGCGACATCGCCGACGCCGCTTTTCTTCAGCGCCGAGAACAGCGTCACCGCGACGTCGGAGTTCTCCGTCGACATGCCGCCCAGGAACTCGGTCGTCGCGCGCAGCGCCGCGTCGGCCTCCTTGCGGTTGAGCTTGTCCGACTTGGTCAGCAGCACCAGCAGCCGGATCTCGCCCGTGGCGACGCGGGCCGCGACGAAATCGAGCAGTTGCTTGTCGAGGTCGGTCAGGCCCAGCCGCGAGTCCACCATCAGCACGACGCCCGACAGGCTGCGGCGGATCTCGAGGTAGTCGGCCATCACCTTCTGCCAGCGCTGCTTGGCGGACTTGTTCACCGCCGCATAGCCATAGCCCGGCAGGTCTGCGAACAGCGCGTCGGGCGCGTCCTTGGGGCCGAGCTGGAACAGGTTGATGTGCTGGGTGCGGCCCGGCGTCTTGGACGCGAAGGCCAGGCGCTTCTGCTGGGCCAGCGTGTTGATGGCGGTGGATTTGCCGGCGTTGGAACGGCCGACGAAGGCGATCTCCGGCAGCTCGGTCGCCGGCAGATGGACCAGCTGGCTGGCCGTCGTCAGGAAGCGGGCGGTATGCGTCCAGGCCAGGGCGAGTTTGTCGGTGACGGCCTCGCCGGGCGTTGCATCAGGGATTTCGTTGGTCATGGTGTTGTCGGACGCAGTGATTCAGCATTGTAAAATTTGCAGGTTGCGCCCAACGGAACCTTATTCATCCATGAAGACTGTCGCCTTTCTCCTGTCGAGTCTGATCCTGGCTGCCACGGCTCACGCAAACGAGCCGGCGACTGCCCCGGCCAAGCCCGACCTCGCCAAGGGTGGCGCCATCTCGTCGCAGGTCTGCGCGGCCTGCCACACGGCCGATGGCTCGCGCGGCAGCCCGGCCAACCCCATCCTGCAGGGCCAGCATGCCGAATACCTGGTCAAGCAGCTGACCGAATTCAAGTCCGGCAAGCGCAAGAACCCCGTCATGAGCGGCATGGCCGCGCCGCTGTCCGACGAGGACGTGCGCAATGTCGCCGCCTTCTATGCGAGCAAGACCGCCAAGCCCGGCTTCGCGAAGAACAAGGACACCGTCGCCCTGGGCGAGAAGATCTACCGCGGCGGCATCGCCGAGCGCAATGTGCCGGCCTGCGCGGCCTGCCACGGCCCGACCGGCGCCGGCATCCCGGCCCAGTACCCGCGCATCGGCGGCCAGCATGGCGACTATGTCGAGGCGCAGATGACGGCCTTCCGCGGCGGCGCACGCGCCAATGGCCCGATGATGGTCGCCATCGCCGCCAAGATGAACGACAAGGAAATCAAGGCGGTGTCCGACTACGTCGCCGGCCTGCGCTGAACCTGGCGCAAGCCTCGAGGAACGAAGGCCGGTGTCACGCACCGGCCTTTTTTCTTGGCCCACACTCTCGATCCCGATGTCCTCCGCCTCACTCCCCCGCCCCTCGGCCGCCCGCGAACTGCTGGACCTGCTCGCGTCCATGCGTTTCGCGATCACGCTGCTGACCGTCATTTGCATCTCGTCGGTCATCGGCACCGTCGTGAACCAGGGCGAGGCGATGGGCAACTACATCGACAAGTTCGGCCCCTTCTGGGCCGAGCTGTTCGGCCGCCTGAACCTCTTCACGGTCTATAGCGCGCCCTGGTTCCTCGCCATCCTGGCCTTCCTGGTCGTCTCGACCAGCCTGTGCATCATCCGCAACACGCCCAAGATCCTGGCCGACCTGCGCAGCTACAAGGAAGGCGTGCGCGAGCAGTCGCTGCAGGCCCACCACCACAAGGCCATAGCCTCACTGCCCAGCAGCCCGCAGATGGCGCTCGCCGAGATCGGCAAGACCCTGACGGCCCTGGGCTGGAAGGCCCGCGTGCAGCAGCGCGAGCACGGCATCATGGTGGCGGCCCGCCGTGGCGCGGCCAACAAGATCGGCTATCTGGCCGCCCACTCGGCCATCGTCCTCATCCTCATCGGCGGCGTGATGGACGGCAACGCCATGGTCAAGCTGGCGATGTGGGCGCAGGGCAAGCAGCTCTACAAGGGCTCCGGCTTCATGGCCGACATCCGGCCCGAGCACCGCCTGTCCACCGCCAACCCGAGCTTCCGCGGCAATCTTTCCGTCGCCGAGAACCAGCGCTCGGGGCTGGCCGTGCTCAGCCTGCCCAGCGGCGTCGTGCTGCAGGACCTGCCCTTCGAGATCGAGCTGAAGAAGTTCAGCGTCGACTACTACCCCACCGGCATGCCCAAGAGCTTCGTCAGCGACATCGTCATCCACGATGGCGGCGCGAGCCGCGAGGCCACGGTCAAGGTCAACGAGCCCGTCATCCACGACGGCGTCGCGATCTACCAGAGCAGCTTCGAGGACGGCGGCTCCAAGCTGCAGCTCAAGGGCCTGCCGCTGGCCGGCGGCGAGCCCGTCAGGCTGGAGGGCCGCGTCGGCGGCAAGCTGGCCTTCGGCGACCAGACGCTCGAGCTCTCCGGCCTGCGCGTCATCAACGTCGAGAACCTCGCGGCCGATGCGGGCGCCAACGGCACCGACGTGCGCCGCGTCGATCTCGGCGAGCGCCTGAGCAAGCACCTGGGCAGCGGCGCCAAGGGCGGCGCCGACAAGGCGCTGCACAACATCGGCCCCTCGTTCAGCTATCTGCTGCGCGACGCCGCCGGCCAGGCGCGCGAGTTCAACAACTACATGCTGCCGGTCGAGCTGGACGGCCAGAAGGTCTTCCTCGCCGGCGTGCGCGACACGCTGGCCGAGAACTTCCGCTACCTGCGCATGCCGGCCGACGAGAACGGCCAGCTCGCCGGCTGGCTGCGCCTGCGCCAGGCCCTGGCCGACCCGGCCCTGCGCGACGCCGCCGCGCGCGCCTACGCCGCCAGCGCGGCGCCGCCCACCCAGCCGCAGCTGAAGGCGCAGCTGCAGACCACCGCCCAGCGCGCGCTGACGCTGTTCTCCGGCGCCGCGGCCAAGCCGGGCGAGGAAGTCCGCGGCGGCCTGCCTGCACTGTCGCAGTTCATCGAGCGCGAGGTGCCCGAGGCCCAGCGCCAGCGCGTCTCCGAGGTGCTGCTGCGCATCCTGAACGGCAGCCTGTTCGAACTCAACCAGCTCGCCCGCGAGCACGCCGGCCTCGCCCCCGCCGGCACCGATGCAGCCGTGCAGGCCTTCATGACGCAGGCCGTGCTGTCGCTGTCCGACAGCCTCTACTACCCCACGCCCATGCTGCTGCAGCTCGAGAACTTCGAGCAGGTGCAGGCCAGCGTCTTCCAGGTCGCGCGTGCCCCTGGCCAGAAACTGGTCTATCTGGGCGCCCTCTTGCTCATCGTCGGCGTCTTCGCCATGCTCTACATCAAGGAGAGGCGGCTGTGGGTCTGGATCGCGCCCGGCACCGACCCGGCCAGCTCGCAGGTGCGCATGGCCATGTCCTGCACCCGCGATTCGCCGGACAACGCCGTCCTCTTCGCCCAGCTGGAAAAAGCCGTCATCCCTGCCGCCGAGCCCAAGGAGCGCTCATGAACACCACCACCTTCGACCTGCCGCGGCGCCACGCGCTGCAACGGCGTGACATGCTGGACTGGGCCTTCGCCGTGCTCGTGCTGCTCGGCGGCGCCTATGCCTTCAACCGCTACCACGCCAGCATGAACGTCTACGAGCAGGGCATCCTGCTGTGCGCCATGCCGGCCATCGTCGCGCTGGGCTGGTTCTGGAAGCCGCTGCGGCTGCTCTGCGTCGCGGCCGGTGCCGCCACGCTGCTGGCCATCTCGCTCTACGCCCAGCACACCGACGGCTTCGGCGCCGACCTCGCCGCCGGCGAAAAGGTCTTCTGGCTGAAATACCTGCTGTCCAGCCAGAGCGCCATCCTGTGGATGAGCCTGCTGTTCTATATGAGCACGCTGTTCTACTGGGGCGGCTTCTTCACCGGCGCGGGCCGCAACAGCGTGGCCGAGGTCATCGGCTCCAAGCTCGCCTGGGGCGGCGTGCTGATGGCCCTGATCGGCACCCTGGTGCGCTGGTACGAGAGCCACCAGATCGGCCCCGACATCGGCCACATCCCGGTCAGCAACCTCTACGAGGTCTTCGTGCTGTTCAGCTGGATGACGGCGCTCTTCCACCTCTACTACGAGCAGCGCTTCGCGACCCGCTCGCTGGGCGCCTATGTGATGCTGGTCGTCAGCGGCGCGGTCAGCTTCCTGCTCTGGTACACGCTGGCCCGCGATGCCCAGGAGATCCAGCCGCTGCTGCCCGCGCTGCAAAGCTGGTGGATGAAGATCCACGTGCCGGCCAACTTCGTCGGCTACGGCAGCTTCTCGCTGGCGGCCATGGTGGCCTTCGCCTTCCTGCTGAAGTCGGCCACGCAGCGCGCGCTGCTGATCGGCCTGGTCGGCGTGCCGGGCTTCATCGTCGCGCTGATCCTGGCCGTGCGCTTGCTGGCCGGCGTCAGCCCGCAGACGGCGGAGGGCCTGGAAAGCTGGGCCGCCAAGATCGCCGGCGTGATGGCCTTCCTCGGCCTGTGCATCGCGCTGCGCCGCCATCTGGTCGCCCGCCTGCCGGAGCTGCCCCAGCTCGACGACCTGATGTACAAGGCCATCGCGCTGGGCTTCGCCTTCTTCACCATCGCCACCATCCTGGGCGCCTTCTGGGCCGCCGAGGCCTGGGGCGGTTACTGGAGCTGGGACCCGAAGGAGACCTGGGCGCTGATCGTCTGGCTGAACTACGCGGCCTGGCTGCACATGCGGCTGATGAAGGGCCTGCGCGGCATGGCCTCGGCCTGGTGGGCCCTCGTGGGCCTGCTGGTGACGACCTTCGCCTTCCTCGGCGTCAACATGTTCTTGTCGGGCCTGCACAGCTACGGCAAGCTGTAGAAGCCTCAATACCGCGGCCGTCGCCGCGTCTCCTTGACGCGGTACATCGCGGCGTCGGACTCGCGCAGCGCCTCCTCGACGCCCGAGCGCTGCGGGTCCATGCAGGCCACGCCGACGCTGGCGCCGGCATAGTCCAGCTGTACCGCGCCGGCCGGATAGCGCCCGACGGTGGCCGCGGCCAGGCGCTGCTGCAGCAGTTGGGCCGCGGCGCGCCCGTCCTCGCTGAGCATCGGCCCCAGGCCGATGACGACGAACTCGTCGCCGCCCATGCGCGCCAGCACGTCGCCGGCGCGCAGCGCGGCCTTCAGCGCATCCGCGACGCCGCACAGGAAGCGGTCGCCGGCGTCGTGGCCGTGGGTGTCGTTGATCTGCTTGAAGCCGTCCAGGTCCACCGTGCCGGCCAGCAGCCAGCGGCCGGTGCGCTGGGCCACCGCGGTCAGCCGGCGCAGCTCCTGCATCAACGCGCGGCGGTTCATCAGCCCGGTCAGCGCGTCGGTCAGGGCCTGGGCCTGCAGCTCGGCATTGGCCCGCCGCAACTGCTCGACGAGCTGCTCGCGCGCGACCTGCTGCTCGATGAGGCGGGCGAACAGCTCCAGCGCCTGCCCGGCCTGCGGGCTCGGCGGCCGGCGCTGCGAGCTGGCCGCGCACAGCGTGCCGTATAGCGCGCCGTCGTCCTGGCGCAGCGGCGTGCTGGCAAAGGTCTGCAGGCCGAACTCGCGCGCCGCGGCGGAGTCGCCCCAGACACCGGGCACGTCGTCCGTGTAGGGCCGCCCCTCCTCCAGCGCACGCTTGCACAGCGTGTCGCCCCAGGGCAGGGTCAGGCCCTCGGGAATCTGCAGCTCTTGCGTGTTGCGCGCATACAGGACGCGCTGCTGGCCGCCGGCCAGGTCCAGCGTCGTCAGATAGGTCGATTCCAGGCCCGTGACGGCCTCCAGCATCTCCAGCAACGGCCGGGCCAGCCCCTCCAGCGTGCGGGCCTGGGAGACGGCGGTGGAGAGCTGGGGCAGCAGGGAATCCATGATCGGGAACAAATGGCGGACCGGTCTACTGTAGGCAAGCCGGAGCCCTGCTCCGAGGATGCAGGGCCTCCTGTTCGAGGGGGGGCGTCAGCCCACCGGCAGCGCCGTCTCGTACTTGACCTCGCGCAGCACGACATTGCTGCGCACGCTGGCCACGCCCGGCAGCTTGAAGATGTGCTGCTGCAGGAAAAGGTCGTAGGCCTTCATGTCGGCGGCGACGACCTTGATGACGTAGTCGGCCTCGCCGGTGATGGCGTGACATTCGATGATCTCGCGGCGCGTGGACACCAGTTGCTCGAACTGCTCTACCGCGCCCTCGCTGTGCCGCACCAGGCTGACATTGGCCAGCACGAGGATGGACAGGCCGATCTTCTCGCGGTCCACCAGCACGACCTGGCCGCGGATGACGCCGCGGTCCTCCAGCTCCTTCACGCGCCGCCACACCGGCGTGGCCGACAGGCCGACCTTGTCCGCCAGGGCCTGGGTAGACAGCCGCGCATCGGCCTGCAGGGCCTCGAGGATCTGCAGGCTGGCGCGGTCGAGTTGGTTTGTTTCCATGTCAGTGGTGCCCGGCCGCCCGAAACCACTGACGCGCCCCCTCGGGGGGCAGCGAGCAGCGCGAGCGTGGGGGCTTTCGATAAATCGCCTCTTTGGAGAAGAATCATCTCATTCAGCCGCTGAAGACCCGGCATTGAGGCAAGTTCTTTCGGCGGTTGGAGGGAAGAATTCCCCGCCCCAAAGGAGACAAGATGGCCGACACCCCCGCCCTGCGCCCCTACCAGCTCAGCGACAACCTCGCGGCCGACAGCGGCGCCGTCTTCCTGACCGGCACCCAGGCCCTGGTGCGCCTGCTGCTGGCACAGAAGAAGCAGGACGAGCGCGCGGGGCTGAACACCGCGGGCTTCGTGTCCGGCTACCGCGGTAGCCCGCTGGGCATGGTGGACCAGCAGCTGTGGAAGGCGAAGAAGTTCCTGGCCGCCGCCCACATCGAGTTCCTGCCCGCCATCAACGAGGATCTGGCCGCCACCGCCTGCCTGGGTGTGCAGCGCGTGGCGTTGGACCCGCAGCGCAGCGTCGATGGCGTGTTCGCGATGTGGTACGGCAAGGGCCCCGGCGTGGACCGCTCGGGCGATGCGCTCAAGCACGGCAATGTCTACGGCACCAGCACGCAGGGCGGCGTGCTCGTGGTCTGCGGCGACGACCATGGCTGCGTGTCCAGCAGCACGCCCCACCAGAGCGACCAGGCGCTGCAGGCCTGGAGCATGCCCCTCGTGCACCCGGCCAATGTGGCCGAGTACCTGGAGTTCGGCCTCTACGGCTGGGCGCTGAGCCGCTTCTCCGGCGCCTGGGTGGGCTTCAAGGCGATCTCGGAGGTCGTCGAGAGCGGCATGACCGTGGACCTGGACGCGGTGCCGCTGGACTTCGAGCATGCCGTCGACTACACGGCGCCGACCAACCTGCACATCCGCTCGGTCGACCTGCCCTCGCTCGACCTCGAATCGCGCCTCGCGCACAAGCTGGACGCGGTGAAGGCCTTCGCAAAGGTCAACAGCATCGACAAGCACATCGTCACCAGCCCGGCCGCCACGCTGGGCATCGTGACGGTTGGCAAGGCCCACTACGACTTCATGGAGGTGCTGCGGCGCCTGGACCTGGACCCCAATGCGCTGGCCGCGGCCGGCGTGCGGGTCTACAAGGTGGGCCTGGTGTTTCCGCTGGAGCCGACGCGCATCACCGAGTTCTGCAGCAACCTGACCGACGTGCTGGTCATCGAGGAGAAGGGGCCGGTCGTCGAGCGCCAGATCAAGGAGCTGCTCTACCACCTGCCCGACTTCCAGCGCCCGCGCGTCGTCGGCAAGACGGACGAGCATGGCTGCCCGGTGCTGAGCGCCCTCGGCGAGCTGCGCCCCAGCCGCATCATGGGCACCGTGGCCGACTGGCTGGCGCGCCTGAACCCCGCGCTGGACCGCCGCCATCTCGTCGTCGACTTCCTGACGCCGCAGCTGCTGTCCAACGCGGCCGACGCGGTGCGCCGCCAGCCCTATTTCTGCTCGGGCTGCCCACACAACACCAGCACCAAGCTGCCCGAGGGCTCGCGGGCTCTCGCCGGCATCGGCTGCCACTTCATGGCGAGCTGGATGGAGCGCGGCACCTCGGGCCTGATCCAGATGGGCGCCGAGGGTGTGGACTGGGCCGCCCACTCGCGCTTCACGAAGGAGAAGCACGTCTTCCAGAACCTGGGCGACGGCACCTACTACCACTCGGGCTATCTGGCCATCCGCCAGGCCATCGCGGCCAAGGCCAACATCACCTACAAGATTCTCTACAACGACGCCGTCGCGATGACCGGCGGCCAGCCTGTGGACGGCCAGACCAGCGTGCCGCAGATCGCGCGCCAGGTCGAGGCCGAGGGCGTCAAGCGCCTGGTCGTCGTGTCCGACGAGATCGGGAAGTACGACGGACACCACGGGTTGTTCCCCGCCGGCACGAGCTTCCACGACCGCAGCGAACTGGACGCCGTGCAGCGCGAACTGCGCGACATCGAAGGCGTCACGGTGCTGATCTACGACCAGACCTGCGCCGCCGAGAAGCGCCGCCGCCGCAAGAAGAAGGAATTCCCCGATCCGCCCAGGCGCATCTTCATCAACGAAGCCGTCTGCGAAGGCTGCGGCGACTGCGGCGTGGCCAGCAACTGCCTGAGCGTCGTGCCGGTAGAAACGGACTGGGGCCGCAAGCGCACCATCGAGCAGAGCAGCTGCAACAAGGATTTCTCCTGCGTGAACGGCTTCTGCCCCAGCTTCGTCTCGGTGCACGAGCCGGTGCTGAGGAAGAAGGCGGGTGCCAGCTACACGCCGCAGGACCTGGCGCGCGAGCTTGCCGCCATCCTGCCGCCGGCCGCCTGGCCCTGGACCGGGCCCTTCGACCTGCTGGTCACCGGTGTCGGCGGCACGGGCGTCGTCACGGTCGGCGCGCTGGTCTCGATGGCCGCCCACCTCGAGGGCAAGCAGGCCTCGGTGCTGGACTTCATGGGCTTCGCGCAGAAGGGCGGCGCCGTGCTGTCCTTCGTGCGCGTGGCGCCGACGCTGGATCTGCTCAACCAGGTGCGCATCGACACCCAGCAGGCCGACGTGCTGCTGGCCTGCGACATGGTCGTCGGCGCCAGCCCCGACGCGTTGGGCACCGTCAAGCCCGGCCGCACCGTCATCCTCGCCAACACGCATGAGCTGCCGACCGCCGGCTTCGTGCGCAACCCGGACGCGTCTCTGCAGGGCGACTCGCTGCTGGCCAAGATGCGCTTCGCCGTCGGCGATCAAGCCGGGCTGCTGAACACCATCGACGCCCAGGACATCGCCCAGCGCCTGATGGGCGACACCCTGCCCAGCAATATCGTCATGCTGGGCGCCTGCTGGCAGCGCGGGCTGATCCCCGTCAGCGAGGCCGCGCTGATGCGCGCCATCGAGCTCAACGGCGTCGCTGCCGAGGCCAACAAGACCGCCTTCTCGCTGGGCCGCCTGGCCATCGCGGCGCCGGACGCCATCGCGAGGCTGGCCGGCGACGTCAATGTCGTCAGGCTCTTCAACTACGACCAGCTCGACGGCCCTGACGGCCTGATCGAGCGGCGCGCGAAGTTCCTGACCGACTACCAGGATGCCGCCTACGCCGCCCGCTACCGCGCGCTGGTGGACCGCGTGCGCAGTGAGGAAGCCAAGCTTGGCAAGGGCCAGCGGCTGACGCAGGCCGTGGCCCGCTATTACGCCAAGCTGCTGGCCATCAAGGACGAATACGAGGTCGCGCGCCTGTACACCGACGGCCGCTTCATGGCCGCGATGAAGGAACAGTTCGAAAACTGGGAATCCTTGAGCTTCCACCTCGCCCCGCCATTGATCTCCAAGCCCGGTGCCGACGGCCGTGCGAAGAAGATCGAGATGGGCTCGTGGACGTTCACGGCGTTCAAGTGGCTGGCCAAGTTCAAGGGCCTGCGCGGCAGCGCGCTGGACGTCTTCGGCAGGACCGAGGAGCGCCGCATGGAACGCCAGTTGATCGCCGACTACGAGGCCCTGATCGACGACGTGCTCAAGTCACTGGCCGCAGACAATCTCAACACCGCCGTCGACCTGGCCCGCCTTCCCGAAAAGATCCGCGGCTACGGCCATGTGAAGCAGGCCAACGTCCTCGCGGTGAAGCAGCAATGGCAGTTGCTGCTGGACCGCTTCCACGGCCGTGCGGCGGAGGTGGCGGCTCAGCCGGTGGCGATGGCGGTGCGGGTCAAGGGCGTGGCGGAGCTCTGAGTCAGACCGGCTCTTCCCAGCCTAGCGCCGCCATGTCGTCAAGACGGTACACGCTGTCTCCGAGCAGGATGAAGTCATCCAGCTGCGGCGGCCTGACCGCCGTGCCGGCCAGCATCGCATGCGCCTGGCCACGGTGATGGGTCTGGTGCATGAAGAGGTGGGCCAGCACCCGCCCGACCGGCTCGCGCGGGCCGTTCTCGAGGCCCGCGCCGCGGTCGAAGGCGACGCGGCGGTCCTCGTCGCCGGGCCTCAGGGCCGCGCAGAAGGCGACCAGGCGGGCGTCGCTTTCGTCCTGGCGCCCGGCCAGCGCTAGCGCCGTGATTGCGGGCACATAGCTCGCCCAGATGCCGCGCATGGCCGCGTCGCCGTGCAGGGCGGCGAGGTAGTAGTGATCGACATTGAGGACGTGGTTCAGCGTCAGCGCGAGACTGGGGAAGAAGCTGGTGCGCGGCGCATGGAAGTCGGCATCCGACAGCGTTGCCACAGCGCCCAGCAGGCGGCGGTTGGCCAGGCGGCTGGCCCGGGCCTGGGTCAGGAACAGATTCATGACAGCAAATTGTGCGCCGCCACGGCCCGGGCGAGGCTGACGACGGCGGCCGGACATGCTTCAATGTCCGCGCAGCCCTCGCTGCGCCAATAACGAGAGACAACTTGCGCATCGGAGACGGCTACACCGGGCCCGACACGATCAGCACGACCGCGTGGGTGACCGCGGCGGTGGTGCTGTCCATCGGCCTTGCACTGACGGCGGCTGGGGCCCTGTGGCAACAGCATCGGGCCAGCACCGAGACCCGCAGCCTGCAGGACCGCCAGATCGAACGGCTGCATGCCGACCTCGTCAGGCAGCTGACCATGCCGGTCTACGGGCTCAGGGGCGCGCGCGGCACGCTGGCGGCGCTGGAGGGGCGCGCCAGCCGCACGGCCTTCCGGGCCTATGTCGGGTCGCGCGACCTGCCGCGCGAGTTCCCCGGCGTGCGCGGCTTCGGCTTCATCGAGAGGGTGGAGCAGGCCGATCTCGACGCCTTCGTCGCGGCCCGGCGGCGCGGCGATGCGCCGGACTTCCAGGTGCACGACCTGGGCCAGGGCCCGACGCACTACATCGTCACGCAGATCGAGCCGCTGGAGCGCAACGCCCAGGCCTGGGGCGCCGACTCCGGCGCGCTCGTCCCGCGCCGCCAGGCCATCGAGCGGGCCATAGACAGCGGCGAGGTCATGCTGTTCGGGCCGCTGCCGCTGATGCAGGATCCGCAGAAGGGCCCCGGCTTCCTGATGCTGGTGCCGGTCTACAGGCAGGCCGGCGACCCGGGCTCGCCGGCGGAGCGCCGGGCGGCCCTGCTCGGCGTGCTGTACGCGCCGTTCGTGGCCAGCGAACTGCTCAAGGGCACGGCCGACCAGGCCGCGCAGCTGCTGGACCTGAAGCTGTCGGCGCGCGCCTCGGGCGGCGAGTTCGCGCCGCTGCTGGCGACCCGCCAGGGGCAGATGCTGCCGCTGGACGAACTGCCGGACTACACGCTCGGCGACGCCCCCACGGCCGAGTCGGTGCGCTTCACGATCGACGGCTGCGAGTTCGAGCTCGACGCCGCGCTGACCCACGACGCCGCTGCGCGCCTGCTGGGGCTGTCCGGCGTCGGCCTGGCGCTGGGCGGATCGCTGCTGAGCCTGCTGCTGGCCGTGACGGTCTATCTGCTGGCCGCGGGCCGCGCGCGCGCCGAGGAGATGGCGCGCGGCATGACGGCCGACCTGGCGCGCCTGGCCAAGGTGGCCAGCGGCACGACCAATGCCGTCCTCATCCTCGACACCGGGCACTGCATCACCTGGGTCAACGACGGCTTCACGCGCATGACGGGCTACACGCTGGCCGACGCCCAGGGGCAGCGCCCCGACGCGCTACTGCACTCCGACCGCACGAATGCCGACACCGTGCACGGCATGTTCGAGGCGATGAACGTGGGCATGGGTTGCACCGGCGAGCTGTGCAAACGCGCCAAAGACGGCCGCTACTACTGGGCCGACATCGAGATCCAGCCGCTGCGCGGCACCGAGGGCGAACTGACCGGCTTCATGGTCATCGAGTCCGACATCACCGCCCGCAAGGCCCTGCAGGCCCAGGCCGACGAGGCCCGCCAGAGCCTGCAGGACCTCTACGACAACGCCCCCTGCGCCTACTATGCGCTGGACGGCAACGGCCGCTTCCTGCAGATCAACGCCCTCGGCCTGAGCTGGCTGGGCTGCACGGCCGAGGAGCTGATCGGCCGCACCAGTCCGCGCGACTTCTTCAGCCCCGAGGGCCAGCTCTTGTTCGACGAGGCCTTCCCGCGTTTCATCCGCGAGGGGCGGGTGTCGGGGCTGGAGTTCGACCTCACCGGCCGCCAGGGCCGCACGCGCCGCGTCAGCCTGTCTGCCACGGCCATCTACGACGCCGGCGGCGCCTTCCTGCGCAGCCGCTCCGTGATGTTCGACATCAGCGAGACCCACCGCATCCGCCAGCAGCTGCACCAGCTGACGCTGGACCAGCAGGCCATGCTGGAGAGCGACCTCGTCGGCATCGTCAAGCTCCGCGACCGCCGCTCGGTCTGGCACAACCGCGCGCTGGAGCGCATGTTCGGCTACGACGCCGAGGAGCTGCACGACGCGCCCGCCCGGCTGCTCTACCCGGACGACACCGCCTTCCAGACGCTGGGCCTGCTGGCCTACCCGCAGCTGCGCAGTGGCGGGCGCTTCCGCACCCAGCAGCAGATGCGCCGCAAGGACGGCTCGCTGATCTGGGTCGACATCTCCGGCGTCGAGCTGCCCGGCAGCGGCGGCGCGACGCTGTGGATGATGCTGGACATCACGCAGCGCAAGGCCCACGAGGAGCGCATGGAGCGCGCGGCCCTGCACGACGCGCTGACCGGCCTGCCCAACCGCCTGCTGCTGGCCGACCGCCTCAGGCAGGCCATCCACAGCGCCGAACGCAGCGGCCATGTGTTCGCGCTGGCCTATCTGGACCTGAACGGTTTCAAGGAAATCAACGACACCCATGGCCACGACGCGGGCGACGAGGTGCTCAAGGTGGTGGCCGCCCGCCTGCAGGCGGGGCTGCGCGCCAGCGACACCGTGGCCCGCCTGGGCGGCGACGAATTCGTCGTGCTGCTGACGCCCGAGCAGGCCGCCGCCGAGGCCGGGCCGGCGCTGAGCCGCATGCTGGACGCGCTGAGCCGGCCGATCACGCTGAGCAAGGGCGTGCAGGTGGCCGTCGGCAGCAGCCTGGGCCTGGCCCATTTCCCGGCCGACGGCCGCTCGCCCGACGAGCTGATGCGCCATGCCGACGAAGCCATGTTCGCCAACAAGCGCTCCGGCCGCGCCCGCGCAAGTACCGGTTAGGGAACGTTTCAGCCAGGGCGTATTCACGCTCTGTGCCCGTCGCGCGTCGAACGGATGCCAAGCCGCCGGCTGCTTGCGGCATCATGCCCGCCCATGCTGACCCGCCGCCAAGCCCAACTCGCCCTGGCCAGCCTCGCGCTGCCCGCCGCTCTCGCACGCGCCCAGGAGCGGCGTGCGATCGTGCTCGGCCAGTCCGTCCCGTTGACCGGCCCCGCCGCCCAGCTCGGCCTGCAGATGCAGCTGGGCGCCAAGGCCTATTTCGACGCCGTCAACGCGGCCGGCGGCGTCGGCGGCATGCCCATCGTGCTGAAGACCCTGGACGACGGCTACGAACCCACTCGCTGCAAGGCCAACACCGAGAAGTTCATCCAGGAGGACGTGTTCGCGCTGTTCGGCTATGTCGGCACGCCCACCTCGCTGGCCGCCCTGCCGCTGGCCACCCAGGCCAAGCTCCCCTTCATCGCCCCCTTCACCGGCGCCGAGGCCCTGCGCGACCCGTTCAACCGGCTGGTCTTCCACATCCGCGGCTCCTACTACGACGAGACCGAACTCATCGTCAAGCAGCTGACCCAGCTGGACCTGAAGAGGATCGCCGTCTTCCACCAGAACGACGCCTACGGCCAGGCCGGCCTGAAGGGCGTGCAGCGCGCGCTGGACAAGCGCGGCCTGCAGCCCGCGGCCGTCGCCACCGTGGAGCGCAACAGCGTCGACGTGGCCGCGGCCGTCAAGGCCCTGGTGCCCGCCAAAGCCGAGGCCATCGTGCAGATCAGCGCCTACAAGAGCTGCGCCGCCTTCATCCGCGAGGCCCGCAGGGCCGGCTACGGCGGCCAGTTCCATAACGTCTCCTTCGTCGGCACCCAGGCCCTGGCCGACGAGCTCGGCAAGGAGGCTGCCGGCGTCGTCATCTCGCAGGTCATGCCCTCGCCCTTCGGCACCGCCGTTGGCCTGGTCAACGACTACCAGCTGGCCCTGCACAAGCTCGACGCCAAGGCCGAGCCCAACTACACCAGCATCGAGGGCTATATCGCCGCCCGCGTCATCGTGGACGGGCTGCGCCGCCTTGGCGGCCACCCGACGCGCGAGGGCCTGATCAGCGCCCTCGAGACCCTGTCCGGCTACGAGTCGCGCGGTTACCGCCTGAGCTTCGGGCCGGCCAAGCATGTCGGCTCCAGCTTCGTCGAGCTGAGCATGCTGACGGCCGAGGGCAAGATCCTGCGCTGAGCCGGCGCCGCTGCATCCGGTTACTTGCTTGCCGGCGGCTGACGCCTCACGCCCGGTAACTCGTCCCGGTCAACCGCGACCCGGGGCGCGAACTTAAGCTGACGTCACAACCACAGGAATCCAGATGCCTCGCCAGCCCGCTCTCGCCCTGATCACGACAGGCGCCGCCCTCGCCTTGCTGGCCGGCTGCGCCGCGCCCCCGCACACCCAGGTCCGCACCGTGGTCCAGGTGGCAGCGCCCGCGCCGGTCGTGAGCGTCTACGTCGACCCGCCGATGATCCAGCCCGAGCCGGTGCTCGTGGACGTGGCGCCGCCGCCGATGCTGGTCGAGGTTCCGCCGCCGCCTCCCATGGTGCAGGCGGTCTGGGTCGGCGGCTACTGGGGCTGGCAGGGGCGCTGGGTCTGGTGCGCCGGGCACTGGATGGCGCCGCCGCAGATGGGCTATGTGTGGGCCCAGCCCTACTACGAGCATCGCGACGGCGCCGTCATCTTCATCGCGGGCCACTGGGCCGGGGCCGGCGTCGCCTTCGTTCCGCCGCCGCCCGGCCTGCACCTGTCGCTGCAGGTCTCGCTGGACGGCGGCGCCCGCCCGGTCGGCCCGGCCGGTGTGTTCGTGCCGCCGCCGCCGGGCTCCCGCCCCGGCCTCGTCGTGCCCGCCCCCGTGGGCACGCCGCCGGCGGTGGTCGTCAGCGCGCCGCCGGTCGTCAACGTCGGCATGCGGGTGACGAACAACATCAACAATCACAACGTCACCAACATCACCAATGTCACGAACATCACCAACGTGACCGTCGTCGCGCCGCCTGCAGCCACGGCCAACGGCCAGGCCTACCAAGGCAGCATCCCGGCCCAGGCCCATCTCGCGGCCGCCCTGCCGGCCGTCGTCCAGGCCCGGGCGCCGCGGCCGGCATACACGCCCGCGCCGGCGATGGCCACGCCGCCCGTGCAGCCGGCACCTGCCAGGATGCGGGCCCAGGACCTGCCCCAGCCCGCGCCGATGGCCGCCCCCGCCGCACGGCCGGCGCCGCATGCCGAGCCACCGCTGCCGAGTGCCGCCCCGGCGCCCTCGCAGCCCCGGCCCGCTGAGCCGCGGGTCCAGCATCCCGAACCCGCGCATGACAGGCCCCACGCCGAAGCGCAGCGACCGCCCGCACCGCCTCCCAGCCAGGCTGCCGCAAAGCCGGCGCCGCAGCAGCCGACGCACCGGGAGCACGGGCCGCACGACAAGGAAGACCCGCGCCACGGCGAGCATCACGGCGAAGAAGCCCGCTGACGCCTGCCGCCGCAAGCCGGCTCGCGCAGCCGGCGCCTGGCGGGCTCAGCCGCGCTCGTCCTTGGGCGAGTCCATCACGATATAGCTCGTGATCATGCTGACCTGCGGCAGGCCGCCCAGCACGTCGGCATGGAAGCGCTTGTAGGCGGCCAGGTCGGCCACCTCGACGCGCAGCAGGTACTCGAAGGCGCCGGTCACGTTGTGGCATTCGCGCACGACCGGGCAATCGCCCATCGCGCACTCGAAGCCCTGCTGCTCGGCCAGCGTGTGCCCCGACAGGCCGATGGCGACATAGGCGACGAAGCCCAGGCCCAGCCGCGCCGGGTCCAGCACGGCGCGGTAGCCCTTGATGACGCCCAGCCGCTCCAGCTCCTGCACGCGGCGCAGGCAGGCCGAGGGGCTGAGCGCGATGCGCTGGGCCAGCTCGGCGTTCGTCATCCGGCCATCGCCGACCAGTTCGCGCAAGATTTTCTCGTCGATGGCATCCATGGCCGCAGATCATTGCATGCATCCCGGGCAGCACGGCGCCAAAAGCAAGCCCATTCGGCCTGCACCTGCCTAGAGTTGCGGGCCATGAATTCCAGCGCCACCCTGCTCGCCCTCGCCGGCTTCGCCTTCGTCACCTCCATCACCCCCGGACCCAACAACCTGATGCTGCTGGCCTCGGGCACCCACTTCGGCTGGCGGCGCAGCCTGCCCCATCTGCTGGGCATCTCCTTCGGCTTCGGCATCATGCTGGCCCTGGTCGGCCTGGGCCTGGGCGAGGCGTTCGCGCGCTTCCCGGCGCTGCACGAGGTGCTGAAGTGGGCCAGCCTGGCCTATCTGCTCTACCTAGCCGCGCGCGTGGCCACCGCCACGCCGCCCGGCGCCGACGGCCGGGCCGGGGACGGCGGCCGGCCGATGGGCTTCGTGGCCGCGGCCCTGTTCCAGGTCGTCAACCCCAAGGCCTGGGCGATGGCCCTGACCGCCGTGACGGCCTACAGCGAGCTCGGCGTCGCGGCGCTGACGGCCGTCTTCGTCGCCGTGAACCTGCCCTGCTGCGGATCCTGGGCGCTGCTGGGCGAGCAGATGCGCCGCTGGCTGCACCGGCCGCGCGCGCTGCAGGCCTTCAACTGGGGCGCCGCGGCGCTGATGGTGGTCTCGGTGCTGCCGCTGCTCAAGGGCTGAAGGCGCGACGGCGCCGCGAATTCCTGACCGGGAAGCCTTCACTCGCCCGTCATATTTCAGCGCCGATACAAAACGGCAGCACGCCGGAAACGGCCGCGAACGAGGATGGCGGCCGCCTTCTGCTCCGGAGCCCCGCGTGCCCGCCTTCGTCATCCGAATCGTCCTCGCCGCGCTGGCCCTGCTGGCACTGGGTTCCGCCCCCGCCCTAGCCGCCACGGACGACAGCGACGGCGCCCGCGTCATCGTCAAGTTCAAGGCCCTGGGCCCGCTGATGCGCGTCGCCCGCGAGCGCGGCGATGTCGGCCCCCAGCAGGCCGCCACACTAGCGGCCCGCCACGGCCTCAGCCTCGTCGACGGCCGCATGATCGACGCGCGCAGCCAGGCCCTGCACGGCGACAGGACGCTCAGCTCCGCCGCCCTGGCCGCCCGGCTCGCCAAAGACGCCGACGTCGAATACGCGGTGCCCGACGAGCGCCGCCACGCGCTCGCGCTGCCGAACGACCCTCTGCTACCCGCCAGCTCCGGCGCGGCCCTGGCCGCCGGCCAGTGGTATCTGCAGCCCGCGGACACGACGCTGGTCGCGGCCATCAACGCGGCGGGCGCCTGGGCCATCACGACGGGCGCCAGCAGCCTCGTCGTCGCCGACGTCGACACCGGCGTGCTCTTCAACCACCCCGACCTGAGCAACAAGCTGCTGGCGGGCTACGACTTCATCGCCTCGGTCAGCATCTCGGGCGACGGCGACGGCCGCGACGCGGACCCGACCGACCCCGGCGACTGGACGACGGCCGGCCAGTGCGGCAGCGGCCAGGCGGCCACCAGCAGCAGCTGGCATGGCACGCAGACGGCCAGCATCATCGGCGCGCAGACCAACAACGGCATCGGCATGGCCTCGGTGGGCTACAACGTCATGGTGCTGCCGGTGCGCGTGCTCGGCAAATGCGGCGGCACCGACTCGGACATCATCGCCGGCATGCTCTGGGCCGGCGGCCTGAGCAGCGTGCCCGTGGCCAACCCCAACCCGGCCAGAGTCATCAACCTGAGCCTGGGCGGCAGCGGCAGCTGCAGCGCCGCCTACCAGGACGCCATCAACCAGCTCATTGCCGCCGGCGTCAGCATCGTCGTCGCGGCCGGCAACGACGAGGGCCTGGCCGTCGGCGTGCCGGCCAACTGCACCGGCGTCATCAGCGTGGCCGGCCTGCGCCATGTCGGCACCAAGGTCGGCTTCTCCAGCATCGGCCCCGAGGTCGCCATCGCCGCGCCCGGCGGCAACTGCGTCAACTCGACGGGTGCCTGCCTCTACCCCATCCTGACCGCCACCAACACCGGCACGACGACGGCCAGCAGCACCGGCTACACCTACAGCGACAGCAGCAACTACTCGGTCGGCACCAGCTTCGCGACACCCATGGTCTCGGGTGCCGTCGCACTGATGCTGTCGGTCAACCCCTCGCTCAAGCCGGCCCAGGTCAAGTCGCTGCTGCAGTCGTCGGCGCGCAGCTTCCCGGCCCAGCCCCTGGGCAGCAGCGTGCCGATCTGCACGGCGCCCACGACGGTCGCACAGGACGAGTGCTATTGCACCACTTCCACCTGCGGCGCCGGCATGCTCGACGTGGGCGCCGCCGTCGCCGCCGCGGCCAGCCTGGCGACGCCCACCGCCGCCATCACGCCCAGCGCGACGACGGTGGCCGCCGGCACGACGGTGAGCCTGGACGGCAGCGGCTCGACGGCACCGGGCACGCAGGCCATCACCGGCTGGCAATGGACGATCACCAGCGGCAGCACCATCGCCAGCTTTGGCGGCGCCAGCAACGTGGCCACGGCCAGCCTGAAGACGAGCGGCATCGGCAGCGTCACCGTGCAGCTGACCGTCACCGACAGCGCCGGCCTGCAGGCCTCGCACACCCAAACCATCACCGTCACGGCGCCTGCCGCGCCGGCGGTCGGCATCGTCGCCTCGGCCAGCGCCGTGGCTGCCGGCACGGCGGTCAGCTTCGACGGCAGCAGTTCCAAGGCCGCGACGGGCTTCGCCATCGCCGGCTATCAGTGGAGCGTCGCGCCGAGCAGCGGCAGCCCCAGCAACCTCGCCAGCTTCAGCAGCGCGACCAATGCCGCAACGGCCACCGTCGCGACGCTGGGCAGCGGCAGCGGCAGCTTCGTCGCCACGCTGACCGTGACCGACTCGCTCGGCCAGACCAGCAGCGCGAACACGACGGTCACCGTCACCGCGCTTGGGCCGACCGCCAGCATCAGCCCGTCGGCGACGACGGTGGTGGCCGGCAACAACGTCACGCTGGACAGCACCGGCTCCAGCGCGCCGGCCGGCCGCACGCTGGCGGGCTACCAGTGGAGCCTCACCAGCGGCAGCGGCATCGCGGCCTTCAGCGGCAGCACGACGGGGTCGAGCGCGACCGTGACGACCAGTGCGGCCGGCAGCTTCACCCTGCAGCTGACGCTGACCGACAGCGCCGGCGCGCAGGCGACCAAGACGCAGACGATCACGGTGACCGCGGCCGCCACGACGGCGGGCGGCTCGTCGGGTGGGTCGAGCAGTGGCGGTGGTGCGATGTCGGGGCTGTGGCTGCTGGCCCTTGCCGGCGCGGCAGCGATGGTTGCTCGGAGGCAAGGCCGCTGAATAACACTTGTCGGCCGCCAAGGGCGGTGCAGGATTTAGCGAAACCCTCGCCCGTTCTCCCCCGCGGGTGGCCTACAAGCTCTTGCCTTGGCGTTTGGCAGCCTCATAGCCGGCTACAAATATGTCTCTGGCTGCCGGCTCCATCGCCCAATCCCATGAGTCCTGGAATTCCTCCCAGGCTTCTTCAACCGGATCCGTGTTGCGCGGTCGATCACTCCACTTCATCAACTTGGCAAGCAAGCCATCCACGAATCCTGTCATCCTATTTCCGGCAGTTGAGCCCACCGAATTGGGCTGAACGCCAATGCTGACGCGGGCTGCAAGCGATCGGTGACACTCACCCGATGGGTGAAGCACGACGCAAGCGAGAGCGGGCTGTTTCGGCCGCAGTGGGTGGCGACGAGCCGATGGTGGTGGACACGCTGGGCGGGCGCATGCATGTGCGCTGGGACGAGGGTGCGGCGGCCACGCCCAACGGGCAGTTGGTGTTCTTCGCCGAGTTTCTGGCCGCCGCGGGCGTGTTCGACCGCTGGGTTGAGGCCTGCCCGCTGGCGTACACCAGTCCGAATGCGCCGGGCAAGCGAGACGTTCTGGGCACGCTGGTGCTGGCGATTCTGGCCGGCCACAAGCGCTATGCGCATGTCACGGCGCTGCGCGGTGATGCGGTGGCCTCGCAGGCGCTGGGGATGAACAAGGTGGTCAGCGAGGACGCGCTGCGCCGGGCCCTGCAGCGCATCGACGAGCCCAGTAGCGAAGCGTGGCTGCGCCCGGCGCTGCTGGACTCGGTGCGCGAGGCGCTGGATCGGCCGTGGGTGCTGGACATCGACGCCAGCATCAAGCCGCTGTACGGGCGCCAAGAAGGCGCGGAGCTGGGCTACAACCCGCACAAGCCGGGGCGACCCAGTCATGTGCTGCACACCTACTGGGTGGGCAACCTGCGCCTGGTGCTGGACGTGCAGCTCAATCCCGGCAAGCAGCACACCTCGGTCC
>NZ_SMBU01000006.1 GCF_004342485.1 Roseateles saccharophilus
CGGTCATGACGGCGCTGCCGTTCGCCTTGTAGCGCAACAACACCATCGTTTCTTCGCGAACGCCGGGCGCGGTCATGGGCCTGGGATGCTCTCAAGAAAGCTCTGCAGCGCACCCAGGCCCGCCATCTGCGCGGGGCCGCGCATCAGCTTCAGCGTCTGGCGCAGCAGCGGCTTGCGGGTGAGCCGGTCCAGCGCCTCGCCGACGGCCATCGTCAGCTCGATCTGCTGTTGGCGCGAGGCCGGCTCGCCGCAGGCCAGCCAGGCGTTGGCGTAGTCCTGGGCCGTGATGGCCGCCGAGGGCAGGTGCTCGGCCATGCAGGTGTCCAGCCGCTCGGACAGGGCGTGCAGGCGCGCGAGCCGGGCGACGGTGTCGACGACCTCGTCGGGGAAGAGGCGGGTCAGCGTCGGGATCACGCGGGCGAACTGGGCGTCGCGCTGCCGGTAGTCGTCGGGGCCGTAGAGCTCGTGCAGGAAGAAGCGCGTGGCCGCCTCGTAGCGTGGGTGGGCCAGCAGGTCGGCATAGGTGTGGGCGAAGCGGCGCTGCTGCCAGGTCTTGAGGGCCTGCACGCGCGCCTCCAGGGCGGGGTCGGCGGCACGGCGGGCGCGCTCGGCATCGACGGCGCGCAGCTCCTCCAGCAGGGATTCGGCACTCGGTTCTTGCATGGGACGCCGCAATTCTGCCCCGCTTAGACTGGGGCGATGAACGGGCGGCTGCAGAGGATCTGGGTGGTGCTGCGTCTGGCGCTCGCGCTGGCTGTGGGCTGGTGCGCCGGCTGGGCTTGGGGCCTGCTGACGCTGCTGTTGCAGGGCGCCGTGCTGGCCTGCGGCTTCGTGCAACTGCGCTGGGTGAACCGGCCGGCGCCGAGCTGGGGCCAGCTGCTGCGGGCCTGGGCCGGCGAGGTCGTCGCCAGCGAGCTGGCCTTCTCCTGGCGCCAGCCCTGGCGCGAATGGGCCGAGCCCGATCACCTGCCGGTCGGCGCCGAGGCCGGCGTGCTGCTGGTGCACGGCTTCGCCTGCAACCGCGGGCGCTGGAACGGCTGGATGGGGCGGCTGCGGGCCCAGGGCGTGGCCTTCGTCGCGCCGTCGCTGGAGCCGGCCTTCGGCAGCATCGACGCCTATGCCGACGAGATCGAGGCCGGCGTGCAAAGGCTCAAGGCCGTCACGGGGCGCATGCCGGTGCTGTGCGCCCACAGCATGGGCGGCCTGGCGCTGCGGGCCTGGTGGCGCCGCCACGGCGCGGGCCACCCGGCGCCGCATGCGATCACGCTGGGTTCGCCCCACCAGGGCACGCGCATGGCGGCGCTCGGCTTCGGCGTCAACGCGGCCCAGATGCGCCAGGGCAGTGACTGGCTGGCCGGGCTGCCGGGCCTACCCGATGTCGACTGCTTCTGGACGCCCTGCGACCAGGTCGTCAACCCGGCCGAAACGGCCATCCTGGCCGGTTCGCGCGCCCACCGCGTGGATGGCGTGGGCCATATGGGCCTCGTCCACGCGGACGAGGCCTGGCACTGTCTTCAGACCGCCTTGGCCGGCTCGTCCTTGAGCACGCCGCGGCGGATCTGATCCAGCTCGATGCTCTCGAACAGGGCCTTGAAGTTGCCCTCGCCGAAGCCCTCGTTGCCCTTGCGCTGGATCAGCTCGAAGAAGATAGGCCCGATCACTTCCTTCGTGAAGATCTGCAGCAGCAGCTCGTTGTCGGCGCCCAGGTGGGTCGCGCCGTCGATCAGGATGCGCAGGCGGCGCAGCTCCTCGACCTTCTCGCCATGCTGGGGCAGGCGCTTGTCGATCAGGTCGAAATAGGTGTCGATGGTGTCCTGGAACACCACGCCGCCGTTCTTCATGCCCTCGACCGTGCCGTAGATGTCGGTCGTGCCCAGCGCGACGTGCTGGATGCCCTCGCCGTGATACAGGTCCAGGTACTCGGCGATCTGGCTCTTGTCGTCGCTGCTCTCGTTGATCGGGATGCGGATCTTGCCGCAGGGGCTGGTCATGGCCTTGCTCTTCAGGCCGGTCAGCTTGCCCTCGATGTCGAAATAGCGCACCTCGCGGAAGTTGAAGAAGCGCTCGTAGAACTCCGACCACTCCTTCATGCGGCCGCGGAAGACGTTGTGCGTCAGGTGGTCGATCTCGGTCAGACCGTGGCCCACGGGGTTGGCGTCCACCGGCTGGCCCTGCGCGTCCAGCAGCGGCACGAAGTCGACGTCGTAGATGGCGATGTTGCCGATGGCGCCGGCCTTGGCGCCGCCCTTGCCCTGCCAGCGGTCGACGAAATAGATCAGCGAGTCGCCGATGCCCTTGATGGCCGGGATGTTCAGCTCCATCGGGCCGGCCTTGTTGTCGAAGCCCCAGGCGCCCAGCTCCAGCGCGCGCTGGTAGGCCTGGGCAGCGTCCTGCACGCGGAAGGCGATGGCGCAGATCGACGGGCCGTGCAGGCGCGCGAAGCGCTGGGCGAAGGAGTCGGTCTCGGCGTTGATGATGAAGTTGACGCCGCCCTGGCGGTAGAGCGTCACGCGCTTGTGGCGGTGCTTGGCGACGGCCTTGAAGCCCATCGTCTCGAACAGAGCACCCAAAGCGGCCGGGTCCGGCGCGGCGAACTCGATGAACTCGAAGCCGTCGGTGCCCATGGGGTTGTCCCAGGGAGTGAATTTCGCCATGACTGTCTCCGCAAGCGATGAGGTGAAACCCAAAATTCTGCGGCGCAGCGGGCGCAGGTTTCATGCAATTCGCGGCGCGCTGATCTTCATCAACGCAGGAAAACTGCAGAATAGGGTGCATGGAAGCCCCTATCGAGCTCGATGCCATCGACCGCCGCATCCTGCGCGCGCTGCAGCAGGACGGCCGCGTCACCTACGACGCGCTGGCCGGCGAGGCCGGCCTGTCCTCGTCCGCCGTGCTGCGCCGCGTGCGCCGGCTGGAGGAGGCGGGCGTCATCGGCGGCTATGTCGCCCTCGTGCCGCCCGAGCGCGTCGGCCTGGGGCTGACGGCCTATCTGAACGTGCGGCTGGAGAAGCAGACCGACAACCCGCTGCGCAACCCGCGCGACCTGTTCCGCGCCGCCGTGCAGACCTGGCCCGAGGTGGTGGAGTGCGCGGCTCTGACCGGCGAGATGGACTATCTGCTGCGCGTGCTGGTGCAGGACATGCAGCACTACGCCCGTTTCATCAGCGACACGCTGCTCAAGCATCCCAGCGTGCAGGACTGCAAGACCAGCTTCGTGCTGGAGCGCCTGAAAAACACGACGGCCGTGCCGGTCTGAGGCGCCTGCCGCGGCAGGCGCGCGCAGCGCCGCCGCCCATCCAGCGACTGCCATGGATCTGGCTTTGGCTTCGGCATCACATCGCTACGCGACATGAGCCTTCACCGAAGCGCAAGCGCTTTGCCAGTCCATCGGCAGTTGCCAAGGCCAACGGCCTTGACCTTCGCCAGGCACAAACAGTCCTCAGGACTGTTTGTGTCCGGGCTCAGCCCCCTTGAGGGGGGGAGGGCGGCCGTCAGGCCGTAGGGGGTGGGTCAATCGAATTCGTGCAGCAGCTTGAGGGTGTGGGCTTCGCTGAGATTGAGCAGCTCGGCGATGTCGCGCAGGTCGTCCGGAACGGCGGCATCGTCCCAGCCGCGTGCCGTGTGCCGTGCCAGGCGCGCGGCCAGGTGCACGCAGCGCACCTGCGGGTCGCGCTCGTGCTTGTCGCCGGTGATGCGGGTCAGCAGCTCGGGCAGGCGCCAGCGCTTCATCAGCCCCTGCTCCAGCTCGGCCAGCGTGATGCCCAGCACCTGGCGCTGGGCTACGGCGCTGCGCAGGTTGCGGTCGGCCTCCTGCAGCGTGGCCACCTGCAGCGCCAGGTCGGGCGCATTCACCCAGAGCAGCATCTCGGCGAAATCGTTCAGCAGTGCGGCGCTGTGGATGATGGCGGCGTCGGGGTCGGCCCGGTGTGCGGCGAAGGCCAGCGCGTAGCGCGAGGAGCGCTCGGCGCGCTGCATGACGCGCGACAGGCCCAGCAGCGCCTCCTCGTGGTCGGCCAGCACGGCCTCCAGCGTCGGCTGCGGGCCGAAGTCGCGGAAGAAGGGGGTGATGCCCATCAGCACCAGCGCGGCCGTCACCGTCTCGGGGTCGGCCATCAGCCGGCCGCGCTTGAGCTCGTTGGCATGGGCCAGCACCTTGAGCGTCATCAGCGGGTCGGACGCGATCATCTCGCCCAGGCTGTGGGCGTCCACGTCGTCCTCGGTCGCGCGCAGATGCTCCAGCGCCTCGGCGGTCTCGGCCAGCACCGGAATCTCGGCGCTGGCAAAGGCCTCCACCCAGGCATCCAGGCTGGGCAGGGGGGCGGTCAGGCGCAGGTGGTCGGGCATGATGACCCGATGCTAGGCCGATGCGGGGCCGCCCGCTCGTCGCAGGCGGCCCGGTTTTGCGGCTCAGTTCACAGCCTGCGCACGCCTTCCAGCCGGGCTCCCAGCTCGCCGTCGATGTAGAGCGCCCCTTCGGGTGCGCCGGCCTCGGCGTAGAACTCCAGCGGGCCACGGGCGCGGCGGCGCCTGCGGTAGGCGGGCGAGAACACCAGCCGGAGCGCGCGCGCGGCGCGCTTGATGCGAGCCCAGCGCAAGGCCCAGGCGGCGTGGGTTTCGGCGGCGTCGGGGCCGCGCAATTCGATCAATCTCATGAGGGTCTCCTTGGGCAGCCGGCCGGCCCTCATCACATGGATCGAAGTGGATGAGGGGCGGGCGGCGCATGCGATTCAGGGGCTGTCGTCGGGGAAGCGCTCGCGCAGCAGTCGTCGCAGGTCCAGGCGGGCCTGCTGGCGCTGGGTGCGCGCGTCGCTGGGGCTCTGATGGCGGCCGGCCTGGCGTTTCAGGGCCGGGGCCACCAGCGGATTGCGCGGCTTGCGCAGCTTCAGTTGCAGGGGGCGGGGAGAGATGAACTGGGGCATGGTCTGCTCCGGTGGGCACCGCGCACGGGCGGCGGGCAATGCAGCGGCTCGACCCGGGAGGGGCCGGCGTTTGCGGCGATGGTTGGGGTGCCCGGGGTTCGCGCTCGAGACGAACGGGCCGGGCGGTCAGGGGCTCTTGGGGGTGCGACCTCGTCGGGATGCCGGGGGACTTCTGCATCGCGACTTGCGCAAATGATAAACAAACGTTGATCTTGCGCAAGCAGCTTTTATCCAACACCCCTAATCTGAGGAGTGGCCGCCGTCCAATGACGGATGCGAGGAAGGATCAGCGCTTCTTGGATTTCAGCGGCGCAATGCCGGACTGCAGCCTGCGCCACTCGTCCAGTTCGGCCTGCGGGCTGGGCGCGGCCGGCTTGGCTGCGGTGCGCGGTGCCGGCTTGGGCTCGGGCGTCAGCACCTCGCCGAGCAGGTCCAGCAGCCGCGTGCGGGCGCGCTGCGGGTGGCGGCGGTAATAGGTCAGCACCAGGCCGATGATGAAGCGCTCGTCGTCGTCCTGCGGTGCGCTGGAGGATGCCTCGGCCGGTGCCGGTGCCGCGATCGGCGCGAGGGCGGCAGCCAGGCCGGACGCGGGCGCCGAGGCGGCCAGGCCGTGCTCGATGTCCATCCAGCCCGGCGGCTTGTGGCAGAGCTGCTCGAACTGGCGCGCCAGACGCTCGCCGATCTGGCGCGAGCGGCCCTTGATCTGGCTCCAGTAGCTGGGCTGGATCTGCAGCTTTTCGGCGAAGCGCCGTTCCAGGCCACGCAGGGTGGCGGCATCGGGATGTTTGACGGTGGCGCTGACGAACTCTTCGAACAGCCGCATCGCGTTGTCCAATCGGATCTGCGCGACGTCGCGGGGGGCGCTGGGCATGGAGTGCAATGATAAATGAGCGTTGCCCTCACGCCCCGCGTGCTCACCCTGGACGGCCCGGCGTGCCGCTCACTCGGCCTCGTCGCCCGCCTTGTAGGCCCCCATCAGCGTCGCCTGCGTGTTCGGCGGCACGGCCTCGTAGTGCGACAGCAGCAGCGTGTAGCGTCCCTGGCCGGCCGTCATCGCGTTCAGCCGCGTCTGGTAGCTGGTCAGCTCGGCCAGCGGTGCCAGGCCTTGCACGATGAGACTGCCCGGCACGGCGGCGCGGGTGCCGTTGACCTGACCGCGGCGCGAGGCGAGGTCGCCGGTGATGTCGCCGATGCTGGCGTCGGGCGCCGTGATCTCGACCTGCACGATGGGCTCCAGCACCAGCGGCCGGGCCTCGCGCACGGCCTCGATCACGGCGCGCCGGCCGGCGGTGACGAAGGCAATTTCCTTGCTGTCCACCGAGTGGTGCTTGCCGTCGTAGACGACGACGCGCAGGTCCACCAGCGGGTAGCCGGCGATGACGCCGCTGGCCAGCGCAGAGCGCACCCCCTTCTCGACGGCGGGCATGAACTGGCCCGGGATGGTGCCGCCCTTGACCGCGTCGACGAACTCGAAGCCCGCGCCGCGCTCCAGCGGCTCGATGCGCAGATAGACCTCGCCGAACTGGCCGGCACCGCCGCTCTGCTTCTTGTGGCGGTAATGGCCCTCGGCCGCTGCCGAGACGGTCTCGCGGTAGGCGATGCGCGGCGGCTCGGTGACGATCTCGCCCTTGTAGAGCTCGCGCATGCGCTCAAGAAGCAGGCGCAGGTGCAGCTCGCCCAGGCCGTAGACCAGGGTCTGGTGCGTCTCGCCGGCCTGCTCGATGCGCAGGCAGGGGTCCTCGTCCACCAGCCGGGCCAGCACCTCCCAGAGCTTCTGCTCGTCGCCGCGCCGCGCCGGGCTGATGGCCAGGCCGTGCACCGGGGTCGGGAAGTCCAGCGGCTTCAGGAAGATGTGCTCGTCCTCCTGGGCATCGTGCAGCACCGCGTCGAAGGCGATGTCGTCGACCTTGGCGACGGCGCAGAGGTCGCCGGGCAGGGCCTCGTCGATGTCGACGTGCCTGGCGCCCTGCAGCATGTAGAGGTGGCCGACGCGTATCGGCTTGCGCGCATGGCCGACGAAGAGCAGGCCGCCCTTGGCGATGCGGCCCTGGTGCACACGCAGCACGCCCATCTTGCCCAGATAGGGGTCGGCGACGATCTTGAAGACATGGGCCAGCACATGGGCCGCCGGGTTGGGCGTGGCGGGGTAGGGTGCGGGCTCGGTGCCCTTGCCTTCCAGGAAGGGCGGTGGGTTGCCTTCGGCCGGGTTGGGCATCAGCGCCTCGATGACGCCCAGCAGCTCGGCGATGCCCGCGCCCGTCTTGGCCGAGCAGAAGCAGACCGGGATCAGGTGGCCTTCGCGCAACGCCTGCTCCAGCGGCGCATGCAGCTCGCGCGGGTCGACGTCGCCATCGCTCAGGTAGCGGTCGACGAAGGCCGCGTCCACCTCGACGACCTGCTCCACCAGCGCCCGGTGCGCCTCGGTCACGGACGAAAAATCGGCCTCTCCCGAGGCCGCGAAGAAGCAGTCGGCGACGCGCTTGGCGCCGCTGGCCGGCAGGTTCAATGGCAGGCACTCCTTGCCGAAGACCTCGCGGATCTGGGCCAGCAGGCCGGGCAGGTCGGCATCGGGGCAGTCGATCTTGTTGACGACGATGAGGCGCGTCAGGCCGCGCTCGCCGGCGGTGGTCAGCAGGCGCTGTGCCATCAGCTCGATGCCGTTGAGCGCGTTGATGACGACGATGGCCGTGTCGGCCGCTTCCAGCGCCGGCAGGGCCTGGCCGACGAAGTCGGGCGCGCCGGGCGTGTCGATGGCGTGCACCCGGATGCCGCCATGCGTGAAATGCGCGAGGCCGGACTGCAGCGAGTGACCCAGGCGCTTCTCCAGCGGGTCGTGGTCGCTCACCGTGCTGCCGCGCTCGATGCTGCCGGCCTGCGGGATGACGCCGGCATGGGCCAGCAGCGCGTCCAGCAGCAGGGTCTTGCCGGCCGCGGCCGGCCCGACCAGCGCGACCGTGCGGATGGTGCTCACTCTCGGATCAAGGTTTGTCTCGCTCATCGTTACCTCCTCGGCGGCCCGGCCAGCGTAGAAGAAGCCGGCAGCGCCGGCAAGGGCAGAATCATTCGCATGCAAGCACGACTCAGCGCCCTTGTCCTGGCCCTGCTGGCGGTCTCCGCCCAGGCCCAGCCTCTGCCCCAGGCCGCGCCCGCGGACGAGCTCAAGGCCATGCTGGCCGAGGTCAGCCCGCAGCGCATCGAGGCGCGCATCCGCAAGCTGGTGGGCTTCGGCACGCGGCACACGCTGTCCGACATTGGCTCCGACAGCCGCGGCATCGGTGCCGCGCGGCGCTGGATCACGAGCGAGATGATGGCCTGCGCCAAGGCCGCCGGCGGGCGGCTGCGGGTGGAGGAACAGAGCTTCATCGAGCCGGCCGGCCAGCGCGTGAACCAGCCGACCGAGCTTGTCAACGTCGTCGCGACGCTGCCGGGGCGGGGCGCGAGCAAGGGCCGCATGCTGGTCGTCAGCGGCCACTACGACTCGCGCAACAGCGACGTGATGGACTCGCTGGGCGAGTCCCCCGGCGCCAACGACGACGCCTCGGGCACGGCTGCCGTCATGGAGCTGGCCTGCGTGATGGCCCGGCACTCCTTCGACGCGACCCTGGTCTTCATGACCGTGCCCGGCGAGGAGCAGGGCCTGCTCGGTGCCGCGCAATGGGCGCGCGACGCGCGGGCCGAGGGCCTGAACGTCGAGGCCATGATTACCAACGACATCGTCGGCAGCCCGCGCGGCGACGCGGGCCAGGTCGATGCCAGGCGGCTGCGCCTGTTCGCCGACGGCCTGGACCCGTTGCTGCGCCTGCTGACCGCCGCCAACGCCAACCGCCCCGCCAGCCCGGCCGACCAGAAGGCCGTGGCCGCGATGCAGGCCGAGCTGCTGCCGCTGCTGCAGGCCGGCGGCGGCGAGGACCTGCCCACCCAGCAGCTCGGCCGCCACCTGAAGGCCGCGGCCGAGGCCGCCATGCCGGGCTTCACGGTGCAGCTGATCCAGCGCCGCGACCGCTATCTGCGCGGCGGCGACCACATCCCCTTCCTGGAGCGCGGCTATGCGGCCGTTCGCTTCACCGAGCCCTTCGAGAACTTCGCCCACCAGCACCAGAACCCCAGGACCGAAAACGGCGTCGTGTTCGGCGACCTGCCCGAGTTCGTCGATTTTGGCTACGTGGCCGACGTCGCCCGCGCCAACCTCGCCGGTCTGGCCACGCTGGCCTGGGCGCCGGCGGCGCCCAGGGGCGTGAGGCTGGATGCCAGCGGTCTGACGAACGACACGACGCTGGAATGGCAGGCCAGCGACGACCCCGAGGTGGCCGGCTACCGCATCGTCTGGCGTGACGCCGGCGCGGCCACCTGGCAGCAGGCCAGCGACGTCGGCAGGACGACGCGCGCGACCCTGCCCGTCAGCAAGGACAACGTCATCTTCGGCGTGCAGGCCATCTCGAAGAAGGGCTATGCCAGCCTGGCCAGCTTTCCGCTGCCCAAGCGCTAGGAGTCTCGCGGCGTCACGACCCGCGGGTCAGCAGGCCAGCGCCGCGGGCTGGGCCGGGGCCCGGCGGGGTGTTTTGCGCGGGATCAGTCGTCGTGGTGGCCGTGCCCATGGCCATGGCCGCGGCCCCGGTCGTGATCGCGCCAGTCGTCACGGTCGCGGTCGTGGCCCCGCCCGTCGCGCACGACGACGTTCTGTTGGTACCAGCCGTCCTGCACGAAATAGACCGGCGCACCGCAGGCGCCGTAGCGGTAGCAGTTGTGGCGCCAGTCGCGGCGCTGTTCCGGCGGCACCCACAGGTAGACGGGGTCGGCATAGACCGGCGGGCCGACGTAGACCGGCTGCGGCGCCACCAGGATGGGCTGCGGGTAGCGGCCGATGTCGACGCGGCCATAGACGCCCGGCTGGCTGAAGCCGATGGAGACGCCGACGTCGGCCGCGCGTGCCGCGGGCAGGGCGGCCAGCCCAGCCAGCGCGACCAGGGGCGGGGCAAGCCAGCGGTGGGGGGAAGAGTGGCGGGTTGTCATCGAGTTCTCCTTGTCGTCGCGGTATTGCTGCGGCCTCCAGTGAACGCGAAGCCGGGCCGGCCGGTTGTCGGCCTGTGGCCGGCTTCGCTGTAGGACAGGCGGCGAAGCTGGGCGAATGCGGCCTTGTCCTACAGGGCGGTGCCCGCCGGGCCGACGCCGGTTGCCAGGGCCGGCCGTCAAGCTAGCCATCCTTGGCATGGGAGCAAGATCCGATGAGCGAACCCCTGCAGGCCGGCGCTGCCACGCAGCAGGCCCTGGCGCAGAACGCGCGCTTCCTGGAGCGCTGCAGCCGGCTGGCCGGCGTGGGTGCCTGGGAATGGCGGGCCGAGGCCGGGCAGCTGACGCTGTCGGACTCGGCCTGCGAACTGCTCGGCCTGCCTGCCGGCCGGGTGCCGACGCTGGCGGCGCTGCTGCAGCGCTTCGGCCCGGACGGCGCGGCCATGCTGGACGCGGCCCTGCAGCGCGCCGAGGTCGGCGGCCAGGGCTGGGACGTGGAGCTGCCTTGCAACGCGGGCGCGCGCGGCCGGCGCGTGCTGCGCGTCGTCGGCGGGCCGGACGGCGAAGGCGCCGAGCGTCGCGTCGGCGTCGTCATGCTGGACGTGACCGAGCCGGCCCAGGTGCGGGCCGAGCTGGAGCACACGCTCGAGCGCCTGGCCCTGGCCACGCACAGCGGCGGTATCGGCGTCTGGGAGCTGGACCTGCAGCCATCATCCCGCCAGGGCGAACTGGCCTGGGACGACGCGATGTGGCGGCTGCACGGCGAGGCGCCGCATGGCCAGCAGGTCGACGCACGGCGCTGGCGCCTGCGCCTGCATCCGCAGGACCGCCGTGCCGCCACGCATGCCGTGGGCGCCGCGCTGCGCCCGGGCGGCGCGCCGCTGGAGGGCGAGTGGCGGGTCTGCTGGCCCGACGGCAGCCTGCGCGTGCTGCGCGCCTCGGGCCGCGTGCTGCGCGACGCCGCCGGCCGGCCGCTGCGCCTGTCGGGGGTCTGCTGGGACGTCAGCGAGGCGCGCCGCCTGCGCCAGCAGCTGGAGGAGCAGCACGAGCTGCTGGCGGTGACGCTGCAGTCCATCGGCGACGCGGTGCTCACGACGGATGCCGCCGGCCGCGTGACCTGGCTCAACCCGGTGGCCCAGCGGCTGACGGGCTGGTCGGCCGCCGAGGCCCAGGGCCAGCCGGCCAGCCGCGTCTTCCTCGCCCAGAGCGAGGACGGCCGCAAGCCCCTGCCCGACCCGGTGCAGCGCTGCCTGACGACGGGCCGGCCCACCCAGCTGCCCGCCGGCGCCGTGCTGCTGGCCCGCGACGGCGGGCTGCGCGCGGTGGACGACTCGGTCGCCCCCATCCGCGATGCGGCCGGGCGCGTGCTCGGCGCCGTGCTGGTGTTCCGCGACGTGACCCAGCAGCGCCGCCAGTTCGACGAGATCCGCTGGCGCGCCAGCCACGACAGCCTGACCGGCCTCGTCAACCGCGCCGAGTTCGAGCAGCGCCTGGCGCGCGGCTTCGAGCGGGCCCGGCGCGACGGCAGCCAGCATGCGCTGCTGGCCTTCGACCTGGACCGCTTCAAGCTCGTCAACGACCACTGTGGCCATGCGGCCGGCGACGAGGTGCTGCGCGAGGTGGCGCAGCGGCTCGAGGCCGGCGTGCGCGGCCGCGACACGGTGGCGCGGCTGGGCGGCGACGAGTTCGCGGCCATCCTCGAGAACTGCTCGCTGGACGAGGCCCAGCGCGTCGCGCAGAAGCTCTGCGACACGATGGACCAGTACCGCTATGTGCATGGCGAGCAGCGCTTTCGCATCGGCGTGAGCATTGGCGTGGCGCCGCTGGACGGGCGCTGGCACGACGCCGACGCGGCCCTGCGCGAGGCCGACGCCTGCTGCATGACGGCCAAGGAGCAGGGGCGCAACCGCGTGCAGGTCTGGGCGCCCGACGATGCCGCGCTGCGCGCCCACCAGAGCGAGCATCGCTGGGTCACGCGGCTGCAGCAGGCGCTGGATGAGGAGCGCTTCGAGCTGGACCTGCAACGCGTGTTGCCGGCCCAGGGGCCCGACGACGGCCGGCTGCGCGGCGAGCTGCTGCTGCGCTTGCGCGAGCGCGATGGCAGCCGCGTGCTGCCGGGCGCCTTCATGCCGGCGGCCGAGCGCTTCCACCTCGCGCCGCGGCTGGACCGCTGGGTGCTGCGCCAGGCCGTGGCCCTGCTGCACCGCACGGGCGAGCCGCCGATCGCGAGCCTGTCGGTCAATGTGTCGGCGCTGACGCTGCAGGATGCCGCCTACCACCAGGAGGCCCGCACGCTGCTGCTCGGGCTCGGCCCGCAGCGCGCCTCGGCCCTGTGCCTGGAGATCACCGAGACGGCCGCCATCACCCAGCTCGGCGAGGCGGCCCGCTTCATCACGCAGATGCGCGCCCTGGGTGCGCGCATCGCGCTGGACGACTTCGGTGCCGGCTCGTCCTCCTACGGCCACCTGAAGGCGCTGCCGGTGGACCTGCTGAAGATCGACGGCCAGTTCGTGCGCGCGCTGATGACCGACCCGCTGGACCAGGCCGCCGTGCGCGGCTTCGTCGATGTGGCCCGCACGCTGGGCCTGACGACGGTGGCCGAGTGCGTGGAGACGCCCGAGGTGCTGCTGGAGCTGGTGCGCCTGGGCGTGGGCGAGGTGCAGGGCTTCCTGCTGCACCGCCCGCAGCCGCTGGCCGAGTTGCTGGCGGTGGCCAGGGAGGCCGCCTGAGGCGGGCGCCCCCACTCGGCCTGCGGCCCCGGGCAGGCTAGCGCCGAGGTGCCAGGTCGGCGCGCAGCGGCTGCTGGCGGTCGCGGCCGGCGGCGGCCGGCGGCGGCAGTGGCGGCAGTGGCGGCGCGGCCTGGGCCACGACGGTGGAGGCGGCCCCGTCGGGCCGTGGCGCACTGCTGCCGTCCGCCACGGCGCGCAGCGTGACCTGCAGGCCGCGGGACAGCTGCGCCTGCCACAGCGCCAGCGTGTCGCCGGCCTTGTGCAGGGCGCTGCTGAGCTGCGCGTCCAGCGGTTGCGGGTCGTCGATGACGTCCAGGCCGGTGCTGGCCACCAGCGTGGCAATGGCGGCGACGAGGGCAGGCGCCTGCCAGCCGCCGGCGTGCCGGGACTTGGGGATTCGCATGGGGTCCTCCAGACGGGCGGGTTCGAGAGCAGGCTGCCCGCACGCCGGCGGGCAGCCCTGGCTTCCAGTCTGGATGGCGGCGCGCCCGCGGGCCGTCGGCCTGCGCAGGCTCGGCCTGTAGGACTTCAGGCCGCCGTCGCGGGGCCGGGCAGGTCGCCGGGCGCGGTGACGGCCGGCTCGTCCGGCGGCTCGGGCTCGGGCCGGCGGGGCAGGCGCGCCAGCACCAGCGTGCCGCGGCCCGGCGCGGACAGCAGCTGCAGCGTGCCGCCCAGGCTTTCGATGCGGTAGCGCATGCCCAGCAGGCCGTGGTGGCCGGCGCCGACGGCCTCGGGGTTGAAACCCTGGCCGTCGTCGCGGATGCTGAGCTGCAGCCAGCCCCCGCTCTCGTCGTTCGCCTCGCCGAGGGCCACGCGCACCTGCCGGGCCTGGGCATGGCGCAGCACATTGGTCAGCGCCTCCTGCACGAGGCGGTACAGGGCCAGGCGGTCGGCGTCGTCGGTGGCGGTGTTGACGAGCTCCAGGTTGAGCTGCAGGCCGGAGCGCTGCGCGAACTCCTGGGTCAGGATCTCCAGCGCCGGGATCAGGCCGAGGTTGGACAGCACCGAGGGGCGCAGGTCCTCGATGATGCGGCGCTTCAGCGCGATGCCCTGGTCGAGCAGCTCGCTCATGTGGCGCAGGCGCTCGTCGATCTCGGGCGCGGCGGTGCGCGTCATGCGGCGGATGCGGGCGACGTCGAGCTTGGCCGCCGTGAGCAGCGCGCCGAGCTCGTCGTGCAGCTCGCGCGCGAGGTGGGCGCGCTCGTCCTCGCGCACGGTCTGCAGGTGCTGGGCAAGCTCGGTCAGCTCGGCGGTGCGGTGCACGACCTCGCCGTCCAGCCGGTCGCGCTCGCGGGCCAGCGCCTGCGCGTACTCGCGCCGCGCCGCGTGCAGGGCCTCGTTGCGGCGCAGGAAGACGGCCAGGCCGAACAGGCTGAGCAGCGTCAGGCCGTGCACGCCGATGCGGCCATAGGTCAGCGAGCGGAACACGGCGTCGCGCTCGCGCGCGATCTGCACCAGCTCGTGGCGGTTCAGCTGCTCGACGGCGTCGCTGACCGCCTGCATCTTCTCGCGGCCGATGTCGGACTGCATCAGCCCCTGCCAGGCGTCGGTCGAGCCCTCGCGGTAGAGCTGCACGACGAGCTGCAGCTCGGACAGCTTCTCGTTGGCGCGCTGGGCCGCCTCGGCCACCAGGGCCTCCCACTCGGAGCTGGCGTACTGGCCGCGCAGGCGCGTCAGCGCGGCCGGCAGTTCGCGCTCGGCCAGCTTCAGCGGCGCGAGGTAGTCGTCGCGCCCGGTCAGCAGGAAGCCGCGTTGGGCGGTCTCGGCCTCGGTCAGCAGCTCGCGCAGGCGCAGGCCGTCGTTGCGGGCCTGGTGGCGGGCCTGGGACTGGGTCAGCGCCGCGTCGGCGCCCCAGAAGGCCGCCTCGCTGACGCCCATGACGGCCACCGCGGCCAGCGTGGCCAGGCCCAGCGCCAGGCCGCGATGGCGCCGCGCGCCCGCCAGCCAGGGGTCCAGGCGGTGCAGCATGGGGGCTTCAGCTATCCGCGCCACATGGGCGGCGCCTGCGACGCTCGAAACCGGCGCATTGCGGGCCGAGCGCAGGGCCGCCCCAAGCCGGCCCGCGCTGGCGATGTGTTCGCGGTTCGAGGCCGCGAACATCGCCGCCCCCGCGGGGGGCGGACCAGCGCACCCGCTGGGCCGGGGGCGTCATATTCAGGCCGCGGCCGGGCGCGGCGAGTCATGCTCGGCCAGCTCGGCGCAATAGGTGATCAGGTCGTCGAGCTCGTGGCTCTTGTCGAACACGCGTTCGGCCCCGAGGCTGGCGCAGCGGCGGCGCATCTCGTCGGTGGCGTAGTTCGTCAGCACGACACGGCGCGCCCGCACGCCCAGGCGCTGAGCGGCCTGCAACACCCCTAGGCCCGTGCCCGAGCGCAGGAAGACGTCGACGATGAAGAGGTCGGCATTGGCATTGGGGTCGCGGCTCATCCAGCGCACCGCGCCGGCCTCGTCGGGCACGGAGCCGACGACCTCGACCTGCGCCAGCTCCTCGAGCGTGGCCACCAGGTTCTCCAGGATCACCGGGCTGTCTTCGACGATGAAGGCTTTGAGTGCTGGCATGGCCCGACGCAAGGCAGCGAGGGAGGAGGGGATGGGGTGGGTGCAAGTATGAACCGCTTCGGCGCCGCGCCGCCCGGGTCGGCAGCCCATCGCGCTGTAGGACTTGTCCTAGGCACGGGCGCCGGGCCCGGGGTTTACGAGGGGCGCACGACGATGCCGTTGCGCACGGCGACGACGCCCGAGGTCTCGCGGGCGAGCTTCTCGGCCGTCGCGCGCTCGTTCTCGCTCTTGGCGAAGCCGGACAGCTGCACCGTTCCCTTCAGCGTCTCGACGCTGATGGCCAGCGCGCTGACGGTGGGGTTGTCGGCGAACTTGGCCTTCACGCGGGTGGTCAGCGTCGCGTCGTCGAGGTAGGCGCCGACGCTCTCCTGGCTGCGCGTGACCGCGCAGCCGCCGGTGGCGGCCAGCGTGGCGGTGAGGGCGGTGGCGACGGCGAGGGTCAGGATGGGCTTGTTCGTCATGGTGATCTCCTTTTGTGAAGAGGCAGCCGCGCAGGCCGCTGGCACGACTATCGCCGGCCGCCGCGGCGCACGGGATAGGCCCGCGGCGCGGCCCGGTGTCGGACGCGGCCGGCGCCGCTGTAGGACTGCGGCTATCGCGGCGGCGGCGCGGCGCTGCTACGCTGGCGTCCCCTGCCAATACCTCACGCCATGATCCGAATCGGCATCGTCGACGACCACGCCATCGTGCGCACCGGCCTGCGCCAGTTCCTGTCCGACCACGTCGACCTGCGCGTCACCGGCGAGGGCGCGAGCGGCAAGGACGCCCTCGAGATGGCGCGCGGCGGCGAGGTGGACGTGCTGCTGCTCGACATCTCCATGCCCGACCAGAGCGGCGTGGACGCACTGGCGGCCATCAAGGCGCGCTTCCCCGAGCTGCCGGTGCTCATCCTGAGCGGCTTCCCCGAGGCGCACTACGCGACGACGCTGCTGCGCCAGGGCGCCAGCGGCTATCTGAACAAGGAATGCGACCCCGAGGAGATCGCCAACGCGATCCGCGTCGTCGTGCGCGGGCGGCGCTACATCAGCCCGGCCGTGGCCGAGCAGCTGGCCGACAGCGTCGTCGGCGGCACGCCCGGCGCGCCGCCCGACAAGCCGCTGCACGAGGCGCTGTCCGAGCGCGAGTTCCAGGTCTTCCTGCGACTGGCACAGGGCGAGACGGTGGGGCATATCGCCGAGGCGCTCTTCCTGAGCGTGAAGACGGTCAGCACCTACCGCACGCGCGTGCTCGAAAAGCTCAAGCTGCAGACCAACAGCGACCTGACCTACTACGCGCTGAAGAACGGGCTGATCCAGTAGCCCGCGGCGCTCAGGCCCTCATTCGCCGGCGGGCCTGCCGTCGTCGGGCACGTCGGCCAGCGTCCAGGGCTGGGCCGACTCGTAGCCGAGGGCCGCCTCCGCCGGCGTCGTGGCCGAGGCCCACCAGCGGCTCAATGTCGACCAGAGGCCGCGTGGAGCGGCCTCCGTGTCGGGCTGCTGGGGCGTGAAATCGTCATCGGCCATGGTCGGCTCCGGCTTGGGTCACGGCCCCAGCATGGCCGGCCCGGCGGGGCTTGCGAATCGGCGGGTGGCGATTCGGCGTGTCGGATCAGGCTGACAAGGCCGCTCGGTTTCGCATGCGATCGACAGGCCGCTGGCCCACAATCCGGCGCGTGCGACGCCTCCTGCATCTGATCGCCGTGCTTGCCATCTGCACCGCCCCGGCCCTCGCCCGAGGCTGCGAGCTGCGCGTGCGTTGGAACCCGGACCCGCCCTTCAGCATGCGTGATGCGGACGGCCATCTCGTCGGGCTGCGGGTCGAACTGGCGGAACACACGCTGGAACGCATGGGCTGCCACGCGATCTGGGTCGAGCTGCCGTGGGCGCGGGCGCTGATCGAGCTCGAGGCCGGCCGGCTCGACATCCTGCAAGGCTCCGTGCGCCGGCCCGAACGGGAGGCCTATGCGCGCATGCTGGACGAGCCGTTCACGGTGAGCAACCGGCTCTACGTCCGGACGGCCGACCGCGCGGCGTTCGGCTCGGCGAGCCGCCTCCAGCAAGCCTGGCGGCCGGGGCTGAAGCTGGGCGTGCAGATCGGTGTCGTGTATGGCGCGGACTACGCCCAGATGTTGCTGGACGACAGGTTTCGCGCCGTGCTGACCCAGGCGCCGGTTCGCCGCAGCCTCTGGCAGATGCTGGACATCGGGCGGATCGACGCCGTGCTGGCCGATGAGGTGACGGCGCGCTGGGAGCTGGCCGAGCTGGGGCTCGGCGCCCGGGTGCAGCCCACGGCGGTGACGATGGGCGAAGCGCCTGCGCAGGTCATGTTCAGCCGGCGCTCGGTCGATCCGGCCCTGGTGGAGCGCTACCGCGAGGCGAGCGAGTCGCTGCGGCGGGACGGTTCCCTGGGGCGCATCCAGGGCAAGTATCTGGGCGATCCGGGCTGACGGGATTCAACTCGCCAGCGCCGCGTCCAGGATCTGCGCCGCCCGCGGCACGGCCTGGGCGCCGAGCAGGCGGCCGTCGCCGCCGAAGCGCGTCGCGACGAAGGCGTCGGCCGCGATGGTGGACGACTGCTCGCGCATCAGCGCCGCCTGCGCGCACAGCACCAGGCCCTGGGCGACCCGGCGGGCCTGGGCCTCCAGCGCGGCGGGGGCGCCGGTCAGCAGCTGGCGCAGCGACCGGGCCTCGGCCCGCACCGGCGCGTCGGGGCTGGCGGCGAATTCGTCCAGCAGCGCGAGCGCCACGTCGGGCTCGCGGGCCACGGCGCGCAGCACGTCCAGTGCCATCACATTGCCCGAGCCCTCCCAGATGGAATTGACCGGCGCCTCGCGGTAGAGCCGCGCCAGCACACCGTCCTCGACATAGCCGTTGCCGCCGAGCAGCTCCATCGCCTCGCCGCCGCATTCGATGGCGCGCTTGCAGACCCAGAGCTTGGCGGCCGGCGTCATCAGCCGCTGCCAGGCCGGCTCGGCGTTCTCGAAGCCGCGCGCCAGGCGCAGCATCAGCCGCATCGCGGCCTCGCTCTCCAGTGCGAGGTCGGCGAGCACCGTCTGCATCAGCGGCTGCTCGGCCAGCAGCCGGCCGAAGGCGCTGCGCTCGCGGGCGTTGTGCAGGGCCTGCACGAAGCCGGCGCGCAGCAGCGCGGCGCTGCCGATGACGCAGTTCAGCCGCGTGTAGCCGGCCATCTCGATCAGCGTCGGGATGCCGCGGCCCTCGTCGCCCAGGCGCTGGGCGAAGGCGCCGTGGAACTCGACCTCGCTGCTGGCGTTGCTGCGGTTGCCGAGCTTGTCCTTCAGGCGCATGACCTGCATCGCGTTGCGCGCGCCGTCGGGCGTGTGGCGCGGCAGCCAGAAGCAGGTCGGGCCCGCCTCGGTGCGGGCCAGCACGAGATGGGCGTCGCTCGTCGGCGCCGAGAAGAACCATTTGTGGCCGGTGACGAGGTAGCTGCCGTCGGCCTGTTCGACGGCCGTGGTCTGCACGCGGCGCAGGTCGGAGCCGCCCTGCTTCTCGGTCATGCCCATGCCGACCCAGATCGAGGCCTTGTCGGCCAGCGGCAGGTCGCGCGGGTCGTGCTCGCGGCTGAAGAAGCGGGCCCGCAGCGGCGCGAACAGCTCGGGCTGCTTCTGCAGCACGGGAATGGCGGCCTGCGTCATCGTCGCCGGGCACAGCGAACCGGCCTCCACCTGGCCGTGCAGGTAGCAGCCGGCCGCGAAGGCGGCCCAGCGGCCGGGCGTGTCGGTGGCGAACACGTCGGCGACGAGGCCCTGGCGGCGGTACATCGCCAGCAGCGCATGCCAGCTCGGGTGGAAGTCCACCGCGTCGATGCGCCGGCCGCGCGCGTCGAGCTGGCGCAGCACGGGGCCGCTGCGGTTGGCGTCGCGCGCCAGCTGGGCGGTCTCAGCGCTGCCGAGTTCGGCGCCGTAGCGCGTCAGCGGCTCGACGGCCTGGGGCGCCTGCGCACGCAGCGCGGCCAGCAGGGCCGGGTCGGTGGCCAGCAGGTTGCGGCCGACCCATTCGTCGACGAGGTTGTCGGGCACAGTCATCAGTCGGTTACCCCGGGTTCGGCCATCAGCTGCCCCTGGCCGGCGCGCCTGGCCTCGTAGAGCGCCGTCTCGGCGCGGCGCTGCAGGTCGGGCAGGCCGCGGTCGCCGGGGCGCAGCTTGCCCCAGCCGGCGCTGAAGCTCAGGGCCTGGCCCAGCGCGGCCGGCGCGCGTTCGGCCAGCGCGGCGCGCAGCCGCGCGTCCAGCGCGATCGGGCCCTCGGGCAGGCAGCGCGCCATCAGCACGCCGAACTGCTCGCCGCCCAGGCGGCCGGACAGGTCGCCCAGGCGCATCTGGGCCTGCACGCAGCTGGCGAACAGCGCCAGCGCGCGGTCGGCCATGTCGGGGCCGCGCTCGGCGAGCAGGGCCGGGAAGTTGTCGAGCTCGAAGACCATCAGCGCCAGCGGCTCGTCGTAGCGGCGCGCCATCGAGATCAGGTCGACCGAGCGCTTCGTGAAGGCCGCGGGGTCGTTCAGGCCGGTCAGCCCGTCGGTCTGGGCCAGCCGCGCGAGTTCGGCCTCGGTCTGGCTGCGCCAGGCCAGCAGCAGCATCGGTAGCAGCAGCAGCAGCGCGAGCTGGCCGGCCAGGCCGAGCGCCAGGTCGGGCCAGGCCGGGTCGCCCAGGGCCAGGCCGACGACGGCGGCGCGCCAGAGGATGGCGGCCAGCAGCGGCAACACGGCGATCAGGCCCAGCAGCCGCCAGCGCCGGTTGTTCAGGCCCTGCAGCACGCTGTCGTGGCCGGGCCGCTCCAGCAGCACGCCCAGCCAGGCGAGCTGGGCGACGATGACGACATCGGCCAGCGCCTGGGCGGCGGCGCGGTTGTTCCACAGCGCCGCGTGCATGGCGGCCAGCAGCATCGGCGCGGCCGTCATCAGGCGGCGGCCGGGCAGGGGCGAGAACCACTGCGCCAGCGCCCACCACAGCGCCGACAGGCCGGCGCTGATCGCGGCCAGGCCCAGCGTCTGCACGCCATGGGCCGCCAGCCGCCCGCCGAAGGCCGGGCTCAGCAGCGCCAGGCCCAGCGTCAGCACGACGAGGCCGCCCTGGGCCCAGCGCCCGCCGGTGTTGGCGTCGCGCCAGCCGATCAGCGTGATCAGCACCAGCGCCGCGGCCAGCGCCTGCATCGGCATCAGCGTGAACAGGGCCTCGGTGAAGCTCATTTGCGAACAGGGATGGGGGTCTCTCTTGGCACGGGTACGGCCGTCACGCTGTTCTGCGGCGAGCCGTCGATGAGGCGGTCGGAATAGGTCAGGTAGACCAGGGTGTTGCGCGCCGGGTCCACCAGCCGCACGATGCGCAGCCGTTTGAAGACGAGGGAGATGCGTTCGCTGAACACCTCTTCCTGGTGGGGCAGGGGCTGGCCGATCTGGATGGGCCCGACCTGGCGGCAGGCGATGGAGGCCTCGGACTTGTCCTCGGCGATGCCCAGGGCGCCCTTGATGCCGCCGGTCTTGGCGCGCGACACATAGCAGGCCACGCCCTGCACCTTGGGGTCGTCGTAGGCGTCGACGACGATCTTGTGGTCGGGGCCGATGAGCTTGAAGGCCGTGTCGACCGAGCCGACGGGCTCGGCCCGGGCCAGCGCCGTGGCGGCGAGCAGCAGGAGTAATAGGGCGGCTTGCTTCATCGGGCCAGTCTAAAGCGCACAGGCCGCGGCGGGCGCAGGGACGGGTGTCTGCCGGCCGGTGAAGCGCGGCGCCTCGGGCCGGCCGAGGTTGAAGTGGCTGAGCTGGTCGCTGCGCTGGTTGCAGACGTAGAGGTGATGGCCGGCGACACAGGCGCTGCGTGGGTAGCTGCCGTGCACCCAGTGGTGGTCCAGCAGGCGCGGGCCGTGGGCATGGGCCAGGGACAGCACGGCCAGGCTGTCGTGCAGGCGGTTCAGCGCATAGAGATGCCGGCCGCCCGGCGCGACCAGCAGGCCGGACGCATAGCTGGTGCCGGCGAAGCCGGCCGGCAGCACGGAGATCTCGTCGCGTAGCTGCGGCCCGTCGGGCGTGAGCTCGACGGTGGACAGCGTGGACGACTCCTCCTGCAGCACATAGACCCAGCGCGGGTCGCGGGGATGGAAGGCGAAATGCCGCGGACCCGAGCCGGGGCTCAGGGCCAGCTCCTGCGCGCCGGCCTTGGGCGCGCCGGGACCGAGGGGCCAGACGAGCAGGCGGTCGCGGCCCAGGTCGGTGCCGAGCAGCCAGCGGCCGTCGGGGCTGGCCTGGATCATGTGGGCATGGGGCGCGTCGTGGCCACTGCTGGCCAGGCTGCCGGGCGGGCGCCTGGCGGCCTGCGGCGGGCCGGGGCGGCAGTCGGCGCCGCTGCAGCCGGGCCAGCCCTCGGCCTCGCCGAGACGGCCGTCGGGCTGCAGCGCCAGCGTGGCGAAGCGCGCGTCGCCGTAGTGCGCCACCCAGAGGCGCGCCGCGCCGAGGCCGAGGTGCACCGGGCCTCTGCCACCGCTGGGTTCGCGCTGCAGCAGCCGCAGGCCGCCGGCCTCGTCCTGGGCGTAGACGGCGATGTGGTCGCCGCCCTCCTCGGCCGCGTAGACGTGAGCGCCGCTGGCCGCCAGCCAGCTCGGGCTGTACGTATTGGGCGCCAGGCCCAACGGCTTCAAACCGCCATCGGCGGCGATGGCAAAGCTGTAGATGCCCTGGCCGGCCGGCGCATAGCAGCCGACGTGCAGGAAGCGGGGCGAGGCGGTGGCGGCGGTGGCGGTGGCGGTGGCGGTGGCGGGCATCAGTCCGGTGGCGCAGAGGCTCAGCAGTTGGCGGCGTTGCATCAGAACTGCGTCGTGATCGCGTCGACGACGCGGTCGTCCTCGTCGACGACGGCCATCCAGGCCCATTTGTCGAAGGTCGTGCAGGGGTGGGAGGGGCCCAGGGCCACGCGCTCGCCGACGGCCGGGCCGTCGCAGGTGGCCGGGTCCCAGCGCAGATAGGCGTGCTGGTCGTTCAGGCCGGTCACGCGCCAGGCCGCCGGCGCCGGCAGCCGCCGGCCGCCGTGCAGATGCCAGACCGGCAGCGGCCAGCCGGCGTCGAAGGACACATCACGCCGGCCGGCGTTCAGCAGGGCCAGGCCCGGCTCGGGGCAGGACAGCACCTGGGCCCAGACTTCCAGCGCCGGCTGCAGGCTGGGGGCGCCGAGCGGCGTGGCCATGCGCTCGTCCATCGCGTGCATATAGCGGCCATAGTGCTCATGGTCGTGGCAGACATAGCAGCCCGAGCGCAGCAGGCCCAGTCGGGGTGCCTGCCCCGGCCTGCCGGCCAGCACCGGCGCGACGAGGTCGAAGAGCGCCGAGCCGCCGCCGCTGAGCCACAGCGGGCAGGCGTCGGCGTCGAGCAGGTTCTCGGCCTCGATGTCGGCCAGCAGGGCCTCGACGCGCGCCTGCCATTGCTGCATCAGCGCGCGGTCGGGGTCACTCTCGCCCTTGACCTGCAGGCCCTCGTAGAAGCCGACGCCGCGCAGTCGCAGCGCCGGGTGGGCCTGGAGCGCCCGGGCCAGCGCCAGCGCCGGCCCGTGCTCGCGCAGACCGCAGCGGGAGCTGCCCAGCTCGATCAGCACGTCCAGCCGCGCCTCGCCGGCGCCGAGCCCGGCCCAGTACGCGGCGATCAGGTCGAGCTGGGCCTGCGAGTCGACGAAGAAGGCCAGCTCGGCGCCGGGGTGGCGCCGCCGCAGGTCCAGCAGCTCGGCCAGGTCGGCCGCGCCGACGAGCTGGTTGGCGATCAGCGCGCGCCGCGCGCCCGCGGCCAGGCCCAGGCGCAGCTGGTGCACATTGGCGAAGGTCAGGCCCCAGGCGCCGGCGTCGAGCTGGCGGCGGAACAGCTGCGGGCTCATCGTCGTCTTGCCATGCGGCGCGAGCTGCACGCCGTGCCGGGCCGCGAAGCCCTGCATCCAGGCGATGTTGTGGGCCAGGGCCTGCTGGCGCACGACGGCCAGCGGCGTGGGCAGCTCGGCGCCGCGCAGCGTCCAGCCGCGTTGCGCCACGTCGGCCAACGGCAGCGGCGGCTGCAGCGCCGGGAAGCCCTTCAGCCAGGGGCCGAGCCAGCCGGGGCGGGGGGTGTCGTCGTGGTGTTCCATGCCCGCATCATCGTGCGTCCAGGCGTACGACGCCCAGTGCCCGCGGCAGCACGCGCACGGTGATGTCGCAGGCCGAGGGCAGCGGCTCGCCGTCCACGGCCAGCGGCACCGGCGCGGAGCTGGCGAGGTGCAGCGTGCGGAAGGCGCCGAGCGCGATGCGGCGATGGCGCAGGTGCTGGCCGCTGAGCAGCAGCGGCATCGTCGCCAGCGCGCCCAGCCGGCCGAAGGCACCGACGCGCAGCAGCTGCAACTGGCCGTCGTCGATGCGGGCGCCGGGCGCGGCCGGCATGCCGCTGCCATAGGTCGGCGTGTTCAGGCTGGACGCGAACAGCAGCGGGCCCTCGTGCAGCAGCTCGCCGTCGGCCTCCACGCGCAGCGGATAGACGCGCAGTCGGCCGACCGCGGCCAGCGTGGCCCACAGATAGCGCGGCTGGCCGCGCAGCCACTTCGGCGCCGCCTGGGCGCGGATCGCGATGGCGGCGTCGAAGCCGGCCGTCAGGCTGGACATGAAGAGCCGGCGGCCGCCCTCGGGCGTGACGACCTCGCCGAGGTCCATCGCATGCGCCGGCGCCCGCTGGACCCGGGCCAGCGCGGCCTGCCAGCCCAGGCCGGCGATGCCGAGCGCGCGCGCCAGGTCGTTGCCGGTGCCGCTGGGCAGCAGGGCCAGCTCCAGCCGGCGCTCGACGAGTGCGGGCAGCAGCTGGTGCACGGTGCCGTCGCCGCCCGCCACGAGCACGCGGCTGCCCTTGGGCAGGGCCAGCAGGCGCCGGCGCGCGCTGGCCACGTCATCGGGCAGCACCAGGGGCACATGGGGCAGGGCGGCGCGCAGCGGTGCGGCGAGGGCGGCGCAGCGGCCGTTGGCGGCATGCGGGTTCAGCAGGCACAGCGCCGGCGGCAGGGCAGGGACGTTCACGCCGGCATTGGAGCCGCGCCGTGGCCCGCCCGCCATCGGCGCAGACCCTGGCGCAGCCCGCCCCGACCTGCCTACACTGGCCGCGGGGTTTTTCGACAACACAAAGAGGCCGCTGCGCATGACGCTGGATGTGCCCACGCTGGTGCTGCTGCTGGTGCTCGGTTTCGGCCTGCTGACGCTGCAGCTGCGCCTGGCCGGGCGCGGTGCGCTGAACCGCGGCGAGTTGCGCAGCCTGGCCTGGTCGGGGCTGGCCTTCTGCGTCGGCTTCGCCTGCTTCGCGCTGCGGCCGGGGCTGCCGGCCTGGCTGGCCCTGCTGGGCGGCCACTGGCTGCTGATGCTGGGGCTGGCGGGTTTCGCGTCGGCCCTGTTCCGGCATCTGCTGAACCGCGGTCTGCCGGCCTGGCATCACGGGCTGCTGCTCGTCGCGGCACTGGCCGTGCCGGGCCTGCTGGAGGCGAGCGAGCCGGTGCGGGCGGCCGCGGTGTCGGCCGCGATGGCCGCGCTGCTGCTGCCGGCCACGGTGGTGGCGCTGCGCCGCGGCTGGCGCGGCGAGCTGTCGTTTCGCATCGTTGCGCTGATGCTGCTGCTGGCCAGCCTGGCGCTGTGGGCGCGCGTCGGCTTCGCGCTGTGGTGGCTGCGGGTGCAGCCGCAGCCGGCCGGGCCCTGGCAGGCGTGGAGCGAGACCCTCCTCATGCTGGCCTTCATGGCCGTGCTGGCGGCCGGCTTCGGCTTCGTGCTGGCGAGCTTCGAGCGCATGGCCAGCCAGATGCGCCAGCTCGCCAGCGTCGACGGCCTGACGGGTGCGATGAACCACAACACGACGGTGTCGCTGCTGGCCCATGCGTTGGAGCGCGGCCGGCGCGAGGGTCAGCCGGTGGGCTTCGCGATGCTGGACCTGGACCATTTCAAGCGCGTCAACGACGAGCACGGCCATGTGGTCGGCGACCAGGTGCTGCGCGCCGTGGCGGCCTGCGCGCGGGCGCGACTGCGCGGCTCGGACGTGCTGGGCCGCCTGGGCGGCGAGGAGTTCGGCCTGGTGCTGCCGGCCACCGGCATCGCGGGCGCCCGGCATCTGGCCGACCAGGTGCGGCGGGCCGTCGAGGCGCTGGAGCTGCCGGGAGACGCCGGCCGCACGGTGCGCATCACGCTCTCTGCCGGCGTCGCCGAGGCCGCGCGCAGCGACACGCCGGAGACGCTGATGCACCTGGCCGACAAGGCCCTCTACCAGGCCAAGCAGCAGGGGCGCAACCGCGTCGTCGTGGCCGATGACTGGATGCGCAACTCGTCGCTGCAATCCGTCGTGAGTTGAGCCGGCCGGTGTTTCGGGCCGAGACTGGGCGAGGGGCTCAGCAAGACTCGTATTTCCAGTTGCGCGACTTGCCCTCGGCCAGCCACTCGACGGCCTGGGCGATGCGCCTGGCACGGGTCTCCTCGCGCTTGGCCTCCAGCACCCACTCCAGGTAGTCGCGCTGCTTGCCGGGCGGGAAGGCGTCGTAGTGCTGCCTTGCGGCCCGGACCTGGGCAAGGGCGGCGGCGAAGTCGGTGGGCATGTCGAGCCGGGGCCGGGCTTCGCGGCCGGGCTTGCGGGCACGCACCGCGCCGGCTTGCAGCAGCATCGCGGCGGCCTTGATGCTGCGGCGCAGCTCGGCGCGCGAGGGCAGGTCGGCCAGCGTCTGGATGCGGCCGAAGTCGCCCATCGCGCCTGCCTGGCCCGGTTCGGCACCCTCGCGCTCCCAGAAACCGAAGGCGCAATGGGCCTTGAAGGCCGACATGCCGGCCAGCAGCTTGCCGTCCAGCGTGAAGTGCGGCCGGCTCCACTTGATGGTTTCGACGACGCCGGGGCAGGCCGCGTGCACGTCCTCGCGCAGGCGTTCGAGGATGGGGCGGGCGAACTCGGGGGCGGCGGCCAGATAGGCGTCGATGCGCGGATCCAGCGTGGGCATGCTCATTCCCCGTGGTTGCGGAGCTGGTGTTCGATGCGCCGGTCCGGGATCAGCCAGAGCAGCGCGACGAGGGCATAGCCGGCTAGCGACAGGCCCACGTGCACGAAGGCCAGCGCGATGGACGACAGGTAGATGAGGGGCGAGAGCTTGCCCTTCCAGTCACGGCCCAGCGCCTCGACCAGGATCGCGGCGTTGCCGGGGATGCGCAGCAGCGCGCGTTGCAGCAGCATCCAGGCCAGTGCCGACAGCACGAGGACGCCGCCGTAGACGGCCACGGGCAGGGGCGCGAAATGGTTCTCGCCCATCCAGCCGGTGGCAAAGGGCATCAGCGACAGCCAGAACAGCAGATGCAGATTCGGCCAGAGCACGCCGCCGCTGATCTTGTGCACCGCGTGCAGCAGATGGTGGTGGTTGTTCCAGTAGATGCCGACGTTGACGAAGCTCAGCACATAGGACAGGAAGACCGGCCACTGGGGCTTCAAGGCCTCCCAGTCCGCGCCGTGCGGCACCTTCATCTCCAGCACCATGATCGTGATGATGATGGCGATGACGCCGTCGCTGAAGGCTTCGAGGCGGGTTTTGTTCATTGAGACGAGTCTAGACTTTCGACTCCTGCCCGCTGCCTCCGGACTGACCCTTGCGAAGCCTGCTGCTGCCCCTGTTCTTCACCGCATCGGCGGCCATGGCCCAGGGGCTCTCGCCGGCGCCCGCGCTGACGCTGGAGCAACTGCCGCGCCCGACGATGCCGCCCGGCGAGCGCGGGCCGGTCGTGCCCGCGCAGGTGGAGCGCTGGCGCGAGGAGGCCAGGGCGCTGGAGTACGGCGACGGCGTGAAGCGCGACGAGGTGGCCGCCGCCAAGCTCTATTGCCGCGCCGCCCGCTACGGCGACGCCGAGGCCCAGTACAGCCTGGGCTGGATGCTGACCAATGCGCGCGGCATCCAGCGCAACGACGCCGAGGCCGCCCACATGTTCGCTGCCGCGGCGGAACAGGGCATGAGCCAGGCGCAGAACATGCTGGACACGCTGGGCGGCACGCCGCTGGGCGACCCGCCACCCTGCCTGCGCCCGCCCGAGACCGACCCCGCCCCCGTGGTGCCCGCGCCGCCGCCATCCCCGCGTGGCGCCAGGCCGGTGTCGTTGTGGGCCGCGCTGCCGCTGCCGGCCAACGCGCCGCCGGCCATCGTCAGCTACGTGAAGCTGGTCGCGCCCGAGTACCAGCTCGCGCCCGCCCTGGTGCTGGCCGTGATGGCGCAGGAATCCAACTTCGACCCGCTGGCCGAGTCGCCGAAGAAGGCACAGGGCCTGATGCAGCTGATGCCCGAGACGGGCACGCGCTTCAACGTGCTGCGGCTGCGCGACCCGTCGCAGAACATCCGTGGCGGCATGGCCTATCTGCGCTGGCTGCTGGCCTATTACGAGGGCGACGTGCAGCTCGCGCTGGCTGCCTACAACGCCGGCGAGAAGGCCGTGGACCGCTACCTCGGCGTGCCGCCCTATGCCGAGACGCGGATGTACGTGCGCCGGATCATGGCCACCGTCGGCGGCCAGCGCCTGCACCCCTTCGACGCCCGCGTGACCGAGGCGTCGGCGATGTTGCAGCGGGTGAGGGCGGCGATGCAGGCCATCCAGGCCGGCAGGCGCTGAACGACGTTACATGCTGCGGCGGTACTGGCCGCCGACCTCGAACAGCGCGCCGGTGATCTGGCCCAGCGAGCACACGCGCACGGCGTCCATCAGCACATCGAACACATTGCGGTTCTCGATGACGGCCTGCTGCAGCCGGGCCAGCATCGCAGGCGCCTCGGCCGCATGGCGGGCGTGGAAGTCCGCCAGGCGGGACAGCTGCGACTGCTTCTCCTCGTCCGTCGAGCGCGCCAGCTCGATGTGCTCGGGCACCGTCTCGCCATGCGGGTTGCGGAAGGTATTGACGCCGATGATGGGGTACTCGCCGGTGTGCTTGAGCATCTCGTAGTGCATCGACTCCTCCTGGATGCGGCCACGCTGGTAGCCGGTCTCCATCGCGCCGAGCACGCCGCCGCGTTCGCTGATGCGCTCGAACTCCGCCAGCACGGCCTCCTCGACCAGCTCGGTCAGCTCGTCGATGATGAAGGCGCCCTGCGACGGGTTTTCGTTCTTGGCCAGGCCCCACTCGCGGTTGATGATGAGCTGGATGGCCATCGCGCGGCGCACGCTGTCTTCCGTGGGCGTCGTGATCGCCTCGTCGAAGGCATTGGTGTGCAGCGAGTTGCAGTTGTCGTAGATCGCGATCAGCGCCTGCAGCGTCGTGCGGATGTCGTTGAAGGCGATCTCCTGCGCATGCAGGCTGCGGCCCGAGGTCTGCACGTGGTACTTCAGCTTCTGTGAGCGCTCGTTGGCGCCGTACCGGTCGCGCATGGACACGGCCCAGATGCGGCGGGCGACGCGGCCCAGCACCGTGTACTCCGGGTCCATGCCGTTGCTGAAGAAGAAGCTCAGGTTGGGCGCGAAGTCGTCGATGTGCATGCCGCGCGCCAGATAGGCCTCGACGAAGGTGAAACCGTTGGACAGCGTCAGCGCGAGCTGCGAGATCGGGTTCGCGCCGGCCTCGGCGATGTGATAGCCCGAGATGCTTACCGAGTAGAAGTTGCGCACGTTGTGGTGCACGAAGAACTCGGCGATGTCGCCCATGACCTTCAGGCTGAACTCGGTCGAGAAGATGCAGGTGTTCTGGCCCTGGTCTTCCTTCAGGATGTCGGCCTGCACGGTGCCGCGCACATTGGCCAGCACCCAGTCCTTGATCTTGGCGGCCTCGTCGGCGGTGGGCTCGCGGCCGTTGTCGGCGCGGAACTTGGCCAGGTTCTGGTCGACGGCCGTGTTCATGAACATGGCGAGGATGGACGGCGCCGGTCCGTTGATCGTCATCGACACCGAGGTGCTGGGGTTGCACAGGTCGAAGCCGTCGTAGAGCACCTTCATGTCGTCCAGCGTCGCGATGCTGACGCCGGAGTTGCCGACCTTGCCGTAGATGTCGGGCCGCGGCGCGGGGTCGGCACCGTAGAGCGTGACCGAGTCGAAGGCCGTGGACAGGCGCTTGGCCGGCATGCCCTCTGACACCAGCTTGAAGCGGCGGTTGGTGCGGAAGGCGTCGCCCTCGCCGGCGAACATGCGGGTCGGGTCCTCGCCCTCGCGCTTGAAGGCGAACACGCCGGCCGCGTAGGGGAAGCTGCCGGGCACGTTCTCCAGCATCAGCCACTTCAGCAGCTCGCCATGGCATTCGTAGCCGGGCAGCACGACCTTGCGGATCTTGGTGCCGGACAGGCTTCTGGTGACCAGGGCCGTGCGGATCTCCTTGTCGCGGATCTTCACGACGTACTCGTCGCCGGCATAGGCCTTGACCATGTCGGGCCACTGGGCCAGCAGTTGGCGGGCGTCGCCGTCGAGCCTGTTGCGGCGCTGCTCGGCCAGGTCGGCCAGCGCGGTGCGGGCGCCGTTCTTGTCGGGGTTGGCTGCCTCCAGCATCGCGCGGCTGGCTTCGAGCTGCTGGATCTCGCGGGCCAGGGCGGCCTGGCGGCGCGCGCGGCCCTTGTAGGCGCGCACCGTGTCGCTGATGTCGGCCAGATAGCGCACGCGTGCCGGCGGCACGATGGGCGTCTGGTGGGTGCTGTGGCGGGTGTGGACCGGGGGCAGGCGGCCCTCGCTCAGCTTGAGGCCCAGCTCGCCGAGGCGGGCCTTCAATGCCTGGTAAAGGGCGGTGACGCCGTCGTCATTGAAGCGGCTTGCCATCGTGCCGAACACGGGCATCGCGTCCGGCGACTGGCCAAACGCCTCGCGGTTGCGCTGCACCTGCTTGCTCACGTCGCGCAGCGCGTCCAGCGAGCCCTTGCGGTCGAACTTGTTGATGGCGACGAACTCGGCGAAGTCCAGCATGTCGATCTTCTCGAGCTGGCTGGCGGCGCCGAACTCGGGCGTCATCACATACATGGGCACGTTCACCAGCGGCACGATGGCCGCGTCACCCTGGCCGATGCCCGAGGTCTCGACGATGACGAGGTCGAAGCCCGCCACCTTGGCCGCGGCGATGACGTCGGGCAGGGCCGGCGAGATCTCGGAGCCGAAGTCGCGCGTGGCCAGCGAGCGCATGAAGACGCGGGACCCCTGGCCCCACGGCGAAATGGCGTTCATGCGGATGCGGTCGCCCAGCAGTGCGCCGCCGCTCTTGCGGCGCGACGGGTCGATGGAGATCAGTGCCACGCGCAGCTGGTCGCCCTGGTCCAGGCGCAGGCGGCGGATCAGCTCGTCGGTCAGGCTGGACTTGCCGGCGCCGCCGGTGCCGGTGATGCCGAGCACCGGCGTCTTGATGTCTTTGGCCTGCTCGCGCAGCGCGTCGACCAGCGCCGCGTCGGCCTTCTCGTTCTCGAGAGCCGTCAGCAGCTGGGCCAGCGAGCGCCAGGCGGCTTCGGAATGGCCGGTGATCGCGGACAGGGCCTTGGGCGCGTGCACGCTGAAGTCCTGGTCGGCCTTCATGACCATCTCGCCGATCATCCCTTGCAGGCCCATGCGCTGGCCGTCCTCGGGGCTAAAGATGCGCACGCCATGCTCGGCCAGCTCGCGGATTTCGGCCGGCACGATGACGCCGCCGCCGCCGCCGAAGACCTGGATATGGGCGCCGCCGCGCTCCTTCAGCAACTGCACCATGTACTTGAAATACTCGACATGGCCGCCCTGGTAGGAGCTGATGGCGATGCCCTGGGCGTCTTCCTGCAGTGCGGCGGTGACGACCTCGTCCACCGAGCGGTTGTGCCCGAGGTGGATGACCTCGGTGCCCATGCCCTGCAGGATGCGGCGCATGATGTTGATGGCGGCGTCATGCCCGTCGAACAGGCTGGCGGCGGTCACGAAACGGACCTTGTGGGTCGGGCGGTACTCGGCCAGCGCCTTGTAGTCGGCGGCGAGATCGGTCATGGCTGTCTCCTTGCTTGGCCGCGATTTTAGGCGGCCAATTGACGTTAACGTCAATTGAGGTGATTTGAGGGTTATCAGGCTCTCGTCAGCCTGTGGCCTGCCGCGATGATGCGCACCTCGCCAGATCCGGCCATCTCCCTCTCGACGCATGAGCACCTCATCGCCAAACCACACGCCCGAACTGGGCACCGAACTGACGCTGCGCGGCATCGTCCTCGGCATCCTCATCACCCTGGTCTTCACGGCCGCCAACGTCTATTTCGGCCTGAAGGCCGGCCTGACCTTCGCGACGTCGATCCCGGCCGCCGTCATCTCGATGGCGCTGTTGCGCAAGGCCGCCGGCAACTCGATCGGCGAGACCAATATCGTGCAGACCATCGCCTCGTCGGCGGGCACGCTGTCGTCCATCATCTTCGTGCTGCCCGGCCTGGTGATGATCGGCTGGTGGAGCGGCTTCCCCTACTGGATGTCGACGACGCTGTGCGCGCTGGGCGGCGTGCTGGGCGTCATGTACTCCATCCCGCTGCGGCGCGCGCTGGTCACGAACTCGCCGCTGCCCTATCCGGAGGGCGTGGCCTGCGCCGAGGTGCTCAAGATCGGCCATGCCGCCGAGAGCGGCGAGAGCAGCCGCCAGGGCCTGGTGGCCATCGTCACCGGCGCTCTCGTGTCGGCGGGCTTCAGCGTCGTCGTCGCGACTCAGGTCTTCGCGGCCAACCTGGCGCAGTATTTCCGGCTGCCCGGCGGGGAGAAGAGCGGCAATGGACCCGCAACAGGCTATGACCTGAACTTCAGCTTCGCGTTGCTGGCCGTGGGCCATCTCGTCGGCCTGTGGGTGGGCATCGCCATCCTGGTCGGCGCGGCCATCGGCTGGCTGGGCGGCGTGCCCCTGCTGACCCAGGGCGTGGACGGCGCGGCCGAGGCCGTCGCGATGTTCGCCTGGAGCAAGAAGGTGCGCTTCATCGGCGCCGGCTGCATCGCCGTGGCCGCCATCTGGACGCTGGTCAAGCTGGCCAAACCCGTCGTCGCCGGCCTGCATTCGGCGGCCATGTCCGCCCGCGTTCGCAAGGCCGGCAAGGGCGACACGCTGCCGCGCAACGAGCGTGACATCCCCATCGGCACGGTGGGCCTCATCACGCTGGCCTGCATGCTGCCCATCGGCTTCATGCTGTCCAGCTTCGCGACCTCGGCCGGTTTGTCCGACCAGCTCGGCCTGCTGGTCGTCGGCGGCGTCGTCTACGTCGTGCTGATGAGCTTCTTCGTCGCCGCCGTCTGCGGCTATATGGCCGGCCTGATCGGCTCGTCCAACAGCCCGCTGTCGGGCGTGGGCATCCTGGTCGTCATCGGCGTGTCGCTGCTGCTGGCCCTGGTCGTCAAGCCGCTGCTGCCGGCCTCGACGGGCCAGGCCCTGGTGGCGTTCGCGTTGTTCGTCACGGCCGTCGTGTTCGCGGTGGCCACCATCTCCAACGACAACCTGCAGGACCTGAAGACCGGCCAACTGGTGGACGCCACACCCTGGCGCCAGCAGGTGGCGCTGATCATCGGCGTGCTGGCCGGCGCTGTCGTCATCCCGCCGGTGCTGGACCTGCTGAACCAGGCCTATGGTTTTGCCGGCGCGCCCGGTGTGGACGCCAAGAAGGCGCTCGCCGCGCCGCAGGCCGCGCTGATCTCGGCGCTGGCCAAGGGCGTCATCCAGGGCGACCTGAACTGGAACCTGATCGGCATCGGCGCGGCCATCGGCGCGGCCTGCATCGTCGTCGACGAGGCGCTGAAGCGCTCGACCGCAGGCAAGGCCCATCTGGCGCCGCTGGCCGTGGGCCTGGGCATCTACCTGCCGATGAACAGCACGCTGACCATCGTCGTCGGCGCCGTGGCTGGCTGGCTGTTCGAGCGCGCCGCCGCGCGCCGTCGCGATGCCGAGGCCACCAAGCAGCTCGGCGTGCTGATGGCCTCGGGGCTGATCGTCGGCGAGAGCCTGCTCGGCGTCATCCTCGCGGCCGTCGTCGTGTTCTCGGGCAATGGCGCACCGCTCGCGCTGGTGGGCGACAGCTTCGCCACCTCCGGCCAGGTGCTGGGCTTCCTGGCCTTCGCCGGCATCGGCTTCGGGCTCTACCGCTGGCTGCTCAAGCCCCGCGGCTGAGGCTGCCCGCCCCCGCGCTGCAGCCGCCAGATCAGCAGGCCGACGACCAGCGTCGTGCCGATCAGCACATTGCCGACCCAGGGGAAGTGCTCCAGCCGGCCGTCCGGCGCGATGTGCACGATATGGCCGGACACCAGGGCCGCCAGGCCGCCGGCGAGCTGCTGCAGCGCCGCGTTGATGGCGCTGAAGGAGCCGCGCTGCTCGGGCGCCGGGATGCCGGCGACGATGACCTGCCAGGGCACCATGCGCGAGAAGATGCCGACGAACAGCACCACGTTGATGAGGATCAGCAGGGCCAGCGGCGAGGGCCCGAGCCGGGTGTAGATCGCGACCATGGCGATGGTCAGCAGGCTGCCCGTGTAGAACACCGGCAGCGGGCCGAGGCGGTCGGTCAGGCGGCCGACGGTCGGCGCGACGAACAGCGTGCTGATGCCGGTGACGAGGTAGACGAGGGGCAGGTGCTCCAGCGCGATGCCGACGTTGTGCACCGAGAAGGCGCTGGCGAAGGGCATGATCATGAAGCCGCCCGTCGTCAGCAGTGCCGTGATCGCGAAGGCCTGCAGGTGCCGGCCGTTGGCCACTGTGTGCAGCAGATGCCTGAAGGCGCTGCGGTCGTTGGGCAGGGCCAGATGGGCGTCCACCGGCTTCATGCGCCAGGCGATCAGCAGGCCGCCGAGAGCGCCGAAGGCGGCCAGCGCGATGAAGGGCGCATGCCAGTCCCAGTGCGTGGCCAGGAACAGACCGAAGGGCAGGCCCAGCACCTGGCTGGCCGCGAAGCCGCCCTGCAGCAGGCCCATCACGCGGCCGCGCAGCGCCGGCTCGAACAGGTCGGCCGTGATGGCCATGACGATGGAGCCGATGACGCCGCCGAACAGGCCGGTCACGATGCGCGCGAGCAGCAGCATCTCGAAGCTGCTCGCCAGGCCGCACCAGACCGTGCCGAGCAGGAAGCCCGCGTAAAAGAACAGCAATAGCTTCTTGCGGTCGAAGCGGTCGGCGAAGCCGGCCGTCAGCAGGCCGGAGATGCCGGCGCTGAAGGCATAGGCCGACACGACGAGGCCGAATTGCTGGGCCGTCATCGACAGCGCCGGCATGATCAGCGCGCCCAGTGGCGACATGATCATGAAGTCCAGGATGACGGCGAACTGCAGCAGCGTCAGCAGCGCCGTCGCGAAGCGCTGGTAGGGGCTGAGAACGGGCGGTGCGGAGGGCTGGGCGTCGGGCATGGTGGCGGGCCTTCGGTGAAGCGGCTGCGCAGTGTCGATCGGCGGCGGTCAGTTCGTGGCAGCAGACTTCCGATTAGGGGGTGCCGACAGGCCCTTGTCCTACAGCGTGGCGCGTCTGCGGCCCACGCGCGCCCGGGGCGGCCGGGGCGAAATTCAGGGCAGCCACGTTCCGCGGAGTCGCGCCATGAGCGCTGCCATGCCAAGCCAGCCCCCTTCGAACCCGGCCGCGCCGCTGCCGTCGATCTGCATCGTCGGCACCGCCGAGGCGCTGCAGCGCGCGCGCGCCGATCTTGCCGTGCTGGCCGACGCCCGCGTGGAGCTGCTCACCTGGTGCCTGGACGCCGAGTTCGGCGAACCACCGCCCGCGGCGGACTGGGCCGATGCTCTCGTCGTGCTCAATGCCGACGCCTGGGCCGCGCCCAGCGGCTGCGCACGGTTGCAGGCGCTGCTGAAGATGGCCTGGCGCTGCGGCCGCACGGTAGCCCTGTGCGGCGAAGCGCTCAGCTCACTGCAGGTGCTGGGCTTCGCGCCCGACGTGCCGGCGGAGGCCGAAGGCCTCTTCCTTTGCCCCGACGGCCCCTGCGCCGCCACATTGCGCGAGTTTCTGGACGCGGTCTACGATCAGCCGCGCCGCAGGCGCTGAACGGCGGCGGCCGCGCCCGTGTTGCGCGGCCGGGGCGGTTCTTCGCAGCGCAGCGGCGGCAGTGCCTCGCCGGGGTCGACGAAGGCCAGCAGCGCGGCGGGTGGCGCCAACACGCCGAGCGCCGCCGCTGCAGCGGCGCGCCCGCCCAGGGCCCGGCCTTCCAGCGTGACGCTCGGCGCGGCCAGCCGGCCCTGCACATGCAGCGGCGTGCGCAGCGTCAGCGGCGAGAAGTCCTTGGGCCGGGTGACGATGCGCAGGTCCAGGCTCTCGTCGGCGAGGCTGACGCGGCCGCCCAGCTCGATGCGGCTGTCGCTGCTGTCCAGCACGGCCGAGCGCGGCCTGAGCACGCCGCTGCGGAAGCGGCCGTCCAACAGCGCGCAGTCCAGCGGCAGGTTGCTGTCGCCGCGCAGCCACATGCCCAGGCCCTCGACGAGGTCCAGGCCCGCGGCCTCGGTCAGCAGATGCGACAGGCTGCCGTGCTCCAGGCGCAGGCGCAGCGGGCCGTCCAGGCTGCCGAGCAGTTCGGCGGTGCTACGGCCGTGGCCCTGCACGTCCAGCGCGGCGCGCAGGCGGCCGGTCAGCGGCTGGCGGCTGAGGCCCTTGAGCTGGGGCCGGAGCCACTGCTCCACGGCCAGGCCGTGGACGTCGGCGCGCGCCTGCCATTGCGGCGGGCTGGCGCGCGTATCCAGCCTTGCCGTGCCGGCCACCTCGCCGCCCGCGACGCCGGCGCTGAAGTTGTCCAGGCTCAGCACGCCGGCCTCGAGCAGCAGGCTGGCGTTGACTGGCGCGAGCGGCGCCAGGCTGGCGTTGCCGAGGTCGACTCGGCTCAGCGCGATGGTGACGCGTGCATCCATCGCGCCCAGCGCCGGCAGGTCCAGCGGCCTGTCGGGCAGCACGCGGCCGGGCCGGCTTGGCGGGGTGTCGGTGCCGATGGCCGGCCCGAGGTCGGCCAGGCGCAGCGGCCCGCCGTGCAGCAGGCCGCTGAGCAGCGGGCGCGCGGGGCGGGTCGTGTCGAAGGCGAAGTCGCCGGCCAGCCGGCTGCCGCCAATGCGGGCGCGCACCTCGTCGAGCCGCCAGTGGCCAGCGGCATGCCGCAGCCAGCCGTCCAGCGCGAGGGGCGGCGTGTGCGGCAGCGTCAGGCCGAAGGGCCGGCCGACAGCGGCGAGCGAGCGGCCCTGCACGTGCAGGGCGCCGTCCAGCGCGCGTGCATCCAGCAGCGACGTGGCCGTACCGGCGAAGGAGATCCGACCGTCGCTCTGACTCAGCTCGGCCACGAGGCGCACCGGCGGCAGGCCGGCCTGCGGCGGCGACAGCAGGGCCAGGCCGGCGCTGGCCTCGGCCTTCAGCGCGAGCTGCTGGCCGCGCAGCCGGCCCTGCAGCGTGGCGCTCCAGCGGCCGTCGTCGGCGGTCTCGAAGCGGGTGTCGCCGAGCAGTTGCAGCGGCATGTCGTCCAGATGCGCCGTGCCGGCGCGGATGACGAGGTGGTCGATCCGCGGCAGCGGCGCGGGCCTGTCCTGCGGGCCGCCGGCCTGCAGCGGCCAGGGGCTGCGGCCGGCGGCGTCGCGCCGCCAGTCCAGTGTGAGGGCGGCGGCCTGCACCAGGCGCAGCCGCAGGGGCGCGCCATGGCGCCAGGCCTCGATGTCGCGCCACTGCCAGGCCAGCGTGACGCCGCCGGCGTCCGCCAGGGTCTGGCCGTCGGCGGCGACGAGGCGCAGCCGCGGCGCCTCCAGCCGCGGGCGCCATAGCAGGTGCAGCCTGGCCCCCGCGTCCAATTGCAGGCCGAGGTCGGCGCGCTGCGCGAGCCTGGGCGCCAGGCCCGGCCAGCCGGCCAGGTCCAGGCTCACGGCGGCGAGTGCCGGCAGCAGCAGCAGCGCGCCGATGGCGACGGCGGACTTCGCATGCTTCATGTCGCCATGCTGGGCGCGCGCGGGCGGGGCCGGCGTGGGACGGCCGCGGCCGCGCCTGTAGGACGGGGCCGGCGGGCTGGCGTTGTCGGCCTGGTCCGACAGGCGATCGGCGCCTGGGCCGAACACGGCCACCGCCGGCAGCGCCCAAATTGAAGCCATGGCCTCTGGCCCCACTGTTGAAAGGATGCCCGATGAAACCGCTGACTCCCCCGATCCGATGGCCCCTGCTCGCCGTGCTGGTGCTGGCCTTGTCCGCCTGCGGCAGGCAGGACGACGACGATGAGCTGGGGGCCGCCACACGCCAGGACGCCACGGCTGCCGAGCGCGCGCAGGCCTCTGCCGACACGGCGATCACCGCCCGTGTCCGCACGGCCCTGGCCGCGGACGAGCAGCTGCGCGCGACGCAGATCACCGTCGACACCCGCAACGGCCAGGTCACGATGACCGGCGTGGTTCCGGATGCGCAGTCGCGTGAACGCGCGACGACCCTGGCCTCCGCCGTCGATGGCGTGAAGCTGATCAACAACCAGGTCGCGATCGGCCGGAGCGGTTGAGCCTGGCTTCGCCGGAAGAGAAAGGCGTCCCTCGCGGGCGCCTTTTTTCTGAGTGATATCCCGACCGTGCGGTCGGTATATCGCCGATACCATCAGGCGCCCTCCACCCCGCGCCGCCCATGGATCTCACGATTGCCGCCATCCTCGGCCTCGACGGCCTGACCAACGGGGCCATCTATGCCCTCGTGGCCCTGGCCCTGGTCCTCGTCTTCTCGGTCACCCGCGTCATCTTCATCCCGCAGGGCGAGTTCGTCGCCTTCGGCGCGCTGACGCTGGCCGCGCTGCAGCTGGGCAAGGTGCCGGGCACCGTGTGGCTGCTGCTGATGATGGCCGTGGCGGCGGGGCTGCTGGACCTGGCCCAGGGCCTGCGCGAGCGCTGGCCCGCCGCGCGCCTCGTGCGCCGGCTGCTGGCCACGCTGGGCTTTCCGCTGGCGGTCTCGGGCGTCACGCACTGGCTGGCGCCGCAGCAGCCCGCGCTGCTCGTGCAGGTGGCGCTGACGCTTGGCCTCGTCACCGCGATGGGCCCGCTACTCTACCGCCTGGCCTATCGCGCGCTGTCGGGGGCCAGCGTGCTGACGCTGCTCATCGTGTCGGTCGGCGTGCACTTCGCGCTGACCGGCGTGGGCCTGGTGTTCTTCGGCGCCGAGGGCTATCGCACGCCGGCCTTCTGGGACGCGCGCTTCGACATCGGCCCGCTGAGCCTCACCGGGCAGACGCTGATCATCTTCGGCGCCTCGGTGGCGCTGCTCCTCGGCATGGCCCTGTTCTTCGAGCGCACGCTGATGGGCAAGGCGCTGCGCGCCACGTCGGTCAACCGCACCGGCGCGCGGCTGATGGGCATCTCGGGCGACGCGGCCGGCTCGCTCACCTTCACGCTGGCGGCCTTCATCGGCGCGCTGTCGGGCCTGCTGATCTCGCCGTCCACCACCATCTACTACGACACCGGCTTCCTGATCGGCCTGAAGGGCTTCGTCGCCGCGGTGTTCGGCGGCCTGGCCAGCTTCCCGATGGCGCTCGGCGGCGCGATCGGCGTGGGCCTGATCGAGAGCTTCGGCTCCTTCTATGCCAGCGCGTTCAAGGAGGTCATCGTGTTCACGGTCATCCTCCCCGTGTTGTTGTGGCGGTCCTTCGTCGACCCGCACCACGAGGAGCACTGATCGCCATGAAGCGCTCCCATCTCGCGGCCGCCGCCGCCGTCCTGCTGCTCGCCCTGCCTTTCGCGCCGGTGCCGGACTTCTGGATCACGCAGCTCAACTACATCGGCCTGTTCTCCCTCGTAGTGCTCGGCCTCGTGCTGCTGACCGGCGTGGGCGGCCTAACCTCCTTCGGCCAGGCCGCCTTCGCCGGCGTGGGCGCCTATGCGACGGCCTATCTGACGACGGTGCTGGGCCTGTCGCCCTGGCTGGGCCTGGTCGCCGGGCTGGGCATCACCCTCGTGCTGGCCCTCGTAATCGGCGCGCTGACGCTGCGCATGTCGGGCCACTACCTGCCGCTGGCCACCATCTGCTGGTGCCTGGCGCTTTACTACCTCGTTGGCAACCTGGACGCCCTTGGCAAGTACGACGGCCTGCTCGGCCTGCCGGCGGTGACGCTGGGCGACTTCAGCTTCCAGAGCGAGCGCCGCATCTATCTGCTGATCTGGCTGGCCGCGCTGCTGGCGGCCCTGGGCGTGACGCGGCTGCTGGACTCGCGGCCGGGCCGCATCATGCGCGCGCTCAACACCAACCGCGGCGGCGGCTCCACCATGCCCGAGGCGATGGGCGCGTCCACCTTCCGCTACAAGTTGGTGATGTTCGTCGTCGCGGCGCTGCTGGCGTCCGTCTCGGGCTGGCTCTACGCCCACATGCAGCGCAGCGTCAACCCCTCGCCCTTCGGCATCAAGTTCGGCATCGAATACCTGTTCATGGCCGTGCTGGGCGGCATTGGCACCGTGGGTGGCGCCTTCGCCGGCGCGGCTCTCGTGAAGCTGGCCGAGGACCAGCTGCAGGCCTGGCTGCCGGTCATCTTCGGCGGCTCGGGCAACTACGAGATCATCGTGTTCGGCGTCGTGCTGGTGCTGGTGCTGCGTTTCGCGCCCGATGGGCTGTGGCCGTTGATCGCGCGCTGGCTGCCGGCACGCGGCAGGCGGGCGGTGGACGAGAACGCGCCACGCCTGAGCGCGCGCAGCCACCCCGAGGGTGGCGCCGCGCTGCTGGATGTGCGCAGGATCCGCAAGCAGTTCGGCGGGCTGGTGGCCGTCAACGACATCAGCTTTGCCATCCGTGCCGGCGACATCGTCGGCCTCATCGGCCCCAACGGTGCCGGCAAGAGCACGACCTTCAACCTCGTCTCCGGCGTGCTGCCGCTGACCGCCGGTGAGGTCAAGCTGCTGGGCCAGCGCGTGGACGGCCGCGGCAGCCGCGACATCGCGCGCGCCGGCCTCTCCCGCACCTTCCAGCATGTGAAGCTGGTGCCCGACATGACGGTGCTGGAGAACGTCGCCTTAGGCTGCTACCTGCGGACCCGCAGCGGCACCGCGGCCGCGATGCTGGGCCTGGACCGCGCCGAGGAAATGCAAGCCCGCGCCGAGGCCCTGCGCCAGCTGCGCCGCATCGGCCTGGCTGGGCAGGCCCACGAGCTGGCCGGCAACCTGGCGCTGGGCCCGCAGCGCCTCGTCGAGATCGCCCGCGCACTGGCCAGCGACCCCTCGCTGCTGCTGCTGGACGAGCCCGCCGCCGGCCTGCGCCACAAGGAGAAGGAGGCCCTCGCCGAGGTGCTGAAGCAGCTCAAGGCCGAGGGCCTGTCGCTGCTGCTCGTCGAGCACGACATGGACTTCGTCATGAAGCTGACCGACCGCATCGTCGTCATGGAGTTCGGTCGCCACCTGATGGAAGGCACGCCGGCCGAAGTGCAGGCCAGCCCCGCCGTGCGCGCGGCCTACCTGGGGGCGGACGAGTGAGCGCGCTGCTGGAAGTTGTCGACCTGCATGCCGGCTATGGCCGTGCGGAGGTGTTGCAAGGCCTGAGCTTCGCGGCGCCGGAGAAGAGCGTCGTCACCGTCATCGGCCCCAACGGCGCGGGCAAGTCGACGCTGCTGGGCGCGCTGATGGGCTTGATCCCGTCGCGCAGCGCCACGCTGCGCTTTGCCGGCGAGGACATCGCCAGGCTGACGCTCGAAGAACGCGTCATGGCGGGCCTGGCCCTGGTGCCCGAGAAGCGCGAGCTGTTCGGAGCTATGAGCGTCGAGGACAACCTGCTGCTCGGCGGCTGGCGGCCCAAGAAGCTCGGCGATGGCCGCTGGCGCGATGGCCTGGAGAGCGTCTACGCGCGCTTCCCGCGGCTGAAGGAGCGCCGCGCCCAGGCGGCCGGCACTTTGTCCGGCGGCGAACGCCAGATGCTGGCGCTGGGTCGTGCATTGATGGGACAGCCCAAGCTCTTGATGCTGGACGAACCCAGCCTCGGCCTGGCGCCGCTGATCGTGCGCGAGATTTTTTCCATCGTCGAAGACCTGCGCGCCACCGGCGTCAGCATCCTGCTCGTCGAGCAGAACGCCCGCGCCGCGCTGCGCGTGGCCGACCACGGGCATGTGCTGGAGACGGGGGAGTTCGGACTCAGCGGGCCGGCGGATCAGCTGGCGGCGGACCCGCGGGTCATCGAGACGTATCTGGGGGCGGGACGCAAGGACTGAGCAGTGGCAGCCGTTCTCCGGGCTCAGCAAGCCGACATCACGAAACTCTCGGTCGACGTGATCGTCAATGCCGCCAATTCATCGCTGCTGGGCGGTGGTGGCGTGGACGGAGCGATTCACCGCGCCGCGGGGCCCGACCTTGTGCATGAATGCCGCCTTTTGGGTGGCTGCAAGACTGGCGAGGCCAAGCTCACGCGAGGTTATCGCCTGCCCGCTCGTCATATCGTCCACACCGTTGGCCCGGTGTGGCGGGGAGGCGCGCATGGCGAGGCTGAATTGCTGGCCGCCTGCTATCGGAACAGCCTGAGGCTGGCCGCCGCCAAGCAGGCGAGCACCGTGGCATTTCCGAGCATCAGCACGGGCATCTACGGCTTCCCCATCGAGCAGGCCGCGCGCGTGGCTGTCGAGACGGTGCGCGTGGAACTTGCTGTCCACGCCAGCATTCAGGAGGTTGTGTTCTGCTGCTTCTCTGCTGAGGACCTGCGCGTCTACGAGGCGGCACTCACTGCACCGTGAACTCCTGTCCGCCGCCAACGACGACCTCGTCCACTCCTTGGCCGACTTGGGCCAAGGCTGATCCTCAGCCGACGTCGCGCATCCAGACCAGCAACTTGTTGTTGGCCGGCATGTCCAGGCGCTCGCGCAGCCGCAGGCCGGCGGCTGCGGCCTGTTCGGCGACATCGCTCAGCCGGCGCAGGCCCCAGGCGGCGTTGCGTGCGCGCAGGTCGGCGTCGAAGGCGAGATTGCTCGGCGCCGTCGGCTCGCCGTCCACGATGTAGGGGCCGTAGGTGATGAGCAGGCCCTGCGGCGCCAGATGCCGCGCGGCGCCCTGTATCAGCCCCGTCGTGCAGGCCCAGGGCGCGATGTGGATCATGTTGGCGCAGTAGATCGCGTCGACCTGGGCCGGAACCGAGGGCCAGGCGGCGTCGAGCACGTCCAGGGCGATCGGCGGCCGCACGCGCTCCAGGCCCTCGCACCAGGCCGAGATGGACGGCAGCGCCGCCGCGTCGAAATCGCTGGGCAGCCACCGCCAACCGGGCAGGCCGGCGCTGCAGAAGGCCGCGTGCTGGCCCGTGCCGCTGGCGATCTCCAGCAGCAGGCCTGTGGATGGCAGGATGCGCTGCAGGGCCGCCAGGATGGGCGGCCCGTTGCGCTCCGCGGCGGGGCTGTGGCGGCGGGGATCGGACATGGCCGGAGATTGTGGTCCCTAGGGCCGAGCGCCGGACCGTTCCCAAGCCGGCCCGCGCCGGCGATGTGCTTGCGGCTCGATGCCGCAAGCATCGCCGTCCCCTCGGGGACCGCCCAGGCTTGCCTACGTTCAGCTGGGCAAGTCTGGGCGAGGGGCTCCGTCGCTTCATGCCAGCCGCCCCGCCTGGAAATCGCGCACGGCCTGCACCAGTTCGGCCTCGGTGTTCATCACGAAGGGGCCGTACTGCGCGATGGGCTCGCCCAGGGGCTTGCCGGCGATCAGCAGGGCCTTGGTCACCGTGTCGCCGGACTGCAGGCGCACGCCGTCGCTGCCCGGCGTGTTGGCGAGGATGGCCATGCGGCCGGTCGGCACGAGGCAGCCGCTCTCGAACTTCAGCCCGCCCTCGTAGACATAGACGAAGGCGTTGAACTCGGGCGGCAGTGCCTGCTCGAAGTGGGCGCCGGGCGCGAACTGCAGGTCCAGGTAGAGGGGCTCGGTGGCGTCACGCTGCACGGCGCCGGCCACGCCATGGCTCGCGCCGGCGATGACGCGCGCCTTGACGCCGTCGCGCTCGAACTCGGGCACCTCGGCGCCGGCGATGTCGCGGTACCAGGGCTCGCGCATCTTGTCCCTGGCAGGCAGGTTGAGCCAGAGCTGGAAGCCGGCCATGCGGCCCTCGTTCTGTTCCGGCGTCTCGCTGTGGATGACGCCGCGGCCGGCCGTCATCCACTGCACGCCGCCGTCCGAGATCAGGCCTTCATGCCCGGCCGAGTCGCGGTGGCGCATGCGGCCGGCGAGCATGTAGGTGATGGTCTCGAAGCCGCGGTGCGGGTGGTCGGGGAAGCCGGCGATGTAGTCGTCCGGGTTGTCCGTGCCGAAGGCGTCCAGCATCAGGAAGGGGTCCAGCCGGCGCTGCAGGTTCTGCGTCAGCACGCGGTTGAGCTTGACGCCGGCACCGTCGCTGGTCGGCTGGCCGGCGACGAGGCGCTCGACCTCGCGCGGTTGGGTCAAAAGGGACGAAACGACGGTGCTCATGGCGATTTCCTCAGGCGGTCAGCAGTTCGGAGATTTGCGCGCGGGCGGCGCTCAGGCCGCGGTCGGCCGCTTCGGGGCCCATGTTCAGGCCTTCCGCGTAGATGAACTCCACGTCGGTCATGCCCAGGAAGGCCAGCACCGTGCGCAGATAGGACACGACCTGGTCGCGCGGCTGGTCGCGGTGGATGCCGCCGCGGCTGCTGACGACATAGACCTTCTTGCCGGTGACGAGGCCGACGGGGCCGCTCTCGCCATACTTGAAGGTCACGCCGGCGCGGGCGATCGCGTCGATCCAGTTCTTCAGCTGGGCGCTGATGCTGAAGTTGATCATCGGTGCGCCGATGACGATGGCGTCGGCCGCGAACAGCTCGGCGATGAGCTGGTCGTTCAGTGCGACGCGTTCGGTCTGCTCGGGCGTGCGGGCATCGACGGGGGTGAACAGCGCGCCCAGGCCGGCTTCGTCGAGCACGGGCAGGGGGTTGACGGCGAAGTCGCGCACGGTGAGCGTGGCGGCGGGGTTGGCGGCGCGCAGGCCGGCGCTCAGTTCGTTGGCCAGGCGGGTGGACACCGAGCCCTGGTCGTCTTGCAGGCGGCGGGCGCTGGAGTTGATTTGCAGGATGTTCATCTGGGGTTCCTGGGAGGGGCGGTTGCGATGGACTGAACTCTAGGAGTCGCCAATCCATGTTGGAAGCCGTCGATTTGCATAAGATTGTTCCGTCATTGGATCAATAAGGCCGAATCATGGAGTCTGACGCCGACGACCTGCTGCTGTTCGCCCGCGTGATGGAGGCCGGCAGCTTCAGCCGCGCCGCCGAGCGCGTGCGCTGGCCCAAGAGCACGGTGTCGCGGCGCATCGCGGCGCTGGAGGCGCGGCTGGGCGAGAAGCTGCTGCAGCGCACGACGCGCAAGCTCGCGCTGACCGACTTCGGCGCCGGCGTGCTGGAGCATGCGCGTGCCGTGGCTGCCGAAGTGGATGGCGCGCTGGCCCTGGCCCTGCACCGCCAGCAAAAGCCCAGTGGGCGCTTGCGCATCAGCATGCCGGCCGACTTCGCGCAGAACGTGGCCGCGGGCATGCTGGCCGAGTTCGCGATCCAGTACCCCGAGGTGCTGCTGGAGCTGGACCTGACGCCACGGCGCGTGGACATCGTCGGCGAGGGCTTCGACCTCGCCATCCGCATGGGCGATCTGCCCGAGGACAGCCAGCTCGCCGCGCGACGCCTGGCGACGACGCAGTGGGCGCTGTATGCGGCGCCGGCCTATCTGGCGCGCGTCGGCGAGCCCTTGCTGCCGCAGGCGCTGGAGGCCATGCACGGCCTGATGCTGCTGAGCCGCAGCGGTGAGCCGCTGCCCTGGCGGCTGAGCCGCGAGGGCGGCGAGCCTGTCTTGGTGCGGCCCGTGCAGCGCACGCTGGCCAATGCGCCCAGCCTGCTGGCCCAACTGGCCGAGGCCGGCGTGGGCATTGCCGGCATCGACCGCCTGCTGGTCAGCGACGCGCTGCGCCTGGGGCGGCTGCAGCGCCTGATGCCGGACTGGCATCTGCCCGGCTCGATCGCCTGGGCCGTGTTCCCGGAGCGGCGGCTGATGCCGCTGCGCACCCGGGTGTTCCTGGAGGCGATGGCGGCCTTGCTGGACAGCTGCCCGACGCCGGGCTGAGGCACGCCCGGGGCGGGCGCGCTCAGCCCTCGTCGCTGTTGAAGCTGATCTCGACCGCGGCGTCGCGCGGCTTGGGGATCGGGGCGAAGCGCCATTGCCGCACCGCGTCGATGGCCGCGCTACCCAGCCGGGCATGGCTGGCCTTGAGGACATGCACCTCGCCGACCTTGCCGTCGGGCTGGACCGTGAACTGCACCTGGGCGAAGCCGGTGCGGAAGCTCTGCGTCAGCAGCTGGCGCGGGATGATCGGGGCCACCTTGGACAGCAGCTGCAGCGGCACCTCCTCCTCGACGGGAGCGGGCGGCGGCTCGACGGCCTTGGCCGCGGCGGCCAGTGGCGCGGCCGGCGCGGGCGTGGGTGGGGCGGAGGCGAGCAGCACCTGCGGCGCCTCGGGCTCGGTGGCAGCTGGGGCGGGAGCGGGGGTCTGGGCGACGGCGGGTTCGGGTGCCGGGCTGGGGGTGGCGGCGATCTGTGGGGCGGCCGGGGCTGGCGCAGGCGTCGGCGCCGGCCGGGGGGCTGCAGCGACGGGTGGCGCTGCCGCCTGCTTGCGCGCGACGGGTGCCGGCGCGGGCGCAGGGGCCGGCGTCTGGCGGTTGGCGCCCTTGTCGGCGTTGATCTTGATCCACTGGAAGACAGCGTCGGCCGCCTTCTGGGCGCGCTCCAGGCTGCCGTCGGCCTTGGGCGGGTCGGTGGCCTGGGCGCCGGCCGCCTGGCTCAGGCTCAGCAGGGCGCTCGCGAGGGCGGGCAGGGCAAGCGCCAATCTTGTGCGGCGCTGGGGTCCGAGTGTCATGACTGCTCCACGGAGACGGGGCCGGCGTGTCGGTGTCCACGCGGCGGCCGAACTCTAGTCAAGCCCGGGGCAGGGTGACAGCGGGGTTTGCCCCGCCGGATGCGCGATTTAGAGCGCTCTGCTGGCAAACATCACGTTTGGCCGAGCAGCACGCGGCAGCGCTTCTCGTGCTGCTGGATTTCCGCCAGCGTGACCTCGATGTCGTGGCGCTGCTGCTCCAGCTGCCCGCGGTGCTGGGCCAGGATGGCGAGGAAGGCGCGCAGCTGCGGCGCGGCGCTGGCCTGGCTGTCGTACATGTCGACGAGCTGCTTGATCTCCTGCAGCGCCAGGCCCAGGCGCTTGCCGCGCAGCGTCAGCTTCAGCCGCGTGCGGTCGCGCGGCGTGTAGACGCGGTTGCGGCCCTTGCGGCCGGGCTCCAGCAGGCCCATGTCCTCGTAGAAGCGGATCGCGCGTGGCGTGATGTCGAACTCGGCGGCGAGCTCGGTGATCGTGTAGGTTGGCTGCGGGGCTTCGGTCGCGACGGTGACAGGGCGGCGGGGCGGCATGGCTAAACTGAGTTGACGTAAACGTCAGTCTAAGGCGGCTATGGCCAACCCACGCGAATCCGAACTCCACTATCCCCTGGGCGAAACCCTGCCCCAGCCCGGCGAGGCCCTGGATCTCGCGCCCGGGCTGCGCTGGGTGCGCATGGGCCTGCCCTTTGCGCTGGACCACATCAACCTGTGGCTGCTGCGCGACCGCATCGATGGCCGCGAGGGCTGGACCATCGTCGACTGCGGCATCGCCAGCGACGACACGCGCGCCAACTGGGAGAAAGTCTTCGCCGAGCGCCTGGACGGCCTGCCCGTGCTGCGCGTGATGGCGACGCATTTCCACCCCGACCACCTCGGGCTGGGCCACTGGCTGACGGAGAAGTGGAACTGCCGGCTGTGGATGAGCGCGACCGATTTCAACCTCGCGCGCCTGGCCAGCAGCTCGACGGTGGGCATGGGTGGCGCATCGGCGGCGGCCTTCTTCGGCAGCCACGGGCTGACCGACCCCGAGTCGCTGGACAAGATCCGCGCCCGCGCCGACTACTACCCCAAGATGGTGCCCGCCGTGCCGGCCAGCTACCGCCGCCTGATGGACGGCACGACGGTCGACATCGGCGGGCGCAGCTGGCGCTGCATCGCCGGCTACGGCCACGCGCCCGAGCACATCAGCCTGTTCTGTGAGGAGGCGAAGCTGCTGATCTCCGGCGACATGGTGCTGCCGCGCATCTCGACCAATGTCTCGGTCGTGGACGTCGAGCCCGAGGCCGACCCGCTGACGCTGTATCTGGACTCGCTTGCGCGCTACCTGGAGCTGCCGGCCGACACGCTGGTGCTGCCGTCCCACGGCAAGCCCTTCACCGGCCTGCATGCGCGTGTCGACCAGCTGCGCGAACACCACGACGAGCGCCTGGCCGAGGTCGTGGCCGCCTGCGCCGCCCAGCCCACGCATGCGGCCGGCCTGCTCAACGTGCTGTTCAAGCGCAAGCTCGACCTGCACCAGACCACGTTCGCGATGGGCGAGGCGATCGCCCACCTGAACGCGCTGTGGCTGAAGGGCGAGCTCAGGCGTGAACTGGGCGCCGACGGCGTCTACCGCTTCTCGCTAGCCTGAACAGCGGGGTCAAGCCCGAACGCATCGCGGTCGGGCTTGGGGGGTGCGCCAGGTACGGGCCGACAGGCACGCCGCAGGGTAGTGCGGGTTGGGTCGCGGCGCGACACAACGACCCGGCGAACACCAAAGTGAAACGCCGCCGTGGATGCTCCAGCGGCGGCGTTCCGGCCTTGCGGTGGTACCCCTCACTCCCTGTGTGCGCCGGGTCAAGCCGGCTCGGGTACCTGTGGTGACAGCGTCGGGCGCAGTGTTGCTGAACGTGAATGCACCGGCGTGACGCCCCTGCGGGAATATTCACAAGCAATCCATTGCAGCGGTCCCGGCTGAGCGGCCGACTCACTGCACGACGATGGATTCCTCGCGCAGGGCCTCGCGTGAACGCTCGAAGTCGGGCAGCACGGAGCGCACCGTGTCCCAGAAGGCCGGGCTGTGGTTCATCTCGCGCAGATGGGCCAGTTCATGCGCCACCACGTAGTCGATGATGGCCGGCGCGAAGTGGATCAGGCGCCAGTTCAGCCGGATGCTGCCGTCGGCGCTGGCGCTGCCCCAGCGCGTCTGGGCCGAGGACAGGCGCAGCGACTTCATCGCCACGCCGAGCCGGTCGGCGAAATGCTGGCAGCGCGGCAGGAAATCCTCCCTGGCGCGGGCCTTCAGCCAGGCCTGGGCGAGGTCGCGCACCTGCTCGGCCGCGGCGCCGCTGGGCAGCGGCAGCCGCAGTTCGCGCGAGCTCGTGTCCCAGGTCACCTCGCGCACGAAGGGCGCGACGACCAGGGTCAGCGCCTCGCCGAGAAAGGGCAGTTGGCCGCCGTCCAGCCAGTCGATGCGTGCGGCCTGCATGCGCTGCTGGCGCTCGCGCTGCTCGACAAGCTTGCGCAATATCCATTCGCCCTTGTGGTGCAGAGCCCGCTCGATCTCGTTGATGGGCACCCAGCGCGGCGCGCTGACGCGCAGGCCCTGCGGCCCGACGACGAAGCCGATGGAGCGCCGGCGCGCGCGCTTGAGCTCGTAGCCGATGCGGTGCTGGCCCAGCCACAGCTCGCGCAGCGCCCGCGCCGCGCCGGGGTCGGCAGGCGTGATCTCGGGCGCCACGTCGAACAGCGACAGCTGGCTGTCCTGCAGGAGTGGGGCCGGGCGCTTGGCGGGCATGGAACTCGGCGTCAGTTCGGGGCGGTGTTGCCGGCGACGCTGGCGGGCGCAGAGGAGACGTAGGCCTCGGGGTCGAGGCGGTGCATTTCCGATTCGATCCAGTCCTTGACCTCCTGCATCAGCTCGGTCGGGTGGCGGCCCTCGGGGCGGATCTGACGGCCGATGGAGATGTCGACGACGCCGGGCTTCAGCAGGAAGCTCTTGCGTGGCCAGCAGCGGGCCGCGGTGGCGGCGATGGGCACGACGGGCAGGCCGGCCTCGATGGCCAGGCGGGTGCCGCCGCTCTTGTAGTCGCCCGCCTGGCCGCGCGGGATGCGCGTGCCCTCGGGGAACATGATGACCCAGTTGCCCTGGCCGCCCAGGCGCTTGCCCTGGGTCAGCACCTTGTTCCAGGCCTCGGTGCGGCGGCCGCGGTCGATGTGGATCATGTCCATGCGCGCCATCGCCCAGCCGAAGAAGGGCACATAGAGCAGCTCGCGCTTGAACACATAGGCCAGCGGGTGGCTCAGCAGCGCCGGGTAGGCGAAGGTCTCCCAGGTGCTCTGGTGCTTGGACAGCAGCACGACGCCGGCGCGGCGGTCCGAGGCGGTCGGCAGGTTCTCCATGCCCTGGATGCGCCAGCGCACGCCGCAGATGTAGCGGGCGCTCCAGATCGCGACCTTGAGCCAGCCGGCGCAGGCCCAGTAGACCGGGTCGCCGCGGCGGAAGATGGACAGCAGCAGCACGCCGAGCGCCCAGGGAATGACCGTCACGATCAGCACGATGACGAAGATCAGCGAGCGGATGGCGCTCAGCAAGGTGGACATCAGTTCAGGTCTCCGGCCTGGGTATCGGGAGTCAAGGCTTCGCCGCGCTGCTCGGCAATGCGGCGGCGTTCTTCCTGGATCAGGGTTTCGGCAAAGCTCATCAGGTCGTCGTGCACGCGGGCGCCGGGCACCTGCACCAGCAGCCTGGCCAGTTCCTCGGCGCTGAGGCTGCCGAAGGGGCCGGTCAGCACGAGATGGGGCACGCAGCCGGCGTTCTGGGCCGTCAGCAGGTCGGTCAGCGACGCGCCGACCATGTGCACCGCGGCCAGTTCGACGTCGAAGCGCTCGCCGATCTGCTTGATGAGGCCGGGCAGGGGCTTGCGGCAGTCGCAGCCTTCCTCGGGCGTGTGCGGGCAGAAGAAGGCCGCGTCCAGGCGCCCGCCCTTCTCGGCCAGCAGCTGGTTCAGTCGCAGGTGCACCGCGTTCAGCGAGGCCATGTCGAGCAGGCCGCGGCCGATGCCGGCCTGGTTGGTGGCCAGCACGGTGTGCCAGCCGGCGTGGTTGAGCCGCGCGACGGCCTCCATTGCGTGGGGCAGCGGGTCGAGTTCCTCGGGCGCCTTGACGTGGTCGTCGCGGTAGCGGTTGAGCGTGCCGTCGCGCCCGAGGATGACGAGCTTCATGCCATGAGCGTGTTCGGCGGCGCGCGGCATGGCTCAGGCGGCGAGGCGCGACAGGTCGGCCACGCGGTTCATGGCGGCGTGCAGGCGGCCCAGCAGCGCGAGGCGGTTGGCGCGCAGGGCCGGGTCTTCGGCATTGACCATCACGTCGTCGAAGAAGGCATCGACCGGGCCTTTCAGCGCGGCCAGGGCCTTGAGCGAACCGGTGTAGTCATGCTGCTCGAACAGGCGGTCGGCGGCGGGCTGCACCTCGGCGATCGCCGCGGCGAGGGACTGCTCGGCGGCTTCCTTCAGCAGATCCTGGCTGATGGCCGTCGGCAGCTCGCCCTCGACCTTCTTCAGGATGTTGCCGACGCGCTTGTTCGCGGCGGCCAGCGACGCGGCCTCGGGCAGGGCTGCGAAGGCGCGCACGGCCTCCAGGCGCTTGGGCACGTCGCCCAGGCGCGTGGGCTGAAGCGCCAGCACCGCGTCGACCTCCTGGGCGCTGTAGCCCTGGTCGCGCAGGTTCACGGCCAGGCGGTCGGCGAAGAAGCCCAGCAGCGCCTGGCGCGTGTCCTGCGGGTGGGCGATCAGCTCGCCGAAGGCCGGCAGGGCCGCGTCGATCAACGCGGGCAGATCCAGCGGCAGGTTCTTCTCGACCAGGATGCGGATCACGCCCAGCGCGTGGCGGCGCAGCGCGAACGGGTCCTTGTCGCCGGTGGGCAGCTGGCCGATGCCGAACAGGCCCACCAGGGTCTCCAGCTTGTCGGCCAGCGCGACGACGGTGCCGGTGTGGTTGCGCGGCAGCGCATCGCCGGCGAAGCGCGGCTTGTAGTGGTCCTCGATGGCGATGGCGACGCCGTCGCGCAGGCCCTCGTGGCGGGCGTAGTAGCCGCCCATGATGCCCTGCAACTCGGGGAACTCGCCGACCATGTCGGTCAGCAGGTCGCACTTGGCCAGCAGCGCGGCCTGCCGGACCTTGCTGTCCAGCACCTTGAACTCGTCGTCGGCCTCCACCGTGTAGGGCAGGGTCGCCATGCTGAGCTGGTTGACGATGACGTGCGCGATGGCCTGCACGCGCTCGGTGCGCTCGCCCTGCGAGCCCAGCTTGCCGTGGTAGACGACCTTGGCCAGGCCGGACAGGCGGTCTTCCAGCTTCTTCTTGCGGTCCTGGTCGAAGAAGAACTTGGCGTCGGCCAGGCGCGGGCGCACGACGCGCTCGTTGCCGCCGGTCACGGCGCTGGCATCGGCCGGCGCGATATTGCTGACGACCAGGAAATGGCGCGTCAGTTTGCCGGCGGCGTCCAGCAGCGGGAAGTACTTCTGGTTGGCCTTCATCGTCAGGATGAGGCACTCCTGAGGCACGGCCAGGAACTCGGCCTCGAAGGCGCAGGTCAGCACGTTGGGGCGCTCGACCAGGGCCGTGACCTCGTCCAGCAGGGCCTCGTCGTCAATCGGCGTCAGGCCCAGCGCGTCGGCATTGCGCTTGAGCTGGCGTGCGATCTCGGCGCGGCGCTCGGCAAAACTGGCGATGACGGCGCCTTGCTCGCGCAGCTGCGTTGCATAGCTGTCGGCGGACTCGATGCTGATCGTGGCCTGCGTGGCCTCGAAGCGGTGGCCCTGCGTCGTGCGGCCGGACGCCAGGCCCAGGGCCTGGAGAGCAACGACCTCAGTGCCGTGCAGCGCGACCAGGCCATGTGCCGGGCGCACGAACTTCACGTCAGTCCAGCCGTCGGCCAACTGGTAGCTCATGACCTTGGGGATGGGCAGCCTGGCCAGCGTCTCGTCCAGCGCCTTCTGCAGGCCCTGGGCCAACGTCGCGCCGGGCTGAACGCTGTCCCAGAACAGGGCTTCGGCCTTGCCGTCGGGCTGGCGCTTCAGTTGCGGCACGACCTCGGGGCCGGCGCCGAGCGACGCGAGCTTCTTCAACAGCGCGGGCGTGGGCTGGCCGTCGGCGGTCAGGGCCACGGCGACGGGCATCAGCTTCTGCTGCACGGCCTTGTCGGCGGCCTTGGCCGCGACGCCGGCGACATGCACGCCGAGGCGGCGCGGCGAGGCGAAGGACTGTGCAACGCAGGCATCGCCGGCAAGGCCTTCGAGGCGCAACACGGCGACCAGAACGCGGGCGAAGTCCTCGCCCAGCTTCTTCAGCGCCTTCGGGGGCAGCTCTTCGACAAACAGTTCAACGAGCAGATTCGTTGTCATCACGCGGCCGCCTTCTTGCTGTGCTTCAGTTCGATCTGCGCGATCACGTCGTCCGCCCAGGCCTTGGGCGCCATCGGGAAGCCCAGGCGCGCGCGGCTGTCGAGATAGCTCTGCGCGACGGCGCGCGCCAGGTTGCGGATGCGGCCGATGTAGGCGGCGCGCTCGGTCACGCTGATCGCGCCGCGGGCGTCCAGCAGGTTGAAGCTGTGGCCGGCCTTCAGCAGCTGCTCGTAGGCGGGCAGGGCGAGCTGCTGTTCCATTAGGTGCTTGCTCTGCTTTTCATGTGCGGCGAAGGCGCCGAGCAGGAAGTCCACGTCGCTGTGCTCGAAGTTGTAGGTCGACTGCTCGACCTCGTTCTGGTGGAACACGTCGCCATAGCTCAGACCGTCGGTGTAGACGAGGTCGTAGACCGATTCCTTGCCCTGCAGATACATGGCCAGGCGCTCCAGGCCGTAGGTGATCTCGCCGGTGATGGGCTTGCAGTCGATGCCGCCAACCTGCTGGAAGTAGGTGAACTGGGTCACCTCCATGCCGTTCAGCCACACCTCCCAGCCCAGGCCCCAGCAGCCGAGGGTGGGGTTCTCCCAGTCGTCCTCGACGAAGCGCACGTCGTTCTTCTTCAGGTCGAAGCCCAGGGCCTCCAGCGAGCCGAGATAGAGCTCGAGGATGTTGGCCGGCGCGGGCTTGAGCACCACCTGGTATTGGTAGTAGTGCTGAAGGCGGTTGGGGTTCTCGCCGTAGCGGCCGTCCTTGGGGCGGCGGCTGGGCTGCACATAGGCGGCCTTCCAGGGCTCGGGGCCGAGGGCGCGCAGGAAGGTGGCCGTGTGGCTGGTGCCGGCGCCGACCTCCATGTCATAGGGCTGGAGCAGGGCGCAGCCCTGTTTGGACCAATAGTCCTGAAGCGTCAGGATGATTTGCTGGAAGGTCAGCATGGGGGAGCAGGCAAAAGGGGTGGCCGATTCTATGAGGCGGCCCTGCGCAGCCCCAGCAGCGCCAGCAGCGCGAGGCCCCACAGCGGCCACAGGCCCAGCGCAGCCAGCCAGCGGGCGTAGGGCGTGGTGCCCGTGCGGCCTTCGACTTCGGCCTCCAGCACGCCGCGCACCAGCGGTGGCAGGCGTGCCGTGACGAGGCCGCGGTGGTCGACGACGGCGGTCGCGCCGGTGTTGGTCGAGCGCACGACGGGGCGCTGGAATTCGCGGGCCCGCATCTGCGAGAACTGCAGGTGCTGGTCCTGGATCATCACGGTGCCGAACCAGGCCAGGTTGCTGACGTTGACGAACATCGTCGCCGCCAGCGGCCCCGAGTCAGAAACAGAGCTCTGCACCACGTCCTCGCCGAACAGGTCCTCGTAGCAGATCAGCGGCCGCAGGCGCTGGCCAGCCACGGCCCAGGGGCGCTGGTGGTCGCCGCGGGCCTGGTCGTCCAGCGGGATGTTCATCGCATGCACGAACCAGCCAAAGCCCGGCGGGATGAATTCGCCGAAGGGCAGCAGGTGGTGCTTGCCGTAGTGGTAGTCACTGCCGAGTGCGACCACGGAGTTGATGAAGCCGTCGTGCTCGTTGCCGAGGAAGGTGCCGAGCAGGGCTGGGCGTTCGGGGCGGGACAGGCGCTCCAGCGTCGCCCGGTCCAGCTCGGCCAGCGGCAGCGGTACGACGGATTCGGGCGTGATGACGACCCGACCGCGGGCGGATTCGATGAGTCCGGCCAGGGTCTCCAGGTTGGCGGAGAAGCGCTCGGGGTCGAACTTCTGGTCCTGCGGGATGCTGGGCTGCACCAGGGACACGGCCAGCCTGCCGGTGGAGGTCGTGAATTCCTGCGGCAGCAGCAGGCCGGCGAGCGGAATCAGCAGTGCGGGCACGGCCCAGGCCAGTGTGCCGCGCCTGAGCCAGACCAGGCCTGCGGCGGCCAGCGCGGCCAGCGCGCAGATGCCGTAGACGCCCACCCAGGGCGCCCAGCCGGCCAGCGGGCCGACGCTGTGGGCGTAGCCGGAGGCGATCCACGGGAAGCCGCTGAACCATGTCGCCCGCGCCAGCTCGGCCAGCAGCCAGGCCGGCACGAAGGCCAGTACGCGCCGGCGCCCGGGCGCGATCCAGCGGGCGGCGAGGCCCAGGGCGAGCGCGTAGTAGCCGCTCAGGAAGGCGGCCAGCAGGCCGACCGCGAGCGCGGCGGCGACCCAGGGGATGCCGCCGAACTGATGCATGCTGATGTGCAGCCACCACAGGCCCGAGGCCAGCCAGCCGAAGCCGAACAGCGCGCCGGCCAGCGCCGCGCGCCGCGGCGTGGCCGCCTCGGCGACGGCGAACAGCAGCGCCAGCGCGGCGATCTGCAGCCACCAAGCCCCGGTGGGGGCGAAGGCGGCCGTGTGCAGCAGGCCCGCGACCAGCGCGAGGGCCGCGGCTTTCGCGCCGCTCACGCGGCGGTCTCGTCTGCGGGCGCGCGCGTGACCTTGAACCAGCGCACCGCGCCGCCGCGGGTCAGCATGACGGCGAAGTTCAGGTCGGCGATGCGCACGGTCTCGCCGCGCCTGGGCACGCGGCCGTGCTCGTGGGCCACCAGGCCGCCGATGGTGTCGAAGTCGTTGTCCGGCAGTGCGATGCCGAAACTGCCGTTGACGGCGGCGATGCTGGCATCGCCCGCCACCCGCTGGCTGCCGTCGGCCAGCGTGTAGATGCCGGTGTCGGAGGGCTGTTCGTCGAACTCGTCCTCGATCTCGCCGACGATCTCCTCCAGCACGTCCTCGATGGTGATGAGGCCGGCCGTGTTGCCGAATTCGTCGATGACGATGGCCAGGTGGCTGCGGTTGGCGCGGAAGTCGCGCAGCAGCTCGTTCAGGCCCTTGCTCTCGGGCACGAAGACCGTGGGGCGCAGCAGCGCGCGAAGGTTCAGCTCGGGTGCGCGCTGCATCTTCAGCAGGTCCTTGGCGAGCAGGATGCCGATGATGTTGTCGCGGCCGTCTTCGTAGACGGGAAAGCGCGAGTGGCCGCTGTCGATGACGATGCCCAGCAGCTCGTCGTAGGGCGCGGCGATGTCCAGCAGGTCCATGCGGGGGGCCGCCACCATCGCGTCGCCGGCCGACAGCTCGGCCATGCGCAGCACGCCCTCCAGCATCTGGCGCGATTCGGGCTCGATCAGCTCGCGCTGCTCGGCATCGGCCAGGGTTTCGATCAGTTCGGTCTTGGAGTCGGGGCCGGGGTGTAGAAACTCCAGCATGCGCTCCAGCAGGCTGCGCGCCTCGGGCGGTTGTTTGGCGGCCCCGCGGGCTGGGGGCCGGCCTGAATGCGGTTCGCTCAAGGGGAGCAGTCAGGGTATTGCGGAAGGGACAGAATAGCCGATTGATTTGACAAGACCTTGTCCCGGGGCGCCCAGTCCCCATATCCGCTGCTTTCTCGAAAATCGGTCCCCATCATGTCCAAGCCCCAAGGCCTCATCCCCGCGACCATCCTGACCGGCTTCCTCGGCGCCGGCAAAACCACCCTGCTCAAGCGTGTGCTGACCGAGGCCCACGGCCAGAAGATCGCCGTCATCGAGAACGAGTTCGGCGAGGAGAACATCGACACCGACATCCTCGTGTCCGACACCAACGAGCAGATCATCCAGATGAGCAACGGCTGCGTCTGCTGCACCATCCGCGAGGACCTGCGCACGACGCTGTCCGACCTGGCCGCCAAGCGCCGCAAGGGCGAACTGGACTTCGAGCGCGTCGTCATCGAGACCACCGGCCTGGCCGACCCCGGCCCCGTGGCCCAGACCTTCTTCATGGACGACGAGATCGCCGAGGCCTATCTGCTGGACTCGGTGCTGACGCTGGTGGACGCCAAGCACGCCGACACGCAGCTCGATACCCGCCAGGAAGCGCGCATGCAGGTGGGCTTTGCCGACCAGATCTTCATCAGCAAGAGCGACCTGGTCGAGCCGGCCGCCGTCGAGGCGCTTGTGCACCGCATCAAGCACATGAACCCGCGTGCGCCCATCCAGACCGCCCATTTCGGCGAGGTGGCGCTCAGCAAGGTGTTCGACCTGCGCGGCTTCAACCTGAACGCCAAGCTGGAGATCGACCCCGATTTCCTCAACGCGGATGAGCACGATCATGACCACCACCACCATGATCACGACCATGAGCATGGCGAGCACTGCGACCACCCGCATCACCACCATCACGATGACGACGTGAAGAGCTTCGTGTTCCGCTCGGAGAAGCCCTTCAACCCGGCCAAGCTGGAGGATTTCCTCGGTGCCATCGTGCAGGTCTACGGCCCCAAGATGCTGCGCTACAAGGGCGTGCTGAACATGAAGGGCACCGACAAGAAGGTGATCTTCCAGGGCGTGCATCAGATGATGGGTTCCGATCTCGGCCCGAAATGGATGCCGGGCGAGAAAAAGCAGAGCAAGATGGTGTTCATTGGCATCGATCTACCGAAGGAAGTGCTGATGCAAGGTCTGGAAGGCTGCCTGGTGTGATGTTTTCGGCCCCCGCGAGCCCTGCTTTCGGGGGGCGGCAGACGCATAGATCCGCATGGCTACAATCCGCCGCGCTCAAAATCGGGCTGCCGGTTGAAAAGCAGTGGGATCAAGGTCTGACACCGCACCGATGCACACCCAGAGCGAGGAGATGACTGTGAGCAAGACCCCGGCCCCCAAAACCGCCGCCGCACCCACCAAGGGCGCGAAGACGGCTGCCAAGTCCGAAGCGGACGTGGCGACGCTCGACGCTCCGGCGCCGAGCAACCGCTTTGCCGACCGCTTTGCTCCGCCCAAACCTCCCGTGCGTGGCGCGGCGGTGGCCGACGAGGCACCGCGCGTCGCGGCCAAGGGCGACCCCAAGCTGGTCAATGCCTGGAAGACCAAGTCCGGCGCGGAGCTGACGGACGCCGAAGTTCTGGCCATGCCGGACTCGGAGTACATGAACGCCAAGCAGGTCGAGTTCTTCCGCGCCAAGCTCACCGAGCTGAAGGACGGCGTGCTGTCCAACGCCGGCGAGACGACCGAGCACCTGCGCGAGGACACCACCATCGTCCCCGACCCGGCCGACCGCGCCACCATCGAGGAAGAGCACGCGCTGGAGCTGCGCACCCGCGACCGCGAGCGCAAGCTGCTGAAGAAGATCGTGCAGTCCATCGCGCGCCTGGACAGCGGCGACTACGGCTACTGCGACGAGACCGGCGAACCCATCGGCCTGGGCCGCCTGATCGCCCGCCCGACCGCCACGCTGTCTCTCGAGGCCCAGCAGCGCCGCGAGCTCAAGCAGAAGATGTTCGGCGATTGAAATGGCCCATCCCCTACCGGCTTCGCCGGCCCCCTCAAGGGGGCGCTGCCAGTGGCCCGGCAAAGCCGGTTCCACGGCAGCCGCTGGGTAATACCCCCGCTTAGTCGAAAGAGGGATATTCCAGACATGTCCGAATCCAAGCCCGCAGACCCCAAGGAAGGCGACAGCTTCTTCCGCAAGGTGGCGCGCTTCGTCGCCAACCCGACGACGGACTGGGCGGAGATCAACTCGCGCCAGGACGACCCCGAGGGCGACCTCGCCAAGGCCGAGCTGCGCGCGATGGTCGAGCGCAAGCGCCGCAACGACTTCGTGCGCAAGCGCGAGCTCGACATGCTGCGCCGCATCCGCCGCGAGGGCCTGACGCCCGAGCAGCTCGCCGCGCTGGCCTCGTCGCCGTCGCGGATGGGCGACGACGAGCGCATCAGCGAGCCCAACTCCAAGATCGATCTCGGCGTGAAGGCCAAGATCGACGAGATCGAGCAGCAGATGGTGGGCGAGAGCTTTGCGACGACGCAGGCCGTGCCCAAGCACCAGCCCGGCTTCTTCGAGACCAGCACGCGGCCCGCGGCCTTCGCGCCGACCGTGGCCGTGCCGCCGGGCATGGAGGCGGGCGGGCGCGTCAGCGAGTTCTCCAGCCCCCAGGAGGTCGAGCGCCTGTCGGCGCCGACGCCGCCCGCGGCCGTCACGATGGGCGCGGCCATCCCGCCGCTGTCGGACGCGCCGCCCAGCAGACTGCCCGAGCTGCCGCAGCTGGACATGCCGCTGTCCTTCACGCTGGCGGACTCCACCGCCCCTGTCGAGGTGCAGGAGGTCGTGCACGATCCCGAGCTCGACGAGGCCGTCATCGCCTTCGCCAACGCCGACTACGAGACCAGCGAGCGCGCGCTGACCGAACTCGTGCGCCCGGGCGGCAGCCGCAACCTGCACGGCGAGACCTGGCTGGTGCTGTTCGATCACTACCGTGCCACCGGCGCCCAGGGCAAGTTCGAGGCGCTGGCCGTCGAGTACGCCCAGCAGTTCGGCCTGTCGGCGCCACAGTGGTTCTCGATGCCCAAGCTGGTCGCCGAATCGGCGCGCCAGGCCGGCCGCTCGCCGATGGCCAAGGGCAGCCAGGTCAGCTGGACGGCGCCCGCCACGCTGACCGCCGACGACGTGGCCCTTCTGCAAAAGCGCGCCGAGACCCTGCCCATGCCCTGGGTCTTCGACTGGAATGCGCTGGACGAGGTCGAGATCGACGCCGCCATCCAGATGCGCCAGCTGTTCCGCCAGTGGGCCCAGCAGCAGGTCGACCAGCGCTGGGTCGGCGGCGACCGCTTCCTGAACCAGTTGAAGGAGCTCGCCCCCGTCGGCGAGCGCGACACCGACCCGGCGCTATGGATGCTGCGTCTGGAGGCGCTTCGCCTGGCCAACCGGCCCGACCAGTTCGACGAGGCCGCCATCGACTACTGCGTGACCTACGAGGTCTCGCCGCCGTCCTGGGAGCGCGCGAAGTGCCGCGTGCGCGTCGGCGCCAACGGCAGCTCGACCAACAGCCCCGCGACCAGCTCGATGCAGGCCGATGCGCAGTCGACCTTCCTGGACACCGATGTGCAGGATGCGGCCAACCGGGCCGTCCAGCTCGAGCTGATGGGCCAGCTCAGCGGCGACATCTCGGAGAACCTGCGCGTGATGTCCGGCGAGGTCGGCGAGGCCAGCCTCATCAACATCTCCTGCACCAAGCTGATCCGCCTGGACTTCATGGCGGCGGGCGACCTGCTGAACTGGGTGCTGTCGCGCCGCAGCGAGAACCGCATGGTCGTCTTCACCGACGCCCACCGCCTGGTCGCGCTGTTCTTCGGCGCGATGGGCATCAACGAGCACGCGAAGGTGAAGGTCCGGATCAACTAGCCCAACCCCCTACCGGCTGACGCCGTGCCAAGGCCAGAGGCCTTGGCCTTCGGCAGGCACAAAGAGTCCTCAGGACTCTTTGTGTCCGGCCTCAGTCCCCTCAAGGGGGCACTGCCGACGGCCCGGCAAAGCCGGTTCCGTGGCAGTCACCGGGTAAGTCGAAGGGGCATGAAGGTTCGGTGCAACGCCAACCTTGCGAAACTTCGGCCGAACCTCATCTGGAACGGCTATGTCTTCTGATTCCTCTTCCGCCGTCTACCACGGCACCACCATCGTCTCGGTGCGCCGCCAGACGCCCACCGGCTGGCAGGTCGCCATCGGTGGCGATGGCCAGGTCACGCTGGGCAACACCATCGTCAAGGCCAGCGCGCGCAAGGTGCGCAAGCTCTACCGCGAGCAGGTGCTGGCCGGCTTTGCGGGCGCGACGGCCGATGCCTTCACGCTGTTCGAGCGCTTCGAGGCCAAGCTGGAAAAGCATCAGGGCCACCTCGTGCGTGCCGCCGTCGAGCTGACGCGCGACTGGCGCACCGACCGCGTGCTGCGCCGCCTCGAGGCCATGCTGGCCGTGGCCGACAAGAGCGCGTCGCTGATCATCACCGGCAATGGCGATGTGCTCGAGCCCGAGCAGGGCATCGTCGCCATCGGCTCGGGCGGCCCCTTCGCCCAGGCCGCTGCCAAGGCGCTGCTCAACCACAGCGAACTCTCCGCCGCCGACATCGTCAAGCGTTCACTGGAGATCGCCGGCGAGATCTGCATCTACACCAACCAGAACCACACGATCGAGACCCTGGAATGAGCAGCATGACGCCCCAAGAGATCGTGTCGGAGCTGGACCGCCACATCGTCGGTCAGCAGGCGGCCAAGCGCGCCGTCGCCATCGCGATGCGCAACCGCTGGCGCCGCCAGCAGGTCGACGAGAAGCTGCGCGCCGAGATCACGCCCAAGAACATCCTGATGATCGGGCCGACCGGCGTCGGCAAGACCGAGATCGCGCGCCGCCTGGCGCGGCTGGCCGGCGCGCCCTTCATCAAGGTCGAGGCCACCAAGTTCACCGAGGTGGGCTATGTCGGCAAGGACGTCGACTCCATCGTGCGCGACCTCGTCGAGGTGGCCGTGAAGCAGGAGCGCGAGGCCGCGATGCGGCGCTGCCAGACGCGCGCCGAGGACGCCGCCGAGGAGCGCATCCTGGACGCGCTGCTGCCCGGCTCCGAGCCCGACAACGCGACGCGCCAGAACTTCCGCAAGAAGCTGCGCGAGGGCCAGCTCGACGACAAGGACATCGAGCTCGATCTCGCCGCGCCCCGGCCCAGCCTGGAGGTGCTGACGCCCTTCGGCAACCAGCCCGGCATGGAGGACATGGCCGAGCAGCTCAAGGGACTGTTCGGCCAGATCGGCGCCGGCCAGAAGAAGACCCGCAAGCTCAAGATCGCCGAGGCCTTGCGGCTGCTGGTGGACGAGGAGGCCGCCAAGCTCGTCAACGAGGAGGAGATGCGTGCCGCGGCGCTGACGAACGCGCAGGAGATGGGCATCGTCTTCATCGACGAGATCGACAAGGTCGCGTCGCGCCAGGAGGGCGGCGGCGCCGAGGTGTCGCGCCAGGGCGTGCAGCGCGACCTGCTGCCGCTGGTGGAGGGCACGACCGTGTCCACCAAGTACGGCCTCGTGAAGACCGACCACATCCTCTTCATCGCCAGCGGCGCCTTCCACCTCGCCAAGCCCAGCGACCTGATTCCCGAGCTGCAGGGCCGGCTACCGATCCGCGTCGAGCTGGACTCGCTGTCGGTGGCCGATTTCGAGGCCATCCTGACCAGCACGCATGCGAGCCTCGTCAAGCAGTATCAGGCCCTGCTGGCGACCGAGGGCGTCACGCTGGAGCTGCAGCCCGATGCCGTGCGGCGCGTGGCGCAGATCGCCTTCGAGGTCAATGAGCGCACCGAGAACATCGGCGCGCGGCGCCTCGCGACGGTGATGGAGAGGCTGCTGGACGAGATCAGCTTCGAGGCGCCCAACCGCGCCGGCCAGACCCTGTCGCTGGACGCCGCCGCTGTCGAGGCCAGGCTGGGTGCACTGGCGGCCAACGAAGACCTGTCGCGCTTCATCCTTTGAGCTGCCGCAAGCCCTGCCGGCGCCGGCGGCGCTAGCCTCGCTGGATGCCGGTTCAGCCTTCGTCGCGCGCCTGGGGCCTGGCCCGCCCCACGGGCATGAATACCGCTGCCAGCCGCGCCGAGGTGCGCTGGCGCTGGCCCGTGCTGGCCGCGCTGCTGGCGACCATCCCGGCCTTCTACATCGAGCTGCTGGAGCAACTGCCCACGCCGCTCGCCACCGGCCTGTACCTGACCGCGGCCGCCGCGCTGGCCGGGGCGCTGTGGCAGACGGCCCGGCACCTGGACCACCCGTCCCAGCACCTGCGCCGCAACGGCCTGGACATCGCGTTGATCGTCGGCTTCGTGCTGGCGGCGCTGCTTCCGGCCAGCGTCGGCTCGCCGCTCAGTCTCGGTCTGCGCCTGGCCGTGGCCCTGCTCAGCCTGGTGCGCATGGTCTGGTCGCTGCGGCCCTGGATCACGCGCGGCGGCCTGGCCTATCTGCTGATCCTGGCCCTGGCCGTGCTGTGCTTCTGCGGCGTCGGCTTCTGGGTGCTGGAGCCGAGCGTCAAGTCCCTCGGCGATGGCCTGTGGCTCGCGTTCACGACGGCCGCCACCGTCGGCTACGGCGACGTCGTGCCCACGACGCCGGCCGCCAAGATCTTTGCCGTGTTCGTCGTGCTGCTCGGCTATGCCGTGCTGTCCCTCGTCACGGCGGCCATCGCGGCGATGTGGGTCGAGACCGCTGAGCGCCGCATCGAGCACGAGATCCTGCGCGACCTGCACCGGCAGGTGCGAGCGCTGCGCGAGGAGATCGCCGCGATGCGCCGCGAACGCCGCTGAATTTGCCCCCCCCGGCCCAGCGCGTAAGCTGGTCCGGGGCTTCACTGCAACGGGGCCTGCGCGCTGCCGGTCCAGCGCAGCAGCTGCATCAGCGACGGCGCCTGGGTCTTGCCCAGCAGGTGGCGCACATGGCTGCGCAGCGTCGACAGCTGCAGGCACGGATGCCGCGCCGCATGCTCGACCGTCATGCTCAGCGCGGCGCCGCCTGCAGCGCCAGCAGGCCGTCGAAGATCAGGCCCTCGATGAGCTCGTGGGGCGCGTCCAGCGCCGGCGCCACCTTCCAGCCTGCGCCGCCCGTCATCAGCAGCAGCGGCGCGCGGCCCTCGCGCTGGGTCAGCAGGCGGTGCATGCGCTCGATGGCGCCGGTGATGGCGAAGGTGCCGCCGGTCGTCAGCGCGTCGCTGGTGTTGGTGGGGAACTCGCGCACCTCGCCGGTGGGCACGCGCAGGCCGGCCGTGCCGCCCTCAAGCGCGCGCAGCATGATGCCGTGGCCCGGCAGGATCAGGCCGCCGAGGAACTGCCCGTCGCTGGAGAGGGCGTCCACCGTCACCGCGGTGCCGATCATCACGGTCAGCACCGGGCCGTCGAAGCCGCGTTTCTTCGCATGGGCATGGGCGCCGATGACGGCCACCCAGCGGTCGGCGCCCAGGCGCGTGGGATGGTCGTAGCCGTTGCGCACGCCGGCGGCCTCGGCCGCGGGCACGACCCAGCGGGGGCTGAGGTCCCAGTGCTCCATCTGCTCCTCGACGCGGCGGCGCACCGCGTCGCCGGCCACGTTGCTGCCCAGGATGCGTGTCGGCGGGGCCAGTCCTTGCCAATCCTCGTCGGCCAGGCGGTCGATGTTTTCCAGGAAGACTGCGCCGTGCTGCAGCGGCGGGCTGCCGGGCTCGGCGTCGGTGGCATAGACGGCCCACTTCAGCCGGGTGTTGCCGATGTCGATGGCCAGAAAGCTCATGGTGGGCTGTGCCGTGAACGATGCCGCGAGCCTACCAGCAGGTTTTCGCTGTTCCGCCAGGGTTTCTGCTTCAATCGAACGCTGCCTGCGCCAGCGCAATACACAAACCAGGAGACTCCCATGCTGCGTCGTCTGCGTATCCAGGCCCGTCTGTGGCTCGCCTTCGGCCTCATCCTCGCGATGACGGCGCTGCTGGTGATCGTGGGCGGCTTCGGGCTGAACGTGGCGCAGCAGGCCATCCACGGCATCACGCAGAAGCTCATCCCGGCCTCCAATGTCACCGTTGCCGGGCGCGGCCATCTGCTGCAGAGCAAGACGGCCACGTCCACGCTGGTGGCCTCCATCTTCAACAAGGAAGGCACGGCCCGCGCCAGGAAGGAGTGGGACGCCGCCCAGGCGGGCCTGGACAAGGCCATGGACGACTTCGGCGCCATGACGGCCGAGGACAAGGGCCGCGAGTCGCTGGCCAAGTTCCGCAGCCTGATGGCCGACTACCGCAAGGCCGTCAGGCCCGTGGTGGACAAGCTCGTGGCCGACGGCTACCCCGACGCCCAGGCCGCCTTCGAGGACATGAAGGCCGCCGATGCCGCCTACGACCCGGCGCTGGCCATGCTCAATGGCATCGAGGGCGACCTGAAGAAGCGCGGCGACGAGGTCTTCACCAAGGTCGACGGCATGATCAGCAGCGTCTTCGTCGGCTTCATCGTCGCCTTCGTCGTCTGCATGATCGTCGGCGGCACGCTGGCCGTGCGAATCTCGCGCTCCATCATCGGGCCGCTGGTGGCGGCCAAGGGCTTTGCCGAGCGCATGGCCGACGGCGACCTGTCGCGCGCCCCCGACGTGCACGGCAGCGACGAGTCCGCCGAGATGATGCAGGCGCTGGCCGCCATGCAGAAGTCGCTGTCCGAGATCGTCGGCCAGGTGCGCGAGTCGGCCGAGAGCATCCAGGTCGCGTCGGCCGAGGTGGCCACCGGCAACATGGACCTGTCGCAGCGCACCGAGCAGACCGCCTCCAACCTGCAGCAGGCCGCCAGCTCGATGGCCGAGCTGACCGGCACCGTCGCGCAGAGCGCGGACTCGGCCATGACGGCCAAGCAACTGGCCGGCGCCGCCGCCGAGACGGCCGGCCGCGGCGGCGAGGTGGTGTCGCGCGTCGTCAGCACCATGGGCGAGATCAACGCGGCCAGCCGCAAGATCTCAGACATCATCGGCACCATCGACGGCATCGCTTTCCAGACCAACATCCTGGCGCTGAACGCCGCAGTGGAGGCGGCAAGGGCCGGCGAGCAGGGCCGCGGTTTCGCGGTGGTGGCCGGCGAGGTGCGCCTGCTGGCCCAGCGCAGCGCCGAGGCGGCGCGCGAGATCAAGGCGCTGATCGGCGCCAGCGTCGAGAGCGTGGAGGCCGGCACCAGCCTCGTCAACGACGCCGGCACGACGATGACCGACATCGTCGGCTCCGTGCAGCGCGTCTCCGACATCATCGGCGAGATCAGCGCGGCATCGTCCGAGCAGAGCACCGGGCTGCGCCATGTCAACGGCACCGTGACCCAGCTGGACCAGGTGACCCAGCAGAACGCCGCGCTGGTGGAGGAATCCGCCGCGGCGGCTCAGTCGCTGAAGGAGCAGGCGGTGCGGCTGGCGGGGTTGGTGAGCAGCTTCAAGCTGAGCTGACGCGGCGGCCGGCAGGCCTGAGCAGGCCTGCCGGAGTGGATCCGCCTTGTCGCGATCAGGCATGGTGCGTAGTGAGGCCCATTGGAGGGGCATGTCGCGCGGGTCGAGGCCTTAGCGGGCCGCCGTAATTGGCCGCTGACGGCGCCATGAGCAGTCTGTCGCGGCTGGCAGCTTTGGGGTAGGCTGCATAGGGACCGAGTCGGCGTCGACCTGCTATGGGTTTGGATGTCTCCAAGTTGCTGCCTAGACCAATGCCAAAAAAAACGGCCATCGGCGTTCTGCGATCTCTATCAATCGGTGGATGCTGACGAGAGTCGTAGCCGTTTTTTTAGCTGTCTGTCTCGCGCCAGCCGACGTCCTTTCGATGGATGGCGACTTCTCTGAGCCGGCATCTCTGGGACTCGTCCTTGCGATTGTTGCATTTGGCTTCCTTGGCGTGTGCTTTCTTGCAAGCACGTGGCCGTTCAATGCGCGAGTTGAGGAAGTCGAGCCGCACCCGTGGATGAGCAATCCATTCAGATCGTCGCTGCAGTTTCTTCACTTCTCCGCCGTAATCCTGTTCGCTACAGGCATCTCAGCGTTGCTCGTTGGACTCTTTAGAGTCCCAAAGAGTTGGGCCGGCGAATTACCACTGCTGTTTGGCGTTGGCTTATGGATCGGCGTCCGCTACTGCAGCCCAAAACACCCGTCTGGTGCCGTTGAATCAGAGGGCGGTGTTGACCGAGCTGCAGACTAGAGGTTGTGCGCAACCATCCTTTGCGGGCACTCTTGCACGGCTCAGCTATCGGGTCTCCGGCGGCGAATTCGGAAAAGCGTAGCTCGGTAGGCTGGCGTGAGCATCGCGAACCCCAGCGTCTGCTCAACGGATCCGTTGGGGTTCACTTCGTTCACCCCAACCTACGAACTGACCTGATCAGGCGCCTCAGCCCACCTGTTGCACATCCAGCGGCAAGCTGGCGAGTGCCGCCATGGCGGCCACTTCGCCGATCACCAGCAGGGCCGGGCTCTTCAGCCCTTCGCGCTTGATGCAGTCGGGCAGTCCGGCCAGCGTCGTCACCGCATGCCGCTGCCGGGCCGTGTGCGCGGCGCTGACGATGGCTGCGGGCAGGTCGGCGCGCAGGCCGGCGGCCAGCAGGGCCTGCGTGATGTCGGCCGCGCGGGCCACGCCCATGTAGATCACGAGGGTGAGGCCGGTGCGGGCCAGCGCGGCCCAGTCGGGTTCGGCGCGGCCTTCGCCGGGGTGGCCGGTCACGAGGATGACGCCGGGCGACGCGCGCCGGTCCGTCACCGGGATGCCCACGGCCGCCGGGCCGGCGATGCCGCTGGTCAGGCCCGACACGACCTCGACCTCGAGGCCGGCCTCGCGCAGCGCATCGACCTCCTCGCCGCCGCGGCCGAAGACGAAGGGGTCGCCGCCCTTCAATCGCACGACGCGGTGGCCGGCGCGGGCTTCCTTGATCATCAGCGCGTGGATGAAGTGCTGGTCGGTGCTGATGCAGCCGCCGCGCTTGCCGACGCGCAGCAGCCGGCCCTTGACGAGGGCCAGCACGCGCGGGTCGATCAGGTCGTCGGCCAGCACGACGTCGGCGGCCGCTATGCGCTTGAGCGCGCGGACGGTCAGCAGTTCCGGGTCGCCGGGGCCGGCGCCGACAAGAGAGACGACTTGTGTGCTCATGCGGTTGCCTCTTCAGGAGTGGTGGCGACCAGGCGGCGCAGCGCGGGCAGGCAGGAACCGCATTGCGTGCCGCAGCGCTTCTCGGCCTGCAGCTGGGCCAGGCGTTCGGCGGGGCTGCCGCTGCAGCGGGCCAGGCTCAGACGGATGACGTCCTCGCGCACGTCGAAGCAGTTGCAGACCTGGGGGCTGGCGGGCGCCATGCTCGTGGGCGGCGCGCCGGGCGACAGCAGCCAGCGGCCGACGCTGGCGGCCGCCGTGCGCTCGCGCCACAGGTCGACGAGCCAGGCGCCCTCGTCGTGCTGGCCGACGCGCAGCAGGGCCTGCAGCGGCGCGGTCTGCAGGTCGTCGTCGTCGAGATTGAGCAGGCGCAGGCGCCCGCGCTGGGCGTCGGCATACCGCAGCACTGCCGTGCCATCCAGGCCGAGCGCGGTGGCGAGTTCGTCGATCAGCTCGGGCGCGGGCGCCTCGACGCAGGCTGCCTCGAAGCACCAGCCGACCCGGGCGCCCCGCGACGGCTCGGGCAGGCAGTGCGCGTAGTCGAAGCGCGGCATCAGCGCGCGCAACTGCTCGCGCAGGGCAGCGCCGTCCTCGGGCGCCACCCAGGCGCAGGCGCTCAGGCGCCAGGGCAGGGCAGCGGGCTCGATGGCGACGGCGCTGAACTTCAGCTCGGGCTGCCTGGAGTCGGGGCAGAAGGCGCCGTGGGTGACGGCGTTGACGCCGTCCTGGGCGCCGATGAACTCCTCGCCCCAGTGCATCGCGATGTCGGCGCCGGCCGGCGGCACATTGGCGTCCAGCCTGAGTGGCAGCACCAGCTCGCCGCGGCGCGAGCGCACGGTGACGAGCTCGCCCTCGGCCAGCTTGCGCCGTGCGGCGTCGGCCGGGTGCAGGCGCACGGCCGGCCGGCCCTCGTGCGCGAACAGGCCCGGCACGCTGCCGCTGCGGCTCATGCCATGCCACTGGTCGCGCATGCGGCCCGTCGTCAGCTCGAAGGGCAGCCTGGGGCCGGGGGCCTCGGCCGGCGGCAGATAGGCCTTGGCGACGAAGCGCGCGCGGCCGTCGGCTGTGGCGAAGCGGCCATCGGTGTAGAGGCGCGGCGTGCCGGCCGTCACATAGGGCCATTGCTGCGGGCCATCGGCGTCCAGCGTGGCCCAGGAGAGGCCGCTGATGTCGAGGTCGCGGCCGCGGGTGGCGGCGCGGTGCTCCAGCCACAGGTCTTCTGCGCTCGTCGCGTTGAGGCGTGGCGCGCGGCCCAGGCCGGCGTCGATGAGCGCGGCGATGTCGTGCGCGATGCGCCAGTCGGCACGCGCCTCGCCGGGCGGCGGCACGGCCGGGCGCACGCGGCTGATGCGGCGCTCGCTGTTCGTCACCGTGCCCTCCTTCTCGCCCCAGGTCGCGGCGGGCAGCAGGTAGTCGGCATAGCGGGCCGTGGCCGTGTGGGCGAAGGCCTCCTGAAGGATGACGAGCTCGCAGCGCTCCAGCGCACGGCGCACGACGGCCTGGTCCGGCATGGACTGGGCCGGGTTGGTGCAGGCAATCCACAGCGCCCGGATCTCGCCGCGCGCGGCGGCCTCGAACATCTCGACGGCGGTGTGGCCGGGCTGGCCCGGTAGGTCGGGCACGTTCCACAGCGTGGCCATGTCGGCCCAGTCCTCGGCCTTGCCCGGATCGCGGTGGCCGGGCAGCAGTGTCGCCATGCCGCCGCTCTCGCGGCCGCCCATCGCGTTGGGCTGGCCGGTCAGCGAGAACGGCCCGGCGCCGGGCTTGGCGATCTGGCCGGTGGCCAGGTGCAGGTTGATCAGGGCCGTGTTCTTGGCCGTGCCGGCGCTGCTCTGGTTGAGCCCTTGGCAGTAGAGGCTGAGGCTGGCGGGCGAGGTGGCGAACCATTCGGCGGCCTGCCAGATGTCGGCCTCGTTCAGGCCGCAGACCTGGGCGGTGCGCGCGGGCGTCCAGTCGCGCACCAGGGCCTTCAGCGTGTCGAAGCCTGCGGTGTGCGCGGCGATGAAATCGTCCGCCGTCCAGCCCTGCCAGATGACGGCGTGCAGCAGGCCGTGGCACAGGGCCACGTCTGTGCCGGGGCGCAGTTGCAGGTGCAGGTCGGCCAGTTCGGCCGTCTCGGTGCGGCGCGGGTCGATGACGATGAGCTTGTGGCCGGGCTTGTTCGCGCGCGCCGCCTCGAGGCGGCGGAACAGGATGGGATGGGCCCAGGCCGGGTTGGCGCCGCTGATCAGCACGCAGTCGGCCAGCTCGATGTCCTCGTAGCTGCAGGGCGGCGCGTCGGCGCCAAGGGTCTGCTTGTAGCCGACGACGGCCGAGCTCATGCACAGCCGCGAGTTGGAGTCGATGTGGGGCGTGCCGATGACGGCGCGGGCCAGCTTGTTGAAGGCGTGATAGTCCTCGGTCAGCAGCTGGCCGGAGATGTAGATGCCGATGGAATCGGGGCCGTGGGCGGCGCGGATGGCCAGCAGCCGCTCGGCGATCTCGCGGTTGGCCTGCTCCCAGCCCAGGGCCGCGGGCCGGGCGCCGCGGGTCGCGCGTTTCATCGGCTGGTGCAGGCGCTGGTGCCGGATGACGACGGGCGTGGCCGTCAGGTGCAGGTTGCTGCCCTTGGTGCACAGGCGCCCGAAGTTGGCCGGGTGACCCGGGTCGCCGCGCACGCCGGTGATCTGCGCTCCGTCATGCTCGATGACGACACCGCAGCCGACGCCGCAGTAGGGGCAGGTGGATTTCGTCTCAGCCATCACGCCGCCGCAATCGGAATCTTCGGCCCGGCCACGGGCGCCGCCAAGTCCAGCGCCAGCGTGTCCAGCTCGCTTTGCAGCAGATAGACCGCATCGCCGTCCAGCTTCACCTGGAAGGCCTGGGTGCAGCCCACGTCGGGCTCCCTGGCACAGCCGTCGTCCAGGGCGATGGTCCAGTTGTGCAGCGGGCAGGCCACGCTCCTGCCGAAGACTAGCCCCATGCTCAGCGGGCCGCCCTTGTGCGGGCAGCGGTCCAGCAGCGCGAAGACCTCGTCGGCGGCGTTGCGAAACAGGGCCACGTCCATGCCGGCCGGACGCTGCACGCGGCGCGAGCCCAGCACGGGGATGTCCTGCAGGCTGCAGATGCGGGTCCAGTCGTTCATCGTCGTCATCCCTCATCAACCCACTTTGCGGGCGAACTGCCCGGTCACGGTCTCCATCACGGCGAGCAGGTTCTCGCTGGCGACGAAGACATCGTTGGCGGCCTGCGGGCCCTGGCTCTCGCCGGCCAGCGCGGCCTGCAGGAAGACCCATTGGTTGCGCGCCAGATCGAGGTTGGCGCGGATGGCCGGCGCGGCCTCGGCCGCGGCGGACAGCGTCTCCAGCGCGACCTCGAACTCGGTGCGGGCGCGGCTCGTCTCGGTGGCGACCAGCTCGGGCCGCGCACCCTGCTGGCCGGCCAGGAAGTACAGGGCCAGGCGCTGCGACAGCATGCGCTGGCGGCCCGACAGGTTGACGAGGCGGGCCGAGGTCTCGCGCGAGCGTTCCTGCAGCTGGCCGGTGGCCATCTGCGCGATGCTGAGCATCTCGCCCGAGCATTGCAGCAGCTCGTCGACGCGCTCGCGCGATGGGGCGCGCTGCAGCAGCGCGCGGTAGTCGTCGAAGCGGTGCAGCATGGCCTTGTAGCTGCCGACGATCTCGGCCGTGGGCGCATAGGCGAGCAGCTCGCGGAGCTGGTGCTCGAAGCGGGACTCGCTGGCCTGCAGCACGGTGCGGGCGCGCTCGGCCAGCTCGGGGCGCAGCTGGCCCAGCCAGGCCTTGCCCATGCGCTGGCTCAGCATGCGCTGGGCGCCGGCCATGTCGATGGCCTCGCCGAGCTGGCTGATGCGGTCGCCCTGGGCGAGGGCCGGCAGGCTGGCGCAGGCGAGGCTGCCGAGCAGGGTTTGGCGGCGGTTCAGCATCAGACGGCCACCTTTTCGAACTGGCGCAGGTCGACATGCGCGTCGTTGAAGTCGAACCAGGGGTCGGGCTCGCCGTCCAGGCTGAACTGCAGCTGGGCCCACAGCGCCTTGCGGTTGTCGGCGTCGTCGAGGATCTTCTTCTTCACATGGTCAAGGCCGACGCGGGCGACGTAGTGCACGGTGCGCTCCAGGTACCAGCCCTCCAGCCGGTAGAGCTGCAGGAAGGCGCCGCTGTACTCCAGCACTTCTTCCGGCGTCTTCAGCTTGCAGAAGAACTCGGCGACCTCGGTCTTGATGCCGCCGTTGCCGGCGACATAGATCTCCCAGCCCGAGTCCACGCCGATGACGCCGACGTCCTTGATGCCGGCCTCCGCGCAATTGCGCGGGCAGCCCGACACGGCGATCTTGACCTTGTGCGGCGCGTACATGCGCCACAGCGCGCGCTCCAGGTCCTTGCCCATCTGCGTGCTGTCCTGGGTGCCGAAGCGGCACCATTCCGAACCCACGCAGGTCTTCACCGTGCGCAGCGCCTTGGCATAGGCGTGGCCCGAGGGCATGCCGATGTCCTTCCAGACGTTGACGAGGTCTTCCTTCTTCACGCCCAGCAGGTCGATGCGCTGGCCGCCGGTGACCTTCACGGTCGGGATCTGGTACTTGTCCACCGCGTCGGCGATGCGGCGCAGCTCGTCGGCCGAGGTCTCGCCGCCCCACATGCGCGGGATCACCGAGTAGCGGCCGTCCTTCTGGATGTTGGCGTGGCTGCGCTCGTTGATGAAGCGGCTCTGCGGGTCGTCCACGGCCTCCTTGGGCCAGGTGCTGATCAGGTAGTAGTTGATGGCCGGGCGGCAGCTGGCGCAGCCGTCGGGCGTGCGCCAGTCCAGCGCGCGGAAGACCTCGGAGGCGGTTAGCAGATGGCCGGCCTTGATGGCGTCTCGCGTGTCCTGGTGGCTGGCCTCGGTGCAGGCGCAGATGGCCTTCTTCTTCGGCGTGGCGGAGTAGTCGCCGCCGGCCGTGAACATGATGAGCTGCTCGACCAGGCCGGTGCACGAACCGCACGAGGCCGAGGCCTTGGTGTGCTTGCGCACTTCGTCCAGCGTGAACAGGCCCTTGTCGCGGATGGCCTTGCAGATGGTGCCTTTGGAAACGCCGTTGCAGCCGCAGACCTCGTCGGTGTCCGCCATCGCGGCGGCGCGGCTGACGCCCTGGTGGCCGACGTCGCCGATGTTGGCGCCGGCCTCGCCGAACATCAGCTTGTCGCGGATGTCGGCGATCTTGCGGCCCTCGCGCAGCAGCTTGAAATACCAGCCGCCGTCCACCGTGTCGCCGTAGAGGCAGGCGCCGACGAGCTGGTCGTTCTGGATGACGAGCTTCTTGTAGACGCCGGCAAAGGGGTCGCTCATGACGATCTCCTCCGTGCCCGCGCCGCCGGTGAAGTTGCCGGCGCTGAACAGGTCGATGCCCGTCACCTTGAGCTTGGTGCTGACTGACGAGCCGAGATAGCGGCCGATGCCGAACTGGGCCAGATGCGTCGCGCAGACCTTGCCCTGCTCGAACAGCGGCGCCACCAGGCCGTAGGCGATGCCGCGGTGGGCCGCGCATTCGCCGACCGAGTAGACGCGCGGGTCGGTGACGGTCTGCATCGTGTCGGTGACGACGATGCCGCGGTTGCACAGCAGGCCGGCCTTCTCGGCCAGGGCCGTGTTGGGGCGGATGCCGGCGGCCATCACGACGAGGTCGGCCGGCACCTCGATGAGCTGCCCGTCCTTGTCCTTCAGCTGTGCGGCGCGGACCCGGCCGGCCTCGTTGCCCAGCAGTCCCTGAGTCTGCGCGCCCAGCCTGAAGTCCAGGCCGCGGTCGATCAGGGACTTGCGCAGCAGGTCGCCGGCGACACTGTCGAGCTGGCGTTCCATCAGCGTGTCGGTCAGGTGCACGACCGTCACCTGCATGCCGCGCAGCATCAGGCCGTTGGCGGCCTCCAGGCCGAGCAGGCCGCCGCCGATGACGACGGCATGCTTGTATTTGGCGGCCGCGTCGATCATCGCGTTGGTGTCGGCGATGTCGCGATAGGCGATGACGCCCTCCAGCTCCTTGCCCGGTACCGGCAGGATGAAGGGGTTGGAGCCGGTCGCAATCAGCAGGCGGTCGTACTCCGCCACCGTGCCGTCGGCCGCCACGACGCGGCGGCGCACGCGGTCGATCTCGGTGACCGTCTTGCCCAGATGCAGCGTGATGCCGTTCTCCTCGTACCAGGAGAGCGGGTTCAGGATGATCTCGTCGATCGTCTGCTCGCCGGCCAGCACCGGGCTGAGCAGGATGCGGTTGTAGTTGGGATGCGGCTCGGCGCCGAAGACGGTGATCTCGTAGAGGTCTGGTGCGATCTTCAGCAGTTCCTCCAGCGTTCGCACGCCGGCCATGCCGTTGCCCACCATCACGAGCTTTAACCTGGGTTCGGCAGTCGAGCACACCCGCTGGGCTGGCGCTTCGGGCCGCGTGCCGCGTTGCTCCTCCTTGTGGGCAAGAGCCCACTGCGTGGTCGCGCCTTGCCCGCGACCCGCCTCGCCCGCCCCTCGGGCGCGCTCCACTGTCGAATCCAGGTTCTTCTTCATGCCGACTCCAAACAGCAGCTGGTCTGCCCTTTGCTTTGCAAGGCATGTGCCAGCGATGAGGCTGGCCTCCAACCCTGCCGCAGCGTGAAAAACGCCTAGCGGCGCCCCACGCCGAAGCGGATCCAGGCCCGGTGTGGGTGCACTCATCCCAAAAATCGCACCAAGAGCGGGCGACCGCTTGTTGGTGATCCACTCACGCGCATGCGCTTCGAACTCGACACCGGCCTCTCCAGCCTGCAGGGCAAGCGCCCGCGCAATGAAGACTTCGCCGGCGTGCAGGCGCCGCAGCCGCACGAGGCCGAGCGTGGCTGGGTGGCGGCGCTGGCCGATGGCGTCAGCGGCGGCGGTGAAGGTCTGATGGCCGCTCAGACCTCGGTGATGAGCCTGCTGCGCGACTTCCATGCCGTGCCGACCGACTGGGACAGCAGCGTGGCTCTGGACCGCCTGCTCGGCCATCAGAACGCCTGGCTGGCCGCGCACAACCGCCGCCCCGGCCCCGATGGCGAGCCGCGCGAGGCGCTGACCACCTTGACCGCCGTGGCGCTGCGCGGGCGCCGCTATGCCATCGCCCATGTCGGCGACAGCCGCGCCTGGCTGCTGCGCGACGGCGAGTGCCTGCTGCTGACCCAGGACCACCGCATGGAGAGGCGCGACTTCGCCGGCCTCACGCGCGCCCTGGGCCTGGACGATGCGCTGCGCCTGGACCACAGCCAGGGCGAGCTGCGCGTCGGCGACCGCCTGCTGCTGACCAGCGACGGCGTGCACGGCGCGCTGCGCAGCCGCCAGATCGCCGACCTGCTGCGCGCCACGCCCGGCGCCCAGGCGGCGGCCGATGCGCTGACCGCCGCGGCCCTGGCCGCCGGCAGCCTCGACAACGCTACCGCCCTGGTGCTGGACGTGAAGGACCTGGCCGACCCCGGCCTGAACGACCTCGCGGCCCTGGGCCGCACCCTGCCCAGCCCCGGCCCGCTGGGCGTGGGCGCGATGCTGGACGGCTACCAGATCACCGCCCTCGTCGCCGACAACGGCGTGCACCGCCTGCTGCAGGCACGCGAGCCGGCCACGGGGCGGCTGGTGGCCTTGAAGATGCTGCGCCCCGGCCGCGCCGACGACCCCGAGGAGCGCGCCATGCTGGCGCACGAGATCTGGCTCGGCCTGCACCTGGCCGAGGCGCCGCGCAGCCGCCGCGGTGCCGCAGGCAGCAGCAGCGGTTTCGTGCGCGTGCATGCGCCGGCCGACGGGGCGACGCATTTCTATGCCGTCTTCGACTGGCATGGCGGCCAGACGCTGGAGCAGCTGCTGGCCAAGGGGCCGCTGGACGCCGCTCAGGCGCTGGCCCTGGGCCAGGCGGTGGCGCGATCCTTGAGCCTGCTGCATGCGGCGGGCGTCGTGCACCGTGACCTGAAACCGGCCAACCTGCATCTGGGCGACGACGGCCAGTGGCGCGTGCTGGATCTCGGCGTCGCGCTGAGCCGGCGCTCCTCGGCCGCCGCGCGCGAGCTGCATGCCGGCACGCCCAGCTACATCAACCCCGAGCAGTGGCAGGACCCGCCGGCCGCGCCCGACGCCGGCTCCGACCTGTTCGCGCTCGGCGTCACGCTCTACCGGGCGCTGACCGGTCGCCTGCCCTATGGCGAGATCGAGCCCTGGCAGCTGGCCCGCTACCGCCGCGAGCCGCAGAGCGTCAGCCGCCTGCAGCCCAGCGTGCCCATGCCGCTGGACCGCGTCGTCATGCGCGCCGTCGCCCGTGATGCCAGGGCGCGCTTCGAGACGGCCGAGGAGCTGCTGCTGGCGCTGGAGCGCTGCGCGGCGCGCGATCAGGCCGAGCCGGTGCGGGCTTCGCGCAATGGCGGCGACCCGGTGCTGAGCTGGCAGATCGCCTTCGGGCTGTCCCTTCTGCTGAACCTGCTTCTGGTCGCCTGGTTGCTGTTCCTGCCGCGCTGATCAAGCGCGCTGGTAGTGCACCGGTTCGTCGGCCTGGGCGGCGGCGCGGCGGGCGCGCCCGCCCTTCTCGGCCCAGGTGCGGGTCCAGCGGATCTGCATCACGCGCATGACGCCCAGCATCAGCACGGCCAGCACGGCGAAGACGACGAAGCCCCAGGCATAGGTGCCGGCATGCTGCTTGGACAGGCCCATCAGATTGGGCACCAGGCCACCGCCCAGGGCACCGACCTCGCCGATCATCGAGCCGGCCACGGCCGTGGCCGCTGGCCAGCGCAGCGGCACGAGCTGGAACAGCGCGCCGTTGCCCGCGCCCAGGGCCGCGAAGCAGACGATGAGCAGCAGCGTCGTCAGCGCCAGCGAGCCGTTGGCCATGCCGACGGCCGCCAGGCTGGCGGCGACGATGACCAGCACGCCGGTCAGCATGTTGACGCCGCCCCAGCGGTCCGACAGCCAGCCGCCCACGACGCGTACCGCCGCGCCCATGAAGGCCGCCAGCATCGTCAGCTGGCCGGCCTGCACCTTGGAGACGCCGAACTGGTCGTAGTAGTAGGTGGGCAGAAAGGTGGTCAGGCCGATGAAGCCGCCGAAGGTCACGCCGTAGATCAGGCTGAAGGCCCAGCCGTCCTTCTCGAACAGGCAGGCCGCGTGCTCGCGCAGCGAGGCGTGGGCGTCGACGTCGGGCGGCTCCTTGGCGAAGACGACCATGACGATCATCGGCACGAGGATGGCGCCGGCCGCGAAGCCGTAGACGGTCTGCCAGCCGAAGGCCTGGGCCAGCGGCGGCGCCACCAGCACCGACACCGCCGTGCCGACATTGCCCGCGCCGACCAGGCCCATCGCCAGCCCCTTGTACTGCGGCGGGAACCAGCCCGAACCCAGGCTCAGCGCCACGCCGAAGCTCGCCCCCGCGATGCCCAGCAGCACGCCCATGGCGAGCAGGTCGTCGTAGCTCTTCACCATGAAGAAGCCGTAGAGCATGGCCACGGCGATCAGGCTCATCTCCACCAGCGTCGCGTTCTTGCGGCCGATGTACTGCGACAGCACGCCGAGCGGAAAACGCATCAGCGCGCCGGCCATGATGGGAATGGACAGCATCAAGCCCTTCTGGGCCGGCGTCAGGTGATAGGTCTCGCTGATGAAGGGGGCCAGCGCGCCGTTGAGCACCCAGATGCAGCAGGAGAACGCGAAATACAGGAAGGCGGCGAACAGCGTGGGGCTGTGGCCGGCGCGTTTGAAGTTTTGCAGTGCAGACATCTGGAGCTCGCTTGAGGCTAGCTGCCGCGCGCCCACGCCCGCCCGCCGGTCACGTGCCAGGGCTGGCTCGGACTTCGCAGCGGGAAGGCGGCCCGCACCATTGCGGGCGCCATGCTCCGATACTTGCAAGGCCCATGCCCGAGCGGGTCGGCCCGCCCTGGCCTGCTTCTTGCGCCGTTTTGGGGCGTGACCATGCCCGATACCGCCTCCACCCCCTTGCCGACCCTGCTTTGCTGCCCCGAAACGCCGCGTCAGGCGGCGTCTCTGCAGGCGCTGGGTTGGCCCTTGCGCACCGTTTCCGAGCTTGCGCCGCCTGAGGACGGACCGGCCCTGGGCCTGCTGTGCTGCCCGGACCGCACCGCCTTGGCGCAGCAGCTGCACTCCGAGCGGGCCTTCGGCCTCCCGGTGGTGCTGCTGGCGCCGCCGCCTGAAGCTGCCGAACGCCGCGCGCTGCTGGCCCGCGGGGTGCTGGCCTGGCTGCCGGCCGACGCCGAGCCGGCCCTGCTGGCCGAGACCCTGCAGTGGGCCCACGACCTGGCCGCGCAGCTGCAGGCGCGCGACAGCGCCGCCCAGGCCAGGCTCGACGAGCGCAAATGGACGGAGCGTGCCAAGGGCCTGTTGATGCAGGCCCGTGGCATCGACGAGGCTGCCGCCTTCGCGCTGCTGCGCAACACGGCCATGCAGACCCAGTCCAAGCTGCCCGAAGTCGCGCGGGGCGTCGTGCGCACGTCGGAGCTGGCCGAGGCGCTGGAGCGCGCCGGAGCCCAGCGCATGCTGAGCCAGCGCCTCGTCAAGCTGCAGGCCCTGCGCCAGTGGCCGCGGCTGGCGCCGCCCGAGCGGCGCGAGGCGCAGGCCCTGCTGGACGCGTCGGCCGAGCGCGTGGCGGCCAACCTGGCCCGCCTGGCCGAGCTGCTGCGCCAGGAACTGGCCGAGGAGCTGGCCGCCGTGGCCACCGCCTGGGCCCAGCTCGATGCGGCGCTGGGTGCCCGCCAGGTCGACCTCGCGCGCAGCGACCGCGCGGCCCAGCGTCTGCTGGAGAGCAGCGAGACGCTGGTGGCGCGGCTGTCCGAGCGCGCCGGGCAGCGGCCGGTGGGCCTGCTGGCCCAGGTCACGCGGCTGCGGCTGCTGAGCCAGCGGCTGGCCAAGGAGGGCTTGCTGGCCCAATTGCTGCCGGGCCACGACGTGAGCGGCCTCGCCGGCGGGCTGGACGAGTTCATCAAGGCCTACGACGAGGTCCGCGCCGCTCCGCTGGCCGGCCCGACGCTGCAGCCGGCATTCGCTGCCGTCGATGAAGCCTGGCTGTTGCTGCTGCGCGGCCTGAGGGTCGAGCAGGGCGACGCAGTGCAGCGCATGCACCAGGGCAGCGAGCGGCTGCTGCAGGCGCTGGAGACGCTGATCCAGGCGCTGCAGGGGTCCTTGCAGTTGATCCTGGGCTGATGGGGCGTGCGTCGGCTTGCTTTTGCCGAGGGTTCATCGCCGGGCCAAAAGCATCGCTGCGACAGTTCCAGTTGTCGGGGCCTGATTTAAGCTGCGCTCCGTCTCGAGCATCACCCTCCCTTTCTTCAGCGCATCCCGCATGAGCGACAGCAGCAAACCCGTCACGATGGAGCAGATCGCCGTGCTGGCCGGCGTCTCCACGATCACGGTCTCGCGCGCGCTGCGCGACAGCCCCTCGGTCACGCCGGCCACGCGCGAACGCATCAAGACGCTGGCCGAGGCGGCGGGCTACCGCTTCAACCACCATGCCCGCAACCTGCGCCTGCGCCGCAGCCACATGGTTGCCGTCATGCTGGAGATGCAGCCCGACGCCGACCGCCCGATGACCGACGCCTACCCGCTGCAGCTGCTGGGCGGCATCACGCAGGAGCTGACCTCGCGCGGCTACAGCGTGCTGCTGTCGGCGCTGCAGAGCCCGGGGCAGAGCGTGGCCAGTTCGGCCGATGGCGTCATCCTGCTCGGCCAGGGCGCCAACGGCTCGGCCGTCAAGTCGGTGGCGGCCATGGGCCTGCCGCTGGTGGTCTGGGGCGCCGAGCACGGGCGTAGCGACTCCGTCATCGTTGGCGGCGACAACGCCCATGGCGGCGCCTGCGCGGCCGAGCGCTTCATCGACATGCAGCGCAGCGAACTGCTCTTCCTGGGCGACGTGCGGCACGCTGAGATCCGCGACCGCCAGCAGGGCTTCGTGAAGGCGCTGAAGAAGGCCGGCATTCCCGGGGTGAGGGCCCACACGCTGACGCCGGCGGCCTTCACCTTCGGTGCCGGCTTCACCGCGGTGCAGGCCCATCTGGCCAAGGGCGGCAAGGCGCCGGACGGGCTGTTCGCCGCCAGCGACCTGCTGGCCATGGGCGCCGTGCGCGCCTTCACCGACGCCGGCCTGACCGTGCCCGAGGCCGTCTCCGTCATCGGCTACGACGACTCCCCGGCCGCGCAGAGCTTCGCGCCACCGCTGACCAGCGTGCGCCAGGACTGGCACCACGGCGGCGTGCTGCTGGCGCGCAAGGTGCTGGACCTGATCGCCGGCCAGGGCGCGGCCAGCGAGATCATGCCGACCGAACTGGTCATCCGCGCGACCTGAAGCCCCTCGTCCAAGGAGTACCTTGGCCGGTCCCCCGGGGGGACGGCGATGCTTGCCGGCTCGACCGGCAAGCACATCGCCAGAGCGGGCCGGCTTGGGAGCGGCCCGGCGCTCGGCCCGAAATGCACTGTGCCAGCGAGATGAACGCGACAATCACGCCCATGAGCACGCCCCAAGACCTTTCCGACGCCGAGTTCGCCGAACTCGACGAACTCCTGGCCGCCACGCCCGAGCCGCTGCAGCCGCTGGACGCCTCCATGCTCGACGGCTACCTGTGCGGCGTCATCGTGCAGCCGCGCCTGATCGAGGCGGACGAGTGGCTGCCCAATATCTTCGACTACGACGGCGGCCTGCTGCCCGAGAGCGTCGACGCCGCCTGGCTGGACCGCCTGACCCAGCTCGTCGAGCGCCGCCACGCTGCGCTGAACCGCAGCCTGGTCGAGGACGGCTGGTTCGATCCCGTCATCCTCGAAATCGACGAGACCCAGGAGCCCCAGCCCCTGCCGGAGGACGCGACGGAGGAGGAGCGCAGCTCGCGTGCCAGCTACGACGCGCTGGGCCCGATCTCGCGCGCGCTGATGCCCTGGGTTGCCGGCTTCCAGCATGCGGCCCTGTGCTTCCCCGAGCTGGCCGAGCTGCCCAACGACGACGTGGCCGCCGCGATGGCGCGCCTGTACCGCCACCTGCCGGCCGAGACGCCGGAGGAGAAGGAGGTCGTCGCGACGCTGAACCGCGAGCATCCGCTGAAGGACCTGGACGATGCGATCGAGGAACTCGTCGTCACGGTGGCCGACCTGGCCGACCTGACCGAGGCCGAGCGCTACCGCGTCGAGACCATCCGCCGCGACATGCCCAAGGTCGGCCGCAACGACCCCTGCCCGTGTGGCTCGGGGCGCAAGTACAAGCAGTGCCACGGTAGCAATTAGCCCCCCTACGCGCTTCGCGCGCCCCCTCAAGGGGGCACTCCCGGCCGCCCGGCAAAGCCGGATCGGCGGGAGTCGCTGGATGAAGTCCGGCGCTGCGCGCGGACTGTCGGCCCCGAATCGCGCCGTGAAGATACAACTCCTGTCTGATCTGCATCTCGAAACCGAGAGCTACCAGCCCCTGCCCGCGCCGGGCGCCGAGCTGCTGGTGCTGGCCGGCGACATCGACACGACGTGGCGCAGCTTCGAGCTGTTCCGCGGCTGGCCGGTGCCGGTGCTCTTCGTGCCGGGCAACCATGAGTTCGACCGCCGCGACGTGGACGAGGCTCGCGAGGCGCTGCGGGCCCATGTCCATGGCACGGGGCTGCGCATGCTCGACGACGAATCCATCGTCGTGGCCGACGCCGAGGGGCGGCGCGTGCGCTTCGTCGGCAGCACGCGCTGGTGCGACTTCGACGCCTTCGGCCGCGCCGGCCGCGAGCGCGCGATGCGGGCCGGCGGCTACTTCCAGAAGGTCATGCAGGCCGAGCGCCACGGCGAGCCCTTCGGCGTGGACGCGGTGCGCGCGCTGGCGCTGGAGAGCCGCGCCTGGCTGGCGGACGAGCTGGCCCGCACGGGTGACTGGGACGCGACGGTCGTCATCACGCATTTCGCCCCCAGCCTGAAGAGCGCCGACCCGCGCTATGGCCGCCAGCCCGGCACGGCCAGCTTCTGCAACGACGACGAGGAGTTGATGCCCGGCGCCCAGCTGTGGCTGCACGGCCATCTGCACTGCCGGCACGACTACAGGCTGGGCGGCACCCGCATCGCCAGCAATGCGCGCGGCCACATGAAGCGCGGCGAGGCCGACGGCTTCGATGGCCAGCGCGTCATTGAGGTGTTTGAACCGGCTTGATGCGCAGCGCCCAGACCACGCCGGCGATCAGCAGCGCGACGCCGGCCAGCGTGGCGGGCGGCGGCAGACGCTGCTGCAAGGCGAAGGCATAGGCCAGCGCGGCCAGCGTCTCGAAGACGATGAGCTGGCCCGACAGCGAGGTCGGCAGCCGCTGGCTGGCCTCGTTCCAGCACAGCGTGCCCAGCCAGGACGAGCACAGGCCGATGACGGCCATCAGCCCGATGTAGGCCAACGGCGTCGCGCCGAACGGGAAGGCATAGGCCGCCGGGATCAGTGCGCCTGGCGCCATCAGCTGGGCGAGGCCCAGCAGCAGCACGCCCGCCGCGGCCACCGGCAGCGTGACCAGGCCCTGAGCCGTGGCCCAGGCGCGGGGCGAGCGGTCGGCATGCGCGCGCAGCCAGTCGGCATTGCGGATCGGATACCAGGTCCAGCAGGCCACGGCCGCGATGGCCAGCAGTGCGCCCTCGGCATAGCGGCGCGGGTCGCCGGCCGCGGTCTGCAGCGCGTGCAGCTCGTCGCGGTTGACCAGTGCGAGGCCGGCGGCGATCAGCGCGAGCGACGGCGCCAGCTTCGGCCACGGCAACTGGCCGTCGCGCTCGCGGTTGCGGTGGTTGGCGCACAGCGCGATGACGACGGGCAGCGTGCCGATGATCATCGTCGGCAGCGGCGCGCCGGCGCGCTGGATGGCGGCCGACAGGCAGAGGTAGTACAGGAAGTTGCCGATCAGGCTGAGCCGGGCCGCCTCCCGCCAGTCCTCGGGCTGCAGCTCGCGCAGCGCGCGCCGGTCCAGCAGCAGGGCCAGCGGCAGAGCGATCAGGCCGAAGGCGAGGTAGCGGCCCAGCGTCAGCAGCAGGGGGGCATAGTCGGGCAGCATGACGGGGGCGACGAAGACCATGCCCCACATCAACCCGGCCACGAGGGCGAACAGCAGGCCGAGCAGCATGGCGCGGGCGCGGCCTCTCAGCGGGCGCCGAACCAGGCGGCCACGGCCGCGCGCTGCGCGGCCGTGTAGTGCAGGCCGAGCTTGCTGCGCCGCCACAGCACGTCCTCGGCGTCGCGCGCCCATTCGGCCTCCACCAGATGGCGCAGTTCGGACTCGAACAGCCCCGGCGCGACCTCGGCGCCGGGCGTAGCGGCCAGCAGCTCGCCCGCGTGGCTGCCGTAGGCGCGCGCGATGCGCTGCACGGTTGCGGGCTCGCGCTCAGGGTGCCGGGCTTGCAGCGCGGCGGCGAAGGCGTCGATGTCCACGCCATGCGGGCCGAGGTCGCCGCCGGGCAGGTGGGCGCCCGCGGTCCAGGGCCGGCGCGCGTCGCCCAGCAGTGCGCCGAGCTGGGTCGCGCCGTCCTCGGCGAGCTTGCGGTAGGTGGTCAGCTTGCCGCCCCAGACATTGAGCAGCGGCGCGCCGCCAGCGGCGTCGGCCTCCAGAAGATAGTCGCGCGTGACGGCCGAGGCCGAGCCACCCTCGTCGAGCAGCGGGCGCACGCCGGCATAGCTCCACAGCACATCGGCCGGCTTGACCGGCTGGGCGAGGTAGCGGCTGGCCTGCTCGCAGAGATAGTCCACCTCGGCCTGCTCGATCTCGGCGCGCGATGGCGGGTCCTCGTGCTCGGGCAGCTCGATGTCGGTGGTGCCGATCAGCGTGAAGCGGCCCTGGTAGGGGATGGCGAAGATGATGCGGCCGTCGGGGTTCTGGAAGATGTAGGCGTGGTCATGCGTGAAGCGCTGGGCCACGACGATGTGGCTGCCCTTCACGAGGCGCAGGCCGCGCGTCGGCAGCGGCTGGCCGTTGCTGCCTTGCGTGTGGTCGCGCAGGAAGCGCTCGGCCCAGGGGCCGGCCGCGTTGACGAGGGCGCGGGCGCTCACGCGGCGGCCGTTGGCGAGCGTGACCTCCCAGGCGTCGGCGCCGCGCACGGCCCGGGTGACGGCGCAACGCGTCAGCACCTCGGCGCCACGGGCCTGGGCGTCCTGCGCGTTCAGCACGACGAGGCGGGCGTCGTCCACCCAGCCGTCGGAGTAGACGAAGCCGCGCCTGAACTCGGGCCGCAGCGGCGCGCCAAAGATGCTGCCCGTAAGGCGCAGGCCCTGCGAGCCCGGCAGCAGCTCGCGGCGGGCCAGGTGGTCGTAGAGGAACAGGCCGATGCGGATCATCCAGGCCGGGCGCAGATGCGGCGCATGCGGCAGCACGAAGCGCAGCGGCCGGATCAGCTGCGGCGCGCTACGCAGCAGCACCTCGCGCTCCTGCAGGGCCTTTCGCACCAGCGAGAACTCATAGGTTTCCAGATAGCGCAGGCCGCCGTGGACCAGCTTGGTGGAGGCGGAGGAGGTGTGCGAGGCCAGGTCGTCGCGCTCCGCCAGCAGCACCCGCCAGCCCCGCCCGGCCAGATCGCGGGCCAGGCCCGTGCCATTGATGCCGCCCCCCACCACCACAACGTCAAAATGATCCATACAACCACTCTAAGTGAACGACAGCCATGGACGCACTGCTCGCGCTGGATCAGGGGACTTCTAGTTCGCGCGCTCTAGTTTTCGACCGCTCCGGCCGCCTGCTGGCCGTGGCCCAGCGCGAGCTGACCCAGCATTTCCCGCAGCCGGGCTGGGTCGAGCACGATGCCGACGAGATCTGGGCCGACCAGATCGAATGCGCCCGCGAGGCCGTGGCCAAGGCCGGGGTCAGGCCGGCCGCCATCGGCATCACCAACCAGCGCGAGACCGTCGTGCTGTGGGACCGCAGGACCGGCGCGCCCCTGCACAAGGCCCTGGTCTGGCAGGACCGGCGCACGGCCGATTTCTGCGAGGCCCTGAAGGCCCAAGGCCTGGAGCCGCGCGTGCGCGCGCTGACCGGCCTGGTGCTGGATCCGTATTTCTCGGCCACCAAGCTGCGCTGGCTGCTGGACAACGTGGCTGGCGCCCGCGAACGCGCCGCAAGCGGCGAGCTGGCCTTCGGCACCGTCGACAGCTGGCTGCTGTGGAAGCTGACCGGCGGCAAGGTGCATGCGACCGACGTCAGCAACGCCTCGCGCACACTGCTGTTCGACATCCATCGCGGCGACTGGAGCGACGAACTGCTCGCCCTCTTCGACATCCCGCGCGCGCTGCTGCCCGAGGTGCGCCCCTCGGCCGGCGTGTTCGGCCGGGCCGAGGAGTTCGGCGTCCCGATTGCCGGCATCGCCGGCGACCAGCAGGCCGCGCTGTTCGGCCAGGCCGCGCTGAGCCCCGGCCAGGCCAAGAACACCTATGGCACCGGCTGCTTCCTGCTGATGCACACCGGCGCCGAGGCCCGCACGTCCACGCAGGGTCTGGTGACGACGCGCGCGGCCCAGGTCGGCGCACAGGCGCAGTACGCGCTGGAGGGCAGCGTCTTTGTCGGTGGCGCCGTCGTGCAGTGGCTGCGCGATGGCTTGAAGGCCATCGGCGGCAGCGGCGAGGTGCAGGCCCTGGCCGGCAGCGTGCCGGACGCCGGCGGCGTGATGTTCGTGCCGGCCTTCGCGGGCCTGGGCGCGCCCTACTGGCGGCCCGATGCGCGCGGCGCGCTGCTGGGACTGACCCGCGGCACGACGCAGGCCCACATCGCCCGCGCGGCGCTGGAGAGCATCGCCTTCCAGAGCGCGGCCGTGCTGGCGGCGATGAATGCGGACGTGGGCGAGCGCGAGCGGCTGACCGAGCTGCGCGTGGATGGCGGCGCGAGCGCCAACGACCTGCTGATGCAGTTCCAGGCCGACCTGCTCGGCATCCCGGTGCTGCGCCCCAGAGTCATCGAGACGACGGGCCTGGGCGCGGCCCTGCTGGCCGGCATCGGCGCCGGCGTCTACGGCTCAGCTGCGGAGGTCGGTTCGATCTGGCAGCTGGACCGCGCCTTCGAGCCGCGCATGTCGCGCGACGAGGCCGGCGCGCGGCTGGCCCAGTGGGACCGGGCCGTGCGTCAGGTGCTGGCGCCCTGATCCGTGCTGCTGCCACTCTCCTGAGCCAGGAAGACCAGCAGCACGATGAGGCCGATGATGGGAATGAGGCCGATCAGCTGCCACCAGCCGCTGCGACCGGTGTCGTGCAGGCGGCGCGAGGCCGCGGCCAGCGAGGGCAGCAACGTGCCCAGCGCGAACAGCACGTACAGGGCATAGCTGAACCGCCACAGGATCGCGCAGCCCAGCACGACGAACAGGAAGAACCACCAGTACTCCGAGCGGCTGGCGCGGCCGCTGAAGTCCACGTATTTGCTGAAGCAGGTCTGGATGGCTTGCTGGAAGTTCATGGCCTTCGCGCCGGGTGGTTTGAATGGCCGGCATGCTAGGGCCACCGGCCTGCCTGGCGCCCCCCCAGAAACCCCGGCGCTGCTGACACGCGCTGGCGCCGGGGCGGCGCAGCATGCGGCCCATCACACCCTTCAGGAGCAACGCATGGTCTTCGCCTACACCATCGTCTATGTGCCCGACGTCCGCGCGTCGCTGGCCTTCTTCGAGCGCGCCTTCGGCCTGAAGACGCGTTTCCTGCATGAGAGCGGCGCCTATGGCGAGGTCGAGACCGGCACGGGCGGCGCCCGGCTCGCTTTCGTCGACCACGCCACCGCGCGCGACAGCCTGCAGCAGGACTACGTCGCCGCCGACGCCAGCCCGCGGCCGCTGGGCATGGAGATCGGCTTCACGGTGCCCGACGTGCAGGCCGCCTTCGACCGCGCCGTGGCCGCTGGCGCGCGCCCGCTGGCGGCGCCCGTCACCAAGCCCTGGGGCCAGACGGTGGCCTATGTGCGCTGCCCGGACGGCGGGCTCGTGGAGCTGTGCACGGCCATGGGCTGAGGCTGCGCCTTCGCAGGGCGGCCGGGCCCCTTCGCGGGGCGCCCGCCCTGGGCGATGAATAGCTGGTCTGTGGCGAGCGACTGCAGCGGGGCGCTGATGGCGCCCAGCGTTGCCAGGTCGACCCGCTGGGGGCCGCGGGCATGGGAGGCGTAGATGGCCATGATGAGGATGTTCGACGTCGTTGTCGGTGAAATGAAGCCCCTCGTCCAAGGCGTACCTTGGCCGGTCCCCCGAGGGGACGGCGATGCTCCCGGCATTGAGCCGAGAGCACGTCGCCCAACGCGGGCCGGCTTGGGAGCGGCCCGGCGCTCGGCCCGCATGAAAGCTGACACAGGTCTTCAGCAAGGGGCATGCCGGCTGGCCCACAATGCGCGCCCATGCGCCGTGCCGACCGCCTCTTCCAGATCGTCCAGCTCATCCGCGGGCGCCGCCTCACGACGGCGGACTACCTCGCCCAGCGGCTGGAGGTGTCGATGCGCACCGTCTACCGCGACATCGCCGCGCTCGGCCAGCAGGGCGTGCCCATCGAGGGCGAGGCCGGCGTGGGCTATCGCATGCGGGCCGGCTTCGACCTGCCGCCGCTGATGTTCAGCAAGCAGGAGGCCCAGGCCCTGGTCGCCACCGTGCGCATGGCCGAGTCGCGCCTGGACGCGGCCCTGGCCCGCGAGGCCGAGAACGCGTTGTCCAAGATCCTCGCCGTGCTGCCGCTGGACGCGCGCGCCGCGGCCGAGAGCCTGGCGCTGTATGCGCCGTTGCCGGCCCTGGACCCGGCCACCAGCGCCCACCTGACCGCGATGCGCGAGGCCACCGAGGCCAGGCGCAAGCTGAAGATGGGCTATCTCGACCTCGGTGGCGTCAGGAGCGATCGCATCGTGCGCCCGCTGGCCTGCCTGTTCTGGGGGCCGGTCTGGACGCTGGCCGCCTGGTGCGAGCTGCGCAACGACTTCCGCAGCTTCCGCGTCGACCGCGTCGAGACGCTGGAGGTGCTGGAGGAGGGCTTCCGCGACGAGCCGGGCAAGACCCTGGCCGACATGAACCGGCGGCGCGAGGCGCAGGAGAGCGGCGGCGCCTGAAATGGAGCCCCCGGCCCAGCGTGTACGCTGGGCCGCCCCTTCGGGCCGGCTTGGTGAACTGGAGTCGGACACAAGCAGCCCCTGCGGGCTGCCTGTGCCTACGGAAGGCCATGGGCCTCTGGCCCATGGCAGGCCCGGCGCTCGGCCCGGAATACTCCCGCTGCTGCTGCTGCGGATGATGCGCAACGCCACGGATGACCGACATGAAGACACCCCCTCCCGCCGACAACGCCACCGAGCTGCAGCAGGTCGTCGATGCGCTGCGCGGCGCGCGCCAGCGCTGGCGCCATGCCCACCGGCGTGGCGGCGACGGCCGCGAGCTGCCGTCGCGCGAACTGCTGGCGGCCATGGTGCAGGCGCTGTCGGGCGCGCTCTTCCCGATGCGCCTGGGCCCGCCGACGCTGCAACCCGAGGGCGAGGACCACTACGTCGGCCACACGCTGGGCGCGGCGCTGACGACGCTGCGCCAGCAGGCCGCGCTGGAGCTGCGCCACGACGCCCGCCAGCGCGGTCAGGCCCGGCCCGATGGCGACGCCGCCGAGCTGGCGACGCGCTTCCTGCGGACCCTGCCGCGCCTGCGCGAGCTGCTGGACAGCGACGTGCTGGCCGCCTACCAGGGTGACCCGGCGGCGCGCAGCGTCGACGAGGTGCTGCTGTGCTACCCGGGCCTGCGCGCGCTGATCAGCCACCGCATCGCGCACGAGCTCTATGCGCTGGGCCTGCCGCTGATCGCCCGCGTCGTCGCCGAGCTGGCCCATGCCGAGACGGGCATCGACATCCACCCCGGCGCCACCATCGGCCCGGGCTGCTTCATCGACCACGGCACCGGCGTCGTCATCGGCGAGACGGCCATCCTGGGGCGAGGCGTGCGCATCTACCAGAACGTCACGCTGGGCGCGAAGAGCATCCCCACCGACGGCGACGGCCACGCGGTCAAGGGCCGGCCGCGCCACCCCATCGTCGAGGACGAGGTCGTCATCTACGCCGGCGCCACCGTGCTGGGCCGCGTCACCATCGGCCGCGGCGCGGTCATCGGCGGCAATGTCTGGCTGACGCGCAGCGTCGCGCCGGGCAGCGTGGTCACGCAGGCGGATTCGCTGTCGGGCGAAGGCTGAAAGAAGGACAGCGGCCCTGGGCCGCCGTGTCCCTTACCTCGCGCCCGGTGTGTAGATCTGGTCGAACACGCCGCCGTCGTCGAAGTGGGTCTTCTGCGCGTTGCGCCAGCCGCCGAAGACCTCGTCCACCGTGAACAGGTCGACCCTGGCGAACTGCCGCGCGTATCTGGCCGCGACCTTGGCGTCGCGCGGACGGTAGAAGTGGCGCGCGGCGATCTCCTGGCCCTCGGAGCTGTAGAGGTAGCCCAGATAGGCCTCGGCCTGCCGGCGCGTGCCGCGCCTGTCGACGACCTTGTCGACCACGGCGACCGGCGGCTCGGCCAGCACCGAGACGGCCGGCGTGACGATCTCGAACCGGTCCGGGCCCAGCTCCTTCACGGCCAGATAGGCCTCGTTCTCCCAGGCGATCAGCACGTCGCCGATGCCGCGTTCCACGAACGTTGTCGTCGCGCCGCGGGCGCCGGAATCGAGCACCTTGGTGTTGGCGTAGATGCGCTTGACGAAGGCCTTGGCGGAGTCGGCGTTGCCACCTGGTTGCTTGAGCGCAAAGCCCCAGGCCGCCAGATAGTTCCAGCGCGCGCCGCCGCTGGTCTTGGGGTTAGGGGTGATGACGTCGACGCCCGAGCGCGCCAGGTCCGGCCAGTTGGCGATGTGCCTGGGGTTGCCCTTGCGCACCAGGAAGACGATGGTGGACGTGTAGGGGCTGGCATTGCTCGGCAGCTTCTTCTGCCAGTCGGCGCCGAGCAGCTTGCGGTCGGCCAGTGCGTCGATGTCGTAGGCCAGGGCCAACGTGACGACGTCGGCGTCCAGCCCGTCGATGACCGAGCGGGCCTGCTTGCCCGAGCCGCCGTGCGAGGCCTTGAGGCTCAGCGTCTCGCCGGTCCTGGCCTTCCACTGCGTGGCGAAGGCCTTGTTGAAGTCCTGGTAGAGCTCGCGCGTGGGGTCGTAGGAGACATTGAGCAGCGAGGCCTGGGCCAGGGCGGAAAAGGAAACGCCCGCGGCGGCGAGGCCGAGGGCGAGGTGAGCGAGGAGTCGGTGCATGGTGGCTTGGAGTGCTTGTTCCCGCCGCACTCTAGGCAGGGGCCCGAGTAGCGACAAAGAACAAGAACTCACAAGCTCATGCGTTCAGCGTTCGGCGTTCAGAGCTTATAGGTGACGCCGACGTTGAAGCGGCGGCCGAACTGGAAGTTCTCCTGGCGATACGGGTCGTTGGAGTAGGTGTAGAAGACCTTCTGGTTGGTCGCGTTCTCGACACCGAAGCGCACCGAGACATGCTCGTCGAGCTTCTGCGACAGGTTCAGCGACACCCAGGTCTCGGCACCGTTTTGCTGGATCAGCGTCGAGTCCCAGGTCGGCGCGCGGTTGTAGGCCGTGTGGTGGTTGGCCGACAGGCGGGCCTCGAAGCCGTTGCGCTCATACCAGACCGTCAGGCCGCCGTTGCCCTTCATCAGGCCGTTGGCCGAGATGGGCACGAAGGTCTTGCCGCTCTGGTCGCCGTTCTCCTTGATGTTGCCGGTGCTGTAGGTGTAGTTGGTCGTCAGCCCCAGGCCGTTGGAGAAGGACTGCTGGTAGACCAGTTCCAGCCCGTGCACGTCGCCGCCGTCGCGGTTGACCTGCTGGGTGCAGTAGGCCGCCTTGCCGGCATAGCTGCAGGCCACGGACGCGAGGCCGATGTAGTCCTTCACCTGCTTGTAGAACAGCCCGGCGGAGAAGAAATTGCCCTTGCCGAAGTAGCGCTGGTAGGCCAGGTCGATCTGGTCGGCCATCATTGGCTTCAGGCGCGGATTGCCGCCGGAGACGATGGTGGGGTTGACGCCGTTGGGGTCGATCGTGACGGTCTGCGCCGAGGTCATCACGTCCAGCGGTGCGCGCGACAGCGCGCGGGCCATGCCGAAGCGCAACTGGTTCTCGTCGTTCTCGTCGAGGCTCAGAACGAGGTTGAGGCTGGGCAGGGCGCGGGTGTAGCTGATGCCGTCCTGCGTGGGCGTCACGACGTTGTTGATCAGCGAATTGCCATAGCCGGTCTGGCTGGTGTGCACGAGGCGCAGGCCGACGTTGCCGCGGTAGCCCAGGGTGCCGACGCTGCCGTTCAGGTCGCCCTGCACATAGGCGGCGGCGCTGTTCTCCTTGGCGCGCCAGTCCTTGGCGACGAGGTCGTTGGTGGAGGGCGTGCGGCCGTCGGCGCTCAGCGTCGAGGCGCCGAAGAGCTTGGTGATCTCGTTCTCGACGTTGCCGAAGGCGACGAAGTCGGGGCGGCCGGACACGGCCACGCGGTGCAGGTCGCTGGGGTTGAACTGGACCCAGCCGTAGTCCCAGGAGGTCTGGTCATAGCGCTTCTCGCGCTGCGTCGCGCGCAGGCCGAACTTCAGCTTGTTCAGGTCGCCGAAGACCAGGCGGCGCGTGAAGTTGAGCTGCTCCGAGTCCAGCTTGTCGTGCAGCGTGCCTGCATAGGTCGGGCCCCAGGTCTCGCCGGTCCAGTTGTTGAAGCTGGCGGGGTTGCCGCTGTCGGCACTGAAGTTGTAGGTGCTCCAGCCGTCCTTCGGGAAGTTCCAGCTCAGCGTGCCGGTGCCGGGGTTGTTCATGTCCAGCTCGACGGCCGTCCAGTGGGTGTCGCGGTCGGCGGTGGAGTGGGCCAGGTCGGCGTCGATCTGCCAGTCGTCGAGCTTCCACTTCGCGTTCAGGCCGGTGGCGAAGTCCTTCATGTCCTGCTTCCACAGGCCGTTGATGGTCTTCAGCGCCGCATTGGTCAGGGTCCCGCCGGTCACATAGCCGCCGCTGATGGTGGGCGAACCGCTGTACGCGGCCGCGCAGCCGGCGTTGGCCCACTGGCAGGTGTCGGCCGTGTGGATGTATTGCTGCTCCTTGATGTCGGAGCGGGCCGCGTAGACGTCGCCGGTCAGCGCGAACGTGGCGTCCGGCTTGTACTCGAGCTTGCCCAGCACGCTGGAGCGCTTGTTGGTGCCGTTCTTGACGGCGTTCTGGAACCCCCAGGACTCGATGCCGGGGTTCTTGTTGCCGTTGCCGCTGTCGAAGCCCCAGTTCTGCACGCCGTCCTGCAGCACCGGCTGGTCGTAGTAGCTGAAGGCCAGCGCCACGCCGACGGTGCGGTTGGCGAATTGGTCGACATAGATGCCGCCCAGGCGCGGCGACCACTTCTTGGCGCCGCCGATGCTGGCGGCGAGCTGGTAGTAGTTGGCGTCGGCCTTCAGCGACAGCTCACGGCCCTTGTAGTCCAGTGGGCTGACGGTCTGCAGGTCGATGGTGGTGGCGATGCCGCCCTCGGCGATGTCGGCCTGCTGGGTCTTGTAGATGGTGGCGCCCGACACCGATTCGGACGGGAACATCTCGAAGCGCACCGCGCGGTCGGGCTCGGAGGACGCGAACTCGCGCCCGTTCAGCGTCGCGCCGACGAAGCGCGGGCCCAGGCCGCGCGCGACGATCTGGCTGGCATTGCCGCGGTCGATGCCGGCCGACATGCCTGGCAGCCGCGCCAGCGACTCGGCGATGGTCGTGTCGGGCAGCTTGCCGATGTCTTCCGACGCGATGACCTCGATCTGGCTGTTGGAGGCCTCCTTGGTGTCCAGCGCCTTGCGCACCGAGGCACGGATGCCGCTGACGACAACGGTGTCCAGCGCCTCGGTCTTGGCATCGGCGGGGGCGGGCGCGGTCTGGGCGGCCGCGGGCAGCAGCACGAAGGCCTGTATCAGCAGGCACAGCCGGGACGGGGCGAAGGGGATCTTGGGCATGGGGTCTCCGTAGGCTTCTCTTTGTGGCAACGGCCCTCTGAGGGGCCGGCTGAAGCCATGGTACGAAGCGGTTACGGTCCGCAGATATGACTCTTTTGCGTCTTCGTATAGTGAATTCGGATGCATCCATGCGGATTCCGTGCAACTCCTCCGGCAAGAGGCGGGCAGGGGTGCCACCTAAAATTCGGGGCCCAACCCTTCACTTCGCCCGGCGCCCGCAGGACTGCCGGCACTCCCGATGCGTCTTCCCGTTCTTGCCGTCGCCCTCTCGCTGTTGACCGCCTCCGGCGCGGCCCTCGCGGACCGTGACGTGCTGTGGAAGATCATCGACGGCGGTTGCGTGCCGGGCGCGGCCACCGGCCAGATGCCACCGCCCTGCACGCGCGTCGAGATGCCGGCCGGGCGCGAGTTCGGCTGGGCCGTCATGAAGGACCGCCGCGGCGTGCTGCAATACCTGCTGCTGCCCACGGCCCGCATCGCCGGCATCGAGAGCCCGGAGCTGCTGAAGGCCGACACGCCCAATTTCTTCGCCCAGGCCTGGCATGCGCGCGACCTGCTCGACCAGCTCAACGGCCACCCGCTGCCGCGCGATGCCGTGTCGCTGACGCTGAACCCGGCGCACCGCCGCAGCCAGGACCAGTTCCACATCCACATCTCCTGCACCCGGCCAGAACTGCGGGCGCGGCTGCTGGCGGCCGAGGCGGACATCCCGGCGACCTGGGTGCCCCTGCCCGGCGGCTGGCTGGGCCACACCTGGCTGGTGCGCCGCGTCGACGGCGATGCGCTGGACGGCGTCAACCCCATCACCGACATCGCGGCTCATGTGCCGGGCGCGGTGGACGACATGGGCGCCGTGGGCGTCGGCGTCGTGGCCATGACCTTCAAGGATGGCAGGCAGGGCTTCGTGCTGATGGCCACCCACCGCGACGACGACGGCAGCAGCGGCCTGGCCGAGCACGACGTGCAGGACCATGACTGCGCCCTCGTCAAGGTGGAGTCTGCGGCCCGCACGCCCGCCGGGCCGTGAGCCGGCCGGGCGATCCCGCTCGCCCGGTGACAGGCCTCTTACATCCGGCGACAAAGGCGGCCGAAGCCTGTTGGACTATCCTGTTAGCAGGCGGCCCGGCTCGGGTCGCGTACGGGAGTCGACGTGCAAGCAAGTTGCCTGCCCCGGGATGGCGGCGTCCGCCAGGAGATTCGCGGGTCGGAAACCCCGGCCTTTCTGCTGGACCAGCCGGTCGGGCCGCGTGAACGGCGCCTTGCGCTGATCGTCGTACTGGTTTCGGCGGCACTGTTCGCCGCGCTGCTGCCGTTCGCGCAGCTGAAGCTCGCGCCGGTGCCGGCCTTCATCCCGATCTACGAGTCGGCCCTGGTGCTGACGGACTTGATCACGGCGGTGCTGCTGTTCGGCCAGTTCCGCATCCTGCGCGAGCAGTCGCTGCTGCTGCTGGCCAGCGGCTACCTGTTCACCGCTGCGATGGCGACAGCGCATGCATTGAGCTTCCCCGGCCTGTTCAGCGCGACGGGCCTGCTCGGCGCAAGCACGCAGACGACGGTCTGGCTCTACATGCTCTGGCACGGTGGCTTTCCGCTTTTCGTGCTCGGCTATGCCTTGCCGAGGGGCCGTCCCGGGCCGAAGCTGCCCGCCGCCGGCTGGCCCCTGCTGACCCTCGCCGCCGCCGCCTTCTTCGTCGCGCTGACGACGCTCGGCCACGAGCAGTTGCCGACGCTGTTGAGCGACGGCCACTACACGCCGGCCCTGTACATGACCGCCGGCACCGTCTGGGCTTTCAACCTGCTGGCGCTGTGCCAGTTGTGGCGCCGGCGGCCGCGCACGGTGCTGGACCTGTGGCTGATGGTCGTCAGCTTGGCCTGGCTTTTCGACATCGCGTTGTCGGCGGTGTTCAATTCCGGTCGATTCGACCTGGGCTTCTATGCCGGGCGCATCTACGGCCTGCTGGCCTGCTCGCTGGTGCTGATGGAGTTGCTGCTGGAAAACAGCACGCTGTACGCAAGGCTATTTCGGGCCTACGAGGCCGACCACCGCCAGTCCGCGGCGCTCGCCGCGGCGCGTGACGAGGCCGAGGCGGCGAACGCGGCCAAGAGCCTGTTCCTCGCCAGCATGAGCCACGAGATCCGAACGCCGATGAATGCCGTCATCGGCCTGACCAGCCTCGTGCTGGAGACCCGGCTCGACACGCGCCAGCGCGACTGCCTTGGCAAGGTTCACACCTCCTCCAAGGCATTGCTGATGCTGCTCAACGACATCCTCGACTATTCCAAGATCGAGGCCGGCAAGATCACGCTGGAAGCTGAGGAGTTCAGCCCCGAGGAGCTGATCGAGAACGTCGGCCACTTGTTCTCGGCCAAGCTCGACGAGACGGGGCTGGATCTGCTGTTCGAGTTCGACGAGCGCCTGCCCGGGCGCCTGCTCGGCGATGCGCTGCGGCTGACCCAGGTGCTGAACAACCTCGTCGGCAACGCGATCAAGTTCACGCCGCGAGGCGAGATCGTTGTGCGGGCCGATGTCCTCGGCGAACAGGATGGCCGTGTGCGGCTTGGCATCGCCGTGCGCGACACCGGCATCGGCATGACGCCCGAGCAGGTGTCGCAGCTGTTCCAGGTCTTCGGCCAGGCCGACGCGTCGATCGCACGGCGCTATGGCGGCACAGGTCTCGGGCTGGCGATCTGCAGGCGTCTCGTCGAGTTGATGGATGGCGAATTCGACGTCGTCAGCGCCCCCGGCCAGGGCAGCCAGTTCCGCTTCAGCTGCAGCTTCGGCAAGGCCGGTCCGGACGTCGAGCGAATCGACCTGCACCGCATCCGCGGCATGCGCACCCTGGTCGTCGACGCCCAGCCCACCGAGCGGCTGATCCTGCAGCAGATGCTGCTGAGCTGGCGCTTCCAGGTCGGCGTCGCCTCCGGCAGCGACGAGGCACTGCACCGGCTGCGCCAGGCCGACCCGCTGCACCCCTGCGAACTGCTGCTGCTGGACTGGAAGACCGCCGGTGCCGGCTTCATCGATGCGGCGCGGCGCGCCGCCATGGAGCACGGCTGTCCGCCGCCGGCCGTCATCGTGCTGGCCGGCCTGCACGCCAGCCAGCGCGTCGCCGAAGCGCTGCAGGGGCGGCCGGCCAGCAGCGTTCTCGTCAAGCCGGTCACGCCGTCGCGTCTGTTCGATGCCATCACGCATCTGCAGTCGGGCGGCGCCGAACGCGCCGCCGCCGTGCCGCCGGGCGAGGGCCTGGCCGATCTGGGCGACGCGATGCGGCCCATCCGCGGTGCGCGCGTGCTGCTGGTCGAGGACAACCCGGTCAACCAGCAGGTCGCGCTGGCCTTCCTGGAGATGGTGAAGCTGGATGTGGCGATCGCCGGCAACGGCCTGGATGCCGTGGACCGTGTGAAGGCCGAGCCCTTCGACGCCGTGCTGATGGACCTGCAAATGCCCGAGATGGACGGCTTGGCCGCGACGCGCCTGATCCGCGCGATGCCGCAGCATGCAGGCCTGCCCATCATCGCGATGACGGCAGGCGCGATGGAGTGCGACGTGCAGGACTGTCTGGCTGCCGGCATGAATGCCCACATCAGCAAGCCCATCGACCCCAGGCAACTGGTGCGCACACTGCTGGCCTGGGTCTCGCCGATCTCGCCCTAGGGAAGTCCGCAGGTTGCCGGGAAAATGGTTGCGCTATCATTTTTCGATAGCGCAGCTGGGATGACGCCGCCGCCATGACTCGATTTGCAATCACGCGGCGTCGCTCAGGCGCCTGGATGCTGGCCACCGTGCTGGCGCTGGCCGGTTGTGCCGGCGCTCCCGGGGGCGCAACGGACGCGGGCTGGGTGGCGGCCTGGGGCAGCGCGATGCTGGAGCAGGCGCCGCCGGCCACAGCCGCGCCCTGGCAGCAGCCGATGCGCGACGTCAGCCTGCGCCAGCTCGTGCGCGTGGATGCCGCGGGGCCGGCGCTGCGCGTGCGCATCAGCAACCTTTTCGGCGCCGAGCCCTTGCTCGTCGGCGCGGCCAGCGTCGCGCGCCCCGGCGCCGCGCCGCTGCCGCTGCGCTTCGGTGGCGGCCGCGAGCTGGCGCTGGCGCCGCATGCCGAGGCCTGGAGCGACGCCGTCGAGCTGGCCCTGCCGCGCGGCGCCGAACTCGCCGTGCAGCTCTACGTGCGCGCCGGCCCGGCGCTGGCCAGCGTGCACCCGGGTTCGCGCATGCGCAGCTGGGCCGTGGCCGGCAACCGGGTGGACGCCGCCGCCTGGCCCGAGGCCGTGGCCCAGGAGGGCTGGTGGCATCTGGCCGCGGTCGACGTGCGCGCGGGCCCGCGGGCCGTGCTCGTCGCGACGGGCGACTCCATCACCGACGGCTATGGCGTGCCCTCGGGCAGCTACCAGCGCTGGACCGATGTGCTGTCGCAGCGGCTGGCCGCCGGGGGCCGCGACGCGGTGGTCGTGAACACCGGCATCGGCGGCGGCCGGCTGCTGCGCGACGGCCTCGGCCCCAGCCTCGTGTCGCGCTTCGAGCGTGACGTGCTGGCGCGCAGCGGCGTCACGCATGCCCTTGTGCTGATCGGTGTGAACGATCTTGGCATCAGCCACCGCGGCCGGCCGACGACGGCGGCCTCGCGCGCGGCGCTGCTGGCCGAGCTGCAGGCCGGCTTCACGGGCCTGGCTGAGCGCGCGCGGGCCCGCGGCGTCTGCCTGATCGGCGCCACCGTCATGCCCTATTCGGGCAGCGGCTACTACGCGCCCGGCCCCGAGAACGAGGCCGACCGCCAGGCGCTGAACGCCTGGCTGCGCGAGCCGGGCCGCTTCGACGCGCTGCTGGATTTCGACGCGCTGATGCGCGACCCGGCGCGCCCGGCCTGGCTGCGCGCCGACGTCGACAACGACGGCCTGCACCCCTCGCTGGCCGGCTACCGCGCGATGGCCCAGGCCTTCCCGGTCGAGCTGCTCGACCGCCGCTGTCCGAAGCTCGGCGCCCTCTGAGTTCGCGCCAGGCTGCTAAGCCCGCGGCCGCGGAAATCGTCCTTGGCGCATCAGCGCGCGCCGCGCAGGTCGGCGGTATTCTTCCGCTTCATGCTCATGCGTCGAACTCCAGCCGCATGAAGCGCGACAGGCGCTGACCCGGGCGCAGCACGCAGCCCTGCTCGCGCCAGGCCGGGTGGTTGGGCGCGTCGGGGAAGAACTGGGGCTCCAGCGCGATGCCGGCATGGCGCCTGAACGGCCGGCCGTCGCGGCCGCGCGAGTTCTGCACGAAGTTGCCGCTGCAGACCTGCAGGCCGGGGTAGTCGGTATAGAGGCGCATCGCGAGCCGGCCGTCGCCGGCCATGAGCTCGGCCGCCGCCAGCTCGCCGCGCGCGGCGCCCGCGTCCAGCGCATAGCAGTGGTCGTAGCCGCCGGCCAGCAGCAATTGCGGCTCGTCGCGGCCCAGGCCGTCGCCGATGCGGCGGGCCTGGCGCAGGTCGAAGGCCGTGCCCTGCACCGCGGCGAGCTCGCCGGTGGGGATCATGTCGGCCCGCACCGGCAGCATCGCCGTGGCGGCGACGCGCAGGCGGTGCTCCTGCACCGAGGCGGCGTCGCCGTCGAGGTTGAAGTAGGGATGGCTGGTCAGGCTGACGGGGCAGGGCGCCGTCACGCGCGCGCCGAAGCGCAGCGTCAAGGCCGGCTGCGCGGGGTCGAGGCGGTACTCGACCTCGGCGTCCAGCGCGCCGGGGTAGCCCTGGTCGCCGTCGGGCGAGTGCAGGGCCAGGCGCAGATGCCGCGGGCCGTGGTCGACGACGGTCCAGGCGCGGCGGTCGAAGCCCTCGGGGCCGCCGTGCAGTTGGTTCGCGCCCTCGTTGGCCGGTAGGGCGTGGTGACGGCCGTCGAGCGTGAAGGCGGCACCCGCCAGGCGGTTGGCGTAGCGGCCGACGATGGCGCCGAAGAAGCCGGGTTCGTGCAGGTGTTCGGCCGCGGTCGTATGGCCGAGGATGGCTTCACGTCGGCTGCCATCGGGCAGCGGCACCCGGCAGGACAACCAGCGCCCGCCGTGGCTGCTGACCTGGATCTGCAGGCCGTCGGCCGTGCCGAGGGTGTAGACCGCGGGAGCCGGCTCGGCGGTGGGCGGCACGGGGTTGCGGATCATGGCTGGGTGTTTGCGTAACCTTGTCGGCTATCGGCGATCGATAAAAGGTTACGCTACCATGAAACCTTGTTTCTGCTATCGCTGTGGTGCAGGTGCCAGGAACATCCTTGGCAGTTGCTGAAGCTGATTGCGTAACCATCAACGACGAAAGAGCGCCCGCGCAGGGCGCCGCGGCCTGGAGACAAGCGGTGATGCGTTTCTTGAAATCGATGGCCGGGCTGCTGGCCCTGGCTGGCGGGGCGGCCCTGGCCTGCGACGCGCCGGTGTCGGTCTGCGGCCACGACCCCGGGCAAGGCCTGGCCCTGGTGCGCGCGGGCCGGCCGGCGGCCGTCTTCGTCGAGGCCGGCGCCGACCCGGCGCTGCTGCATGCGGCGCGTAATTTCGCGGCCGACCTGGCGCGCGTGTCGGGCCAGGCGGCGCCGCGGCCGGCGCGCATTGACGACGCGCGCGGCGAGCTCGTCGTCATCGCGGCGCTGGGCCGCAGCGCGGTGCTCGACGACCTCGTCGCGCGGCACAAGCTGCAGCTCGATGGGCTGCAGGGGCGGTGGGAGGCCTACCGCCAGGTCGTCGTCGAGCAGCCCTGGCCGGGCGTGCCGCGTGCGCTGGTCATCGCCGGCAGCGACCGGCGCGGTGCGGTCTTCGGCACCTACGAGCTGTCGGCGCGCATCGGCGTCAGCCCCTGGGCCTGGTGGGCCGACGTGCCGGTCGAGAAGAAGGCGGATGTGTTCGTCGCGGCCGGCGCGCGCGGCGACCAGCCCGGCGTCAGGTACCGCGGCATCTTCATCAACGACGAGGCGCCGGCGCTGAGCAGCTGGGCGCAGGCGAAGTTCGGCGGCACGAATGCGGCCTTCTACGAACATGTCTTCGAGCTGATCCTGCGCCTGCGCGGCAACACGCTGTGGCCGGCGATGTGGCAGCCGCGCGCCTTCGCGGCCGACGACCCCAGGGCTGCGGTGCTGGCCGACGAGATGGGTGTCGTCATGGGCACCTCCCACCACGAGCCGATGATGCGTGCCCACGACGAATGGGCCCGCGCCGGCGGCGGCGCCTGGGACTACACGAAGAACGCCGACAAGCTGCGCGGCTTCTGGCGCGGCGGCATCGAGCGCATGATGGGCCGGCCCGGCGGCGGCGCCTTCGACAGCCTCGTCACCATCGGCATGCGCGGCGACGGCGACGAGCCGATGAGCGCGGGCACGGCCACGGCGCTGCTCGAAGGCATCGTCGGCGACCAGCGCCGCATCATTGCCGACGTGACCCGCCAGCCGGCCGGGAAGACGCCGCAGGTCTGGGCGCTCTACAAGGAGGTGCAGGACTACTACGACGCTGGGCTGCAGGTGCCCGACGACGTGCTGCTGCTGTTCTGCGACGACAACTGGGGCCAGATCCGTCGCCTGCCGGCGCCGGGCGCGCAACGCCCCGGCGGTTACGGCGTCTACTACCACTTCGACTACGTCGGCTGGCCGCGCAACTACAAGTGGCTCAACACCAACCAGATCGAGAAGACCTGGCAGCAGATGGACCTGGCGCATGCGCAGGGCGCCGATGCGCTGTGGATCGTCAACGTCGGCGACATCAAGCCGATGGAGTTCCCGATCAGCTTCTTCCTCGACATGGCCTGGGCGCCGCAGCGCATGACGACAGCAAAGCTGGCGGCCTACCCACGCGACTGGGCGGCGGCCACTTTCGGCCCGGCCCAGGCTGGCGAGATCGGCGCCATCCTGACGCGCTACGGCCAGTACGCGGCGCGGCGCAAGCCCGAGCTGGTGGACGAGCACAGCTTCGCGCTCGGCCCCGCCACGGCCGACGCGCTGGACGGCGGCGACTTCGGCCGGCGCGTGGCCGAGTGGGCCGCGCTGGAGTCGCACGTCGCCCAGGTCAAGGCCGGGCTGCGGGCCGGGCAGCTCGACGCCTATTTCCAGCTCGTCGAGCATCCGGTGCTGGCGCTGGCCAACCTCTACCGGCTGTACTACGCGGTGGCCTGGAACCGCCGGCTGGCCCAGGCTGGCGACCCGCGCGCCAACGTCTTTGCAGATCGGGCCGAGGCCGCCTTCGCGCGCGACCAGGCCATCGCCGACCAATACCACGCGTTGGCCGGCGGCAAATGGGCCGGCATGATGCTGCAGACCCATATCGGCTACACCGGCTGGCAGCAGCCCGACAGCAACCTGATGCCCGCCGTGCAACGTGTGGCCGGCAAGGCGCCGGATGCGGCGGCCAGCCCACCGCAGGCGCTCACCCTTGAAGCGATCACGCTGGAGGCGACCCGCTTCAGCCGCGCCGTCGACGGCCGTGGCCTGGCCTGGACGGCCATCCCCCATCTCGGCCAGGGCCTGGGCGCGGTGGCGGCGCTGCCGCAGGGCCGCCCGCCCACCACGCTGGCCGACGGCCCGAGGCTGGACTACGACGTCGACATCGCCACGGGCGGCGACCTGCTGCTGGAGCTGCACATGCTGCCGACGCTGGACACGCGCGGCAGCGCCGGCCTGCGCCTGGCCGTGGGCCTGGACGAGCTGCCGCCGCAGGAGCTGGTGCTCAGGCTGCAGCCCACCGCCGGCGCCGAGCAGACGCGCGAGGAGCGCGACTGGGCCCGGGCCGTCCGGGACAACGACGCGGTGCTTGGCGCGCGCTTCGCCGGCATTGCGCCCGGCCGCCATGTCGTGCACGTCTGGCGCCTGGATGACAACGTCCTGCTGCAGAAGCTGGTGCTGACACCGCTGGCCGGCGCGGCGCAGACCGGCCGCTACCGCAATCTGCTGCGCGAGATCCACCCTGAGATCGGCGAGGCCGACATCACCGCCCGGTTGGACGCTTATTGGAAGTCGCTGTTCGAGGGCGATGCCCGACACCGCGTCATCTACCCCGCCGCGCCCACGACCGACGGCCCAGCGAGCTATGTGCTCGATGTCGGCAACGCCGATGTGCGCAGCGAGGGCATGTCCTACGGGATGATGATTGCCGTGCAGATGGGCCGCAAGGCCGAGTTCGACGCGCTGTGGAACTGGGCTGCCACGCATATGCGCTACGCGGCAGGCCCGCGCAAGGGCTATTTCCGCTGGCAATGCCGGCCGCAGGGCTGTGACCGCGACGCCGTGCCGGCCTCAGATGGCGAGGAGTATTTCGCCACCGCGCTGCTAATGGCCGCCTCGCGCTGGGGCAATGGCCGGGGCCTCTACGACTACGACGCCCAGGCCCAGGCCCTGCTGGCCACGATGCTGCACAAGGAGGAGATGAACGGCGGCGTCGTCGACGGCGTGCGGTCCATGTTCTCGCCGCGGCACGGCCAGGTCGTCTTCGTGCCCATCGCCGACGCGGCCGACTTCAGCGACCCGTCCTACCACCTGCCGGCCTTCTACGAGCTCTGGGCCCGCCGCGCCGCCGCGCCGCAGGACCGCCGCCGCTGGAGCGAAATCGCCGACATCAGCCGCGCCTACTTCAACAAGGCCGCCCACCCCAAGACCGGCCTGACGCCCGATTACGCCGAGTTCGACGGACGCCCCCATGCGCGCGAGGGCCACGAGGACTTCCGTTACGACGCCTTCCGCACGGCCGTGAACTGGAGCGTCGACCAGGTCTGGTGGGGCAGCAACCCCGCCGCGCCGGGGCTGAGCCGCCGGCTGCTGGGCTTCTTCGCGGCCCAGCCGACCCAGCCCTATCCCCACCTCTATACGCTGGACGGCCGGCCGCTGAACGACGCGCCCGCCAGCGGCCTGATCGCCAGCAATGCCGTCGCGGCCCTGCTCGTCGAGCCGGTGCAGGCGCGGCCCTTCGTCGACGCGCTCTGGGCGCTGCAGCCGCCCGCCGGCCAGTGGCGCTACTACGACGGCCTGCTGCAGTTCATGGCCCTGCTGCATGTGACGGGGCGCTTCAGGGCCTGGTGATCCTGGCCGGACAATGCGCCGGATGAGGGGCGCAGACATCAACGTGGAGCGGGGGGGGATGGCGTGCGCCTGAGTGCCGCCGGCCCGGCCACGCTTCCCGTGTTCGGCCCGCGCCTGAACCGGGCGCTGGCCTTCTCCCTGCTCGTGCACGGCCTGCTGCTGAGCCTGAGCTTCGGCCAGGGCTTGGGCCTGCCGGGCCTGGACTTCCCCTGGCAGACCCGGCGCGGCGCGGCGGCGGAGCTGCGCGTCGTGCTGGAGGCGCCGCCGCTGCCGCAGGCCCCACCCGCGCCGCCAGCGCCGGCCGCTGCCGACGCGGCCACCGCGCCGGACACCAGGACCCTGCGGCTCGCCGAGCCGGACGGGGATGTCGCGCCGCTGCCCGAGAGCGGCTTCGCGGTGCTGGCCGTCGAGCGGCCGGCGGCCTGGGCCGTGGCGGCGGCGTCGGCGGTGCCGACCGCGGCGGTCGCGGCCTTCGCGGGCGCGTCCAGCCCCGCCGTGCAGGCGCTGAGCCGCGAGGTGCTGCGCCCGCGCGAGCGGCCCGTGGATCTGGCGCCGCTGGACGCGGCGCGGCAGGAGCTGCAGGCCACGCCGGCGGCGGCCGTCGCGGCCTTCCAGGGCGCGTCCGCTCCCGCTGTCGAGACGCTGCGCCGCGCTGCCGCCGAGCTGAGCCCGCGAGCCAGCGAGCGCAGCGGCGCGCTGGCCGAGCTGGAGGCGATGCGGGCATCGGACAAGCCTTCTGCCGTCGCCGCGTTCGCGAGCGCATCCAGCCCGGCCGTGGAGGCACTGCGCCGCGCGGGCGACGCGCTGCGCGTGCGCAGCGAGCCGGCCGAGCGCAGTGCCGAACTGGCCCAGCTGGAGGGCTCGCGCCAGGAGGCCCTGCAGCGCGCCGAGCGGCTGGAGGCGGCACGCCTGGAAGGACAGCGCCAGGAGTCGGCCCGCCAGGACGCCGCACGGGCCGAGGCGGCACGCGCCGAAGCGGTGAAGCTTGCGGCAACGCAGGCCGAGGCGGCCCAGCGCGAGGCCAGGCTGCGCGCCATCGGCCGGCAGCTCGACGAGGAAGCCGCGCGGCGCGATGCGCTGGCGCGCGGCCCGTCCTCGGCCCTGCCCACGTCTTACAGCAGCCTGCGTCGCGGCCGGCTGTTCGGGCAGGTGGACTCGAACACCGAGCTGGTGCTGTATGCCGAGGCCTGGGCGCGCAAGATCCAGCTCAACCAGACCTTCGAGAAGGTGCGCGAGGCCGCGCAGGCGGCCCATGCCGACCCGCTGGTCACCGTCGCCATCCGCAGCGATGGCTCGGTGGAGTCGGTCAGCTTCGTGCGCTCCAGCGGTGTGCCGGCGCTGGACGAGGCGATCCGCCAGGTCGTGCTGGGCCTGCAGAACTACCCGGCCTTCCCGCCGGCGCTGGCGCGGGACTACGACGTCGTCGAGATCCGCCGCAGCTGGCGCTTCGACTCGGCCATCCGGCTTTACTGACCGAACTCGGCGCGCAGCGCGCCGTAGAGGCGCTGGAAGCGTTCGTGCCGCGGCCGCAGCGCGGCGGCCAGCGTGGCATCGGGCTCGGCGACGCGGGCGATCTCGGGCCGTCTGCAGACCTCGTCCACCGTGCCGCCGCAGGCCAGCCAGGCCAGGCGCGCCGCGCCCAGAGCGCCGCCGGCCTCGGCGCCGACGCCGTTGACGAGGCGGGTGCCCAGCAGCGAGGCCAGCAGCTTGGCCCACCATTCGCTGCGCGCACCGCCGCCCACCAGCCACAGGGACTCCGCCGTGCCGCCACCGGCTTGCAGCGCCTGCCAGCCGTCCAGCAGGCCGAAGCCCACGCCTTCGAGTACCGCGTAGCCCAGGGCCGCCGCGTCGTGCTCGTGCGTGAGGCCGAAGAACACGCCCTGCGCGTTGGCATTGTTGTGCGGCGTGCGCTCGCCGCTGAGGTAGGGCAGGAAGAGCGGCGCGCCCTCGCGCCGGGCCGGCGCGAGGGCGGCCACCTTGTCGATCAGCGCGGCCTCGCCCGGCTGGCCGAGCAGCTGCGTGACCCATCGCAGCGCGCTGGCGGCACTGAGCATCACGCTCATCTGGTGCCAGGTGTTCGGCAAAGCATGGCAGAAGGCGTGCACCGCGCGGGCCGGATTGGGGCTGAAGCGCTCGTTGCACAGGAAGATGACGCCCGAGGTGCCGAGCGACAGGAAGCCGTCGCCCGGCCTGACGACGCCCATGCCGACCGCGCTGGCCGCGTTGTCGCCGCCGCCGCCGGCAATGGTGATGCCGGGCCGCAAGCCCCAGCGCGCGGCCAGCTCGGGCTTCAGCGCGGCGCTCGCTTCGCTGCCCTCGACGAGGCGCGGCATCTGGCCTTCGCCCAGGCCGGTCAGCGCCAGCGCCTCGGGCGACCAGCGGCGGCGCGCCACGTCCAGCCACAGCGTGCCGGCCGCGTCGCTCATCTCGCTCACCGCCTCGCCGCCGAGCTGCAGGCGCAGCCAGTCCTTGGGCAGCAGCACCCGTGCGATGCGGGCGAACAGCTCGGGCTCGTGCCGGCGCATCCAGGCCAGCTTGGGCGCGGTGAAGCCGGGCATCGCGAGGTTGCCGGTGATGGCCGGCAGCTCGGGGCAGGCGGCCATCATCTCGGCGCACTCCGTGCCGGAGCGGCCGTCGTTCCACAGCATGGCCGGGCGCAGCACGCGGCCGGCCGCATCCAGCGTGACGGCGCCATGCATCTGGCCGGACAGGCCGATGCCGCGCACCGCGGTGAGCGCGGCGGCGTGGTCCTGCTTCAGCCGCGCCATCCCCTCGTCGAGTGCGGCCCACCACGCGGCCGGGTTCTGCTCGCTCCATAGCGGCCGGGGCCGCTGCACGGTGAGGGCCACGCCGGTGGTGGCGACGATGCGGTGCTGCTCGTCGAGCAGCAGCAGCTTCAGCTCGGAGGTGCCGAGGTCGATGCCAAGAAACATGTCGGTGGCTCTGTGCTTGCCTTTTGTCTTCGTCAGACGAAGTTGTTGACGACGTTTTCGAGGCGTTCCTGGCGGCCCGAGCGAGGTGTCGGAGAGATGCCTTGCGCGTGCACGATCTGCGCGAGCTCGTCGAGGCCGGCGCCGCCCTGGATCTGCTGGCCCAGCGTGCCGTTCCAGCCGGCATAGCGTTCGCTGACCGCCTTCTCCAGCTGGCCGCTCTCGTACAGCGCGGCGGCGCTCAGGAAGGCGCGGGCCATCGTGTCCATGCCACCGATGTGGCCCTCGAGCTGGTCGATGGGGTCGATGCTCTGGCGGCGCACCTTGGCGTCGAAGTTGGTGCCGCCGGTCGTGAAGCCGCCGGCGCGGATGATCTCCAGCATGGCCGGCACCAGGGCCGCGTGGTTGTTGGGGAACTGGTCGGTGTCCCAGCCGAGCTGCTCGTCGCCGCGGTTGGCGTCGATGGAGCCGAAGATGCCGAGGGCACAGGCGGTGGCCACCTCGTGCTCGAAGCTGTGGCCGGCCAGCGTCGCGTGGTTCACTTCCAGATTGACCTTGACCTCGTTCTCCAGGCCGTAGGTCTTCAGGAAGCCATGGACCGTCGCGCTGTCGTAGTCGTACTGGTGCTTGGTGGGCTCCTGGGGCTTGGGCTCGATGAGGATGGTGCCCTTGAAGCCGATCTTGTGCTTGTGCTCGACGACGGCGGACAGGAAGCGGCCGTACTGGGCCAGCTCGCGCTTGAGGTCGGTGTTCAGCAGGGTCTCGTAGCCTTCGCGGCCGCCCCAGAGCACATAGTTCTCGCCGCCGAGGCGGTGGGTCCACTCCAGCACATGCTTCACCTGGGCGGCCGCGTAGGCGAAGACCTCGGGGTCGGGGTTGGTGGCGGCGCCGCTCATGTAGCGGCCGTTGGAGAACAGGTTGGCCGTGCCCCAGAGCAGGCCGACCTTGCCGTCCTGCATCTTCTTCGCCGCGGCTTCGAGCAGGCCGTCGAGGATGCGGTTGGACTCGGCCAGCGTCGCGCCTTCGGGGGCCACGTCGCGGTCATGGAAGCACCACCAGGGCAGGCCGAGCTTGCCAAAGAAATCGAAGGCGGCGTCCAGCTTCATCCGCGCGGCCTTGACCGGGTCGCTCTCGGCGAACCAGGCGCGTTGGAACACGGTGTTGCCGAGGCCGAAGACGTCCTCGCCCTTCCAGCAGAAGTTGTGCCAGTAGCAGACGGCCGGGCGCAGATGCTCGGCCAGGGTCTTGCCGAGCACGACGCGGTTGGCGTCGTACCAGCGGTAGGCCAGCGGGTGGGTGGATCGGGGGCCTTCGTAGCGGACGACGGGGAGGTCGGAATAGGCGGTGCTCATGGCGGGGTCCTGACTGCGGGATCGGTTGGGTGTGGAAGGGCTCAGGCGATGGCCGGCACGGCGCCGGTGCTGCCGTCGGGGTGGTCGTCGTGGCCGGCGCGGGCGCTGGCGGCATGGGCGCGGCGCCGGGCCAGCTCTTCGGCCATGCGCAGCGTGGTCTGCTTGCTGAGCTTGTTGGCGGCCAGGCAGACCGCGCAGGCCGCGAACAGCGCGCCGACGACGAGGCTGGACATCACGCGGTAGCCCTCGACGGCATTGGGCGCCGCGGGCATCTGCGTGTCGTAGCCGAAGAAACCGGCCAGCAGCCACAGGAAGCAGGCCGAGCCCAGCGCGAGGCCGGCCTTCAGCGAGAAACCGATGGTGGCGAACACCATGCCGGTGAAGCGCCGGCCGGTCTGCCACTCGGAGTAGTCGGCCGCGTCGGCATACATGGCCCACATGACGGCGACGGTGGGCGCATAGCAGACGGCGCCGAGCATGTGCAGGCCCAGCATGCCCCACACCGCGTCGGGCGGCAGCAGATAGAGGGCGCAAGCCGCCAGCGCGCACAGGCAGAAGCAGGCCAGCGCCACGCTGCGCTTGCCGAAGCGCGCCGACAGGCCGGCGGACCCCATGATGACGACGATGGTCGTCGCCGTGCCGGCCATGTTGACGAGGCTGTTGAACACGTCGGCCACGTTGGCGTGGGCCAGGCTGTCGCGCCTGCCGTGCACGATGTAGCCGAGGCCGTCGGCCAGGCTGCCGGTGCCCTGTGGGTCGGGCGTGGTCAGGCCGAGTGCGGCGACGACGTCGAACATCGCGGCCTTGTCGACGTAGTGGTGGTAGTAGCTGTAGTGGGCGCCGCCGCGCAGGGCCAGCATGCCGAAGTTGAAGACGGTGTAGGCCACTAGCGCGATCCAGGGGCCGTTCTTCAGCAGGTCGGCGAAGTCCTGCCGCGGCGAGGCCTTGGCCGGGGCGATGGGCTTGATGCGCTCCTTGGTCGTCAGGAAGGTGACGAGGAAGAGGGCGACGCAGGCGACGGCCCAGATCGTCATCGTGACCTGCCAGCCGTGGGCGCGGTCGTGGCCCTGCGCGAACTTGGCCACCAGCGGCAGCGTGAAACCGCCGACGATGAACTGCGCGACATTGACCGATACGAAGCGGAAGGCATTGAGCCGCGTGCGCTCGTTCAGGTCCCCGGTCATCACGCCGCCCAGCGCCGAGTAGGGCATGTTGTTCATCGAATAGAGCGTCATCAGCAGCGTGTTGGTGATGCCGGCGTAGGCCACCACCATGCCGGTGCTCCAGCCCCAGGCGGGGTCGGGCGTCGTATAGGCCAGCACCATGACGACGCCCCAGGGCAGGGCAGTCCACAGCACCCAGGGGCGAAAACGCCCCCAGCGCGTCTCGGTGCGGTCGGCCAGCACGCCCATCACAGGGTCGAAGATGGCGTCCCACAGCCGCGGCCACAGCAGGATGGCCGCCGCCGTGTTGGCGGACAGGCCGAACACGTCCGTGTAGAAGTTCAGCTGGAACAGCACCATCGTCATGAAGACGAAGTTGGCGGCGGCGTCGCCCGCGCTGTAGCCGGCTTTCTCCAGGAAGGACAGGGGCGGGTGGGTGGCCATGGGTTTGTCTCGTGTCGTTGTCGTGCGGGCAGGCAGTCTGGTTCGGCCTTACTTCGCTTCGTAAGCGAAGTGGTCGAAGTCGGCGTGCAGGCGCCGGCCCGACAGATCCTGGCAGGCGATGCCGATGAAGTTGCCGGTGAAGCCGAAGCTGCGCGCGAAGCCGTCGACGAAGCGGGTCGCGTATTCGTCGCTGAGCATGGCGCTGTCCAGGGCCGGGCCGAAGGCGGTCCAGGCGCGGCCCTGCTGCGCGAAGTGGAACTGGTAGCTCGCGTGGCTGAACTCGACGGCCAGGTCCACCGGCCCGTCGACCAGCTCGACCGCGGCGGCCGGCTCGCTGTGTGCGCCGTCGCGGTTGACGGTCAGGCGCAGCATGCGGGCGCCGGAGTCCGCGTCGCGGCTGACGTGCAGGTAGGCGTGGTTCAGCGTGTTGTAGTAGGCCACCAGGCCGGCCATCTGCTGGAAGAGTTCCGGTGCGAAGTCCAGCCGCGTCTCGACGCGGCAGTCGAAGTGCTGCTGGCGGCGTGCGACCAGACTCTGCGCGAACAGGCTCATCAGCGACTCGCGGCCCTTCAGGCGCAGCCAGCCGGGGCGCTCGGTGAGGGACAGCCAGCTCTCGTCGGCCGGCTGGCGCAGCGAGTTCAGATGCGGGCTCAGCACGGGGCCGTCGAAGTCGTCGCGCGCGGGCTCGGCCGGGAAGGGATGCTCGGGCAGGCCGCTCTCGGCCACCTGCAGATGGGGCGCGTTGCCGCCGCCCTCGATCTCGGGCCAGTCGTCGTCGCGCCAGACGATGCGCTGCAGCGCCGTCTCGCGGCCCAGCGGGCAGTGCAGGCCGCTGTAGACGCCGTTCTGGCGGTCGGTGTTCGGGCCGCTCCACTCCAGTGGCCGGCCGCAGAGGTGGGCCAGATACCAATCGCCGCGGGCCGTCTGCACCAGGCTGGCGTGGCCGCTGCGCTGCAGGCCGTCGGTGGGCTGCTGCCAGGCGGTCAGCAGCGGGTTGCCGGGCAGGGTCTCGTAGGGGCCGTCGATCTGGCGCGAGCGGGCCAGCGTGACGGCATGCTCGTAGAAGGTGCCGCCCTCGGCCGTCAGCAGGTAGTACCAGCCCTTGCGGTGGTAGAGGTGGGGGCCCTCGACGACGCCGAGCGCGGTGCCGGCATAGATGTTCCTCACCGGGCCGACGAGGCGCCTTGCCTCGTGGTCGTACTCCTGCAGCAGGATGCCGTTGAAGTGCTGCTTGCCGGGTTGGTGGGTCCACTGCTGGTTGACCAGCCAATGGCGGACGCTGCCATCTTCATCCGTGTCGTGGAAGAGGCTGGGGTCGAAGCCCGAGCTGTTCAGGTAATGGGGCTCGCTCCAGGGGCCGTCGATGCTGGGCGCCGTGACGAGGTAGTTGTGCGTGTCCTTGAAGGCGCCGATGGTGGAGCGCACGTCGGTGTAGATCAGCCAGAACTGGCCGCCGGCATGGCTCAGGCAGGGCGCCCAGACGCCGGCGGAGTCGGGGTGGCCGGTCAGGTCGAGCTGGCTCTGGCGCGTGACCGCATAACTGTGGTGTCGCCAGTGCTTCAGGTCGCGCGAGTGGTGGATGCGCACGGCCGGCCACCACTCGAAGGTGGAGGTGGCGATGTAGTAGTCGTCCAGGCCATCGGCGCCCGGCACGCGGCAGATCGAGGGGTCGGCATGGAAGCCCGGCAGGATGGGATTGGTGATCATGGGTCGGGAGGCGGGTTCAGGCGGCCGCGGCCAGGCGGCTGGCGGCGATCAGGGGGCGGGTGAGTCGGTAGCGGGCGAGTGCCGCAGCGCCCACGGCGACCGCGTCGGCGCCGAAGCGCGACACGGTGACCAGCGGTGGCTGCAGGCCGGCGGCGCCGGCATGGCGCTCCAGCATCTGGAAGGCGGGCCGCAGCAGGGGCGCGCCGAGCTCGACGGCGGGGCCGCCGAGCACGATGCTGCCGGGGTCGTAGGCGGCGCTGAGGTTGCCCAGCAGCATGCCGAGGTAGCGGCCGGCGCGGGCGATGGCGGCCTCGGCGTCGGCGGGTGCGTCGGCCAGGCGGCGCCGCACCTCGGCGAGGCCGGCGCTGGCCGCGCCGGGGTCCAGCATCGCGCGAAAGCCGATCAGCGCCTCGGCGCAGCCCAGGCGTCCGCAGGAGCAGGCCGGGCCGTCGATCTGCAGCGTCGTGTGGCCGACCTCGCCGGCCATGCCGCGCGCGCCGGTCAGCAGCCGGTCCTCGACGACGACGCCGGCCCCCACGCCCAGGCCCAGGCTCAGGTAGACCAGCGGGTCGGGCCGGCGCTCGGCGGCGAACTCCAGCTCGCCGATGACGGCCACGTCGGCCTCGTTCTGCAGGTAGAGGGGCGCGGCCTGCAGCGCGCTGCCGCGCAGATGGCCGGCCAGCAGCTGCGCCGCCGGCAGGTCGCGCCAGCCGAGGTTGGGCGCGAAGAACAGATGGCCGCTGGCCTCGTCCACGCCGCCGGGCAGGCCCACGCCGATGCCGACGACCCGCTGGGTGGCGCCGTCCAGCCGCGCGTGCAGCTGCAGCAGCAGCCGGGCGAGCTGGGCCATCGCCCGGCGGGCGTCGCGGCTGGCATCCAGCGGGCTGCGCAGGCGGGCCAGGATGTCGCCGGTCAGCGAGGTCGCGATCGCGTGCACGCCGTCGACGCCGATCTCGGCGCCCAGCAGCACGAGGCGGCCCTGATGGATGAAGAGCGGCGTGGGCCGGCGGCCGAGCTCGCCGGTGGCGACGACCTCGCGCTCCAGCAGCCAGCCCTCGTCGATCAGCTCGCGCACCAGGCCGCTGACGGTGGACTTGGTCAGCATCAACGCCTCGGCCAGCACGGCGCGCGACTGGCCCGGGTGGGCGCTGAGCTGGCGCACGATGGCCATGCGGTTCAGGTTCTTCAGCAGGTGCTGGTCGCCGGTCAGCTGCATGGCGGGTGCGGGCGGTGCGGGTGTGGCGGTTTCAAGCTTGTCTCCATGCCGCGACGCTGACGGCGCCGGCTTGTCACGGTCAAAAATGTAGCGCTACCATTTGCCTTTGCGCAAGTGCGAAATCTCTAACATTCGCGTAAAACCTGAGGTCTGCTGCTGGGAGACTATGAGCGTCACCAGCAGTTCCGGCATCGGAGGTCGGTGCTTGGGTGGTCATATGATTGCGCAACCAGATCGCGGCGGCCCTGCCGGCCCGCTACATTGACCGAGTCAACACTCAAGGGACCCCTTTGAAGCCAACCGCTCGTGCCGGGCGCAGCCCCAAGGTCGCCACCATTGCCGATGTGGCGAGCCTCGCCGGGGTGTCGCCCATGACGGTGTCGCGGGTCATCAACGGCGAGCAGAACGTGCGTGCCGGCACACGCGAGAAGGTCCAGGCTGCCGTCGCCGAGCTGAACTACGTGCCCAACCAGGCCGCCCGCCACCTGGCCGGCTCGGAGCCCATCCGCATCGGCATGCTCTACATCGACCCGACGGCGGGCTACCTGAACGAGTTCCTGATCGGCCTGCTGAACAAGGCCAGCCTGCGCCATGTGCAGCTGGTCGTGCAGCGCTGCGAGGCTGCGCGCGAGGGCGAGGAGAAGCCGGTGGCCGAGATGATCGCCAACGGCATCGACGGCCTCATCCTGCCGCCGCCCTTCTGCGACTCCCAGCCCCTGCTCAGGCTCGTGGCCGAGACCGGGACGCCGGCCGTCGTCGTGTCCAGCGGCGTGCCGCCCGAGGCCGTCTGCGCCGTCGGCATCGACGACTACCAGGCCGCCAACGAGATGACCCGCCACCTGCTGGCCCTGGGCCATCACCGCCTGGGCTTCATCATCGGCGACCCCTACCAGAGCAGCAGCGCGCGCCGCCTCGCGGGCTTCCATGCCGCGATGGCCGATGCCGGCCTCAACATCGCCGAGGAGGAGGTCGTCGCCCAGGGCATGTTCACCTACCGCTCGGGCCTGGACGCGGCGGAGATGCTGCTGAGCCAGGAGCGCCGGCCCACGGCCATCTTCGCCAGCAACGACGACATGGCCGCGGCCACCGTCGCCATCGCCCACCGCCTGGGCCTGGACGTGCCCAGCGACCTGACCGTCGTCGGCTTCGACGACGCGCCGCTGGCCACGACCATCTGGCCCGAGCTGACCACCGTGCGCCAGCCCATCATGGAGATGGCCGGCGCCGCGGTGGACCTGCTGGTGCGCCACATCCGCGCACGCCGCGGCGGCGAGCCGCTCGCGCCCGAGCACGAGCTGATGGACTTCGAGCTGGTGCGCCGCCAGTCCGACGCCGCACCGCGCCTGCGCCCCCCGCTGCGCCTGGGCGCCGCCGGCTGACACGCGGCCCGACCCGGCCGTCAAGGTGCCGGACGAGGCCTTCCTGCCGCTGCGCCTGTTCGCCGCCGGCGTGGAGCAGCTCGCCACGGGTCTGGCCTGCGCTGGCGCGAGGCGAGCGGCGCCCTCAGCGAGTTCCGCAGGCCCGGCACCAGAACGCCAACGGCCATGTCGACTTGCAGGGCCCCAACGGCCCGGCGTTCAGGCCGTGACGAACATCACCACCACGGCAACGGCCATCACGCCGGTGGCGGCCCAACCGAAGAAGCGGTGCCGGCCGGACATCGTCAGGCTGCCCATCACGCGCGGCGACTGGCCGATCCACATCATCGCCACCATGATGGGCACCGAGATGACGCCGTTGACGATGGCGCTCCAGACCAGGGCCTTGATCGGGTCGAGCTCGAACAGGCTCATCAGCGTGCCGATGCCGGTGGCGGCGATGATGATGGCGTAGAAGCCGCGTGCCTCGTGGAAGCCGTGCGAGAGGCTGGCCTTCCAGCCGAACGCCTCGCTCACCGCGTAGGCCGCGGAGCCGGCGAGCACCGGCACGGCCAGCAGGCCTGTGCCCACGATGCCCAGCGCGAACACGGCGAACGCGAACTCTCCGGCCACCGGGCGCAGCGCCTCGGCGGCCTCGGACGAGGTCTGGATGTTGGTGATGCCGTGCATGTTCAGCGTCACGGCCGTGGCCAGCACGATGCACAGCGCGATGATGTTGGAGAAGGACATGCCGATGTAGGTGTCCTGCTTGATGCGGAACAGGTGTTCCTGGGCATAGGCCGGCAGCGGACGCAGTTCGGCGGCATGCGGGCGTTTCTGCTGGTCCTCGACCTCCTGGGCGGCCTGCCAGAAGAAGAGATAGGGGCTGATGGTCGTGCCGAGCACGGCGACGACCATGCTGGCGTAGTCGCCGAGCCTGGCCTCGGCCGGGAAGAAGGCCCAGGGCTGCAGGGATTCGATGGTGGCCTGGTGCCAGGGCACGTGCACGACCATGACGACGGCGAAGTAGGAGAACAGCGCCAGCGTCAGCCACTTCAGGATGCGCACCGAGCGCTCGTACGAGAAGAACACCTGGCCCAGCACGCAGGCGGCGCCGAAGCCGACGATGAACAGCACCCTGGGCCCGCCCATCAGCAGGCGGGCGGCCTCGGCCATCGCGCCGATGTCGGCCGCGATGTTGATGGTGTTGGCGACGACCAGCAGCGCCACCAGGCCCATCGTCAGCCAGCGCGGGCAGACCTTGGCGATATTGGCGGCCAGGCCTTCGCCGGTGACCCAGCCGATGCGCGCCGACAGCATCTGGATGCCGATCATCAGCGGCGTCGTCAGCAGCAGCGTCCAGACCAGGCCGAAGCGGAATTGCGAGCCGGCCTGCGAGTAGGTGGCGATGCCGCTCGGGTCGTCGTCGGCGGCGCCGGTGATGAGACCCGGCCCCAGGCGCTGGGTGAAGGCCCGGGTGTCGGGCAGGTGGCCGCGGGCCGTCTCGAAAGCACGGGACAGGATGGCGTTGCGGGCGATGAGCTGTTGCACGGGCGTCTCCCCTGCGCCGGCCCAGGGGCGCGGCGGCTGAGCGCGGCGCGCTCTGCTGGCGCCGCGAGGTCACGAAAGGTGTCCGGGGAGTACCGCGTGGCAGGGTGCCGATGGGCTGGGCCGCGGGCCCCGGGGGTGGTCAGGTCGATGCCTCCACCGCCCGGTGCGCCGCCGGCTCGACGGGATGTCGAGCGGCTAGTGACTGGACGGCGAAGGCCAGCGACTAGGCGCTGGGTTCATGGCAATGCCGTCAAGTGAAGGTGGCGGGATTCTCTTTCGCCCCCTGGGGAGCGTCAATTTGAAATCGCCGCGCGACACCCAGCCGCAAGGCTTGGGTTCGTGAACGGATACGGGTTGGCTCAGGCAGCATTCCTGTGGTTGAAAAGCGCTTTCCGCCCCAATCGTGGCGGCGAAAAGAAGCAAACCGGGGACGAGCGATGAGCACCCCCTTGCGGCCGGCGCGCGAGCTTCTGAACGCACTCGTGGTTGGTTCCCGCCGGCGGACCGGGTGTGGCCCGTGGGCGGTTTGATGAGGCCCCCTTGCGGCTCGGGCGCCGGGTGGGCGATCGTTTTTCGGTCGGCTTACTCGTCCGAGCCCATGAAGCCGAACAGCTGCAGCAGGCTGGTGAACAGGTTGAAGACCGATACGAACAGGCTGACGGTGGCCAGCACGTAGTTGGTCTCGCCGCCGTCGACGATCTGCTTGGTCTCGAACAGGATCAGGCCGGCCGACAGCAGGGCCACGACGGCCGAGACCGTCAGCGCCAGCGCCGGGATCTGGAAGAACATGGCGGCCAGGCCCGCCAGCAGCGCGACGACCATGCCGGCGAACAGGAAGCCGCCCATCCAGGACAGGTCGCGCCGGGTCGTCGTCGCATAGGCCGACAGCGCCAGGAAGACGGCGCCGGTGGCGCCCAGCGCCAGCATGACGGCCTGGCCGCCCGAGGGCAGGGCCAGCGTGCGGCTCAGCAGCGGGCCCAGCGTCCAGCCCATGAAGCCGGTCAGCGCGAAGACGAGGCCGACTGCCGAGCTACGGTTCTTCAGCTTGTGGATGCCGAACAGCAGGCCGAAATAGGCCACCAGCGTCAGGATCAGGCCCGGCGCCGGTAGTTGGAAGGCCACGGCCGCGGCGGCGACGGCGGCGCTGAACAGCAGCGTCATCGACAGCAGGGCATGGGTGTTGCGCAGCACGCGATGGGCGGTGTCGCGATCGACCGCGCCGCCGTAGGGCGTCGCGATCGCGAGGGTGCGGGTCGGGTGTGGCATGGCAAACCTCCTGAGGCCAATGGAAAGAGCGCCAGACTAGGCGCTGAACTCAACATAAAAAAGCAGAAAATCAGGAAGGGATACTTCTGGATAACTTGTTGTTAACTCGCCATGAGCCTGAGCTTCAGCTACCGCCATCTGTACTACTTCTGGGCCGTGGCCAAGGAGGGTGGGCTGACCCGCGCGGCGGCGAAGCTGGGCCTGTCGGTGCAGACGGTGTCGACCCAGGTGCGCGAGCTGGAGCAGGCTCTGGGCGCCGCGCTGCTGAAGCCGGCCGGCCGCGGCCTGGCGCTGACGGACGCCGGCATCGCGGCGCTGGAGCAGGCCGAGCAGATCTTCCAGATCGGCGAGACCCTGCCCGAGCGCGTGCGCGACGCCGCCACGACGCCTGCGTTGCGGCTGGCCGTGGGCATCTCGGACGGCCTGCCCAAGCTCGTTGCGCAGCGCCTGCTCGCGCCCATCCTCGATACGCCGCAGCTGCGCCTGCTCTGCCACGAGGACGAGTTCGACGACCTGCTCGGCGACCTGGCCCTGCACCGGCTGGACGTGGTGCTGGCCGACCGCCCGGCGCCGGCCAACCCGAATCTGCGCGTCTACAGCCATTCGCTGGGCAGCTCGCCCGTCGCCTGGTATGCCCACCCGCGCTGGGCCCAGGCCGCGGCGCGCGACTTCCCCGCCTCGCTGGCCGACGTGCCGCTGCTGCTGCCGACTTCCCACGCCGCGCTGCGCCCGCGCCTGGACCAGTGGCTGGCCGAGCAGGGCCTGCGCCCGCGCATTGCCGGTGAGTTCGAGGACAGCGCGCTGCTGGCCACCTTCGGCAGCGAGGGCCTGGGCGTGTTCCCGGCGGCGACGGCCGTGGACGATGCGCTGACGGGCCGCTACGGCCTCGTCAACGTCGGCCGGGCCGAGGGCCTGGCCGAGCAGTTCTACGCGGTGGGCACCGACAAGAAGATCAGCCACCCGCTGGTGCGCCGGCTGCTGCCGCAGCCGGGCGCCGCTAGCCCAGCCTGAAGGCCGAGACCGCCTCCGCCAGCCGCTGCGCCTGCTCGCGCATCGACTGCGCGGCGGCGGCGGACTCCTCCACCAGCGCCGCGTTCTGCTGCGTCATCTGGTCGAGCTGGGTGACGGCCTGGTTGACCTGCTGGATGCCGTCGCGCTGTTCGCTGGCGGCGGCGGCGATCTCGCCGATCAGGTCGGACACGCGGCTGACGCTGCCGACGATGTCCTGCATGGCTTTGCCGGTCTGCTCGACGAGGCCGGCGCCCTGCTCCACATTGCTGACCGAGGCGCCGATCAGCGACTTGATCTCCTTGGCCGCCTCGGCGCTGCGCTGGGCCAGCGAGCGCACCTCGCCGGCCACGACCGCGAAGCCACGGCCCTGCTCGCCGGCGCGGGCCGCCTCCACCGCGGCGTTCAGCGCCAGGATATTGGTCTGGAAGGCGATGCCGTCGATGACGCCGATGATGTCCCCGATGCGGCGCGAGCTGTCGGTGATGCCGGCCATGCTCTCGGTCACTCGGGCCACGACGCTGCCGCCGCGCTGGGCCGCCTCGGCCGCGGACACGGCGAGCTGGTTGGCCTGGCGGGCCGTGTCGGCGCTCTGGCCGACGGCGCCGCTCATCTCTTCCATCGAGCTGGCGGTCTGCTGCAGGTTGGACGCGGCCTGCTCGGTGCGGGCGGAGAGGTCCTGGTTGCCCTGGGCGATCTCGCCGGCCGCGGTCGAGATGGAGTCGATGGCGGCGCGCACCTGGCCGATCGTCGTGCGCAGCGCCTCGACCATGGCCTGCATCTGGCCCATCAGGCTGTCGCCGCGCGCGGACGACAGGCGCGGGCTGAGGTCGCCGCGCGCGACGTCCTGCATGGCCGCGATGGCCACGCGCGGCTCGCCGCCGAGCTGGCCGAGCACGCTGCGCGCGATGGCCAGGCCCATGGCCACGGTGATGACCAGCACGACGGCGCCGATGCCGATCTGCTCCAGCGCGGCGCGCCAGACCAGGGCCTTGACGTCGTCCAGGTAGAGGCCGGAGCCGACCATCCAGTTCCAGCCGGGAATCTGCACGACGTACTGCAGCTTGGGCACCGCGTCCTTGCCGCCGGGGCGCGGGAAGCGGGTGTCGACGAAGGCGCGGCCGTTGCCGGAGGCGCGCAGCCCGTCCACCATGTCCTGCAGCGTCCTGCGGCCGTTGCCGTCGACGATCTTGTCCATCATGTTCTTGCCGGCCCACTCCAGCTTCATCGGGTGCATGACGCTGACGCCGTCCAGCGTCCAGGCATAGAAGTATTCGGTCTTGCCGTCGGCGCCGCCGAAGCGCGCCGCGCGGATGGCCTCGCGCGCCGTGGCCTGGGCCACGTCCTCGGGGATCTTGCCGGCGCTGGCCTGCTGCTGCAGGTCCAGCACATGGTTGCTGATGGCCTGCAGGGCCGTCTGCAGGACCTCGCGGCGCCCGGCCATGATGTCGTTGTAGGCCTGGACCGTGTTGATCACGATCAACAGCACCACGCCGGCAATGGCGGTGCCCAGCAGCAGCGCGATGCGGCGCTGGAAACTCATCTGGTTCAGCATGTTGTCTCCTCAACGGGCCGGTGGGCGCAGCAGTTGCTACAGTTGACGTTCACGTCAATCAAATTACCCCGGCAGCCCAGTTTTAACCGGGTCGAGCGCGGGTGAGAAGGAGATATTCCGCATGAATTTGCCCGGCCTCAACTTCCAACTCGGTGAAGACATCGACGCGCTGCGCGACGCGGTGCGCGCCTTTGCCGACGAAGAGATCGCCCCGCGCGCGGCGGAGATCGACCGCAGCGACTGCTTTCCCATGGACCTGTGGCGCAAGATGGGCGACCTCGGCGTGCTCGGCATCACCGTGCCCGAGCAGTACGGCGGCGCCAACATGGGCTATCTCGCCCACATGGTGGCGATGGAGGAGATCAGCCGCGCCAGCGCCTCGGTGGGCCTGTCCTACGGCGCGCACAGCAACCTGTGCGTGAACCAGATCAAGCGCAATGGCAGCGACGCCCAGCGCAGCCGTTACCTGCCCAAGCTCATCAGCGGTGAGCATGTCGGCGCGCTGGCAATGAGCGAGCCGGGCGCCGGCTCCGACGTCATCAGCATGAAGCTGCGTGCCGAGGACAAGGGCGGCTACTACGTCCTCAACGGCAACAAGATGTGGATCACCAACGGCCCCGATGCCGACACGCTGGTGGTCTACGCCAAGACCGAGCCCGAACTGGGCGCGCGCGGCGTGACGGCCTTCCTGATCGAGAAGGGCATGAAGGGCTTCAGCATCGCGCAGAAGCTCGACAAGCTCGGCATGCGCGGCTCGCACACCGGAGAGCTGGTGTTCCAGGACGTCGAGGTGCCGGCCGAGAACGTGCTGGGCACGGTCAACGGTGGCGCCAAGGTGCTGATGTCGGGCCTGGACTACGAGCGCGCCGTGCTGACCGGCGGGCCGCTGGGCATCATGCAGAGCGTGATGGACAACGTCGTGCCCTATATCCACGACCGCAAGCAGTTCGGCCAGAGCATCGGCGAGTTCCAGCTCATCCAGGGCAAGGTGGCCGACATGTACACCGTGCTGCAGGCGGCGCGCAGCTTCGCCTACACGGTGGCCAAGAACCTCGACATGCTGGGCGCCGAGCATGTGCGCCAGGTGCGCAAGGACTGCGCCTCCGTCATCCTGTGGACGGCCGAGAAGGCCACCTGGATGGCCGGCGAGGGCGTGCAGATCTTCGGCGGCAACGGCTATATCAACGAGTACCCGCTGGGCCGGCTGTGGCGTGACGCGAAGCTCTACGAAATCGGCGCAGGCACGTCGGAAATCCGCCGCATGCTGATTGGCAGGGAGCTGTTCGCAGAGACGATGTGAAGGCTTTGCACATCAATACGCCGCTGCTGCGCGCGGCCCCGGGCTTGTTCGAGCACCCCGAGGTCTGGCTGAAGATGGACGCGCTGCAGCCCAGCGGCAGCTTCAAGCTGCGCGGCGTCGGGCGGCTGGTGCAGCAGTCAGCGGCAGAGGGCGCCAAGGCCATCGTCTGTGCATCCGGCGGCAATGCCGGCTTCGCAGCGGCGCATGCGGCCATCGCCCTCGGCCTGCCGGTGGCCATCGTGCTGCCGCTGACCAGCAGCGCCGCAGTGGCCGAGCGCCTGGCCGCGCGCGGCGCCGAGGTGTTGCGCCACGGCGCGGTCTGGGACGAGGCGCACGAGTTCGCGCTGCGCCTCGCCGCCGAGCGCGGCGCGGCCTATGTGCATCCCTTCGACCACCCGCTGCTGTGGGCCGGCCACTCGACACTGATCGACGAGGTCGTCGAGGCCGGCGTCGGTTTCGACGCCGTCGTCACGGCCGTCGGCGGTGGCGGCCTGTTCTGCGGCATCGTCGAAGGCCTGCGCCGCCACGGCCTGGGCCATGTGCCCGTCATCGCCGTGGAGACCGAGGGTGCGTCCAGCCTGAAGGCCAGCCTGGACGCGCGGCAACTGGCCAGCCTGTCGGCCATCACCTCCATCGCGACCTCGCTGGGCGCCCGCCGCGTCGCGGCCGAGGCCTTCGAGCGTGCCCGCTCGCATCCGACCCATGCCGTGCAGGTCAGCGACGCCGAGGCAACCGCGGCCTGCATTCGTTTCGCCGACGCGCATCGTGTCCTCGTCGAGCCGGCCTGCGGCGCCGCGCTGGCGGCCGTGGACCGCCATGCCGGCGGTTTCGGGCGGGTTCTCGTCGAGGTCTGTGGCGGCATGGCTGTTTCGCTGGAACTGCTCCGTTCCTGGGCAGCCCCCACGACAATCAAGCCATGACGACCACCAATCACGAACTGCAGGACCTGCTCGACAACAACAGGCGCTGGGCCGCCGACACCGAGGCCGGCGAGCCGGGCTTCTTCTCGCGCCTGCTCAAGCAGCAGACGCCGCAATACCTGTGGATAGGCTGCGCCGACAGCCGCGTGCCGGCCAACGAGCTCGTCGACCTGCTGCCCGGCGAGCTCTTCGTGCACCGCAACGTCGCCAACGTCGTCGTGCACTCCGACCTGAACTGCCTGTCCGTCATGCAGTTCGCGGTGGACCAGCTCAAGGTGCGCCACGTCATCGTCGTCGGCCACAGCAACTGCGGCGGCGTCGTCGCGGCGCTGAAGGACCTGCGCGTCGGCCTGGCCGACAACTGGATCCGCCATGTGCAGGACGTGCGCCACATGCACCAGGCCTGGCTGGACACGCTGCCCGAGGCCAGGCGCGTCGACGCGCTGGTCGAACTGAACGTGCTGGAGCAGGCCCGCAACGCCTGCCACACGACTGTCGTGCAGGACGCCTGGGCGCGCGGCCAGGAGGTCGTCGTGCACGGCTGGGTCTACGGCCTGCACAACGGCCTTCTGGAGGACCTGGCATTGACGGCCGCCAGCGCCGCCGACGTCGACCCGGCCTACCGCCGCGCGCTGGCGGGCGTCAAGGCGCGCCACGCGGGCTGAACATGGGGGAGCAGGCCAGCGTGCCCGCTGGCCCGGGGGCTCCTTTTCAGCGCGGCTGGCGGCGGATCCGTAGCCCCATCAGGCCCAGGCCGAGCCCGAACATCAGATAGGTGGAGGGTTCGGGAATGGCCGCCACGTTGATGACGCCGGCGTAGGCACCGCCCACGGTGCCGGCGACCTGGCCCCGCACTTCCAGCGTGTAGACGCCGGCCGCCAGCGTGGGAACGCTGATCATGTTGAACATGCCGTTGCCGGCCGCCACATTGGTGGTGTTGGTTTCGTTGGTGCTCCAGGGCCTGATCAGGGCCGGGTTGCCGCCGAACACCGTGCCGGCGGCAACCGGCGTGCCCGCGTAGAGGCGCGACGACAGGTTGCTGATGGCCAGGAAATTGCCCAGCTCCAGCGACGCCGTGAAGCTGTTGAAGCCCGCGGTCGGCACGCTGAAGGTATAGGTGTCGTAGAAGGTGTCCGTGGTGGCGAACGAGTTGCCGCCGACGGACGACGCCGTCGCGCCGTTGACCGAGAAGCTGTTGCCGAAGTTAAGCGACGAAGCGGGCACGCCGAGGGAGCCCAGGTCGACCTGCTTGCTGGTCACGGCGGCGGCCTGCGCGCCGGTGCTGAAGGCGCCGAGCAGCGCGAGGACGGCCAGGGCCGTGCCGGTGAACTTGCGAATCATGACGTTTCCTCCGGGGTGATGCAGGGACGCGATGGCGCCGCGACACAGCCCACTATCGCGGCGGCTCAAGACAGCCAGGGCCCCGGCGCCGCGCCGATTCCTGCACCGTTCGGGCTATCGTGTGTGAACCGCAATGCCACATACGATCCGGTCGGACGATGCCGGCCCTGGGTCGGCCGCGCATCCACGCCGAACCGACCGCCCCGTGCCCGATGACCGCCGCCGCCTTCCCTCCCAAGCTCACCGACCCGCGTGCCTTCGAGATCGCCCTGGCGCTGCTCGAGGGCTTCAACCGCCACTACCGGCTGTTCCGCGCCACGTCGGCCGAGGCCAAGGGCCGTTTCGAGCGTGGCGACTGGCAGGGCCAGCAGCGGGCCCAGGCATTGCGCATCGAGTTCTACGACACCCGCGTCGCCGAGGCCAGCGTGCTGCTGGAGCGGCGCTTTGCTGCGTCCGCGCTGCCGATGGCGGTCTGGCAGCAGGTCAAGCTGCACTACATCGGCCTGCTGACCAACCACCTGCAGCCCGAACTGGCCGAGACCTTCTTCAACTCGGTCTGCACGCGCATCCTGCATCACGCCTACTTCCACAACGACTTCATCTTCGTGCGGCCGGCCGTCTCGACCGAATACATCGAGAACGACGAACCCGCCGCGCTGCCCACCTACCGGGCCTACTACCCCACGCCCGACACGCTGCGTGACACGATCCGGCGCGTCATCACCAACTTCCAGCTCGGCGGCGAGTTCGTCGACCTGGACCGCGACGTCGACCGCGTGCTGGCCGCCGTGCAGCGCCAGCTCGGCGAGTTCCGCTGGCGTGCCAACTTCCAGCTGCAGGTGCTGTCCAGCCTGTTCTACCGCAACAAGGGCGCCTACGTCGTCGGCAAGATCATCAACGGCTTCACCGAGACGCCGTTCGCGCTGCCCATCCTGCGCCGCGATCGCGACGGCGGCTTCTTCATCGACGCGGCCCTGTTCGGCGAGGACGACCTCTTGATGCTGTTCAGCTTCGCGCGCGCCTATTTTCTCGTCGACATGGAGGTGCCCAGCGCCTATGTGCAGTTCCTGCGCTCCATGATGCCGCGCAAGCCGCGCTCCGAGATCTACTCGGCCCTGGGCCTGCAGAAGCAGGGCAAGAACCTCTTCTACCGCGACTTCCTCTACCACCTGAAGCACAGCAGCGACCGCTTTCGCATCGCGCCGGGCATCAAGGGCATGGTCATGCTGGTCTTCGACCTGCCGAGCTGGCCCTTCGTGTTCAAGGTCATCAAGGACTTCTACCCGCCGCAGAAGGACACCAGCCGCGAGCTGATCCAGAGCAAATACCTGCTCGTGAAGACCCACGACCGCGTCGGCCGCATGGCCGACACGCTGGAATACACCCGCGTGGCCTTCCCGCGCCACCGCTTCGAGCCGGAGCTGTTGGCCGAGCTGAAGCATTTCTGCCCCAGCCTGCTCCAAGAAAACGGTGACGACCTCGTCATCAAGCATGTCTACATCGAGCGCCGCATGGTGCCGCTCAACATCTACCTGCGCGACGCGACACCCGAGCAGGTGGAGCGCGTCGTCATCGAGTACGGCAATGCGATCAAGGACCTCGTGGCCGCCAACATCTTCCCCGGCGACATGCTGTGGAAGAACTTCGGCGTGACCCGCCATGGCAAGGTTGTGTTCTACGACTACGACGAGATCGAATACCTGAGCGACTGCAACTTCCGCCGCGTGCCCGAGCCGCGCAACGAGGAGGAGGAGATGTCAGGCGAGGTCTGGTGGAGCGTCGCGCCGCGCGACGTCTTCCCCGAGACCTTCGGCCCCTTTCTGCTCGGCAATCCCAAGGTGCGCGAGGTCTTCCTGCGGCATCACGCGGAGCTGCTGGATGCCGAGTTCTGGAATGCCCGCAAGCGGCGCATCCTGGCGGGGCATGTGCATGACGTGTTTCCGTATGACGTGGCGCGGCGGTTTGCGGCGGGGTGAGCGGAGTCCGTCGCGGAGGGAACTGCCGGCGTTGTCTGCTTTGCGGCGATTGATGTCGACAGCGACCCGCCTGCGACCTCACGCTTTCCACCACACCCCGGCCGTTCGACTCAGGTTCGCGCGAGTCGCTGCAAGGTGCCATGACCCTGCGCCAACGCGTCCAGCCGCTGTTCGAGGTAACGCGTCAGCCGGACATGCTGGCTCAGCACCACGTTGAATCGCAGGCAGGGTGACGCAGGACCGAGCGGGCTGAATGTGGCGCCGCCGGCGAGCAGGATGCCTTGCTGCCAGGCGTCTTTCACCAGGACTTCAATATCGACGCCCTCGGGCGCGCGGCCCCAGAGGAAGAGCCCCGCCTCGCCAGGGCTCTCGAACGTGATGCCGGCGGCGCGTAGCAGCCGCAGGCTTGAGCTGTGCGCCGCGGCGAGCTGGCCTTGAAGGCGGTCGAAATGCTTGCGCACTCGTCCGGCGGTCAAAAGCTCCAGCACGATGGACTCGCTCAGCGCCGAGCCGGTGAGCGAGGAATAGATCTTGTGCTTGAGCATTGGCTTGAGGAGGGTCGGCTCAGCCGCCACGTAGCCCATGCGCAGCGTCGGACTCAACACCTTACAGAAGCTTGCGTAGTAAATCACCCTCGACAGGCTAGAGAGTTGCGCGAGCCGCGCACCTTGGCCCGGTAGCAGGTGGCCGTAGACATCGTCCTCGGCTATCAGCACGTCGTGGCGTTCGGCCAGCGTCAGCACGCGGTGCAAATTGGCGGGCGGCGCCGTCCAGCCGGTGGGGTTGTGCAAGGTGTTCTGCATGAAGAAGAGGCGCGGGCGGTGCTCGGTGAAGAGCTGCTCCAGCTGCGCAAGGTCTACCCCGTTGGGGCCCCGCTCTACGGACAGCACTCGCGCATGGGCTTGCGCCAGTCGCATGGGCAGCAGGTGATAGCCAGGGTTCTCGACGAGCACCACATCACCCGGCTGCACGAAAGCGTGGCAAATCACGTCGATGGCCTGGGAGGCTCCGTGCGTTGTCATCACTCGGCTAGCATCGACGGGAATGCCTTGGCCACGCATCAGCAAGGCTAGGCGCTCGCGCAGAGCCGGTAGGCCCTGGGGCGGGCAGCGTGTCGCCATGCCGCCCGGCAACGCGGCGAAGGCGCGATGGACCACAGTGGCGGGCACGGCGTCTTGCAGCCAGCTCGCAGGCAAGGCGCTGCTGCTGGCCAGCAGCAACCCAGGCGGCTGATCATTGGACTGCTGCGCGAGCCAGACTGGGTCCTGCTCGTCACCCGCTTCCAGCAGAGCGGCTGTCTCGGCTCCACCATGCGCCCAGGGCGAGACAAAGTAGCCGGCCTTGCCTCGCGCTTCCAGCGCCGCCTCGGCAACCAGTCGGTCGTAGGCGACGATGACGGTGTTCGGACTGACACCGAGCTGCTGCGCCAGCCGTCGGATCGAGGGCAGTCGCGCACCCGCCGCAAGTTGCCCGCGCTCGAGCAGCCGCCGCATTTGCTGCTCGATCTGCGCAGCCAGCGGCACGGTCGACTGGCGATCCAGGGTGAACAACGGAGTCCTCCACGCGGTGACGCGATTCTCACTCACGCATCGGGAGGAAGCGCAGCGAAGCGCTCAGCAGGGCCACGCTCCAGGCGGCGCAGTCGCGATTCGAGGTCGGTCAGATCGCGAGCTCCGCGCAGGAAGCGCTCGTCGGCATCCAGAGTGAGCTCGTCCCATGCGTGCCTCAACCACGCGCCCCAGCGCGAGGCTGCGACCGCGGCAGGTTGCGAAGTCAAGGTGACGGTGCGTTGCATGACGTGATCCTCCGTGAGGTGATGGGTCACGATAGGCATCGCCCACGCTGCCGCACAGGCACAGACCGCACATAGGCTCACTCGCCTGTATCAGCGTCGCGGCTGACACAGAGAGCGAGGACACGATTCACTACCTCGGTAGCGAGAGGACACGCCGCCGCGCGCCGATCTGCACGACAAGTTGCCTCCTTGGTCGCTGGGCTGTCGCGGCGCGCCAAGGACAGCTCCGGTTCAAGAGCGGCTGCCGGTATGTGCGGACCCATAGCGCCGCTGTCAGCCTGAAGCCGCCGCAGGCTTGCCGGAACACTGCAAGTGCATGGCCGCTCGCCCCCTCACCCCTGCGTCGGCCTGAACACCCGCACCCGGTGCCCGTCGGGGTCTGCCGTGACGGCGGTGAAGCCGAAGTCCATCGCCGTCGGAGCCTGGAGCACCGGCCAGCCGGAGGCTTTCCAGGCGGCGACCGCGGCGTTCACTTCGGCGTCGCTGCCGACCGTGATGCCGATCTCCGCGCCGCCGCCGCGGTGCGGGCCGGCCGGCTGCACGTCGTGCGCGGCCCAGAGGCCGAGCATGGTCTTGTCGTTGAGCATGAACATCGCGAAGTTGGGGCTCTGCTCCACCGGCTCGCGGCCCAGCAGCGAGCGATAGAAGAGCACGCTCTCGGCGGGGCTGTGCACGTAGAGGATGAGGCAGTCGGGCTGCATGGCGGTCTCCCAGGTTGTGGTGGCGCCATGCTCGGCGCTGGCAGTGACAGGACGTGTCAGCTATCCATTCCGCGTTCGCGGCACCACACGGCATGAAACCGGGATTTTGCGGGCCGAGCGCCGGGCCGCTCCCAAGCCGGCCCGTACTGGCGATGTGCTCGCGGCTCAATGCCGCGAGCATCGCCGCCCCCGCGGGGGGCGGACCAGCGTACCCGCTGGGCCGGGGGCTCCATCTCCTGCCCGGCACAATGTCGCCTCAACAGGCTTCAGCCCCGCCAACACCATGACCGATACCCGCCCCGCACTGCCCGACCATCTCAGCGTCGACCCGCGCAGCCCCCACCACGTCGCCGCCGTGTTCGAGCACGACATCGGCATCCGCTTCAACGGCAAGGAGCGCAGCGACGTCGAGGAGTACTGCATCAGCGAGGGCTGGATCAAGGTGCCCGCCGGCAAGACGCTGGACCGCAAGGGCCGGCCGCTGTGCATCAAGCTCAAGGGCCAGGTCGAAGCCTTCTATCGATAAGCATTCCGGCGCTCAGCGCCGTTGCAGGGTCAGTCTCAACCCGCCTTCGGGCCTCAGCGTGACCGCCATGCGCGGCTTCGGTGCTTCCTGGCTCACGGGGCTCAGTTCGAAGCGCTGCAGCAGCAGCGCCGCGATCAGCGTCATCTCCAGCACCGCGAAATGCTGGCCCAGGCAGACCCGTGGCCCGAGGCCGAAGGGGATGTAGGCGCCGCGCGGGATCTCGTGCGGCGCCTGACCTGCCGATGAAGGCAGGAAGCGCGCGGGCCTGAAGGCCAGCGGGTCCGGCCACCAGCGCGGGTCGCGGTGCAGCAGCCAGGGCGTCACGCGGATCAGCGTGCGCGCCGGCAGGCGCACGCCGCCGAGCGTGATCTCGCGTGTCAGCCGCCGCGTCATCATCGCCGCCACCGGCGGGTACAGGCGCATGGCCTCCTTCAGCGTCGCGCTCAGATAGGGCAGGGTGCCGGCGTCGTCGGCCGTCGGCACGCGCCCACCCAGCAAGGCATCGACCTCGGCGCGTGCCCGCGCCTGGGTCTCGGGGTGGGCGGCCAGCAGCCAGCTCCACCACAGCAGGGCCGTCGCGCTGGTCTCGTGGCCGGCCTGGAAGCTGACCATGCACTGGTCGTAGACCTCCTTCGGCGACAGCACCTCGCCCGTGGCGTCATCGCGCAGCGCCATCAGCATGCCGAGCAGGTCGCTGCGGGCCTCGCCCGAAGCGCGCCGTGCATCGATGTGGCCGGCCAGCAGGCCGTGCATCAGGCGTTGCGCGCGGCGCTTGGCAGCCTTGCCGGGCAGGGGCAGCCAGTCGGGCAGCGTGAAGGGCCAGAACATCTCGGCCAGCGCCGTTTCGCTGAGCACCTGCACGGCGGCCGCTGCGGCGGCCGTGTCCGCGCCAATGGGCGTGCTGAACAGCGTGCGCGAGATGACGTCCATCGTCAGGTGGCTGAACAGGCCGTCCATCGTGACCTCGCCGCCGGCCACGCCGTCCAGCCCCGCCACGGCGGCCTCGGTCATCAGCGCGGCATAGCCGGCCACGCGCCGGGGCGCGAAGGCCGGCATCAGCATGCGGCGCTGGCGCTGCCAGGTGGCGCCCTCGGTGACGAGGACGGACTGGCCCATCAGCCCCGCGAACACCTCGGGCCCGCGCTCCCAGCGGATCAGCGCGTCGGCATGCTCGACCATCACCTCGCGCAATAACTCGGGGTCGAAGACGTCGACGCCGCGCTCGGCCAGGATGCGCTGGCCGGCAAGGTCGCCCAGCGCCTGCTGCCGCGCGATGACGGCGAGGTAGTCGCGCCGCATCGCGGCCAGCACGGGCAGGCCCCACCAGCGGTCGGGATGGGCGGGCAGGTCGTTCCAGGTCAGGCTTGTCGGCATGGGCTGGATGCTGCGCCCGGTGGCCCGATGGGGTCTTGAACGAATGCGACACTGACCAGATGGAAGCGCATCCGGGCACCCGCCTCTGGCTGCCGCCGCTGGCCCTGGCCGGTTGCGTGCGCGGCGTGATGCTGCGCGACACGCGCGGCCGCAGCCTCGATGCCCTGCAGCGTGAGAACTACTTTCCCGCCACGCCGCTGGTCAGCCTGTTCTGGTGGGCCGAGGGCGGCAGCGAATGGCTGGCCACGCCGGGCTTCTCGACGCCGCCCGCCGAGCCGTGCCATGCGCCTGTGCTGTTCGCCGGCCCGTTCACGCTGCCTACGCACACGCGCAACCCGGGCGAGGTCTCGGCCTTCAAGCTGCTGATGCTGCCCGATGCCTTCGCCGCGCTGACCGATGTCGCGCCGGACCGCCACGTCAACCGGGTCGTCGATGCCCGCGAGGTGCTGCCGCCCGACTGGTGCGACTGGGCCGCGAGCCTGGGCGCCGCAGCGGACGACGCGACGCGGCTGCGGCTGCTGGAGGGCTTCCTGCTGCCGCGCTGGCAGGCCCTGGGCGCGCAGCGGCCGGGCCAGCGCTACGCCGCCTGGACCGAGGCCCTGGCCGTGCGCGCCGCGACCAGCGCGGCCGGCCGCAGCCTGCGCCAGCTGGAGCGCCGCATCAAGGCCTGGGCCGGCCTGCCGCTGCGCGAGCTGCGCGCGGTGTCGCGCGCGGAGGCGGCCTTCTACGCGGTGGCCGCGGCCGAGGGCCGGCCCGGCTTCAACTGGGCCGACATCGCCGCCGAAACCGACTATGCCGATCAGAGCCACCTTTGCCGCGAGACGCGCCGGCTGACCGGCTTCAGCCCCGAGGAGCTGCGCCGGCGCATCCGGGCCGAGGAGGCCTTCTGGGCCTATCGACTCTGGCGCTGAGTGGCGGGGCGCCGCGCACCACCGATTTCACGGATTCACCGGGCCAGGAAGTTTCTCCGACCGCCGGTGCGGGAGCTTCTTCCTACACTGGCCTCATGCGCCGCCTGCTGTTCCCGGCCCTGACCTGCGCCCTGCTTGCACCTGGAGCCTGGGCGCTGGACTGCCCACAACCCCTGCGCATCGGCTTCGGCGACCGCGCCACGCCGCCCGTCCTGCTCGGCCAGGGACCGACCTTTGCCGAGCCGCCGGGCTGGAGCGTTGCCGCCGTGCGCGAGGCCCTGCATCGCATCGGCTGCTCCGCCGAACTGCTGCGTCTGCCCAGGCGCCGGCTCAACGCCGCGCTGGCCAATGGCGAAGTCCAGTTCGCACTGCTCTACGGCCCGTCGCCGCAGCGGCTGCGCGCCTTCAGCTTTCCGCTTGATGCCCAGGGCCGGCCCGACACCGCCTGGGCGCCGGTCTTCGGCCACATGGCCTTGTACGGCCGCGCCGGCACCGTGCCCGACGCGGCCTGGAATGGCGTCGACCTGCCGCCCGGCCTGCGCGTGGGCGTGCTGGCCGGCAGCGTGCAGGAAGTTCTGGCCGGCCAACGCGGCTGGGCGGTCGAGCCCATCCTGAACCCCGACGGCGAGGTGGCCATGCTGCTGGCCCAGCGCTTCGACCTGCTGCTGACCGTGCGCGAGGGGCTGACGCCCGAGCAGCGCGCCTTGCTGGTGGAGTGGGCGCCGCTGGCGGCCTGGCAGCCGTATTTCGCGCCGGCGGCGCAGGCCTTCATGCAGCGCCACGGCCGCTGGACGCGCGCGTTCTGGGCCGAGTTCTGCCATGCCGTGCGCCGGCTGGAGCCCGACGCCCGGCCGGTGGACTGCGGCCAGTCGCTGCCGTCTCCACCGCCGCAAGTCCGCCTGGAGCGCTAAGGCATTGCGGTCGCAATTGACGCTTGCGTCAATTGATCGCGCAAAATGGCGCATCTGATTGACCCACGGAGAACTGCCATGTCCGACCCCATCGTGATCGTTTCCGCTGCCCGCACGCCCATCGGCGGCCTGCTGGGTGATTTCGCCGGCCTCGCCGGCTGGGAGCTGGGCGCCGTCGCGATCAAGGCGGCCGTCGAGCGTGCCGGTGTGCCCGGCGACGCCATCGACGAGGTGCTGATGGGCAACTGCCTGATGGCCGGCCAGGGCCAGGCCCCGGCCCGCCAGGCCATGCGCAAGGCTGGCCTGCCGGACTCGGCCGGTGCCGTCACGATGAGCAAGATGTGCGGCTCGGGCATGCGCGCGATGATGTTCGCCCACGACATGCTGGCGGCCGGCTCGGCCGAGGTCATGGTGGCCGGCGGCATGGAGAGCATGACCAATGCGCCCCACCTGATGTTCGCGCGCAAGGGCGTCAAGTACGGCATGGCGCAGATGTACGACCACATGGCCATTGACGGCCTGGAAGACGCCTACGAGCGCGGCAAGGCCATGGGCGTGTTCGCCGAGCAGTGCGTCGCCAAGTACAGCTTCAGCCGCGAGGCCATGGATCAGTACGCCATCTCGTCCACCGAGCGCGCCAAGGCCGCCAACCAGAACGGCAGCTTCGACTGGGAGATGGCGCCCGTGACGCTGAGCAGCCCCAAGGGCGACACCGTCATCAAGTTCGACGAGCAGCCCTTCAAGGCCAAGCTCGACAAGATCCCCACACTCAAGCCCGCCTTCAAGAAGGACGGCGCCATCACTGCGGCCACCTCGTCCAGCATCTCCGACGGCGCCGCCGCCCTGGTGCTGATGCGTGAGAGCACGGCCAAGGCGCGCGGCCTCACGCCCATCGCCCGCATCGTCAGCCATGCCGTGCATGCCCAGGCGCCGGACTGGTTCACGACCGCCCCGGTCGGCGCGATCCAGAAGGCGCTGGCCAAGGCCGGCTGGCAGGCGGCCCAGGTCGACCTGTGGGAAGTGAACGAAGCCTTCGCCGCCGTGACGATGGCCGCGATGGCCGAGTTCAAGCTGCCGCACGAGATCGTCAACGTGCATGGTGGCGCCGTGGCCCTGGGCCACCCCATCGGTGCCAGCGGCGCGCGCATCGTCGTCACGCTGCTGGGCGCGCTGAAGAAGCGTGGCCTCAAGCGCGGCATGGCGGCGCTGTGCATCGGCGGCGGCGAGGCGACGGCCCTGGCCGTCGAGCTGGTCTAAGCCATGCCGGGTGTCCACGACCTGGCGCTGTTCGCCGCGACGGTGTTCGTGCTGAACGCGACGCCGGGCGTGGACATGGCCTACACCGTGGCCAGCACCTTGCGCGGCGGCTGGCGCCAGGGCGTGGCCGCCGCCATCGGCATCATGGCCGGCTGCGTGCTGCATACGCTGGCGGCGGCCTTCGGCCTCGCGGCGCTGCTGGCCACGTCGGCCGAGGCCTTCACGGTGGTGAAGCTCGTGGGCGCCGCCTATCTGCTCTACGTCGCCTGGGGCATGGCGCGTGCCGGGTTCAGGCCCGGCGGCGAAGCGGCCCAGGCGGCCGCGCCGGCCTCGCTGTGGCGCACGGCCCGCCAGGGCTTCTTCACGAACGCCCTCAACCCCAAGGTGGCGCTGTTCTTTCTGGCCCTGCTGCCGCAGTTCATCGATGCGGGCGCGCCTGACAAGACCCTGGCCTTCCTCTTCCTCGGCGCCTGGTTCATCGTGCAGGGCCTGCTGTTCCTGCTCGCGCTGATCGCGCTGGTGACGCCGCTGCGCCGCAGCCGCCCGCGGCCCTGGGTCGGGCGCGGCCTCAACCTCGGCGGCGCCGGCCTCTTCACCGTGCTGGCGGCCAGGCTCGCCCTCACCCGACCATGAACGTCCTCATCATCGGCGCCTCGCGCGGCCTCGGTCTCGAATTCGTGCGCCAGTACCGCGCTGCGGGCGCGCGTGTCACCGCCACGGCGCGCGACGACGCGGGGCTGGCGCGCCTGGCCGAACTCGGTGCCAAGCCGCTGAAGCTCGACGTCGCCGACGCGGCCAGCGTGTCCGGCCTGGCCTGGCAGATCGATGGCGAGCGCTTCGATGTCGTCGTCATCAATGCCGGCGTGTTCGGGCCGCGCGCCGATGCGCTGCAGGTGCCCGCCGAGGCCGATTTCGACGCCGTCATGCGCACCAATGTGCTGGGCCCCATGCGCCTGCTGCCGCAGGTGGCCGACAACCTCGCCGACGGCGCCCGCCTGGCCCTGATCTCGTCGCGCATGGGCTCCATAGCCCTGCGCACCAGCGCCAGCGGCTGGCTCTACCGGGCCTCCAAGGCAGCCGTGAACTCGGTGATGAAGGACGCGTCGCTCGTGCTCGCGGGCAAGGCCACCGTCGTCAGCTTCCACCCCGGCTGGGTGCGCACCGACATGGGCGGCAGCGGCGCCGACATCGACGCGCCCACCAGCATCGCCGGCATGCGCACCGTGCTGGCCAGCGTGAAGCCGGCGGACACGGGCAGCTTCTTCAACTACGACGGGCAGCGGCTGGACTGGTGAGGGCGGCAGCCGGTCGGCCGTAACCAACCCTTACCTCCGGGGCAGGGGTTTGCTGCGCTAAGGTTCCGATCCTTCAGGAGCCGAATGGACATGCCCCTTTCAGACGCCGAAACGATGCTGGCACCGGTCCGCATCGGCGAGGTCTGCGAGCGTGTCGTCCGCTTCACGCGCGAGGACATCGCCGCCTTTGCTCGCCTGAGCGGCGACAGCAACCCGCTGCATCAAGACCTGCAGGCCGCGCGCCGGGCCCGCCGCGGCGACCTCATCGCCAGCGGCCAGCAGACGACGGCCCAGCTGATGGGCCTGGCCGCCAGCCATTTCTCGCGCGGCGTTGACGGCCAAGCGCGCGAGCTGCTGTGCCTCAATTTCAATTTCGCGTTCAAGGCGCCGGTGCTGGCCGAACGCGAGCTGCTGCTGCACTGGCGCGTGACCAGCGTGGAGTGGAATGCCGCCCTCGAGGGTTGGCTGGCCCATGTCGATGGCAGCGCCGCCGAGAGGCATGGTCAGGCCTGCGTGATCGGGCGCGGAACCTTGCTGGTCAAGACCGGCGTGGACTGAGCCCGGACCCGCGCTGCGGGGACAATGGAGGCACCCCAAACCAGAGGTCACAAGCTCACCATGCTGCTCCCCGAAGACCACCTCGCCGTGCAGGACGCCATCCGCGCCTTCGTGCAGGCCGAGATCGCCCCCCATGCCGCCGCCTGGGACAAGAACCACCACTTCCCGGCCGAACAACTGAAGGGCTTGGCGGCCCTGGGCTGCTATGGCGTGGCCGTGCCCACCGAATGGGACGGCGCGGGCCTGGACTATCTGGCCCTGGCCGTCATCCTGGAAGAGATCGCGGCCGGCGACGGCGGCACCAGCACGGTGGTCAGCGTCAACAACTGCCCGGTCTGCTCCATCCTGATGGCCTTCGCCAACGCCGAGCAGAAGGAACGTTTCCTGAAGCCGCTGGCGCGCGGCGACATGCTGGGCGCCTTCTGCCTGACCGAACCCCATGTCGGCTCCGAGGCCGGCGGCCTGCGCACTACCGCCACCCGCGATGGCGACGATTACGTGCTCAATGGCGTCAAGCAGTTCATCACCAGCGGCAAGCATGGCGATGTCGCCATCGTCATGGCCGTGACCGACAAGGCCGCCGGCAAGAAGGGCATCAGCGCCTTCGTCGTGCCGACCGACACGCCCGGCTACACGGTCGCGCGCATCGAGGAGAAGATGGGCCAGCACAGCAGCGACACGGCCCAGATCCTGTTCGAGAACTGCCGCGTCTCCGCAGCCAATCGCCTCGGCGACGAGGGCCAGGGCCTGAAGATCGCGCTGTCGGGCCTGGAGGGCGGGCGCATCGGCATCGCGTCGCAGAGCGTCGGCATGGCGCGGGCGGCGTTCGAGGCGGCGCTGCGCTACAGCAAGGAGCGCGTCACCTTCGGCCAGCCCATCTTCAACCACCAGGCCGTGCAGTTCATGCTGGCCGAGATGGCGATGCAGATCGAGGCGGCGCGCCAGCTGATCTGGCATGCGGCCAGCTTGAAGGACGCCGGCCGGCCCTGCCTGAAGGAGGCGGCCATGGCCAAGCTGTTCGCCAGCGAGATGGCCGAGAAGGTCTGCTCCCAGGCCATCCAGATCCACGGCGGCTATGGCTACCTCAGCGACTTCCCCGTCGAGCGCATCTACCGCGACGTGCGCGTCACGCAGATCTACGAGGGCACGAGCGAGGTGCAGAAGATCCTGATCGGCCGCGCGCTCGCCTAGGCGAAGTGGATCTCCGTGCTCGGTCGCACATGACCGAGCCGCGGCATCACAAACTTGAACGAGGCCTGGTGCGGCTCGGCGACGGGCGCACTGCACAGGTCTTCGGCGATCCAGAGCTGGTAGCCCAGCTCCCAGGCCGCGCGCGCCGTGCCCTCCACACCGATGTGGGTGACGATGCCGCCCAGCACCAGCGTCGTGATGCCGCGCCGGCGCAGCTGCAGGTCCAGCTCGGTGCCGTGGAAGGCATTCCACTGGCGCTTGACGATGGCCACATCGCCCGGCTGCGTGGGCAGCCCGGCGGGGTCGTCCCACCAGTGCGCCGGCAGGCCGCCGGGCGGCAGCGGCGCAGGCTGGTCGGTGCTCTGGCGCAGCAGCTCGGGGAAGCCGCGGGACCAGCCCACCTTCACGCGCACGACCAGCCCGCCACGGTCGCGCAAGCGGGCCGCCAGCGCGGCGGCGCGGCTCACCACGTCCGCCGCGGCATGGGGTTCGCGGCCGAAGCCGAGGATGCCCTGCTGCAGGTCGACGAGGACGAGGGCGGTCTGGGAGGGGTTTAGCATGGGAAGCTCAATTCATGAGGATTTGCTCATGAATTTAAGTTTATGAATGAATCCTCACAAACGTCAAGCAAGGCCGGCCCGCGCGCGCCCCGCCGCGATCGCGGCCATGCCCGCGTGGAGGTGCTGCTGAGCGCCGCGGCCCAGGTGTTTGCGGACAAGGGCTACGAGGCCGCGACGACGACCGAGATCGCCGCTGCCGCGCAGTCGTCCATCGGCTCGCTCTACCAGTTCTTCCCGACCAAGCAGGCGGTGGCCCTGGCGCTGATCCGGCAGCAGTCGGCCGACCTGGGCGCCCGCCTCGCCGCGATGGCCGAGGCCAGCGCCGGCTGGGATGTGGACGAGGTGGCGCGCCGGCTGGCCGGCGCACTCGTCGACTTCCGCGCCAGCCACCCGTCGTTCGCGCGGCTGATCGACACGCCCGGCGCGCCCGAGGCCGTCGTGCTCGACGTACGCCGCGGCATGCGGCTGCAGCTGGCCGCAATCCTGGCGCCGCATGCGCCTGCGCTCGGCAGGGCGCGGCTGATGGCGGTGGCTGCCGTGGTGCAGCAGGTCATGAAAAGCGCCGTCGCGCTGAACGACGACCCGGCCGCCGACAACCCCAGCGCAGCCCGGGCCGCGCTGGCGGAACTGCGCGAGATGTTGCGCGTCTACCTAGGGGCGGCACTGGCGTGAAACCTGCACGCGGCCGTACAGGCCGCTGGGCTACATTGAGGCAAGGCACCCGCAAGAGGAGACAAGCCCGATGCTCACCAACCTGTCCATCGCCCAGCGCCTGGCGCTCTATCTGTCCCTGTCCATCGCGCTGCAGGTCTACGTCATCTGCGGTGTGCTCTACGGCATGCCGGCGGGCTGGCTGATCGGCGGCAGCCTGGTGCTGGGCGGTGCCATCGCCTTCGTCTACCTGGACGGCGCCAAGAGCGTCGGCGACTTCCTCGGCGACCTGCTCAGCGGCGCCCACCGCATGAGCGAGGGCGACCTGCGCGAGGACCTCGTGCTGCGCGGCAACTCCAGCGCCCGTGCCGGCATGTCGGCCCTGGTGAGGCTGCAGGACACGCTGCGCAACATGATGGGTACGCTGCGCGATGGCGCCGAGCAGGTCAACACGGCGGCCAGCGAGATCGCCGCCGGCAACCTCGACCTGAGCCAGCGCACCGAACAGGGCAGTGCCGACCTGCAGCAGGCCGCCAGCTCCATGCGCCAGATGACCGAGGCCGCCCGCCACAGCAGCGAGGCCATGGGCGAGGCCAGCGCGCTGGCGCAAAACACCGCGGCCCAGGCGCGCGAGAGCGGCGCCGTGGTGCTGAACGCGGTGGAGGCGATGAACGGCGTCAGCCAGAGCAGCCGCAAGATCGCCGACATCATCGGCGTCATCGACGGCATCGCCTTCCAGACCAATATCCTCGCGCTGAACGCGGCGGTGGAAGCGGCCCGCGCCGGCGAGCAGGGCCGCGGCTTTGCCGTCGTCGCGGCCGAGGTGCGCAGCCTGGCCCAGCGCTCGGCCGGTGCGGCCAAGGAGATCAAGACGCTGATCAGCGCCAGCGTCGAGCAGGTGGACGCCGGCTCGCGCCTCGTCAATGACGCCGGCACGCAGATGCAGGAGGTGGTCGGCAGCGTCGAGCGCGTCGCCCATCTCATCAAGGACGCCACCGAGCTGGCCCGCACCCAGAGCGCCGGCCTGCGCGAGATCGCCGACTCGGTGGACCGGTTGGACCAGTCCATGCAGCAGAACGCCGCGCTGGTGGAAGAGGGCGCTGCCGCGGCGGAGAGCCTGAAGTCCCAGGCCCACCGGCTCAACGAGCTGGTGGGCAGCTTCAGGACGCGCTGAAAGGCCCGCGCGAGGCCGCGCCCCGCCGGGGGCTTGCGTTCACTTCAGCACCAGTTCGCGGATCAGCTCGCTGCCCAGCACCTCGCGCATCGGGCCGCGCTCGATGGTCGCCTTGTTCTGGGCGGCGTTGTTGCCCAGCACCTTGGCCATGACGGCCTCGGCCTCGTCCGTGCGGTCCAGCGCGGCCATGTTGGCGTAGGTGATGGTCAGGATCAGGTCCGGATCCTGGGGCGTGCGGGCCTGCTTGCCGAAGATCCTGTAGCCGAGGATCAGGCCGGCCTTCTTCTGCGCCTCCATGTTCGCCCGGTAGGTGGTGGACAGGAATTGCATGTAGTCGTCGAACCGGCCGGGCTTGATCTTGATGTAGGAGACCTCCGTGACGGGGCCATCCTTGTAGGGCTTGGCGTCCTGGGCCCAGCCGAGGGTCGAAGCGCCGGCCAGTGTCAGAGCGAGGAGGGTCTTTGACAGACTTTGCATGAAGGGCTCCTTGGATGTGTCGAGGATTTCGACCCCCTAGCTTGTAAGAGGGACGGCCCTTGCGGTGTTGACCTTGCCGCGCCCCTCATCCGCAAGCTTGGGGAAGCGCTCGGCTGCGTCGGCGCGCTGGTCGTGCAGCCGGGGCTCGCTGGCGTGGCCGGCCGCGCCGTCGATTCGCGCCTCATGCTCGCCATTCGTCGCAAGCCCGCGAGCGGCGGGGGCCACCCGCCCTAGCATCCGCGCCAATTCGATCCAGGAGGCGATGCATGGCGAACGAAGTTCTGGTGGCGCGGGGCCTGCGCAAGGCCTATGGCGAGCGGGTGGCGGTGCAGGAGGTCGACCTCGTGCTGCGGCCCGGCGAAGTGCTGGGCCTGCTCGGCCCCAACGGCGCGGGCAAGTCGACGACGGTGGGCATGATCTGCGGCCTGACCGTGCCGGATGCGGGCACGGTCACGCTGTCCGGCGGCACCAGCCTGGCCACCGACGAGGCCGGCTACAAGCGCCGCATCGGCCTCGTGCCGCAGGACATCGCGCTCTACGAGGAGCTGCCGGCGGGCATGAACGTCGAGCTCTTCGGCGCACTCTACGGCATGGCGCCCGAGCTGCTGAAGCGCCGCAGGGACGAGGTGCTGGCCATGGTCGGCCTCGCCGACCGCGCCCGGGACAAGCCATCCACCTTTTCGGGCGGCATGAAGCGGCGCCTGAACATCGCCTGCGCGCTGGTGCACGACCCCGAGATCCTGCTGCTCGACGAGCCCACGGCCGGCGTCGACCCGCAGAGCCGCAACGCCATCTTCGACAACCTGGAGATGCTCAAGCGCGCCGGCAAGGCCCTGGTCTACACGACCCACTACATGGAGGAGGCCGAGCGCCTGGCCGACCGCATCACCATCATCGACCACGGCCGCGTCGTTGCCGAAGGCAGGCAGGCCGAGCTGTTCGCGCGGCTGCCGGCCGCGCAGACCCTGCACGTCGAGATCGCCGGCGAGCCCGACGATGCACTGCTGGCCGGCCTGCCCGGCGTGAAGCGCAGCGGCCAGCGGCTGGACGTGAGCGTCGGCGACATCGCACGCGATGCCGGCCCGCTGCTGGCGGCGCTGGCCCAGCGCGGCGTGGAGGTGCGCGGCATCGCCTCGGCCCGCGCCACGCTCGAAGACGTCTTCCTGGCCCTGACCGGCCGCCAGCTCAGGGACTGAACCATGCAAGCCTTGCTCGCCCTCGTCCGTGCAGAGATCAAGCTGCACTTCTCCAACCGCCGCGCGGTGCTGATGAGCATCGTCGCGCCCATCCTCATCGCGGCCTTCTTCGGCAGCCTGTTCGGCGGCAGCAGCAGAACAGCCGGCATCCCGGTCGGCGTCGTCGACCTCGACGGCAGCCCGCTGTCGCAGCGTGTCGTGCAGGCGCTGCAGGCCGAGTCGTCGCTGAAGACGACAGCCGGCGGTGAGGCGGAACAGGCCGGGCTGCTGGCCCAGGTGCGCAGCGGCAAGCTGCGCGCCGTCGCCATCCTGCCCAGGGGCCTCGGCGCCCAGGCCGGCCGCGCGCTGTTCGGCGCCGGCGACAAGCCCGAGATCGCGCTGCACTACGACCCCTCGCAGGCCAGCGCGCTGGCCATCGTGCGCGGCCTGCTCGCGCAGACGCTGATGCAGGAGGTCAGCCGCGCCACCTTCAGCGCCAACAGCCCGGTGCTGGCCGACCTGAAGCAGCGCATCGAGCAGGACCGGGGCCTGGACCCCGAGCGCCGCGCCGAGCTGGCGCGCATGTTCGACAGCATCGGCGCCGTGCAAAGGCGCGAGGCCGCCCTGCCCGGGGCCGCGTCGGCACCCCAGGCCGGCGGCCTGTCCCTGCCCTACGCGACGCGCGAGATCGAGGCCGTGCAGACAGGCGCCAACGCGGCGCCCGTGGCCTACAACGGCTATGCCCATTCCTTTGCCGGCATGGGCGTGCAGTTCATCCTGATGGCCGGCATCGACATGGCCCTGGGCCTGCTGCTGATGCGCCGCCTGGGCCTGTGGAAGCGCCTGCGCGCCGCGCCGCTGTCGCGCACCCAGCTGCTGGGCAGCCGCATCGTCGCCAGCACGCTGATCTCGCTGATCGTCTTCGTGGTGATCTACGCGGTCGCCATCGCCGCCTTCGGCGTGCGCGTGCTCGGCAGCCCGGCCGGCCTGGCGCTGGTGCTGCTCTGCTTCTCGCTGCTGACGGCCAGCTTCGGCCTGCTCGTCGCGGCCCTGGGCCGCACGCCCGAGGCCACCCGCGGCCTGGCCATCCTGGCCACGCTGCTGATGGTGATGCTCGGCGGCGCCTGGGTGCCGGCCTTCATCTTCCCGGAATGGCTGCAGACCGTCTCCTTCGCCGTGCCGACGCGCTGGGCGGTGGACGCGCTGGACGCGATGACCTGGCGCGGCCAGCCCTTCTCGGCGGCACTGCTGCCCTGCGCGGTGATGCTGGGCTTCAGCGCGGTGTTCGCGGTGCTGGCGGTGTGGCTGTTTCGGTGGGAGGAGTGAGGGTGGGCTGCTCCCGAATCGCGCGCAGCCCTTCCCTGTACGTCGTGACGGCGAAGTCGGGGAAGCGACGCTTGAACTTGCTGGAGTCGAAGAGGTTGTCCTGCCGGTAGCGCGGCAGCAGTTCCCTGATCTCGCGGACTTCCTTCGAGAAGAGGCCGGCGGCGGTCATCGCCAAGCGGCTGACGACGCGGTAATCCGGCGGGCGGCCGAACACCTCGCTGGCCATGGCCACGAACTGCCTGTAGGTCCGGCGCTCGTCGCAGCAGGGCAGGTGCCAGGTCTGGCCGAACGCGTCCGACGCGTTGCCCAGGGCCGCCAGCGCGCGGCTGGCGTCGGGCGTCCAGATCAGCGTCCGGCGCGTGTCGTCGCGCACCGGCACGCGGGGCTTCTGGCCAAGCCTGAGCCTGTCGATGACCAGCGCGTTCGTGAAGCTCTGCGTCTTGCCCGGGCCATAGAACTCGGGGGGCCGGCCGATCAGCACGGGAATGTCCCCGCGCGCCATTTCCTGCAGCACCATGGACGCCATCTGGGCGCGCACCCGGCCCTTGCGACCGACCGGCTCGAAGGGCGCATCCTCGGTCAGCAGCCGGTCGTCCTGCGGGTACATATAGGTGTTGTCGAAATAGACGAACTTGGCGCCTGCAGCCCGGCAGGCGTCCAGGGAGTTCCTCAGCATGACCGGGAATTGCACCTCCCACAGCGCCGTATCCGGTGGCAGGCCGGCCGTGAAGTAGACGACTTCGCTGCCCCTGACCGCCGTGGCCGTCTGCCCGGCATCCGGCAGGTTGGCCGGCAGCAGCTCGTCGGTGTCGTTGACCTTGCGGGGATTGCGGCTCACCAGCCGCAAATCGCTGGTGTAGTTCCGCCGCAGTTCGCGGGCCAGCTCGACGGCGATCTGGCCGGTTGCGCCCAGGATGGTTTGCATGGCTTCCTTCCGATCTCCAATTGCGGCGACGGCTGCGATGGCTCACAGCGGCTTGGGGGCGTACAGCGCGCCCTGGAACTCCGGCACGTATTCGTACTTCACCAGCCGGCCCAGTTTCAGTGCCTTGATGTAGGTCGACAAGCTGCCGTCGCCCAGCGTCAGCCTCACGGATTCGGCGCTGGAGCTGCTGGCGTGGCTGAGCTGGCGCGAGATCGAATGGCCCGTGGTCGGCCGCCCCTGGCGGTCGACGTTGGTGAAGCTGTTGGTCACCAGGGTCTCCTTGCTGGACAGGTCGCTCAGCCGCCGGGTTTCGAGGGTCATGTCGAGCTTCTTCGTTTCGCTGTCGAAGATTTCGACGACGACCGAGGTCTCGGTCTCGGTGTAGCGGATTTCGGTCAGCCACTTGGGCAGGTTGTAGCCCACGACGCCGCGCACCCGCGCCAATTCGGTGTCTACCGGCAGCTTGAGCACATAGCCCCAGTAGTCGTTGGACATCGACTGGCCCAGCAGCGTGAAGGGACCGAAGCTGCTCGCACCGGGCCGGTTGGTGACGACGGACAGGCCGATCTCGTTGTAGGCGTCGTTGTCGCAGTAGCGGTAGGTGTAGGCGGTGAGGGCGACGAGGCCACGGCCCGGCCACACCTGCAGCGGCTGGACCTGCTCCAGCACTTTCGCCGGCATCAGCGCCTTCAGCCTGTCGAGGTCGGCTGTGAAGATGGCCGTGACGCGGCTGTTGCTGTAATAGAAGTTCGGCGAGTAGGACTCGAAGCCGATGTCGACCCTCTCCTTCTTCAGCTGCCTGAACCAGCTCAGGTCGATGTCGGGGGCTTCCTTGGCGATGGCCGACAACGGCGGGTTGGAGCGGAAGCGGTCATACAGCCCGCCATTGACCACGGGGACCTTGTGGCCGGCCAGGTCGATCCGCGTGGGTTCCGCCAGCGCATGACTGGCGACAGCGTTCAATCCGGGGCCGGCTGATGCGGCGATAGTCCCGTGGTTCATGGCGATATCCCTCTGGTTCGGACAAGTTGATGGGCCCTCGCTTGAGGACGGCGAAACTCTAAGATTCAAGTCAACTTGAAAGTCAAGGATTCTTTGAGAGCCACCATGCGGATCAGCAAACTAGCCAGGCGCAGATCCTGGTCACCATCGGCAGCGCCAGGAACCGCCCGGGCGCCCTGGCCTGCGCCAGAGCCGTGCGCCGAACGGCGTGCTACCGCCTAGCTCGGCTTGTCACACGGCCTGCGCATAGTCGCCGCATCGAATGCCCATCCCGGAGACGACCATGACCCTGGCGCGTGCTGCCCTGTCCATCCTTATCGCCGCCGCGTTCGGCGCTGTCGCGCCGCAGGCCCATGCGGCCGACCAGACCCAGCCCGGCGCCGGCAATGCCCAGGCCGACCGGACCGCCGCTGCGTCGCCGCGCGTGCGCGAGGCGCATGAATTCCTGCTGCGCCAGGCCCGCGCCATCAAGAACCGCGCGCTGCGCGAGGCGACGCTCGAACTGCTGGGCGGTCGGGGCTTCTGCGTGCGCTCCCGCGTGGGCGTGGACGACGGGACGAAGGCCGCGTTGCTGGCCCGGCTGACCGCCGCCGGCCTCGTCAACCCCGCGGACGATGCGAGCTTTCCCGGCGGGCTGAGCGCTGGTGTCTTCCCGCCGCTGCTGGCTGCCGACACGGCCTGCCCGCGCTTGCCGATGGCCTTCGACTCGGCGCCGGGCAGCGCCTTCGGCAGCCATCACGGCTACCCGGGCGGCCTGCCCATCCACGAGGCCAACAACCTGCGCGCCGGGCTGGGCCTGGCCGACGGCTACCGCAAGAGCTACCGCGGCGTCGAGGCCGGGGAGGAGCATGGCCACGACGACGAGGACCCTAGCTGGCAGCGCTCGGCCTTCTTCATCGATCAGGACATCGTCATCGCCGCGCCGATCTGGCATGACTGGGCAAAGACACTGGTATTCCAGTGGGCGGCAGACGGCTCCGAGTTCAGGGAACTGTCCTTCGGCGGCACGCCGGCCAACGGCACGGCGACGGGCGGCCACCACATCATCAGCATCGCCGAGTCGATGAAGCGCGCCTTGCCGCCCGCCTTCGTCATCGCCCAGGCCTCGGCGCACAGCAACCCTACGCTGGGCAACGAGTTCAAGGTCGTCGCCTGGCTGCGCGCGGCCGCCGTCCTGGCCCAGCTCGACCCGGTGGTGGCGGGCTATCTCGTGCAGGACGCGCAGGGCGGCTTCCACCTGCCGCCGCTGCGCAAGCTGGCCGAGGGTGTCGACCTCGTCGGCGCGGGCCAGACCAATCTGCTCGCCGAGTACACCATCCACAACCTGTCGGACGGCGATTTCACGTTCTCCATCCCGGCCGCCGGCGACGCGGCCCTGCTGATCGCCAGGCTCGCGCCCAGCTACGGCTTCGACCCGGCCAGTGTGGCCACCTACAACACGCTGTACCGCAACCCGGTGTTCGCCAACATCAGCCAGGAGCGCATCCTGGTGCTGTACGGCAATGGCGGGCTGGCCGCGGTGCAGGCCGAACTGGACGCGCTGCACGCACGCCACGGTTTCTAGTTCACAGGATCGTCGACACCCAGCGGCTGAAGCGCGGCGCCAGCCGCCAGCCGTCCTCGCCCAGCCAGTCCGCCGACACCAGCACATGGTGGGCGCGGCCGATCAGCTTCTCGCGCGGCACGGTGCCGATGAAGCGCGAGTCGGCGCTGTTGTCGCGGTTGTCGCCGAGCAGGAAGTAGCGGCCCGGCGGCACGGTGATCTCGGTCATGTCGCGCCGCGCCGGCGTGGCGGGCAGGAACTGCACGGCATGGGGCCGGCCGTCCAGTTCCTCGGTCGCGCGCACCGCGTCGACGACCCAGCCCGGCGCCAGCGTCTCGCCGCGGCGCCGGGCGTCGCGGTAGGCCAGCGGCCGGCCGTTCAGGATCAGCACGTCGTCGCGCATCGCGATGCGGTCGCCCGGCAGGCCCAGCACGCGCTTGATGAGCCGCGTGCCGTCGGTCGGCGAGTTCAGCGTGACGACGTCGCCGCGCTGCGGCTCGCCCAGGGGCAGCAGCACGATGTCCGTCAGCGGCTGCTTCAGGTCATAGGCCAGCCGGTTGACGAGCACGACATCGCCCTCCAGCAGCGTCGGCCGCATCGAGGCCGAGGGAATGGGGTTCCAGTCCGCGACCGCGGTGCGCAGCAGCGCGAAGCTGAACAGGAAGAGGATGAAGCCGCGGTTGGCCTTCAGGGTGTGTCGGATGTCCATGCCGGCATGTTGGGCGGGGCGGCCCGCCGGCCGGCGGCTGAGCGGGCGAGCGGCGGGGCGGGGTGCGCCAGTGGCAGCTGGCACGCGCGAATGGCGCCCGGTGCCCGGCGGCACCGGCAGTGCCTGGCCGCGCCTGGGCACGCAGGGGCGACGCCGAAGTGATCGACGCCGCCCCGTCCGACGAGCTCAGGGGAAGCTGAAGTTCGTCGTCGTCGCGCCGCCTGCGGTCAGCGTCAGCGGGCCCGCGGTCTTGACGGCTCCGGCAGAGCTTGCCTCGAGGCCGAACTTGGCGGCGGTGGCCGCGTCGGCGCTGAAGCTCAGCGTGCCCTGCGGTGCCACGAAGGCGGCCACCATCGTCGCGCTGACCGGCAGCGCGTAGCTGTAGGTGCCCGTTGTGGCGTCGACGGCGCGGCCGATGATCTCGACCTTGTCGCCGTTGGCCAGTGTCTGCAGCGCGCGCACGCTTGCGTCGATGGGCGTCGTCGTGGTGGTCACGGTGCCGGCGGCGGTGCCGCTCAATGAAGCGGCCAGGGTCAGCGGCGTGGCGGAGGCGTTCAGCAGCGTCACGGTGGAGGCGGTCACGGTCAGGCCGGTGACGACTTCGCTGGCGCGGCCCGGCGCGGTGACGACGAGGTCGTAGCTGCCCGGCGCGACCGGCTGCAGCAGGAACTTGCCGGTGGCGTCGGGCGCGGTGGCCTTCACGACCATGCCACCCTGCTGCACGGACACGAGGGTGTTGCCGTTGGCAAGCGACGCATCCACATAGCCGCTGACGCCGGAGATGAAGTTGGGCGTGACGGCGACCACCGGCTTGAGCTGGTATTTGCCGGAGTTGCCTGCCGAGACGACGGATTTGCAGGCGTTGAAGTCGAGCACGAAATCGGCCAACTGGTTGGCGGCGATGTTGATGTCGACGTTCATTTTGAGGCCGGTCTGCACACCGCTGGGGGTATCCAGCGCGACCTCGCTGCCGCCGGTGGGCATGACCGAGTTCAGCAGCGGGTTGGTGCTGTCGTTGGCAGCCAGCACGAGGCGCATCTGGGTGTAATGACCCACCTGCAGCGGGATCTGGCCGAGCGAGGTCAGCACGCCGTTGGTCAGCGTCAGCAGGTCGACGCGCTTGGGCGTCGAGAACGCGAGGTCGGTCCAGCCGGCGTCGGTGTCGCTGGCGGTGCTGCTCTGGTTGACGCGGATTTTCTGGATGGCCACGTTGACGTGGTCGTAGCCGCAGCTCGGGGCGTCGGTGAGGGAGAGGCCGAGCGTGCCGGTGTCGGCCGTGCCGCCACCGCCTCCGCCGCCGCAGGCGGCCAGCAGGGCCAGGGAGACCGACGCGAGAGCGGCGCCGAGCTTGTGTTGGATGTTCATGATTGCTCCTGATGGATCGGGGTGGCGGGATGATGGGCGGGCCACCCATTCCGACAACGTCAGGAGGCTGTCAAACCTTCCCTCGATTTGTGTCTGCTTGTGAGTAGGCTCGGCGGATGGCTCCGCCCCGGCGACCAAGCCGCGGCGCCAGCCGTCGTGGGAGGCCGTCGGCGGGCCGTTCGGGGGCGGCACGTCGCCTGGTCTTTTTCGGCCGCTTGTTGGCATAGTCGCCATCGCGCCGCAGCGCGAACGAAGGACCACCCATGAACGAGACCACCCGCCTCAACCACCTCAAGCTGGCGCTGCGGGGTTTCGCCGCGGTGTTTGTCTTTGGTGTGTATCCGCTCACGGTGCTCTGGCCTTCGGGGTGGTGCTGGAGCCCCGGGCAGTCCGAGTATCTGCAGATGATCATCGCGATCTACGCCACGCTGGGCGTCTTCCTGTGGCTGGCCGCGCGCGACCCCGGGCAGCAGCTGGGCCTCATCTCGTTCACGATCTGGTCCAGCATCGCGCACGGCGGCACGATGGCCGTGCAGTCCATCGCGAACCCGCAATATGTCGGCCATCTGTACGGCGACGTGCCGGCTCTTTTCATCGTGGCTGCGGTGCTGGGCTGGCTGTCGCCTCGCGCGTTGTGGCTCAAGTTCGGCGCCGCCACGGCCTGACCGCCCTGCGTTTGCCAAGGAAACCCTCCCATGCACAAAGGCAGCTGCCACTGCGGCGCCGTCAGGCTGACGCTCCCTTCCACGCCCGACGTGGCGACGTCATGCAATTGCTCGCTTTGCCGTCGCATCGGCGGCCCGTGGGCCTACTTCGAGTTCGGCACGATCCGGATCGAAGGCCACCCCGAGAACACCGTCGACTACGTCCAGGGCGACAAGACCCTGCGCACGATCCGCTGCCGGACCTGCGGCTGTGTCACGCATTGGGAGCCGATCGATGTCACGCCGGGCGCCAGGCACGGCGTCCACCTGGGCAACTTCGATCCGGAGCTCGTTGCGTCGATCAGGGTGCGCAAATTCGATGGCGCCAAAACCTGGAAATTCCTTGACGAGCTGCCCTCGACCGATGAGCCGCCGTCGTCGTCAGGCGGGACCTGACCCGATCAACAGGGGCTTGCGAATGAATGCTTCCCTTTTGCTCTGGGGCGTGCTGTTCGGCTCGCTGGGGCTGGGCTATTTCGTCTATGGCAAGAAGCAGGGTGCGGTGATGCCGCTGCTTTGTGGCCTGGGGCTGATGGTCTTTCCCTACTTCATCTCCAGCATCTGGCTGCTGGTGGGTGTCGGCGTGGTGCTTGCGGCGCTGCCCTATTTTTTCCGGCGTTGAGCGCAGACACCTGGCGGCTGTGTCCCTTCGCCGGCCACTTGTGTGGTTCGCTGAAGCATGGTGGCCGGCTTCAATGCCCTGGGCGAGACTGCAAACGACGGTCAATCGCCAGGGGCGCCAGACCCCGACGCTACACTGACCGCATGCCCGTTCTGCTTGCCGTTGACAGCTCCACCGAGACGATGGCCCTGGCCCTCGTGACGCCGGGGCAGACGGCGGTGTTCGAGGCCCAGGGCGGTGCCCAGGCCTCGGCGCGCATGCTGCCCGAGATCAAGGCCCTGCTGGCCGGCGCCGGCCTGAAGATGGCCGACCTGGACGCCATCGCCTTCGGCCAGGGCCCGGGCGCCTTCACCGGCCTGCGCACCGCCTGCGCGGTGGCCCAGGGCCTGGCCTTTGGGCTGGCGAAGCCGGTGCTGGCCGTCGACAGCCTGATGCTGGTGGCCGGGGACGCGCGCACCCAAGGGGCCGGCGACGATATCTGGGTCGCGATGGATGCGCGCATCGGCGAGATCTACGCCGCCCGCTACCGCTGGGCCGACGGGGCCTGGGCCGTGGCCGACGCGCCGGCCCTCTACAAGCCCGAGGCGCTGGCCGCGCACTGGGGCCGGCCGGCCGCCGTGGCCGGCACGGCGCTGGCCGAGTACGCGGCGGCGCTGGGCGAACTGCCCGCCACCGTCTGGCCGCAGGCCCGGTCGCGCGCCCAGGCGCTGGCCGCGCTGGCGCTGGCCGCCTGGCAGCGCGGCGAGGGCCGCGACGCGGCCGAGGCGTTGCCCGTCTATGTGCGCGACAAGGTCGCGCTGACGACGGCCGAGCGCGAAGCCGCCAGGGAGGTTCGGCCATGAACGCCATCGTCCAGCCCGACCCGCCGGCCTGGGAGGCCGCCGGCATGCGCCTGCCGGACCTGACCGAGGTCATGGCCGTCGAGCGTCAGGCCTATCCGGTGCCATGGACGCACGGCAATTTCGTCGACTCGCTGGCCGCCGGCTATCCGTCCGAGGTGCTGCGCGGCCCGCGTGCCGCGTTGCTGGGCTACTGGGTGGCCATGCCCGGCGTGGACGAATTGCACCTGCTCAACATCACCGTCGCGCCGGCCTGGCAGGGGCGCGGCCTGGCCGTCGTCATGCTGGACCGCATCGTCAGCGCCTGCCGCCAGCGCGGCCTGAGCCAGCTGTGGCTGGAGGTGCGCGTCAGCAATGCGCGGGCGCGCGACGTCTACTTGCGCTACGGCTTTGCCGAAGTGGGCCGGCGCCGCGCCTACTACCCGGTGCCGCAGGGGGCGCGCGAGGACGCGGTGCTGATGAGCCTGATGGTGGCCGGTTGACCATGGCTTGGGACGCACGTCAGCGCGCGATGCTGGCCGAGATGGGCTTCCGGCTGCCGGCCGCGAGCCAGGCCGGCGTGGCCGAACCCGAGGCGGAGGTCGAGCCTGATCCCATCGTCGTCGCGGCGCCGCCGCCCGCCGTCGTGCGGGTCTCGGCGCCGATGCCGGCAGCGGCCCCGGCAGCGGCGCCCCGCCCGGTCATCGCGGCCAGCTTCGCCGGCCTGGACCTGCCGGCCCTGCGCGAGGCCGTGTCGGCCTGCCGCGGCTGCGGCCTGTGCGCGCAGCGCCGCCATGCCGTCTTCGGCGGCGGCGCGCTGCAGCGGGCGCAGTGGCTGGTCGTCACCGACCCCGTGGACGATGCCGACGACGCGGCCGGCGAGGTCCTCGGCGGCGAGGCCGGCCGGCTGCTGGACCGCATGCTGCTGGCCGCCGGCCAGTCCCGCACGGGCGAGGCCGCGACGGCCTTCGTGACCCCGATCGTCAAATGCCGCCCGCCGCGCGGCCGCCCGCCGCAGCCGGCCGAGCTGGACGCCTGCGAGGTCGTGCTGGCCCGCCAGGTGGAGCTGCTGCAGCCGCGCGTCGTGCTGGCCCTGGGCCTGCAGGCCGCGCGCCGCCTGACCGGCCTGGCCGAGCCCCTGGGCCGGCTGCGCGGGCGCGTGCATTCCTGGCGCGAACTGCCCCTCGTCGTCACCTACCATCCGGCCTATCTTCTGCGCTCGCCGGCCGACAAGGCCGGCGCCTGGGACGACCTGTGTCTGGCCCGCCGAACGCTGCAAACTCCGTGACCGCGCCCACCGTCATCGACCTCGAGCGCCAGGCGCTGGACGCGGCGCGCTTTCGCATGCTGGCCGACCATGTGCCGGCCTGGATCGCGCTGTACGGCGCGTCCGACCACCGCTGCCTGTTCGCGAACCGGGGCTATGCCGAGGCCTTCCACCTGACGCAGGACTCCATCGTCGGCATGCACTTCAGCGACATCGTCGGCGCGGAGGCCTATGCCCAGGTACGCGGCTCGGTGGACCTGCTGGTGCGCGAGCTCAGGCCGGTGGTCTATGAGCGCGAGCTGGTGCATCCGAATGGCGAGCCGACCTGCCTCGAGGTCCACCTGATCCCGCAGTTCGACGCCGAGGGCGTGCTGCTGGGCAGCTGGGTGCTGGTCTACGACATCACCCGCCACCGCCTCGCGGAGCGTCGGCTGCGCGAGTCCGAGGGGCGGCTGGACAAGTTCATGCAGGCCTCCGTGGAAGGCATCCTCTTCCACCGCGACGGCATCATGACCGACGTGAACCAGCCGTTGTGCGCGATGACGGGCTGGTCGGCGGCCGAGCTGATCGGCCAGCATGTGCTGGCCTATGTCGCCGAGGACGAGCTGCCCAAGGTGCGCGAGGTCATGCGCCAGGGCCAGGAGCTGCGCTACGAGACGGTCATCCGTCACCGCGACGGCTCGCGCGTGCCGGTCGAGCTCATCATGCGCACGATGGAGCGCGACGGCGAGCGGCTGCGCATGGCCGTCGTGCGCGACATCCGCGACCGCCTGGCCAGCGAGGCCCGCATCCAGCATCTGGCCCACCACGACGCGCTGACCGGCCTGCTCAATCGCGCCGCCTTCATGGACCGCATGGCGCTGCTGATGCGCCACGCCGAGCGTAAGGGCGAGACGCTGGCCCTGCTCTTCATCGACCTGGACAACTTCAAGCGCGTCAACGATTCGCTGGGCCACCTCGAGGGCGACCAGGTGCTGACGACGGTGTCCGAGCGCCTCGTCAGCGCGCTGCGCGCAAGCGACCTGGTGGGCCGCTTCGGCGGCGACGAGTTCGTCGTACTGCTGACCGACCTGAACAGCCGCGCCGACATCAAGGTGGTGCTGGACGCGCTGCTGTCCGTCGTCGAGGTGCCGGTCAAGGCCGACGGCCGCGCGCTGTCGGTCACGCCCTCCATCGGCGTGGCCGTCTACCCGGACGACGGCCGCCAGGCCGACGAGCTGATCCAGCATGCCGACACGGCCATGTACCGCGCCAAGGCGCGTGGACGCGCGACCTACCAGTTCTTCGAGTCGGTGCTGGCCGAGACGGCCTATGCCGACCTGGTGCTGGAGGCCGAACTGGCCCAGGGGCTGACGCGCAACGAGTTTGAGCTCTTCTTCCAGCCCCAGGTCGAGGCGACGACGGGCCAGCTCTCGGGCGCCGAGGCCCTGCTGCGCTGGCGCCACCCGCAGCGCGGCCTGCTCGGGCCGGACGCCTTCATCTTCGTCGCCGAGCGCCACCGGCTGATGCTCGCCCTGGGCGAATGGGTGCTGCGCGAGGCCGCCGCGACGGCGCGGCGCTGGCGCGAGCAGAAGCTGACCCATGGCCACGGGCCGATGCGCATCGCCGTCAACCTGTCGCGCATGCAGTTCCACCTCGATGGCTTTGCCGACACGGTCAGGCGCGTGCTGGACGACTCCGGCGCCCAGGGCCAGTGGCTGGAGCTGGAGCTGACCGAGCGCATGCTGATGGACCACATCGAGCACGCGCCGGCCACGCTGGCGCAGCTGCGCGCGCTGGGCCTGACCGTCTCGGTCGACGACTTCGGCACCGGCTACACCTCGCTCGCCCATCTGACCGAGCTGCCGCTGGACAAGCTCAAGATCGACCAGAGCTTCGTCGCCCGCCTGCCCGACGATGTGGGCGCCCAGGCCATCACCCGCGCCATCGTGCAGATGGCCGTGGGCCTGGGCCTGACCGTCACGGCCGAGGGCGTGCGCAGCGCCGCGCAATGGCAGCTGCTGGCCGGCTGGGGCTGCCAGCAGTTCCAGGGCGAACTGGTGGGCGCGCCGATGTCTGCGCCCGATTTCGAAGCCTGGGTGAAGGCCCGATGAACCTCGTCGACAAGCTGCATGCCGAGATCGCCGCGGCCGGGGGCTGGCTGCCCTTCGACCGCTTCATGGCCACGGCGCTGTACGCGCCCGGCCTGGGCTATTACGCCGGCGGCCGGCGCAAGTTCGGCCAGATGCCCGGCGAGGGCTCGGACTTCGTCACCGCGCCCGAGATGTCGCCGCTGTTCGGCCGTGCGCTGGCCCGCCAGCTCGCCCAGGCCATGGATGCCAGTGGCTGCCGCGAGGTGATGGAGTTCGGCGCCGGCTCGGGCGCGCTCGCCGTCCACCTCATCGCCGAGCTGGACGCCCTCGGCGCCGGGCTGACCCGCTACCGCATCGTCGAGCTGTCGGCCGAGCTGCGCGAACGCCAGCGCGAGCGCCTCGTGCACTGGCGCGACCGCGTCGAGTGGCTGGACGAGCTGCCCGACGAGATCGAGGCCGTCGTCGTCGGCAACGAGGTGCTGGACGCGATGCCGGTGCAGCTCATCGCCTTCGACGGCCAGGCCTGGCGCGAGCGCGGCGTCGTGTCGGCGGGCGAAGGCTTCGCCTTCGAGGACCGCGACAGCATGCTGCGCCCGCCGCTGCAGGACCCCGGATACGGCGGCTTCGTGCCCGGCACCGTCACCGAGATCCACCCCCAGGCCGAGGCCTTCGTGCGCACGCTGGCCCGGCGGCTGAAGTGCGGCGCGGCCTTCTTCATCGACTACGGCTTCCCCGAGGCCGAGTACTACCACCCGCAGCGCCACGGCGGCACGCTGATGTGCCACCAGGGCCATATGGCCGACCCCGATCCGCTGCACGCCGTGGGCGACAAGGACATCACGGCCCACGTCAACTTCACCGGCATCGCGCTGGCCGGGCAGGACGCCGGCCTCGTCGTGCTGGGCTATACCAGCCAGGCCAATTTCCTGCTCAACTGCGGCATTGCCGATCTGCTGGCCGGCGCCACGCTGGGCGAGCGCGCGATGGCCCACCGCCTGCTGGCCGAGCACGAGATGGGCGAGCTGTTCAAGGTGATCGGCTTCGCGCCGCTGAATGCGCCCTTCGACGCGCTGGGTTTTGAACGCGGAGATCGCTCGCACAAGCTGTAGCCCACCCCGTACCCGCTTCGCGGACCCCTCAAGGGGGCGCTTCCAGCAGCCCGGCAAAGCCGGATCTGCGGAAGCCGCTGGATGGACCGCGGCTAACGCGCGGTGCATGCTTGAGCTTGTCGCGGAGGGCGTGTCGATGAGGTGTGGACTCTTGTTGCTGCTGTTGGCTGCCCCGGCGCTGGCGCAGGACCCGAACGCGGCGCGCAGCCTGGCGGCCGGCTGTGCGAGCTGCCATGGCATCGACGGCCGTTCGCGCGGCCCGGCGATGGCGCCGCTGGCCGGCATGAAGGCCGAGGTGATGCTGGCCTCGCTGGCCGACTACCGCAGCGGCCGCAAGGCCGGCACCGTGATGCCGCAGATCGTCAAGGGCTATACCGAGGCGCAGCTGCGCCTGGTGGCGGCCTATTTCGCGGCATTGCCGGCGGCGCCGGCCCGGCCATGATCGCGCGGCGCGAACTGCTGGCGGCCGGCGGCCTGGCGCTGGCGGGCTGCGCGGGCACGCCGCCCGGGGCGGTCCTCGGCCGCGTCGTCGTCGTGGGCGGTGGCTTCGGCGGCGCCACGGCGGCGCGCTACCTGAAGCTCTGGGGCGGCGCGGCCGTCGACGTGACGCTGGTGGAGCGCAACGAGGGCTTCATCTCCTGCCCGATGTCCAACCTCGTCATCGGCGGCGTGCGCGACGCCTTCAGTATCAGCCACGGCTATGCGGGCCTGGAGGCCCAGGGCGTGAAGCGCGTGGCGGCCGAGGTCGTCGGCATCGACCCGGCGCGCAAGACCGCCGCGCTGGCCGATGGCCGCCGCCTCGGCTGGGACCGCCTCGTGCTCGCGCCCGGCATCGGCTTCATGCTCGACGAGGTGCCCGGCCTCGCCGCGGCGCTGGACAGCGGCCGTGCCGTGCACGCCTGGAAGGCCGGCCTGCAGACCCTGCTGCTGCGCCGGCAGCTGCAGGCCCTGCCCGACGCCGGCGTCGTGCTGATGAGCATCCCGCGCGCGCCCTACCGCTGCCCGCCCGGGCCCTACGAGCGCGCCTGCCTGATCGCGGCCTATCTGCGTGCCGCCAAGCCGCGCGCCAAGCTGCTGGTGCTGGATGCCAACCCCGAGATCCAGAGCAAGCGCGCGCTGTTCGAGCGCGCCTTCGCCCAGCATCACGCCGGCGTGCTGGAGTACCGGCCGAATGCCGAGCTCAAGGAGGTGACGGCCGACGGCGTCGCGCGCTTCGAGTTCGAGGACGTGCGCGCCGACGTGCTCAACCTGATCCCGCCGCAGCGGGCCGGCGAGCTGGCGGCCGCCTTCGCCAACGTGAACCGCCGCTGGGTCGGCATCGACTGGCTGACGATGCAGGCTGAAGGTGTGCCGGGCGTGCACGTCGTCGGCGACGCCATCCTGTCGGCGCCCGGCACGCCGAAGTCCGGCCACCTCGCCAATCAGCAGGCCAAGCTGGCCGCGGCGGCCGTGCTGGCGCTGCTCAAGGGCGAGGCCGTGAACCCGGCGCCGCTGATGATGAACACCTGCTACAGCTTCGTCACGCCGACCGAGGCCATGCATATCGCCTCGGTCCATCAGTACGACGCCGCCGAGAAGACGATGAAGCCGGTGCCCGGCGCCGGAGGGCTGTCGCCGGCCGCCAACGTGGCCGAGGCCGGGCTGGCCCATGCCTGGGCCGAGAACATCTGGGCCGATACGCTGGCGCTGGGGCCGGAATCCGGTCGATCGGGCGTTTAGAGTCGCGCCCGACCGCACCGGGAATATGGCCTCAAGTCTCGAACTCGATCTGCACATCGCCGCGCGTGGCTCGCGCCTGGCCAGCCTGCACGCGGCGCTGCGCGAGGCCATCGCCAGCGGCCGGCTCGCGCCGGGCCTGCGCCTGCCTTCGTCGCGCGAGCTCGCGGCCAGCGTGGGCGTGTCGCGCAACACGGCCGTGGCGGCCTACGAGCTGCTGGCGTCCGAGGGCTGGCTGGAGTCGCGCGGCGGCGCGGGCAGCTTCGTCGCGGAGCTGCCGCGGGCCGTGGTGCAGGTATCGGACCGCGCCAGCGTCGCCCCCTGGGCCGACAGCCCCTGGCTGCGCGGCGAGCTGTCGGCGCTGCCGGCGCCCGGCGCCCACAGCCCGGCGCCGGCCTATCGCTTCATGACCGGTGTGCCCGACATCGCGGGCTTCCCCTTCGAGGTGCTGCGCCGCCTGCAGACGCGCGCGTTGCAGGCCGTCGCGCGCGAGCCGGCGCGCTACTCGCGCCCGCAGGGCCTGCCGGCGCTGCGCGAGGCCATCGCCGGCCATGTGTCGTCGTCGCGGGCCGTGGCCTGCACGGCGGACGACGTCATCATCACGGCCGGCGCGCAGCAGGCCTTCGACCTGATTGCGCGCGTGCTCGTCACGCCGGGCCGCACGACGGCCGCCGTCGAGGACCCGGGCTATCCGCCGCTGCGCGCCGCGCTGATGGCGGCCGGGGCGCGGCTGGCGCCGGTGCCGGTGGACCGCGAGGGCCTGGTCGTCGACGCGCTGCCGGCCGGTGCGCGCATCGTCTGCGTGACGCCCTCGCACCAGTTCCCGCTCGGCGTGGCCCTGTCGCTGGCACGGCGGCGCGAGCTGCTGAACTGGGCGGCGCGTGAGCAGGCCGTCATCGTCGAGGACGACTACGACGGCGAGTTCCGCTTCACGCCGCGGCCGCTGGACGCGCTCAAGACACTGGACCGCGACGGCCGCGTGTTCTACGTCGGCACCCTGTCCAAGAGCATGTTGCCGGTGCTGCGCATCGGCTTCATCGTCGCGCCGGCCTGGGCGCGCGAGGCCCTCGTCGCGGCCAGGCAGGTGGCCGACATCGGCGCGCCGGCGCTGATGCAGCGGGCTGTGGCGGACTTCATCGGCGAGGGCCATCTGCTGCGCCATGTGCGGCGCATGCGCGCCGAATACGCCGAACGGCGCGGCGTGCTGGAGCAGATGCTGGTGCGCCATCTCGGCGCGCGCGCCGACATCTACCCCGCCATCGCCGGCCTGCACCTGTCCGCGGCCCTGGCCGGCGACTGCACCGAGCTGGCGCGGCGGGCCTGGCAGGCCGGCGTGGGTGTCGAGCCGCTGAGCCGTTACCGCCTGGCGGCCGGCGGCGTGGACGGCCTGGTGTTCGGCTATGGCGCGATCAGCGCGGCGCGCATCCCCGAGGCCGTGCGGCGCCTGGCCGAAGCGCTTGGCACCCTCTGAATTACCGAACTTGGCTCTGTGACGACGGTGGCCGCCTGCCTACGCTGGCGGCTCGATTCACGAGAGAGCCCCATGCCCCATTTCATGTGCCGCACCTGCGGCAGCGAGCACGAAGACAGCCCGCGCGCGCCGATGCTCTGCCCCATCTGCACCGACGAGCGCCAGTACGTCGGCTGGCAGGGCCAGGCCTGGACGACGCATGAGGAACTGGCCGCCACCCACCGCAACCGGTTGGAGATGGACCAGGGCCTGTTCGGCGTCGGCATCTCGCCCAATTTCGCGATCCCGCAGCGCGCGCTGCACCTGCCCGAGGCCGGTGTGCTGTGGGAGAGCACGGCCCTGGTCACGCCCGAGGCGGTGGCGGAGCTGAAGCGGCGCGGCGGCGTCGAGCGCATCTGCATCTCCCACCCGCATTTCTACGCGGCCATGGTGCGCTGGAGCGAAGCCCTGAGCGGCGTGCCCATCTTCGTGCACGAGAACGACCGCCAATGGGTCAGCCGCAGCTCGCGCTGGCTGGAGTTCTGGCGCGGCGACACGCTGGACCTGGGCCGCGGCGCGACGCTGCTGCGCTGCCCGGGCCACTTCCCCGGCAGCACCGTGCTGCACTGGCAGGGCGGGGGCCGGGCGCTGCTGCTGGCGGGCGACTCGCTACACGTGACGCAGGACAGGCGCCATGTGAGCTTCATGTACAGCGTGCCCAACCACGTGCCAGCGCGGCCGGTGCTGGTGCGGGAGACGCAGGCGCGGCTGCGCGGCGTGCATTTCGACGACGTCTACGGCTTCACCTGGGGCCTGAACATCATCGGCCGCGGCCGTGCCGCGGTGGATGCGTCCTTCGAGCGCTATTTCGGCATGGTCGGTCAGGCGGCTTTTTCGACGTGAGCGTGGCGGGTGTAGAGGAAGGCTATGACTTGCTTGCGCGCCGCCGCATAGCGCGGGTCCTCGGCCAGCTCCACGCGCACGCGCGGTCGCGGGATGCCCACCTCCAGGATCTCGCCGATGGTGGCCGCCGGCCCGTTGGTCATCATGACGATGCGGTCCGAGAGCAGCACCGCCTCGTCCACGTCGTGCGTGACCATGACCACGGTGCTGTGCGTGCGCGCGACGATCTTCAGCAGCTCGTCCTGCAGCCGTGCCCGCGTCAGCGCGTCCAGCGCGCCGAAGGGCTCGTCCATCAGCAGCACCTTGGGCTCCATGGCCAGCGCGCGGGCGATGCCGACGCGCTGCTTCATGCCGCCCGAGATCTCGTGCGGGCGCTTGGTGCTTGCGTGGCTCATGCCCACCAGCTCCAGCGCGGCGCGGGCGCGCAGGTGCAGGCGCGCGCCGGGCTCCTTGCCGCCGAAGACGGACTCCACGGCCAGCAGCACGTTCTCCAGGCAGGTCAGCCAGGGTAGCAGGGAGTGGTTCTGGAACACGACGGCGCGCTCCGGCCCGGGCGCGGCAATCTCGCGGCCGTCGCAGATCAGCGCGCCCTCGCTGGGCTGCAGCAGGCCGGCGATCAGGTTGAGCAGCGTGGACTTGCCGCAGCCCGAGTGGCCGATCAGCGAGATGAACTCGCCGCGCTGCACGTCGAGGTTGATGCCCTGCAGCGCGTGGAAGCGCCCCTTGCGGGTGTTGAACACCATCTCGGCGTTCTGGACCTCGATGAAGGGTTTGGTCATGGCTTCAGTCCCCGTCGAAAGTGAAATGCTTGGCGAGGGCCATCAACGCCCATTCGAGCAGCAGCCCGACGATGCCGATGACGAAGATCGCGATGATGATGTGGGCGACGTTGAGGTTGTTCCACTCGTCCCAGACCCAGAAGCCGATGCCGACGCCGCCGGTCAGCATCTCGGCCGCGACGATGACCAGCCAGGCCGTGCCGACCGACAGGCGCACGCCGGTCAGCACATAGGGCAGCACGGCGGGCAGCAGGATGCGGGTGATGACGCGCCACTCACTGAGCTTGAGCACGCGGGCGACGTTGAGATAGTCCTCGGGTACGCGCTGCACGCCGACCGCGGTGTTGACCACCATGGGCCAGATCGAGCAGATGAAGATGGTCCAGATCGCGGCCGGGTTGGCGCTCTTGAAGGCCAGCAGGCCGATGGGCAGCCAGGCCAGCGGCGACACCGGCTTGAGCAGCGCGACCAGCGGCGACACCATGCGGCTGGCGAACTCGAAGCGCCCGACGACGAAGCCCAGCGGGATGCCCACCAGCGCCGCGAGGCCGAAGCCCATGGCCACGCGACTCAGCGAGTTCAGGATGTTCCAGCCTATGCCCTGATCGTTGGGGCCGTTGCGGTAGAAGGGGTCGGAGAAGAGCTGCACGGCGGCATCCCAGGTGGCCGCCGGGGTCGGGAAGCTGCCGCCCTTCAGCGTGGCCAGCGCCCAGATGCCGATGAGCAGCGCCAGGCCGAGCACCGGCGGCAGCACGCGCAGTGCGACGGCGCGCCAGTCGATGGGGCGCCTGGCTCGGGCAGGCCTGACCCGGGGCGGCGCCATGGCCGCTGCGGGGCGTCCGGCCGGGGCCGGCGTCGGGTTGGCTGCGGCGGCGGCGCCGTCGGCGGGCGAATGGAAGACTGCGGACACCATGGTCAGGCCTTGATCTTGAAGCTGTCGGCGTACTTCGCCGGATCCTTGCCATCCCAGACAAGGCCGTCGATGAACTTGGCTGTGCGGAAGTCGCTCCTGGGCACGCTGATGCCCATCGCGCCAGCGACCTGCTTGTAGAGCGCCGTCTGGTTGACCTGCCGGGCCACCGCGAGGTAGTCGGGGTGGGACTTGAGCAGGCCCCAGCGCTTGTGCTGGGTCAGGAACCACATGCCGTCGGACAGGTAGGGGTAGTTGACCGCACCATCGTTGAAGAACTTCATGTGGTCGGGGTCGTCCCAGGTCCGGCCCAGGCCGTTCTGGTAGCGGCCCAGGATGCGCTGGTTGATCGCGTCGACGCTGGTGTTGATATAGGCCTTCTGTGCGACGGTCTCGGCCATCTTGAGCTTGTTGGACAGGCTGGCGTCGATCCAGCGGCTGGCCTCCAGCACGGCCATCATCACGGCGCGCGTGGTGTTGGGGTACTTCCGGACGAACTCGGCCGTCGTGCCCAGCACCTTCTCGGGGTGGTCCTTCCAGATGTCCTGCGTCGTGTTGGCCGTGATGCCGATGCCGTCCATGATGGCGCGGTGGTTCCAGGGCTCGCCGACGCAGAAGCCGTCCATATTGCCCACGCGCATATTGGCCACCATCTGCGGCGGCGGCACGGTGATGAGCTTGGCGCCGGACAGCGGGTTGACGCCCGCCGCCGCCAGCCAGTAGTGCATCCACATCGCATGCGTACCGGTCGGGAAGGTGCCCGCGAAGGTGTACTCGCGCGGGTTGGCGGCCATCAGCTTGGCCAGCGAGGGGCCGTCCACCGCGCCCTTGTCGGCCAGCGCCTTGGACAGCGTGATGGCCTGGCCGTTGTGGTTCAGCGCCATCAGCACGGCCATGTCCTTTTTCGGGCCGGCCGTGCCCAGGTGCACGCCGTAGACCAGGCCGTAGAGCACATGGGCCATGTCGAGCTCGCCGTTGACGAGCTTGTCGCGCACGCCGGCCCAGGAGGCCTCCTTGCTGGGCACGATGCGCACGCCGTACTTCCTGTCGAAGCCCAGCACCGCGGCCATCACGACCGAGGCGCAGTCGGTCAGCGGGATGAAGCCGATGCGCACCTCCTCCTTCTCGGGCTTGTCCGAGCCCTGGGCCCAGGCGCCGCCGGCAAGGCCGGTGACGGGCAGGGCCGCCGCGGCGGCCAGCAGGCGGCGGCGGGCCGGGTCGGGCGTGGTGGGCGAGAGGTCGCGGACGGTCATCACGGGCTCCTGGGAAATGCAAGCGAAACGACGGCGCGACCGGGCTTCACCGCGGCGGCCGGGGCCGCGCGGGAAAAGGGGAGGTCGGACGCCGTTGTCCTGAAGCGCCGGCCGATTCATCAGCCGGCCGGCCCAAGAGGCCTGCGCCATTGCAGGCCTCATCCCGTTTCAGCAGATTGCGTGCCAGGTTTGAAGAGGCCGCCGCGGGCTCGCGCCGCACGCGCCCGGCGCAGGGCTGCGCCGCACCGGGCGGCCTGCGCCGGCGCGGTGCGTGCTTGTTGGTGCGGGATGCCCCAGTTCGGGCCTTGCGCGGTTCTCAGCGCGGGCGCAGCAGCTGGTCGGCGTCGATCAGGCGCGCGGCCACGGCGGCGAGGGTCTGGCCGCCATCCATTGCGAGCTGGCGCAGGCGCTGGAAGGCGGCCTCCTCGTCGAGGCCCTGCTCGCGCATCAGGATGCCGCGGGCGCGTTCGACGAGCTTGCGTTCGGCGAGCTGGGTCTGGGCCAGGCGCAGCTCGCGCTGCAGGGCCTGGTCGTGCTCGAATCGGGCCAGCGCCAGCTGCAGCAGCGCGCCCAGGCGCTGCGGCGGCAGGCCGGCCAGCTGCAGCGCGCTGACGCCGGCGGCCAGCGCGGCGCGCATCTGCGCGGGCGTCATCTGCTCGGCCACCAGCAGCACCGGGCGGGGCAACTGGGCCTGGGCCTGGCCGAGCTGCTCCAGCAGCTCGGGCGTGGGTTGCTCGCAGTCGATCAGCAGCAGCTCGGGCGCCTGGCGCACGAGCACGCTGCCGAGCGCGTCGGGGTCGGTGACGAGGTCGATCACGTCGACGAGCTGGCAGCGCAGGCGGATCAGCTCCAGCCGGATGACGGGGCTGCGGCGCTGGCCGGCATCGGCCAGCAGCACGCGCAGGCCGGCCAATGAAAACGGGGGCATGTCCATGCCCCCGTGTTGCAACTACCGTGCCGCGCCTACTTCAGAAGAAGATGCGGCAGCCACAGCGACAGCGTCGGCCAGAAGGTGACGATGAGCAGGAAGACCAGCATCGTCTTCAGCCAGGGCCAGACGGCGATGGTCAGTTCGGTGATGCCCATCTTCGTGATGCTCGACGACACATAGAGGTTCAGGCCCACCGGCGGGTGGCACAGGCCCACTTCCATGTTGACGGCCATCATGATGCCCAGGTGCACCGGGTTGACGCCGAGCTTGACGGCGACCGGGAACAGGATGGGCGCCATGATCAGCACGATGGCGGCCGGGTCCATGAAGTTGCCGGCGCCCAGCAGGATCAGGTTGACCAGCAGCATGAAGGCGATCAGGCCGAAGCCCTGGGCCGACATCCAGGCCGCCATGTTCTGCGGGATCTGCTCCGAGGCCATCAGGAACGAGAACAGCACCGCATTCGTGATGATGTAGAGCAGCATGGAGCTCATGGCCGCGGCCTTGAGCAGCACCTTGGGCACGTCCTTCATGCCCATGTCCTTGTAGACGAAGACCGAGATGACGAAGCCGTAGACCGCCGCGACGGCCGCCGCCTCGGTGGGCGTGAACTTGCCGCTGTAGATGCCGCCGATGACGATGACGATCAGCATCAGGCCCCAGAAGCTCTCGCGGAAGGCCTTCCAGCGCTCGGCCCAGCTGGCCTTGGGCATGCGCGGGTAGTCGTTCTTCTTGGCGCGCCACCAGGTGGTGAGGCCGAGCAGGATGGACAGGCACACGCCCGGCACGACGCCGGCGATGAAGAGCTCGCCCACCGACGCATTGCCCACCTGTTCGCCGTTCGGGCCGGTGGCCGACATGCCGGCCGTCGCGATGGAGAACATCACGAGGTTCAGCGACGGCGGGAACAGGATGCCCAGTGCGCCCGAGGTCGTGATGACGCCGGCGCCGAACTCCTTCGGGTAGCCCTGCTTGGTCATCGCCGGCAGGATGATGGAGCCCACCGCGACGACGGTGGCGACGGACGAGCCCGAGATGGCCGCGAACATCGCGCAGGCCAGCACGCCGGCCAGGCCCAGGCCGCCGTACCAGTGGCCGATCATCGAGGTGGCGAAATGGATGATCCGTCTCGCGACCCCGCCATGCGTCAGGAAGTTGCCCGCCAGGATGAAGAAGGGCACCGCCATGATCTCGAACTTCTCGATGCCGGTGAACAGCTTGAGCGCGACCGACTCGACCGGCACATCCGTCATCGTGAACAGGAAGGTCAGCACGGTCAGGCCGAGCGAGATCGAGATCGGCATGCCGGTGAGCATCAGGGCCACCAGCAGCGTGAAGATGATCAGCGTGTTCATGCGGCCTGCTCCTTGCCTTCTTCTTCGATGCCTTCGACGTGGCCGTGGTCCGCGTGCGGCACCTCGCCGGTCTTCAGGAAGTGCCAGCAGACCTGCAGGAAGCGGAAGCACATCAGGTAGGAGCCCAGCGGCACGCAGGAGTAGGCGATCCAGGTGGGCAGTTCCAGGTCAGGCGACGTGGGGCCCTCGCTGAGGTCGCCGACGTCGATGCCCAGCAGGTGGAAGATGCCGTAGTGGGCGCCGTTCTCCCAGACGAAGCGCGCGCCCATCGTGCCGACGACGCCCGTGAACAGCGCGCCGGCCAGCAGGCTGAAGACGATGAGGTAGCGCGCATGCTCGGGCTTGAGCTTGCGCACCAGCACGTCGACGCCGACGTGGGTGCCAGCCCGCACGCCGTAGGCGGCGCCGAACTTGGCCATCCAGACGAACATGTAGATGCACAGCTCCTGGGCCCAGCTCACGTCGATGCGGATGACCCAGTCCTGCAGCATCGGCACGCCGGCGAGGAAGCGATGCAGCACGGCAATCGCGATCACGATCGTCGCCGCGCCCATCAGGAAGGCGATCAGCCATTCCTCCAGATGGTCCAGCACTTTGTTCAGCATTGTTTTTCTCCTGACCTGCGGCGGCCTTGCCCAGCGTTGGGGCTACCCAGCGACTCCCGCCGATCCGGCTTTGCCGGTCGGCTGGGAGTGCCCCCCTTGAGGGGACTGAGGCTGGACACAAAGAGTCCTGAGGACTCTTTGTGCCTGCCGAAGGCCAAGGCCGCCGGCCTTGGCACGGCGAAGCCGGTAGGGGGTGGGCTTGTGAAAGGTCTTATTTCGGCGCGACGAAGCCCGCTTCCTTGTAGGCCGCTTCGACCGTGGCCTTGCCAACGCGGGCCGTCATCTCCTTGTGGACCGGCATCAGCGCCTTCTTCCACTCGTTGATCTCGGCCGGCGTCGGCGTGTAGATGGTGGTCTTGCCGCTGGCCTTGATGCCCTGCAGCGCCGAGGCGTTCTCGGTGCTGGCGATGGCGTTGGCGTAGGTGGTGGCGTCCTTCACGGCGCCTTCCAGCGTCGTGCGGATGTCGGCCGGCAGGCCGTCCCAGAACTTCTTGTTGACGATGACCGCATAGGCCAGGTGGCCGTGGTTGGACATCGTCATGTGCTTCTGCACCTCGAAGATCTTCTGCGTGTAGAAGTTGCTGGGCACGCCCTCGGTGCCGTCCACGACGCCGCTCTGCAGCGCCTGGTAAAGCTCCGAGAAGGCCATCACCTGCGGGATGGCGCCGAGTGCGCGCATCTGCGCGTCCAGCACCTTGCTGGACTGGATGCGCATCTTCAGGCCCTTGAAGTCCGCCACGTTGTGCAGCGGCTTGTTGGCGCTCATGATGTGGAAGCCGTTGTCCCAGTAGGCCAGGCCCTTGATGCCCTTGGGCTCCAGCTTCTTGAACAGGTCGGCGCCGAGCTGGCCTTCGGTGACGGCGCGGAAGGCGTCGGTGTCCTTGAACAGGAAGGGCAGGTCGAAGACCTCGAACTCCTTCACGCCCAGCGGGCCGAACTTGGCCAGCGACGGGGCCAGCATCTGGACCGAGCCCAGTTGCAGCGCCTCCATCTCTTCCTTGTCCTTGTAGAGCTGGCTGTTCGGATAGAGCTCGACCTTCACGCGGCCGTTGGTGCGCTGCTCGGCCAGCTCCTTGAAACGCTGGGCGCCCTTGCCCTTGGGCGTGTCGGGCGCGACGACGTGGCTGAACTTGATGACGATGGGAGCCTGGGCCTGGGCGGCGAAGGAGAAGGCCGACAGCGCAGCCACGGCAGAAGCGAGAACGAGACGACGCAAGACCATGTTTGTCTCCGTATGGTTGGTATGGGCGGGATTCTTCCGACCCGCCGCGTGCGGGGGTAGTTGTGGAGTTCCACATTTCGCACGGCCCGCAGCCTCCCTAGACTGCGAAGCATGAATCTGCGCGAGTTCCTGCCCCGAAGCCTGTGGCTGGCCCCCTTGGGGTTATCCCTGGTTTTCGTGCTGGGTGTGCTGGCCTGGGTGCGCGCCAACGAGGCCGACGAGCAGGAGCAGCAGCGCCAGACCATGATCTCGGATGCCCTCAGCACCGAGGCCCAGCTGCGCGACCGCATCGACGAGGAGCAGGCCCATCTGCGCCAGCTGGCCGCCGCGCTGGGCGGGCAGAAGCCCAGCACCGCCACGCTGGCGGCCCACCCGGAGGTCAATGCCGGCCTGCGCCGGCTGTGGCAGTCCGTCACCTGGCTGGACGCGCGCAACCGCGTGCTGGCCGAGGTGCCCGAGGACGCCGAGGCAGCCCACTCCGACGACGGCCTGTCCCTGCACCTGACGGCCCGCGTCGCGCCGGACGGCGTGCTCGTCGTGCGCTACGCGCCGGCCCTGATGCTCAAGCGCGGCGTGCCCTGGTGGCTGGCGCGCAAGTACGACGTGCAGCTGGTGGACAGCGCCGACCAGGTCATCGCCTCCACCACCGATTCCCCGATGCGCGCCGCCCAGGGCCCGCGCCCCAGCTACCGCGTCGCGCTGACCGGCCCGTTGCGCGCCAGCCCGCTGACGCAGGCCACGCTGACCGATGCCGCGCTGGAGCTGACGCTGCGCGACCCCGCCGTCAACGGCGCGCGCCCGCTGTCCTGGGTGCTGGTGGCCGGCTTCCTGCCGCTGATCGCCGTGGCGAGCTGGCTGATCCGCCGCCAGATGCGCCAGGTGCAGCGCGCCGAGGTGGCCGGCCGCACCGAGGCCGCGTGGCGCCGCGCGATGGAGGACTCGGCCCTCGTCGCGCTGCGCGCCCGCGACTTCGACGGCCGCCTGCTCTACGTCAACCGTACCTTCTGCGACATGGTCGGCCTGCCGGCGGAGCAGCTCGTCGGCCTGCTGCCGCCCATGCCCTACTGGCCGCCCGACGCGCTGGCCGAGGTGGCCGAGCGCAACCGCCGCAACCTCGCCGGCCAGGCGCCGCGCGAGGGCTACGAGGCGCACTGGCGCCACAGCTCGGGCCGGCTGGTGGACGTGATGGTCTTCGAGTCGCCGCTGGTGGATGCCGGCGGGCGGCAGATCGGCTGGATGGGCAGCATCATCGACATCACCGAGCGCCGCCGGCTGGAGGAGCGCGAGCGCCGCCAGGTCGAGACCCTGGCCCACAACGCGCGGCTGACCATGCTCGGCGAGGTCGCCTCCACGCTGGCCCACGAGCTCAACCAGCCGCTCACGGCAATAGCCAGCTACAACGCCGGCATCGCCAACTCGCTGGCCAAGATGGGCGTGCAGGACGAACTCGTCTGCGGCGCGCTCAAGCGCCTGGGCCAGCAGGCCGAGCATGCCGGCCGCATCGTCGCGCGCATCCGCGAGTTCCTGACCCGGCGCGAGCCCCGCCACGAGCCCTGCGATCTCAACGAGGTCATCAGCGCGGCCGTGGATCTGCTGCGCCGCGAGGTGCAGCGCCGCGAGATCGGCCTCGACCTCGCGCTGTCGCCGCAGGCGCCGCCGGTGCTGGCCGATGCGGTGCTGATCGAGCAGGTCGTCATCAACCTCGTGCGCAACGCGGCGGACGCGCTGATGGCCCGCGCGGCCGGGCGGCACATCGCCGTCAGCAGCCGCGTCGCCGGCGACTTCGTGCGCGTCGACGTGCAGGACAACGGCCCCGGCCTCGCGGGGCGGCGCGTCGAGCAGCTCTGCGCGCCGTTCTATTCCACCAAGTCCGACGGCATGGGCATGGGCCTGGCCATCTGCCGCTCCATCGTCGAGGCCCACCAGGGCGTGCTCGACGCCAGCGAGGCCCCGGGCGGCGGCGCGCTGTTCTCCTTCAGCCTGCCTCTGAGCCAGGAGATCGTCCATGGCTGACACCGGGGCGGGCGTGGTCCACCTCGTCGACGACGACCCCGGCGTGCGCGACGCGCTCGCCTTCCTGCTGCGCTCGCGCGGCCTCGTCGTGCGCGCCTTCGACGGCGGCCCGGCGCTGCTGGCCGCGCTGGACATGGAAGGCCCACCCAAGGGCGTCTTCCTGCTCGACGTGCGCATGGAGCCCATGAGCGGCACGCGGCTGCACGACGAGCTGCTGGCGCGCCGGCTGAAGAACCCCGTGCTCTTCCTGACCGGCCACGGCGACATCCCCATGGTCGTCGAGGCGCTGAAGAAGGGCGCCTTCGACTTCCTGGAGAAGCCCTACAGCGACAACGCGCTGGCCGACCGCATCGAGCAGGCCCTGGCCGTGGACGCGGCCATGCAGGCCGAAGGCGCCCAGGCCGCCGAGCGCAGCGCCCGGCTCGCCAGCCTGACCGAACGCGAGCGCGAGGTCATGACCCGCGTGGCCGCCGGCAAGCTCAACAAGGTCATCGCGGACGAGCTCAATGTGTCGGTGCGCACGGTGGAGGTGCACCGCGCGCGCGTGTTCGCCAAGCTGGGCGTGAGGTCGGCGGCCGAGGTGGCGACGCTGCTGGCGGGGCGCTGACGGAAGGTGGCTGTCGGCGGGCTTGACACTTGGCCGGCCGCGGCCCCGGCCTTGTTGTCCAAGTCCTTGATTGGCAATCAGTTTTTGCGTCTGGCGCGAATCATGCTTGGACTGGGGCATTTCTGATTCGATGGGGCCGCCATGAAAATACTGATGCGCTGGGTTCTGGCTTTCGCCGCTCTGCTGCCGATGGCCGCGCAGGCCTCGCTGACGGCGAACATTTCCTATTTCAAGATCGATTCGAACGACCCGGATGCCAACCACCTGTGCTGCTCCGGCCCGCTCGCGGAGGTCCAGAACAACCTCGGCCCCGATGGCTTGCCCATGCTGCTGCCCGGCTATGGCGGGATCGTGCCGCATGACGTCAACGGCGCCGGCGAGCTGACCTACTGGAGCCCGGGCTTCAACGGCCACGTCACGCCGACCGGTTCGGCGACGGTCAGCCTGCCGTTCTCCAACAGCCATATGTACAACCCGAACGGCACCGGCGGGGCCGACGGCGGCAGCAACGGTTTCCTGTCGGCCATCATCTCCGCCACGCTGTCGACGCCCGTCGCCGAAACGGTGAGCTTCACGATCTCTTCGGACGACAACGCCTTCGTCTTCGTCGACGGCCTGGTGGTGTGCAACGACGGCGGCGTGCATGGCGCGGGCGCCGTGCTCTGCACCTCGCAGACGCTGAGCGCCGGCAACCACAGCCTGCAGGTCTTCTACGACGACCTGAACACCACCGGCGCGGTGCTGGACTTCACCGTCAACACGGAGAACGTGTCGACCACGCCGCCGCCGGCCAACGGCGTGCCCGAGCCGGCCAGCCTTGCGCTGGCCGGCTCGGCGCTGCTGATGGCCGGCCTGGCCGGCCGCAAGACCCGGCGCTGAGCCGGCGGCGAAGGCCCGCCGGCGGGTCTTCGGCATCCGGTGGCTGCCTCACTTGAGGGGTATGGTGCGCGGATCGACAGGAACATCATGGGCCGCTTGGCGCGAATCGGTGCGCCAGCCCGGCGCATTGCTGCTGGCGAAGTGAGAGGTCCGACAGAAAGGTCGATCACGATGTCCATCCGCACAAGCATTTCGGCCGTCATGCCGCGCGCAGCCGCGTGGCTGGCAATCGGGGTCTTCGCTGGAGCCGCCGCGGCAGGCGGCAACCCCTTCAAGGCCACCACGCCCAATATGGGCGCCGGCGAAGGCAGCGAGTTGCGCACGCCGCTGCAGTTCGAGGAGGCGGCGCGGACCAACCCTCTGGCGGGCAGCCAGGTGCTGTTTTCCCGTTGCCGCCGCGCCCCGTTCGATGCCGCCGGGCTCTACCTGCCGCTGGCCGGCCAGGAGCACGACGCGATCGTCGGCGACACCCTCTTCGCCTACCCCGACGGCTCGACCTGCTTCAACCCGCAGAACGAGCAGAACATCGTCGTCGACCCGGCGAACGGCCGCCACCTGGTGACCTCGGCCAATGAATACCGGGCCAACGCGCATGTGGCCTATGTCTCGATGGACCGCGGCACGACCTGGGCCAATGTCGTGCTGCCGGGCTGGACGCGTGACACGGGCGGCGCTGGCCTGTTCGGCTTGCTCGACGTCTGCGGCGACCCGGTGCTGGCGTTCAGCCGCGACGGCGCGCGCCTCTACTACGCCGGGCTGGTCTGCAACATGGACAAGTACCCGCGGCAGATCTCCGGCGTGGCGGTGGCCGTGTCGACCGACGGCGGCATGCATTGGGACGCGCCGGTGATGGTCAGCGTCGCCGCCGCGGGCAACTTCTTCCAGGACAAGGAGTGGATAGGCGTCGGCAACGACGGCACGGTCTACGTCACCTGGACGCGCTTCTACCAGGGCCCCAAGGGCGCGGGCTATCTGCGCTCGCCCATCGTGATGGCCAGCTCCAGGACCGGCGGCAAGTCCTGGTCCGCGGTCAAGGAGGTGTCCGACGAGGCCCATCCCTACAACCAGGGCTCGCAGGTCGGCATGGCGCCGGACGGCACGCTCTACGTGGCCTACGAGGGGGCTTCGCCCGCCAGCGGCTTTGCGCAATCCGCGCTGGTCGTCGCCCGGTCGGTGGACGGCGGCACGATCTTCGCCAACACCGAAGTGGCGCGGGTCTTCGATGACGCCGACTGCTACCCGATCCAGCGGCCCGGCGCGCAAGACCGGCAGACGCTGTCCTTCATGCAGTTCCGCATCAACAGCTATCCGTCCATGGCGATCGACCCCAGCAACGGCACGGTCGCGATCGTCTGGGCCGACAACGAAGGCGCCGGCAACTGCGGCAGCGGCGCGGCGGCCTTCGCGGGCACGACGTCCAACCAGGTCAAGCTCGTCACCACGGGCAATGGCACGGCCTGGTCGGCGCCGCGCACGCTCACCACGGGCGCGGCCGACAAGGTCTACCCCTCCGTCGGCGCCAACGCCGGCCGCATCGTCGTGGGCTTCTACACGCGCGAGTATTCGCCGCTGCCGACCGCAGCCGATCGCCGCTGCGGCATCGCCGAGATCGACACCGCCACCGGCAGCGTCCTGCTGCCGACCGATCCGGCCCGGCGCGACGCGCCCGTGTGCATGGACTGGGCCGTCCGCTCGTCCAGCGACAACTTCGCCACGCAGACGCGCGTGTCGGCGCAGTCGTCCAACCCCTACATCCTGTTCGCGGGCTCCTTCATCGGCGACTACACCGGCACGGCGGTCGACGCCGCCGGCATGGCGGTGACCGTGTGGACCGACTTCCGCGGCAACCCGGGGATCACGAAACCGAACCAGGACGCGGTGCTCGGGATCGACTACTGATCGACCCCGGCATCAATCGCCGCCGCGCCGATGCGGCGGCGCTTCTCCGCGGCTCGTGCCGAGGACGATACTTCCCACGGGCAATCCGCCCGGAAGCAGAAGATCCTCATGATTCGCCGCCTGCCCCACATCGCCGCCTCGTTGTTCGCCGCAGTGGCCCTGTCGGGCTGCGGCTATCTGGGCAGCATCGCCACGGGCCATCTCGACATCGAGCAGGCCGAATTGCAGGCGCGCATCGCGCCGCGGTTTCCGGTGCGCAACTGCAAGCTCGTCATCGCCTGCCTGGACCTGTCCAACCCGGTGGTCGTGCTCAGGGAGGGCGAGGACCGCATCGGCCTCACGGCGGACGTGAGGCTGCTGCTGGGCACCCGCGAGAGGACGGGGCGCATCGGCCTGTCCGGCCGGCCGCGCTATGTGCAGGACGGTGGCCAGCTCTTCCTGGACGACCTGCAGATCAGCACGCTGGAGCTGGCCGGCTTCCCGGCCGAATACGCCGAACTCGTGAAGGCCAATGGCGCCGTGCTGGCCCGGCAGGCGATGCAGTCCCACCCCGTCTACACGCTGGACGCCAACACGGCCAAGGGGGCGTTCGCCAGGCAGGCCGTGCGCGACGTGAAGGTGGTCGACGGCAAGCTCAGGGTGAGCTTCGTCGGGGCGGGCGGCTAGGGCCTCACATCGCCTCAAGTCACCTCAGGTCACCTCACATATGGCTGTCGTGCAGGGCGCCGCCGCTCAGATCGGCCATGCTGGGCGTGACGGCGGAAAATTCCAGCGCCCTGCCGCCCCATTGCGCGGCGAAGTCCTGCGCCCCGCGCAAGGTGCCGAAGCTGGCGATCGTCGGTCCCATCGATCCCTGGCGCCTGCTCCCCACCACGTAGAAGCCCGTCTTCGCGGCTATCCAATGGCCGCGCGGCTGGTTCCAGTCGGCCTGGGCCATGTCCTGCACGAAGGCGGCGCTGATGCGTCGGACCTGTTCCGGCTTGAGCAGCAGGGCGAACATCTCCACGGTGTCGCAGCACCAGTGCGCCTGGGTGTCGCCTTCGAAATAGAGCTGAGCCTTGGGGCCGGTGTAGTCGGACAGCTGCATGCCGTCGAGGTCGCACAGCGCGCCGGAGTCGGGGTCGTGGGCGACGATTTGCGGCTTCGCGGCTTCGCCGCATGCGGCCAGCAAGGGCATCAGGGCGAAGGAGGTGAGCCAGTGGCGACGGGTCAGCATGACGAGGAACTCCTGAACTTCCAAGCGGCCAGCAGCAGCGGCGCGACGATCCAGCCCAGCATGGCGGCAGTCAGCACGCCGGGGCGCATGAGGGCGTCGGGCACGACGCTTGCCAGTCCGTACAGGCCGCGCATGTCCTCCATCGAGAACATGTTGAGGATACGGAACACATCGGTGGGATTGAGTAGCAGCACATAGCCCAGCACGTCGCCGGACAACCAGGCGCCGAGCTGGCCGCTGCTCGCGACGAGCAGGCCGAGCAGCAGCAGGTCGAAGACGAGGACGAAGCCGAACCACAGCACCATCGCGACGCCCGAGGCGCGCGCGCGTTCGCGCGCCACCACGGACAGGAGCATGGCCAGGCTCAGGAAGGCCAGGCCCAGCAGGGCCGAGCTCAGCATGAAGCCCAGGTAATGGAAAAGCCCGGCCCACGCAAAGGCACGGTAGACGAGCACCCCGACGATAGAGAAGCCCGCGAAGCTGGCGGCCAGCAGGGCCGCCGCCAGGCCCAGGTATTTGCCCAGCAGCAATTCCAGGCGTGTGATGGGCAGGGCAAGCAGCAGGTCGAGGGAGCCACGCTCGCGCTCGCCGACGATGGCGTCATAGCCCAGCAGCAAGGCCATCAGCGGCACCAGATAGATGGCGAGGCTGACCAGGCTGGTCACGGTGACCTCGACCGAGCGCAGGCCCACCTGTCCCTGCTGCGCCCCGCCGAAGTAGGCGATCGCCATCGAGAACACGGTGAACAGCAAGGCCGCCACCAGCGCCCAGCGGTTGCGCAGGCGGTCGCGGAACTCCTTGCCGGCCAGGGCGCCGATCATTTGCAAATGGATCATGTCAGGCCTCCACGCTCGAGAACGCCAGGGGCGCAGGTCCTGCCGCAACAGCCAGGGCGGCAGGGGACGACTCCCGCCGTGTACTGAAGAACATGTCTTCGAGCGAGGGTTCGTTCAGGCTGAGATCGTCCAGCCTGGACGCCAGCGGCGCCAGCAGGGCCAGGACCTCCATCTTGAGCGGCCTCGGACAGCGGATGGTGCAACCGTTCGCACCGCCAACGACCGTCACGCCGGCCAAGGGTGCCAGCAGCGTCCGCAGTGCCGGCTCGATATCGGCGCCCGCCCGGAGCTCGATCATCACCGGCAAGGCCAGTTGCTCGCGCAGGTCCTGCACGCTGCCGACCGCCTGCAGGCGGCCTTCGGCCATGATCGCGAGTCGATCGACGCGGGACTGCAACTCGCTCAGCACGTGCGAGGTGATGATCAGCGTGACGCCGCGCGCGCGCAGTTCACCGAGCTGGGCGAAGAAGTCGCGGCGCGCCGCCGGGTCCAGCCCGTTCGTCGGCTCGTCCAGGAAGAGCACATGGGGCTCGCCCAGCAGCGCCTGTGCGAAGCCCAGGCGCTGGCGCATGCCCTTGGAATATTCACGCACCGGGCGGTTCGCCGCCGCCGCCAGGCCCATCCGTTCCAGCAGGCCGGCGCAGGAGCGCAGATCGGCCTGCTTGAGGCGGGCGAAGAACTGCAGGGTCTCCAGGCCGCTCAGGTTGTCGTAGAGCACCAGGCTTTCGGGCAGGTAGCCGATATGGCGGCGCACTTCGCGAAACGCGCGCCCCGTGACCGCTTGCCCGGTGATGCGGATCGAGCCCGCGCTGGGCGTCAGCAGGCCCAGCATCATCTTGAACAAGGTGCTCTTGCCGGCGCCGTTGTGGCCGATGAGGGCGAAGAGCTCGCCCCGCTGCACCGTCAGGTCGATGCCATCGACCGCGCACAGGCGCCCGAAGCGTTTGCTGACGCCATTCAGGGCCACGGCCGCGGTGGCCCCGCTGTCATTGGAAGTGCCGGCCATTCCATTGCCTCCACGAAGGGTTGAACGGTTGCATCTGCGGGTGGGCGTCCACCACGCTGGGGACGCGCAACACCGGGAACTGGCGGCCCACCACGCGCAGCGCCTGCACCGCCGGGCTGCCCATCAGGATGCCGGTGGCGGGGTAACGCCACATCAATTGATCCACCATGTCATTGGCCTCGTAGGGCAGGTCGCCGACGCCGTCGCCGTCGCGATCCCAGCCCAGGTAATTGCTCCAGTGGTTGCCCTGGCCGGGCGCACCACCCCAGCGCTCGTCGCGCGCGCCGACATAGCGGACCTGCTCGCGGTTCGAGATGAAGTCGTTGCCCTGCACCACGTTGCGGGTGGAGCCGGCGGACAGGTGCACGCCCACGCGGTTGCCGACCACCAGGTTGCCCTTGAGGGTGATGTACTCCGCGTCGTAGATGAAGAAGCCGCGGTCGTTGCCGGCCACCACGTTGTTCTCGATCACCGAATCCTGGATGGTGCGCAGCATGATCCCGTGGTCCGAGTTGCCCCAGGTGCGGTTGTTGCGAACCACCTGGTTGCGCACCTCCATCAGGGCCAGGCCGCCGCGGTTGTAGTAGCTCTCGTTGTCCTCCCACAGGTTGTAGTAGGAGTTCATGTAGTGGGTGCCGTAGCGGCTGTGGTGCAGCCGATTGCCGCGGAATTCGGCGTGGTGGGAGACGTCCACGTAGAGGGCGTCGCGCACGAAGCTGATGTTGTTGCCGACGATGCGGGCGCCGTTCGTGTTGTAGAGCTGCACGCCGTTGCCGCGCTGCGAGGAGGCGTGGTCGCGCTTGCCGACGATCAGGTTGTGCTCGACGTGCACGTCGTTGGCTTTCTCTATCCACAGGCCGAACAGGTTGTAGACCAGATCGCAGTGCTGCACGACCGCCCGATGCGAGCCCGGCTCGATGTAGATGCCGGCGTTCTGCGCCTTCAGGTCATCCCCGGAGTCGCGCACGATCAGGCCGTCGAGCACCACATCCGTCGCGGCGACGCGCACGGTGTCCCCTTGCTGGCCGCCGCTGATCGTGGGGCGGTTCAATCCGCGCAGCGTGAGCGGCTTGCCGATGCGCAGGCCACCGGCATAGAGCCCGCGCTCGATCTCGATGACATCGCCAGGCGCCGCCTGGTCGATCGCCGCCTGCAAGGCCTCGCCCGGCTTGACCCGCCGGGTCGCGGCCTGGGCGACGCCGCAGGCCAGCAGGGCCAGGCAGAGGAGGATGGACCGGCGCCACATGGCGTTCACCCCAGCCAGCCCAGGGCCTTCAACCCCAGGAACAGCACCGCGCCCACCAGCAGGTTCTTGAAGCCGACATAGCAGAGCATGTCCATGTTCGTGGCGCGGCGGTAGTTGGCGCGCCACCAGGGGCCTTCCTTCACATAGCGGCGGCCGGACAGGCGGATCAGCACCTCGTAGACGCTCCAGCCGAACCACCAGGCGATGATGGCGCCCTGCGAGAGCCATCCCATCGCCGCCAGCACCCAGGCCACGCTGGCGGCCAGGGCCAGGGAGATGCCGGCCACCTGGAGTGCGCGCTGCGAATGCCAGCCCTCGGTGCTCCAGGGCCAGAAGTGGTCGCGCAACTCCATGACGATCCAGCGCAGGCCGCGCACATCCGTCTTGTGGGGCGGCTGCGCCGGCTCGGTCGCCATGCGCGGGTCCGGCCCATTCAGCACCGGCGCGGAGGCGGGCACGGGATGGATGGGAATGAAGTAGCCGTCGCGCCCGATCGGGGTCAGCGCCAGGCCGTCGCGCTCGCGGCGCTTGCGCTCCTTGGCCAGGGGCGGGCAACCCTTGGTGTCCGTGTACAGCACCATGCAGTCCAGGCAATGCAGGCATTCGCGATGGTCGATGCGGCCGTCCGCGTCGATGGCCTGCGCACCGCAGCCGACCGCGCAGGCCTTGCACTGGTTGCAGTCCGGCTTGCGGCGCAGCCCGAACCAGCGGAAGGTGCTGGGCATGGCCAGCGCAGCGCCCAGGGGGCAGAGATATTTGCAGTAGGGCCGCTCGATGAAGATCGATACGCCCAGCAGCAGCGCGACGAACAGGCCATAGGGCCAGGGGCGATGGCTGATGCCGACCAGGAAGGTGGTCTTGAACGGCTCGACCTCGGCCAGCTTCTCGGCCAGGCCCATGGAGAACATCGATACCGTCAGCAGGCTGAAGAAGAGCGCGTATTTCAGCCACTTGAGCCGGTGATGCCAGGCTTGCGGCAGGCGGCCCTGCCAGCGCTTCAGGCCGATGCGGCCGGAGACCTTGTAGATCGCTTCCGACAGGGAACCGAAGGGGCACAGCCAGCCGCAGAAGAGGCCGCGCCCGAACAGGAACACCGTGACGATGATGAAGATCCAGAACAGGAAGATGAAGGGGTCGCTCAGGAACAGGGACCAGGTCCACTGGAACAGCAGTGCATGGAACCAGGTCAGCACCTGGGTCACGCTGGGCTGGGCCAGCACGCCGAAGCCCACGAACACGATGCTCAAGGCCCAGGCCGAGTACTTGAACAGGTTGACGGGCCATTTGTTCTTGTGCGTGCTGCGGCGCGTCAGCGCGTCACGCATGCCGTAGACCACGCCCACGGCGACCAGCAGGCCGGCAAACAGCGCGATGGCGAGGCGTCGGCCCTGCCAGGCGCGCACCCAGGGCTCGTCGGCGTCCTTCACCTCCGGGCGGCCGCCCTGCAGCACTGCCGCCGGCAGCCAGTACTTGGCCTCGAACTTGGCGAAGCTGCGCTGGCCGGTGGCGCGGTCCACGCGGTTGCCCAGGAAGCCGAGCTTCCAGGGGTAGGCGGGTGAAAAGGCCTTGGACCGGATGATGAAGATCGCGGCCTCGGTATAGCTGGGAGCCCCTTCGGCCTGGATGCCGTAGAGGTTCAGCGCATCGAGGTCCCGGAAGGTGAAGGAGTCGCCGCCCTGCGTGACCTGCACGCGGTCGAAGATGCCGCCGCGCACGAAGCCGGAGCCCTTGAACGATTCCTGCCCGGCGGTGCGGATCACGAAGATCGCGTGTTCGCCGGGCTTGAGGCGGGCCTGCAGGCTGTCGAAGCCGGCGGCGCCCAGGATGCTGCGTGCCAGGTCGGGCTGGTTCAGGTCACCGAACCAGAGCTCGATGAAGGGCTCGCCACCGCGTGGAAGGCCGACCTGTTCGGGGCGAACCGTCAGCGCTTGAACCAGACCCTGCTTGACCAGTTCTGGCCAGCGCCAGTGCGCCCCGGTGACGGCGAAATGCGCTGGATCGCGCACGGTGGGCGCCAGGATGCCGACCTGGCGGGCGACGGCCGCGCCGGACATCGTCACCACCTGGTTCTGCGCAATCACGGTGACCGTGGCGCCCGAGATCGCATCGACGCCCACCACGCCTTCTTCCGGCCGGGAGGGGCCCACCTCGATCTTGTCGGCGACCGACTTGCCGACGTACTGCTGGTTGAAATTGAGCAGGGCCGACTCGGGAATGCCGAGCAGCAGGATGGGTTCGGAGTGCTTGAGCACCTTCAGTCCCACGAAGCGCCCGGCCAGGTCCAGCCCGATCAGCGTCACGACCGGCTTGCCCGAATAGGCAGGCGTGTCGGTGATGTCGGTGGACAGCATCACATAGCCCAGCAGCTGCCGCTTGCCCGCGACGGCCTCGCCATAGGCCTCCACATAGGGCGGGCTGCCGACGCGCTCGGAAAAGCTGCGGGCGCCCGGGAAGACGTCCCGGCAAGGCAGGAGGGCGCACATGTCCTTGGCCGTCGACAGCTCGGCCGGCAAGGCGGCTTCGTAAGACCCCGCCCACGCCGGCAACGCAGTGACCAGCCCGGCAAGGGTCAAAAAAAGCGCGGCCGCCAGGGCCGCGAAGTGTCGATGAATGGCTCGCATGCTTCTCCCTGCCGGAGCCGCCGGGGCTCGAGACCGGCGGCTCCGTTTACTGCTCAGTAACCCGCTCCACGACTGATGGGAGCTACACATTTCACTGACTCGCTGCCCCGTTCGCCGCCCCTGAACGCAGGAAGCGAGCCGAACCCGGCGGCACCCGGTGGCCAGGCGGAGCCTGATCCACGGGTGCGCCCCCTTGAGGGGGCCGGCGCAGCCGGTAGGGGGTGGGGTTAATTTCAGGCTTCAACAATCATTCGCGAACGCATCTCCAGATGCAGCGCGTGGCAGAAGTTGGTGCAGTACATCCAGAACACCCCAGGCTTGTCGGCCACGAAGTTCACCGACGCCGTCTCCAGCGGGTTCACGATGAACTGGATGTTGTATTTGGGGATGGCCACGCCGTGGGTCAGGTCCTCGACCTTGTCGAGGTTGGTGAGGATCAGCGTGACTTCGTCGCCCTTCTTCAGCTTGAACTCGCGCAGGCTGAAGGCCGGGGCCTGCGAGGTCAGCTTGACCACGACCTTCTTGCCGTTGCGGGTGACGCCGGAGTCCTTGGGGTCCTTCACCGCGAGCGGGAAGTCGTCCAGCGCATAGACCTGCTTGGGCGACAGCAGCTCGCGCTTGAAGATGATGAAGTCGTGCGGCTCGCCGCGCACCGGGTGGTCGGCCAGCAACTGCATCTTGTCGCCGGAGATGTCGATCAGCTGCTCGTTCTCGGGGTGCAGCGGGCCGACGGGCAGGAAGCGATCCTTGGAGAACTTGCAGCCCACCGCCAGGTATTTGCCGTCGGCGGCCTTGGTCTCCGACTGCGATGCGTTCAGGTGGCCGGGCTGGTATTGCACGTCGACGCGGTCCACCACGTACTTGACGCTCTTGTCGCCGGCGTGAAACTTGATCGCGGCGTCCACATTCCACTTGACGACCTGGCTGTCAAGGAACAGCGTCGTGTAGGCGTTGCCGCGGCCGTCGAAGGCCGTGTGCAAGGGGCCCAGGCCCAGCTCGACCTCGGCGACGATGGCGTCGTCGGTCTTGGCGAGCTTGCCCTCGAAGTAGTCGAGCATGCGGCTGAGTTCGATGACAGTCGCCGTCGGCGACAGCTTGCCCGCGCAGATGAAGTACTTGCCGTCGGGGCTCGCATTGACGCCGTGCGGGTTCTTGGGCACCGACACATAGGCCGTGAGTGCCGTCTTCGGGTCCTTGTTGGCCTCGTGCGTGCCGTCCACCACGGGCACCTTGGAGTCCCCATAGGTCTTGAACTTGCCGGCCTTCACCGCGGCCTCGATGCGCGCCACGTTGAAGAACAGGCAGGCGTCGCGCTCGGCGGACATCATGTCCTCGTAGTGCACGCCCATCTCGGTGTTGTACTGGTTGGTGGCGGCCAGCTTGCCGTCGTACGAGGTCGCGACGAGGTCGCAGTTACCGTCGATCAGCGCCTGCCAGCGCACTTCCATCGTTTCGGCGTCCACGCAGCTGAACAGCGAGCGGTACTTGCTGCCGTCTTCCGTGCCCACCGTATTGGGCAGGGGGGTGGCGAACTCGCCGCCGCAGAACACGCGGGTCGTGTGGTTGATCTTTTCATCCACCGGGTCGCGCTTGTCCGGGAAGATGCCGTGGAAGCCCTGGACGTTGGGCAGTTCGGTGATGTGATCGCAGATGAAATAGTCGAGCCGGATGCGTGCGAGCCGGCTGTTGATCTTGTCGTTGACCCAGGCATAGCGGCCGTCGTAGTTGCCGTCCTTGTAGGACGCGTGCACGTGGTGGGTATCCGCCACGGTGTAGCGCAGGCTGCCATCCGGCTTGGTGCCCATCACCTTCTTGGATTCGTTGGTGATGCCCCAGCCCACCAGCGCATCCGGGTTGAAGCAGGGGATGCGATGAATCTCGCGGCCCGAGGGCAGGCCGAGCACCCGGACGTCGCCGGTATGGCCACCGCTCCACAGGCCGTAATAGCTGTCCAGTTCACCGGGCTTCAGGTGGATGGCGTCTGATGCGGCATGCGCGGTGGCGCCCGTCGCCGCCGCCGGTGCGGCGGTGCCGCCGCCGGACTTGTCCGTGCAGGCCGCCAGGCCCGCCGCCAGACCGGCCAGGGCAGCGGAGTTCATGAACTTGCGGCGACCCAGTCCCGTGGCGAGCTCAGGGGTTTTTGCTTCATTGCTCATTGCGATTCCTCGGACGTTGTGTTGCCCCATGACCGGGGCGTTGCGCTTGCTTGTTGCGCGGTTTGCGATCAGCGGGCTGCATCGTCGGAATTTCCGGGTGCGGCGACTTTGATTGACATCAATAAAATACATTTGGAATGCATGTTTAAATGCCCGGCAACGATCAACCGGAGCCCAACGACATGTCCAAGCTGACCCTTTCCCTCTCTTCCCTTGTGCTCGTCGCGCTGCTGGGCGCATGCAGCAAGACCGGCGGGCCGGCTCCCGAGACCACCCCGGCGCCTGCTCCGGCCACTGTCGCCGAGACGGCCCCCGCAGCCAGCGCCGCGCCAACGCCGGCTGCCAACGAGAACGGCCTGGGCAAATCGGTGTTCGGCAAGGTGTGCTCGATGTGCCATGCGGCCGGTGTGGCGGGCGCCCCCAAGCCGGGTGACCATGACGATTGGGGCCCGCGCATCGCCCAGGGCAACGACGTCCTCTACAAGCACGCGCTGGGGGGCTTCAACGGCAGCAAGGGCAGCATGCCGGCCCGCGGCGGCAACCCCGGCCTGAAGGACGAGGAAGTGCGCGCCGCCGTCGACTACATGGTCTCGCTGTCCCGCTGAACGGTCGACCGCGACCTTCGCCTTGCCACCGATTCCCCTCAACAACAGGACGTATCCCGTGGATGTGCACCGCCGACGCTTAGCGGCCAGCTTGCCGCTCCTGGTCACGGCCTTGTACCTGAAGCCTGCGCTGGCCGACCCGTCGGTCCACCAGGCCAGCCGCAACCTGATGGGCACCCGGCTCGACATCACCGTGCAGGGGTCGGACCGCCGGGCGCTGGCCGCAGCCGCAGACGCCGCCTTCGCCACGATGGCACAGCTCAGCGACAGCCTGAGCCGCTTCAATCCGACCAGCCGCGTGAACGCCCTGCACCTGATGGCGGGCGTGCGCCCCCTGTCCGTCGACCCGGGCCTGATGTCCGTCCTGCAGCAGGCGCAGCACCTCGCGCAACTCAGCGAGGGCGCCTTCGACATCACGGTGGGCGCATATTCGCAGTGGAACTTCGAGCCCGGGCAGTTCCGCCTGCCGACGGCCGCTGAACTCACGGCGGAGGCTCGCCTGGTCGACCACCGTGACCTCATCCTCGACTCAAGGCAGGGCACGGCCTACCTGCGCCGTCGCGGCATGCGCCTGGACCTGGGCGGCATCGCCAAGCTGCCGATCCTGGAAGCCGGCCTGCAGACCCTGCGCCGGCACGGTGTCCGGCACGCCATGCTCAACGGCGGTGGCGACGTGCGCGTGATGGGCGGCCTGCTCGGCCGGCCCTGGCGAATCGGGCTGCGCGATCCGCGCTCACCCTCGCGCATGCTCGGCAGCGTGGCCCTGAGCGACGGCTGGGTGGCCGCCTCCGGGGATTACGAGCGCTGCTTCGACCGCGATGGCAGGCACTACCACCACATCCTGGATCCGCGCACCGGATGGCCCACCCGCGGGCCTCACGGCATCACCCTGGTGTCGCGCGACCTGCCCGACATCAACGGCATCGGCGCCGCCATGATGGTGGCCGGCTCGGCGTGGGCCAGGTCCAGCCTGGCCGCGCGTCCGGGGGTGGACGCGCTGATCGTGGACCGCAACCAAAGCGTCTGGACGAGCGGTGGCATGCCTGCGTTGCTGCATGCCTGAAAGCCCGCTTCGCTCGCGCACGCCTGCGCTCGTTGGCGTGGGTTCCTGCGGCCGAGGTGGTTCCAGGGCACGGCCATTGGCTGGCCAACTGAACCGAGACAACCCCATGAAGAAGCTTCACCGTGTCGCCGCCATGCTGGCGCCGCTCGCCCTCGCCCTGCCTTCGCTGTCCTGGGCCTGCTCCAGCTGTGGCTGCACCCTCAATTCGGACTGGGCCAGCCAGGGCTTCAAGGCCGAGGAAGGCCTGAGCCTCGACCTGCGCTTCGACACCTTCATCCAGAACGACATGCGTACCGGAACCGGCCGCGTCAACACCTCGGGCATCACGTTCCCGACCGACCAGGAAATCCAGCAAAGGACCACCAACCGGAACACGACGCTGGCCGCCGACTACGGCTTCAACGCGGACTGGGGCATGGCGGTGCTGCTGCCCTACTACGACCGCCCTCATTCGACCATCGCTCCGGGCGACACCGACATCTCGACTTCGCACTCGTCGAGCATCGGCGACCTGCGGGTGCTCGGGCGCTACCAGGGGTTCTCGCCCGAACGCGACTGGGGCGTGCAGTTCGGCCTGAAGCTGCCGACGGGGCGCACCGACGTGAACTTCAGCAACGGCCCGCAGGCCGGCCAACCCCTGGACCGGGGCCTGCAGCCGGGAACGGGGTCGACCGACCTGCTGCTGGGCATCTACCGCTTCGGCTCCATCAACGAGAACTTCGACTACTTCGCGCAGGCGCTGCTGCAGGTTCCGTTGACGTCCAAGGACGCCTTCAAGCCCGGCGTGGGAGCGAATCTGACGGCCGGCGTGCGCTACCTGACCGACGGCCCCGTGGTGCCGCATCTGCAGCTCAATGTGCGCACCGAGCGCAGGGAGACCGGGGCCAACGCCGACGCGGGGAACTCCGGGGCCACGCTGGTCTACTTGAGCCCCGTCGTGACGTGGAGCATCACCGAGAAGCTGAAGGCCTATGGCGTCGTGCAGCTGCCCCTCTACCAGCGCGTGACGGGCTACCAGCTCGAGCCGAAGTACAGCGTCTCGGTCGGCTTGCACCACGCCTTTTGAGCGCCGTTCAGCGTTGCCCTAAGCCACCGCGACACCCGAGTAGGCGATGCGCCGGATCGGCGTGAACAGCGCGCCCAGCGCCACCACCACCAGCAAGCAGCAGGCAGCGACCGTGAACAGCTGCGTCACGTCCAGTACGCGCAGCGCGGCGCCTGCCGTGGCCGAAGCCAGCGGGGCCAGGCCCATGACGATGAACATGAACAGCGCCATCGAGCGGCCCAGCATGGCGGGCGGGATGCGATTTTGCAGCCAGCTGTAGACGGCCACCTGCACGAAGCCGCCCAGCGCGCCCAGCGGCAGCAGCAGCAGCGCGCCCTGCCAGGCCGCCTGCACATGGCCGAAGACGAGGAAGACGCCGCCGGCGATGCTGTCGATCAGCAGCACCGTGCCGCCCAGCGTGGACAGCCGCCAGTGCGGCCTCAGCCCGGACACCGCCATGCCGGCCAGCGCGCCCAGGCCGTGGGCGGCGAGCATGACGCCCAGCGCCGCGGCACCGCCGGGCAGGCGCTCGCTGGCCAGCACCGGCAGCGCGACCTGGATGGGCCCGCCGACGAAGAAGGCGATGGCCGCGAAGTAGAGGAAGAGGGCGCGCAGCTCGCGGTCCTGCCAGCAGGCGCGCATGGACTCGGCGATGGCGGCGAGCACGGGCTGGGCGGCCTTGGGCTCGCGCGCCGTCGTCTGCACGCGTGCCAGCGTCCAGGCCGACACGGCGAAGCTGAAGGCGTCGAAGCCGAAGGCCCAGGCCAGGCCGCCGCGGCCCAGGCCGGGGGCGCCGCCGGTGGTGACCAGTAGGCCGGCCAGCACCGGCCCGAGCAGCAGCACGAGCTGGCGTGCGCCCATCAGCAGGCCGTTGGCCGGCTGGAGCAGCGCGGGCGGCACGGCCTGCGGCAGGATGGCACTGCCGGCGGGGTAGCTGAAGGCCGTGGCCAGGCCGATGGCCAGCGTCAGCGCATAGATGGTCGGGAGTGTGACGTCGCCGCTCGCCGTCAGGGCCGCCAGCGCGCCGAGCAGGGCCGCGTTGAGCCACTTGGTGAGCCACAGCATGCGCTTGGGCGAGTGGCGGTCCACCAGCGCACCGCCGACGAGGATGAAGAGCGCGCGCGGCAGGCTGCCCAGGGCCAGCACGGTGCCCAGCACCAGCGGGTCCTTGCTCAGCGTCAGCACCAGCCAGGGCAGGGCCAGCAGCGTGAACTGGTCGCCCAGCATGGACAGCAGGCCGCCGCCGAGCAGCCAACGGAAGTTGGTGTTGCGCAGCAGCGTGCGGCGCGGGTCGGGGGCGGACGCGGTATCGGTGGTGGTCATGCCTTTTCCTCAGGGGGCATCGTCGCGCGCGAGAGGCGCAGGTAGGCGAACAGCTCCGGTGTCACGCCGGACTGACGGGCCAGTTCGGGCTCGGCTTCGTACATGCGCTGCATCGTGTCCTTCATGCCGGGGGCCATGTCGAGGAAGCGCTTTTGCAGCACCAGCCAGCGCCGCACCAGGGCCTGGACCTCGGGCGCGCCGGGGTCGCGGCCGGCGTCCATCGCGGTGCGGGCGGCCTGGATCAGCTTCGGCCATTCCAGCTCGACGGCGTCGCGTTCCGCCTCGGGCATGGCCTCCCAGCGCTGGCGCAGCGCGCGCATCTGGTCCGGGCTGAACCAGCGCTCCTGCACGCGCCGGATCGCCATCGCGTCGAGCAGCACCTGCAGCGCATCGCCGCCGTCGCCGTGCAGCTCCAGCCGCTTGGCGGCATTGCGCAGCGTCTGCAGCAGCGTCTCCTGGGCCAGCAGCTGGGCCTCGATCTGCTCGATCTGGGTCTGCAGCACGGCGGCCAGCGGCTGCGGCGCCTCGCCGTCGAGCATCGGCGTTATCTCCTTCAGCGACAGGCCGGCGTCGCGCAGCGCCAGCACGCGGTGCAGGCGCAGCACGTCGGCCTCGCCGTAGCGGCGGTAGCCGGCCTCGCTGCGGCCCGAGGGGCGCAGCAGGCCGAGTTCTTCGTAGTGGTGCAGGGTTCGCACCGTCAGGCCGGCGCGCTTGGCCAGCTCTCCCACCGTGTAGTCCATGTCCGGCCCATGTTCAGGAATGGGCCGGATGATGAAGCCTGACGTGACGTGAGGGTCAAGCGCCGTGTGAACGGCGGGTTGGGTAGTCGCTCGGGATGCCTCCTCCTTACACCCTGTCCCTCGACCCGGTGACCGCGCACCCGGAACGGTCCGGCGATGTAAGAACCTGGCCTTCCAGCGGACCAAGCGCTGCACTTCGGCCCCGGGCCACGAAAGCGCCTCGCACCCATCAGGCCTGATTCACGACTCCTCGGGAGCTTCCATGAAACTGCAGCGATCTCTCCTTTCCACCCTTGTCGGCGCGACGCTTGCGGCGCTGGCCAGCGGTCCGGTCTTCGCGGCCGACGACGATGCCACGCACGGCCCCGTTCGCGCCACCCTGCTGGTGACCAGCACGAACAACGCGACCGCCAACAACGTCGTCGTGTTCCGGCTCGACACGAGCGGCGCGCCCGCGCTTTCGTATGTGACCTCGCTGGCGACCGGCGGCGCCGGCGGCGCTGGCGGCAATGCCGGCCTGGTGCAGTTCCACGACGGCCTGGGCGCGGTCGCCAACCACGGCTCGAACTCCGTGACCCAGCTGATCCGCGAGGGGGATTTCGTCTATGTGGGCAAGAGCATCGGCCTGGCGCCCGGCTGCACGGGCCCGGTCTCGGTGGCCCTGAAGCACGAGCACCTGTATGCGGTGGGCGCCAACTGCGCCGAGGCCCACGCCTGGCCGTCGGGCAAGCTGGACGGCTCGGCCGTCGCGCTGCCCGATGCCTCGTCGGCGCAGATCGTGGCGGGGCGCAGCTGGGCGGCCGTGACGATGAAGTCGGGCTCTGTCACCCAACTGCCGCTGACCCGGCAGGGCGGGCTGAGCGGCACGGCCAGCATGGTCGCGCTGCCGGCCGGCGCCAACGACACGCCCCTGGGCGCGGCCTTCTGGGGCGACGTGCTGGGCTTCAACCCCGCGCACAGCCCCAACAGCCTGGCCCTGGTCGACCGCGACCGCATGGTCTACCCCATTGCCGGCCCGACGCCGGCCTTCCCCAACGGCAATGCACCATGCTGGCTCGTCAAGGGCCCGGGCAACCTCTGGTATTCGGGCAACACGCCGGCGCATGCGATCTCGATCTTCTTCAGCGACGGCATGGGCGGAGCTTTCTACAAGTCGGTGCCGCTGCCGGGGGCGCCGACCGACCTGACGATCTCTGCGGACGGCAAGTGGCTGGCCGCCATCTACACCGCGGCGGACGGCGGCCATATCGCCGTGTTTTCGATCGACGCCTATGGCGACCTCAGGCCGGCGGCTACGACGGGTGCCATCGGCGTGCCCAGCTTCAACGGCGTGGCCTTCAGCCAGTAGCCCTGGCGCGAACGCCGCCCACCCGTCTCATTCGCGCCCGTTCGGGCGCGGAGGAGGCGGCGGCGTGCGCGCGCCCGCCGCGACATGGCGCGTGAGCAGCCTGCCCGCCGAGGATTTCCAGACGTCGACGACGAACTGCGTCGTTGCGCCGCGTCCCTGCCCCATGTCGAGCAGGAAGCTCACGACGGCGACATCGCCGTCCTCGGTCACGCTGAGGTCGCGCACCCGGCTCTCGCGCTTGCGGCCACCGAGCGCGCTCAGCAGCCAGGCATCGCGTTCGAGCACATCCGGGCCGGCCGATGAGCGCGCGGTGAAGCCATCGGCGAGCAGCGCCTCGACCGCCGCGCGGTTGCGCTGATCGAGTGCCGCCGCGAGTGCGCGCTCGCGCTCCAGGTAGAGGCTGACGCTGCGCGTGGCCGTGCCCCGCATCGGCCCGCCACCCGGCTGGGAGAACGCCAGCGCGGGCGCCAAGCCGGCCAAGCACAAGGCCCCGAGCAGGACGCCGCGCCGCATCATCAAGGGTGCCATACGTCAATGGCCATCCAGGCAACCCTTCTGGCCCGACGAGTTCGGGTATCCGGTCCCCGCCGTGAACGCGGCATTCGACCACTCACCCTGCAGCTTCCACTGGCTGCCGTTGCTGAAGGTGACGGACGGCACATTGAAGGTCCAGGCGCACTTGTCGCCGTTCTCCTGGCCTGAACCGTCGTACCAGGCGCCCGGGCTGGCCGGGTCGGTGCGCGCCTCGGACAGCTCGTGTGCGCTGACGTTGGCCAGCGCGGCCAGGCCCTGCGAATGCCCGGTCGTCGTGTCCGACGGGTCGCAGCCGGCATCGCCGTCGAGCTTGAAGAAGAACGCGAACTCCACGCGCTGCGCGCCGCAGGTGCCGGAGCTGTGCCAGGCGCAGTAGCCGGCGCTGCCGCGCGGCACGTCGGTGTAGACGGGGTAGTAGCCGTTGCCCGAGGTCTCCAGCGGTACCAGGCCGTTGGTGATCGCCTTGCACACCTCCGCGAGGATGGTGCTGGTGTTGTTGCCGCCGGAAGCTGCCGACCCATCGACGCGCGAGGGGGCCGAGCTCGTCGCCGCACCGACCTGCCCGCTCGTGTCGGTGTACTCGTCGCTGGTCTTGCTGTAGTTGCTGGCGCTGAAGCCCGCGTAGAACGAGTCGATGCCGGTGATCTTGTCGCCGCTGTAGCCGGGCCAGCTTGTGCCCCAGAAGATCGGGTGGATCTGGGCCGTCTGCATGATGACGCCGCCGTGGTAGCTCATGTTCGGCGAGCGGCGCGCGGCCTTCAGGTCGCGCTGGTAGTGCTGCAACGCGCCGCTCATCTCGCGCGACCAGTGGATGCCCTTCATCGGCGGCTGGTTGGGGGCCGTCAGGTCCTCGACATTGGGGTCGTAGGGGCTGATGTACTGGGCTTCGGTTGCGGCCCCGTGGGCAACGCCCACGAAACCGGCGATCACGCTCGTGACCAGAAATGTCTTTCTCAGCATGGGGCCTCCAGAAGTGGTGGAAGACGCGCGCCCTGCGCCGGACATTCCTCATCCCCGGCATGGTCAGGGGCGACCATCGAGGTTTGGGCAGGTCGGGCCAGCATACTGCCGCGCCTTCCGTCTGTGAGCCCCGTCCCTTTCCCTGGTTCGTGGGGGGGCGTCGCTGCGCTGCCTGGCCTACTGGCAGCCGGTCGCCGGGGCGCGGAAACCCGGGAAGGGGTTCAGGTCGCCCATCAGCGTGTAGCGGCCGATGTTGGCGCTCGCCGACTGCGTCGGTTCGGAGACCGTGTTCGGCGCGGTTCGCAGGAACCAGGGCAGGAAGACTTCGTCCTCCGGGTGGTAATAGCCGTCGGCGCTCTGCGTTCCGTTCGGGTTCGAGCCCTGCTGATAGGTGTTGACGCCCATGGCGAAGCCGATGCCCACCACCGGGTCGCCGGTCTCGAGCAGGGTGGTGCAGCCGTACTGCGGCGCCGTCGGTGTCAGCCAGGGTTGCACGGCGTTGTTCACGAACGGGTCGTCGGCCCATTCGGCGATCTCATGGCTGAGGGCATGGATGTCTTGCAGCGCCCAGCTGGTCCCGCCGTTCGGCCGTGCGAACAGGCCCGGCTGCACCCACGAGGCCCAGACGAAGGTCTGCACTTCGGCATTGCCGTTGCTGTTCGTGCTGCCGCCGCCGTTGCCGGTGGCCTTGGTGCCGTGGTAGCCGATCACGCAGCAGTTGGATGGGTTGTTGCCGTCGTAGAGCATCACGTTGTCGGTCAGGAACATCGCCAGGTGTGTCGGGTCGGCCTGGTTGCGCAGGTTGTTGATCTGCGATGACCACCAGCCGATGTCGACATCGGCGAAGACGACGCCGCGCCCGCTCTGCCGCAGCGTGCCCTGGTTGGCGGGAACGCTGATCGTCACCGCCGGCAGCACGTTGGGCAGCAGGATCAGGTGATAGCTCGACTGGCCGGCCTGATTGAATTGCGCCCGCATCGTGGCGTCCTGGAGCTGCAGCATCTGCCCGGCGTCACCCTGCGACAGCAGGCCGCCGGGGCCGCGCGGATGGTTGGCGGCACCCGCGGTTGCGAACAGCGTGGCGCCATAGTCGTTGCCCTGGAAGACCGGCGAGGCGAGGGTCGGCGCCAGCACGTCGCTGCCGCTGAAGCTAAGGCCGCCGATGTTGACGATGAGCGGGACGATGTCGACCTGGATCACCACGGTGCAATCCGGGCCGGCACAGCTGTAGGGGTTCGCGCCCACCATGTTGTAGCCATAGCTGGCACCGTTCGTCGGGTCGGTCATCGAGCCCCACCAGTGCGGGATGGTGCGCGTCGTCGGGAGCACCGTCGCGCCGCCGACCGCGACGCTGCGCGGCTTCAACGTCGAGTCGTCGACGATCTGCGGTTCTATCGCCGCCACGCCGGAGTAGGCATGGGCCGGGAAATGGAGGGCCGCCAGCATTGCAGCGCCTCCGATGAACCTGAACAGGTTGCTATGGGACATGGGCCACCTCTGCATTGAACAGTTGACGTCCACTTGCGCGGCGCTGAGCCGGCGGGCACTGAGGACGAATGACTCGTTCGGCGCGTCGGCTAAGGCTGAACAACATGCCAACACGTCGGCGAAAAATCAGTCTTGCATGAATCCCTTGACCCGAGTCACCCGGGTCAGGGGGCGGGCAAACCCAGAATTGACGGCGAACCGCCCATGCCGCGCGACGCTCTGCCCACAGCGCCACGAAGAGGCGCGCCGCCCAAGCCCGGCGCACGCTTGCGCCCTTTGTGCCCGCCGACGGGGCAGATGGCCGGGCGATGGCGGCGTTCGGGGCTGGCATGGGGTTTGCACCAGTGCAGTTGCCGAGGCGACCGGCCTCGGAGCACCCAAGGAGTACCCCACCATGAAGACCTGGACCTATCTGCGACCCCTCACCCTGTCGGCCGCCCTGCTCGCAAGCCTGACGCTCACCGCGCCCGCGAGTGCCCAGGAACCCACCGTGCCCGTCGGCGCCGAGCGCCTCATGCTGCGCAGCGCCCAGGGCGAATATGTGCTGGACGACGGTCGCACGCTGAGGGTCCATGTCGGCGTGCATCGCCTGGGCGTCAGCGTCGACGAGAGCCCGATGGAAACCTGGCGTGCCGAGGGCGCCGAGCTGCTCGTCAGCCCCGACGGCATGCGCCGCCTGCGCCTGTTCCGCAGCGGCGACGGCAGCGTCGACCGCGTCGCGCTGGAGACGGATCGCCTGCGTTAAACCATAGCGTCAGGGGCGCGGCCTGCCGTCCATCCAGGCGGCGCGGATGCCGCGCCCGCAGTCCACCGAGGCGATCGCCGGCTTGTCGCTGGGGTCGCCGCTCATCACGCCGTGGCGCTGCTCGCGCGCGACGATGCCGTAGAAGCGCTTGTCGGCGCTGATCCACGGGTAGAAGCCGAAGGCGCCGGGGCTGCTGAAGGCGCCGTCGCCGACCTGCGGGTCGTCCTCTACCCAGTGGCCGATGCTGTAGTGCCAGCTCTCGGTTTCGGGGATGGGCGTCTTCACGGCCTCGCGCGGACAGGGCTGCGGGTTGGTGCAGACCGCATGCTGGCCGAGCAGGCGGCCGATCTGCAGCTGCTCGCCCATGGCCGCGCGCAGGAAGCGGCCGTAGTCGGCCGCCGAGCTCCTGCCGCCGCCGGCCGGCTGGGCCTGGCTGTAGTCGAAGCGCCAGTCGCCGCCCAGCGCGGGCGCGAGCGTCTGCCGCACGGCCAGGGCCAGGCCATCGGGGCCGAAGGCGCCCAGGCCCATCAGCACCGCATGCTTCTGCATGTGGCCGCCGTTGTAGTCGAAGCGGCCCTCGGTGGCCGGGTTCTGGCGGCCGCGGCCGTTGATGAGGCTGTCCTGGCAGGCCGCCACGCTCTGGCTGGGCCGGCAGACGTGGAAATAGGTGTAGCCGGACTTGAAGTGCAGGAACTTCACGTCCTCGGCTGTCAGCTGGCCCTGGCGGCGCTCGGCGACGAAGCCGGCGTAGATCCACTTCGACGCCGAGGCGATGGCCATCTCGGTGCCGCGCTCGGGCGCGCCGTCGCCGGCCTTGCCGCCGGTGAGCGGCTGGCTGGCGTTGCCGACCTCCCAGTAGAAGGGCTGGGCCGCCACGCAGGCGGCCGACTTCTCGGCCGTGAGCCGCGCGGCGGTGGCGCGCTGCTGCGGCGTCGGCTCGGCGTGGGCGGCGAGCGGGGCGGCGGCGATCAGCAGGGCAAGGGCGGTGAGGCGCATGAAGGTCTCCGGGGTTGTGAGGGTGGACCCATGCTGCCCAGCCGCGACGCAGCAGAGGTTGCCACGGCCGTTGCAGTGCTTGCAGGCCCTGACGCGCCGGCCGCGCTTGCAACGGTTTGTCATTGTTTTCCAACGGCGCGATGTGCAGGGGCGTCCCTAACATGCCGGCATGAGCCGCATCCTGATCGCCGATGACGAGGCCGAGCTGCGCGGCCTGCTGCAGCGCTATCTGACCGAGCAGGGCCACGCGGTGCGCGCCGTGCCCGATGCGGCGGCCGCCGCCCAGCTGCTGGCGCGCGAGCGCTTCGACGTGCTGGTGCTGGACTGATGATGCCCGGCGAGGACGGCCTGGCGCTGTGCCGCCGCCTGCGCGCCCAGGGCGAGGCGCCAGCAGCAGCTCGGCGCCCACCTGGGGCCGGCCAGCGAGGCGGCGGTGCGCTTCGGCGCGTTCACGCTCTACCCCGTGCAGTGGCGGCTGGAGCGCGACGGCGCGGCGGTGGAGATCAGCACCGTCGAGTTCAAGCTGCTGCGCGCGCTGGCCAGCCAGCCCAACCGGCCGCTGGGCCGCGAGAAGCTGCTGGCGCTGGCCCATGGCGACGAGCATGGTGTCAGCGACCGCAGCCTGGACGTGCAGGTCATGCGCCTGCGCCGTCTCATCGAGGTCGACCCCGGCACGCCGCGCCACATCCAGACGGTCTGGGGCCTGGGCTATGTCTTCATTCCGGAGCCCGGCGCGAGATGAGGCTGATCCCGTCCACGCTGTTCGCGCGCAATCTGCTGCTCATCGCGGCCCTCGTCGTCGGCGGCCAGGTCGTCAACGCGCTGGCCTACCGCGAGCTCATCGCCAAGCCGCGGCTGGAGCAGTCGGCCGAGGCCACTGCGCGCAGCCTGCAGGCGGTGGCCGAGGGCCTGCGCCTGCTGCCCGAGGCGCAGCGCGCCAGCTTCGCGGCCCGTTTCAATGCGCGGGCCGGCTCCGGCCAGCCGGAAGCCATGCCCGAACGGCCCTCGCTGATGGAGCGTGCTTTCATCGACGAGCTGGCCGCCGACCTCGGCCTCGCGCCCACCGAGCTGGCCTGGCAGCGCGAGGCCGGCGGCCTGATCGCGGTGCGCCTGCCCGACCTGCCCTACTGGCTGGACGTGCCCTCGGTGCAGCCGGCCCGCCGCTTCGCGCGCACCTGGCTGATCGCCAGCGGCGTCAGCGCCGCGCTGGCCCTGCTCGGCGCCTGGCTGATCCAGCGCCGCATCAACCGGCCGTTGGAACGCCTGGTCGGTGCGGCCCAGGCCGTGGGCGCCGGCCAGCGCCGGCTGGCCCTGCCCACCGACGGCCCGGCCGAGACCGCGGCGCTGGCGCGCGGCTTCAACGACATGGCTGAGGCCCTGGCCCGCGACGAGGAGGAGCGCCTCTTGATGCTGGCCGGCCTGTCCCACGACCTGCGCACGCCGTTGGCCAAGATCCGCCTCGCCAGCGAGATGCTGCGCGATGCGGGGCAGGGCGACAAGGCCCTGCTCGACACGCTGGACCGCAGCCTGCACGGCCTGGACGGGCTGCTGACCCAGTTCCTCGACTACGCGCGCGCCTCGCATCCGGCGGAGCAGGAGCTGCCGGCGGTGGAAGTCGAGCTGCGCGAGTTCCTGGCCGAGACCGTGGCGCTGGCCCCGGGCCTGCCCCAGCCCCTGCGGGCCGGCGGCCCCGCCGTGTGGTGGCGCGCCCGGCCGCAGGCGCTGCGCCGCCTCGTGCTCAACCTCGTCGTCAATGCGCAGAACCACGGCGCGCCGCCCATCGAGCTGGACTGCGGCGAGGCTGCCGGCGCGGCCTGGATCGAAGTGCGCGACCGCGGCCCCGGCATCGTGCCAGGACGCGTCGACGAGCTGAAGCGCCCCTTCCGGCGCGGCGACGCGGCGCGCGGCGGCCAGCCGGGCTCGGGCCTGGGCCTGGCCATCGTCGAGCGCATTGCGCGCGCCCAAGGCGCGCGGCTGCAGCTGCTGGCGCGCGAGGGCGGCGGCCTCGTCGCGCGGGTGCAGTGGTGAGTCAGCACGCGGCGACGAAGCGGTATTCGTGGGGCGCGTCGCGCAGCACGCCAGGGTGAGACTCAGGACGCGCGGATCGTCACGACCCCATTGGCCGTCGTCGTCTGGCCGAGGTTGTCCTTCAGCGTAATGACGAGAGTGGTCTTGCCGGCCACCGGCTGGGCCCAGCCGACCGTGATGCCGCTGCTGCCGGCGTCAGGCGCCGGGTGGGGATGTCCGCGCGGGCCAGCGCGCGGTGGGGCGCGAAGCCGTTGTCGGGTTCGTCCAGCGCGACGGCGGCGGCCCTCCTGCCGTGGCGCTGCTGCGCTTTAGGCCGGAAGCTTTGCGTCCCCGCCTTTCAGCGGGTATGCACTCGGGTTGATCAACGATTGCAGTCTAGGGAAGACCCGCGGTTGGCGCCACCGCGGGCGGCTTGCCGCGTGTGAACTGCTGCGCGGAGTGGGGGCGTGGCAGACGGCTTTACGCGGCTTCGCAGGCGGGTGTGACTTCCACGGCCACGCCGCTGAGCACCGCGTTGCCGGAGAGCGGGTCGCGCGCGGCGTCGTCCAGCAGCGCGTTCATGTTGACGCCGGGCCGCTCGCGCGCAACGCTTAAGCAAACGCCGTCCAGGCCATGGCCCCAGCCGTGCGGCAGGCTGACGACGCCGGGGCTCATGTCGGCGCTGCGCTCGACGCGGGCGACCAGCTCGCCGACGGCGCTTTTCACCTTGGCGAACTCGGCCAGCCCGAGGCGCTCGGCGTCCCCGGGGTGGACGAGCAGCGTGCAGCGCTCCGGTCCCTTGGCCAGCACGGGCAGGTTGTGCATCCAGCTGTTGCCCGAGCGCGTGTCGCGGCGGCCGATGAGGCTGAAGGCCGGCGCCGGTCCGGCCTTCACCCGGGCCAGGTCGGCCAGGATGGACGGCGGTGCCAGCTCGATCCGGCCGCTGGGCGTGCGCAGCAGCTCGGGAATGCGCGGCACGAGGGCGCCGAGGTCCACGCCGCCGCCCTCGACGGTGCTGGCGGCCTTGACCCTGGCGAGGTTGAGGCCATCGGGCTTGCGGCCGAACTGGTCGCCGTAGGGGCCCACGCGCAGCTGCAGGTCGATGAGGCGCTCGGGGCCGCGCCAGGGCCGCAGCGCGGCCAGCACGGCCGGCGTCTGCTCGCCGGCGAAGCGCTTCACGTCGGCCTCGATGGCCTCGTCGTCGAGCTGCTGCACATCGACCCCCAGGCCGCGGCCTTCGAGCAGGGCACAGAGCCTGAGGATGGTCTGCCACTCCTGCGGCGTGCCGGCGGCGGCGTCGAACACCGGGCCGGAGAAGCGCGCGTGGTTGCGGTGGCTGAGCTGGGGGAAGGCGACATCGAAATGCAGGTCTTCCAGCGGCGACAGGCCGGGCAGGATGACGTCGGCATGGCGCGTCGTTTCGTTGATGTAGATGTCCAGGCTCAGCATGAAGTCCAGCTGCTCCAGCGCCTTGGCGATGCGCGGGCCGCCGGGCGCGGAAAGCACCGGGTTGCTGGCCACGGTGATCAGGGCCCTGACCTGGCCTTCGCCCGCTGTCTCGATCTCCTCGGCCATCACGGTGATGGGCAGTTCGCCGAAGACCTCGGGCGCGCCGGACACGCGGCTGCTGCGCCGGCCGGTGGCGATGCCCTTGCCGCTGCCCGGCTTGCCCTGGGTGTTGGGTGCGAACGCGGCGGCCTTCGCGAACATCGCGCCGCCCTCGCGGTCGAGGTTGCCGGTCAGCACGTTGATGAGGTCGACGAGCCAGGAGTTCACCGTGCCGAAGCGCGTCGTGCAGGTGCCGATGCGGCCGTAGACGGCGGCGCGCGGTGCAGCGGCCAGCTCGCGGGCGATACGGCGCTGCGTCTCGGCCGGGATGCCGCAGCCGGCGGCCGTGACCTCGGGCGCGAAGGGCTGCACGGCGGCGCGGGCTGCTTCGATGCCGTTGACGTGGTCGGCCAGGCGGCCGAGCTTCACGAGGCCTTCGGCGAACAGCGTGTGCGCGATGCCGGCCAGCAGCAGCGCGTCGCCGCCGGGGCGGATGGCAAGGTGCTCGTCGGCCGCCGCGGCCGTCTCGCTGCGGCGCGGGTCGACGACGACGATGCGCCCGCCGCGCGCGCGCATGGCCTTGGCCTTGCCGCGGTAGTCGGGCACGGTCCACAAGCTGCCGTTGCTGATCATCGGGTTGCCGCCGAGGATGAGCAGATAGTCGCAGCGCTCGATGTCGGGCAGCGGGATGCTGAGCCAGTGGCCGAACATCAGGCCGGCGCTGAGCTGCTTGGGCATCTGGTCCAGCGTCGAGGCGCTGTAGACGTTGCGCGTGCCCAGGGCCCGCACCAGGCGCGGTGTGTAGGCCAGCAGGCTGACCTTGTGCGCGGCCGGGTTGCCGATGGTGAGGGCCACCGCGTCCGCGCCCCGCTCGCGGTGGATCGGCAGCAGTCGGCGCTCGATCTCGGCGAAGGCCTCCTCCCAGCTCGCCTCGACGAACACGCCATCGTGCTTGATCAGCGGCGTGCGCAGGCGGTCGGGGTCCTCGTGCAGGTCCTTCAGGGACACACCCTTGGGGCAGAGGTAGCCGTGGCTGAAGACGTCGCTCTCCGCGCCGCGGATGGCGATGACGCGGGCGCGCTCGGTCTTCACCTCCAGGCCACAACAGGCCTCGCACAGGGGGCAGATGCGGTAATGACTTCGGGCCATGCTCGTCTCCGTTGGATGGCGCCGATTGTGGGGCGCCATCCAAGCCCCGGGCGGCACCTGGGTGACAGGCTCAGGGCTCCCGGCAGGGCAGGGTCTCGCGCTGCTCGGCGCGGCCGATGCGGCACAACTCCAGCCAGTAGCTGCGAATGAAGGCGGGGTGGCGGGCCGCGAAGGGCTTGCTGGCGGGTGAGTGGTACCAGGTGGTCAGCACGGGGGGCGGCAGGCGGTGCAGCTTCAGCGTCAGCTCGGGCGCCTGGGCCGCGATGGCGAGGTCGGGCAGGATGGCCGCCAGGTTGTGGCCCGACAGCAGCTTGGCCAGCGCGCTGGGCGTGTCCACGGCGCGGTCCACCGTCCAGCCCTTGTCGCGGCTCAGGTCGACCAGCGCCTGCACCGGCGCGATGCCGACGCTGAGATCGGCCGGACCACTGAGCTTGTCGCCGTCCCAGCCGATGCGGGTCTCTCCGGCCAGCACATAGAGCGAGTAGCTGGCGCGGTAGAAGCCCAGCATGGCGTCGGGCAGGCCTCGTGGCATCGGCAGCGCCCCCTGTTCGTACAGGCCGGCGTCGACCAGCGCGACGGCCCAGATGTCGATGTTGCCGCGCTCCAGCTCGACGCGGCCGCGCCGCACCGGCATGCGCTCGAAGCTCAGCGCCAGCGCGCAGCCGCTGCGCGAGACCGCCTGGCGCACCCAGTCGATCAGCAGCCCCTGCGCTGTGGCCGTGCGCTCGCCGGCCAGCAGCAGCGGGCGCAGTTCGTAGTCGATGACGCCGATGCGAAGCTGGGCCGGGCAGTCGCCGGCGACGGCCGGCGGCGCGCACAGGGCCAGCAGCAGTCCCAAGGCTGCCAGGCCCGGTGCGGTCGTGTTCCGGCAGCATCGTGTTTGCATGCGCCGGCGAGCGTAGCGCAACTTTCCTGCGCCTGGCCCCGAGGTCATTGCCCTTGCATGCCCAGCTCGCGCAGCCTGCCCAGCCAGCGCCGCACGCCGCTGTCGCCCAGGCCCTCGACGCCGCCGATCAGCAGCTCGTTGATGGGGCCGATGCCGACGAAGCCCAGGATGTTGCGCTCCAGCGCCTTCACGCTGTGGGCGCGGAAGTACCAGCGGTAGACCATGGCGGGCATGCCCATCGTGACGACGACGCGGGCCGAGCGGCCGGTCAGCAGCTTGCGGCCCAGCGGGTTGCCGGGCTCAGGCTCGAAGGCGAAGCCGCGCCGCGCGATCTGCTCGAGAAAGGCCTTCAGCAGGGCCGGCATGTCGCCCAGCCACAGCGGGAAGAAGATGACGAGGTGATCGGCCCAGCGGATCACGTCCTGGGCCGGGCGCAGCGTGGCGGGGACGCTGCCCTCGGCCCAGTCCTGCTGGGTGCGCAGCAGCGGGAAGTCGAGCCGGGCCACGTCGATCCACTGCACCTCGCGACCGGCCTTGCGGGCGCCGTCGGCATAGGCCTGGGCCAGCGCGTGGCAGAGATGGCCGCCGGCCGGGTCGGGGTGGGCCTGGATCAGGGCGATACGGTCGGGCATGGCGGGGCTCCTCGGTGCCGGCCGATCTTGGCCGTGGCGGCCTGCAGCGGCCTTGATGCCCATCAAGCCTGCGCCTGTCACACCCGCGGCATCCTGCGTGGCTAGGCTCGCCGCTCCGTCACTGCCGCCCCTGCCATGGCCGTCATCCACGGGCGCGGTGCCCTTTCCGACGCGACTCTGCAGCGCCTGCTCCGGTACATCGACGCGCGCCGCAAGGCACCGGTCTGGAATACCAACATCAACGTCTGGGACGCCTGCATCGTGCATAGGAGAGCGCCGGTCAGCGGCATGCGCAGGCGGTCGGGGTCCTCGTGCAGATCTTTCAGCGACACGCCCTTGGGGCAGAGGTAGCCGTGGCTGAAGGCATCGTTCTCCGCGCCGCGGATGGCGACGACGCGGGCGCCCTCGGTCTTCACCTCCAGGCCACAACAAGCCTCGCACAGCGGGCAGATGCGGTAGTGGCTGGTCGGCATGGTGTCTCCTTGGGGAAATTGGCCGGCAGCTTATCGGGGGGAGGGCTGGTGAGTTGAAGTCGCAGAGGCGACGGCGAGCTGCCATCGTGGCGACATGGAGGCTCTGCACACTGCGGGCGTCGCACACAGCTTTTTCGACCGCGGTCCATGCCCGGCTCCTTCGTCGTCTTCGATTCCTTCGCGCACCACCTCATCGGTTGGCTCGGTCCGCAGCGGGCCATCGACTTCGGAGCTGGCGCCGGCAAGTACGGCCGGATGCTGCGTGCTGCAGCACCGGGTTGCCATATCGTCGCCGTGGAGCCCGAGGCGAGCTATGCGGAGCGCTTTGGCCTGGCCGGGCTGTATGACGAGGTGCAGCCACTTACCGCCCACGACTGGATGGCTGCCAACCCCGAGGCGAGATTCGACCTTGCCATCCTTGGCGATTGCATCGAGCACATGCCCAAGAGCGTCGGCCTCGACCTGTTGAATGCGCTGGCCTACCGCGCGGCGTACACGCTGGTCGTGGCGCCGGAGTTCATCGTGCAGGGCGCTGTGGGCGGCGTGGAAGGCGAGACCCATGTGTCGGTGTGGAGCGAGCGCGACCTGCACTGGCACGACCTCTGGGCTTTCGACAACTGCCGGGCGACGTCCATCTTCTTGCTGCGTGGCTATCTGCCGGCGCCGGTGCCGCTGGCGGAACTGGTGCAGAGGGTGAATGCCGCCCAGTTGCCGGTGCACGACTTCCACGCCCCGGCCAGCTTCGTGCGGCCGGCGCGGTTGCGGCTGGTGGAGCAGCCGCGCGAGACGGCCTACCGACCGGCATGAGGCAGGCCTCCATGCCGCAGCCCGTCGATGGGCCGGACCGCATCTTCATCAGCATCGCGGCCTATTGCGACCCGATGCTGGCCTTCACCATCACGAGCGCGCTGACGCAGGCCAGCCGGCCGGAGCGCGTCAGCATCGGCCTGGTGGAGCAGCAGTGGCCCGAGGCCTGCGTCCGGCTGCCCGAGGCCTGGCAGGCGCAGCTGCGGCGGGTCCAGCTGCATCCCCTGGAGGCACGCGGCCCCTGCTGGGCGCGGGCGCTGGCGATGTCGCTGCACCAGGGCGAGGACTGGTTCCTGCAGGTCGACTCGCACATGTGGTTCGAGCCCGGCTGGGACGAGCGCCTGGTGTGCTGGGGCCGGCGCTGCGCGGTGCAGAACCCGCGCAGCCTGATCTCCACCTATCCCAATCCCTTCACGATGCGCGGTGGCGAGCCGGTGGCGCAGGTCGTGGGGGCGGAGCTGCTGGCCTTCGTGGTGCGCAACGGCCAGCAGTTCGGTGCGGACCATCCGGTGCTGATGTTCGAGGCCGTGCCGGTGGCGGGCCAGAACCCGCTGCCGGCGATGCATGTGGGCGCGGGCTGCTTCTTCGGCCCGGGGCGGCTGGTCAACGAACTGCCCTACGACCCCTTCCTGTACTTTCATGGCGAGGAGCAGGCCTTTGCGCTGCGGGCCTGGACGCGGGGCTGGGACCTGTTCCACATCCCCGGCATGCCGATCTACCACCAGTACGTGTCCGAGGACACCGCAAGGCCCATGCACTGGGCGCCCGAGCTGGATGCGCAGCGCCTGGTGCGCTCGGCGGCGTTGTCCGAAGCCGCCAACCGCCGCATGGCGGCGCTGCTGTGGGATGGGGCCGACCTGGGCATCTACGGCCTGGGCACGGCGCGCAGCCTGGCGGACTACGCGACCTTCAGCGGCATCGACTACGGTGCGCGGGCACTCGCCCCCCACGCCTTCAAGTCACGGTACGGGTACTGAGCCCGGACCGAGGACAGCACCTGCGTGCTGTCCGACGCCTGGCGAAGGCCTGGCGCCCTGCAAGGCGACAGGCATGAGCCCGGACCGAGGACAGCACCTGCGTGCTGTCCGACGCCTGGCGAAGGCCTGGCGCGCTGCAAGGCGACAGGCATGGGCCCGGACCGACGCCGGGATGTGACGAGCCTCAGGATCGCAGCCAGCCCTGCAGCCGCTGCAGCACCGCCGCATCGGTCTGCAGCGCGAGGTGGCCGAGGCCGGTGAAGAGGGCGGTGTCCGTGAAGGCCAGCCGGCGCGCCGCCTCGCGGTGCTGGCCGAGCGCGCTGGCCACGGGCACGAGGCCGTCGCCCAGCCAGCGGGCCGGAGACCCCGTGGGTTTGCCGGCCGTGGTGGCCGCGACCGCGTAGCAGGCCACGCCGGCTGGCAGTGGGATGCGGCTGGCGCGGTCGGCGTCGGCTTCGAGCAGGCTGGCGTGGCGCAGGTCGCGGATGCCGGCGCTGCGCCGCGCCGCCAGCGCCGCCAGCGGGCGCGAATAGGGGCTGACGGCCAGCAACTGCTGCAGCTGCTGGCCGCCGCGCTCCAGCGGCGCGCCCAGATGGGGCGTGCCCAGCGTGACGAGGCGGGCCAGCCGCCGTGGCCAGCGCCCGCGCCCGGCCTGGGCGATGGCGCTGCGCGCGACCAGGCCGCCCATGCTGTGGCCGAGCAGCGTGATCGGGCCCGGCAGCTCTTCCAGCAGCGCGGCAAGCTCCGCACCGTTGCGCCAGATCGCGCGGCCGCTGTTGTAGCGCAGGCCCAGCGGCCGGTAGCCCAGGGCCGCGAGCGCGCCGGGGAAGTCGGCGCCATCGCGCCGCCACTGCGCCTCGTTCATGCACAGGCCGTGCAGCAGCACCAGCGGCGGGCCGCTAGCGCCGGCCACCAGCGGGTGCAGGCCCATGGCCGTGGCCAGCGGGTTGGCGCTGGCCTCCAGGTAGTCACCCAGAAGGCCGTTCAGCGCGGCGACCAGCGCGTCGGACCGCGTCGACTCGGCCCGGTCCAGCAAGGGCGCCAGCGCGGCCAGCGACAGGTCCAGCCCGCCGCCCACCAGTCGCGTCACGCCGCGCACGCTGCCGTAGACGAGGCCGCTCAGCGGCACGCGGCCGATCTGGGCATGCATGGCCTCGACGAGGTCGGTGATGCCGGTGGTGGCGTCGATGGCGAGGCGGCTGGCGCCGCGGAGCTTGCTGGCGGAGGGCATGCCGGCATCATGCGCGCAGGCGTGGCCCCGCCGCGCGGGGCGCGCGCTACATCTGCCTGAACAGATGGGCGCAGCTCTCCGCCACCAGCAGCATCTCGCTGCCGTGCTTGAGCTTGATCTGCATGCGGCCGCGGAAGTCGCGGCTGACGCTGGCGATGGCGTTCACGTTGACGAGGGTGGAGCGGTGGATCTGCCAGAACTGCTGCGGGTCGAGCTCGTCGATGAGCTCCTTCAGCGGCTTGCGGATCAGCGCCTCGCCGTCCTTCAGCGCCAGCCGCGTGTACTTGTTGTCGCTCTGGAAGAACATGACCTCGTCGACGGTGATGAGGCGCAGCGTCTGGCCCACCGACGCGTTGATCCAGCGCAGCGGCGCGCGCGTGGCCGATGGCGCGGCCGCCGGGCGGGCGCCGAGCTGCTCCAGCACGCCGCCGAGCTGCACCGGCGCCTGGCCGAGCCGCGCCTTCAGCCGCGAGATGGCGGTGAAGAGCCGCGCGCCGGCCAGTGGTTTGAGCAGGTAGTCCACCGCGCCCTGGTCGAAGGCGGCGATGGCGTACTGGTCGTAGGCGGTCACGAAGACGACGTGCGCGCGGCCGTTCACCTGGCGGGCCACATCGATGCCGGTGGCGCCGGGCATCTCGATGTCGAGGAAGAGGATGTCGGGGCGGTGCTGGTCCAGCAGGCGCAGCGCCTCCAGGCCGTCGGCGGCCTCGCCGACGATGCTGAGCTCGGGCCAGAGCCTGTCCAGCTGCTCGACCAGTTCGCCGCGCAGCGCGGCTTCGTCCTCGGCGACGACGGCGGTGGGGGCGATCAGGCTCATGCTCATGCGAGGGCCAGTTCCAGCGTGAATTCCGTGCGGCCGTGGCCGCTGGTGCAGGCCAGCCTGGCACCCAGCACGTCCAGGCGCTCGCGCAGCGAGGCAAGGTCGGCATCGTCGCTGCACAGGCCGTCCTGGTCGAAGCCCAGCGTGACACCGGCGCCCGCCTTCAGCCAGCAGCGCCCGGGCCGACCCAGGCGCAGCGCGCGCTGCACCAGCGGCAGCAGCAGCATGGGCGGCAGCGGCGTGGCGCCACGCGGGCCGAGCTCGCAGTCGAACATGGGAGGCTGGCCGTTCAGGTCGCGCAGCAGGTCGAGGTAGCTGGCGATCAGCTCGGCCTCGCCGCCCAGCGTGGCGCCGGCATCGCGCAGCCGCGGCAGGGCCACGCGCAGGTGGCGGATCAGCCGCTCCAGCCGCGCACTGGCGCCGGGGTCCTGGCGGGCATAGGCCTGTTCGACGGCGACCAGCGCATCGAACAGCAGGGCCGGGTCGACCTGGGCCTGCAGCGCGGCCAGGCGCGCCGCCAGCGCATGGCGGCGCAGCTGGGCATGCTCGCGCAGCAGGTCCTGGGCGGCCTGCTCCTGGCGGCGCCGCAGGCCGCGGAACTCGAGCACGCCGACGATCATCAGCGCCGGCATGAAGATCCACAGCGTGTCGCCGATGACGGCAGTCATGCGGAACGCCGCGCACCTGGGCTTGCCGTGCGCCTGGGCATAGATGTCGCACAGCGACGGCCAGGGCAGGGCGGCGGCCAGCGGGTAGATGACGCCCATGGCCAGTGCCGAGCCGACCAGCGTGGCCGCCACGAGGCGCCGCCGCCGCCGCGGGTGGACCGGGCTGCTGCGCGTCGCCGGCAGCCAGCACAGCAGCAGCACAGCGCAGCTGACCAGGGGCAGGCTCAGATGGCGGGCCAACAGCAGGGGCAGCTGGTCGCCGACGTGCAGCTCCAGCAGCGAAGTCAGGTCTATTGCGGCGAACAGCAGGGCCGCGCTGACGAAGACCAGGGCTTCGCTCGGCCGCAGCGAGCGCCAGGAGTGCAGCACATGGCGCAGGACCTTCATGCCAGCGCCTCCGCCGGCAGGCGCACGCGGGCCACGACACCATGCGGCTGGACGGCCTCGAGCTCCAGCGCGGCCGTGTCGCCGAAGCGGGCCGCCAGCCGCGCCCGGGTGTTGGCCAGGCCCACGCCGGCGCCGCCGCTGGCCGTGCCGAAGCCCTGGCCGTTGTCGCTCACCTCGACGGTGAGGCTGCCGTCCGCCCCATGGCCGGCCCGGATCTCGATGCGCCCGCCCCCGGGCAGCGGCGACAGGCCATGCTTGATGGCGTTCTCGACCAGGGTCGGCAGCACCAGCGTCGGCAGGCGGGCGCCCAGCAGCTCGGGCGGCACGGCGATGCCGAAGGACAGGCGCTCGCCCATGCGCATCTGCAGGATGGCGAGGTAGTGGCGCACCAGGTCCAGCTCGTCGGCCAGCGTGGACTCGTGGCGCCGCATGCCGGGCAGGGCGGCGCGCAGGTAGGCGATCAGGGCCACCAGCATGTCGCGACCGCGCTCGGGCTGGGTCTCGTACAGGCGCTTGACGTTGGCCAGCGTGTTGAACAGGAAATGCGGCTCGATCTGGGCGTTCAGCGCCGACAGCTGGGCCTCGGTCTGCTGGGTCTTGAGCGCCTCGCGCTCGCGGAACAGCCGGGCCAGCTCGTCACGGCCCTCGCGCTGGGCGCGGCTGACGAGCAGCAACGCATAGGCCATGCCGCCGAGCAGGGCCCACAGCGCGATGGTGGAGATGACCCAGCCGGGCATCAGCTTGTTGCTGGGGTCGTCCAGGGATGCGACCACGTAGCGCAGCAGGGTGCCGAGCGCCGCGCCCAAGCCGACGGCCAGGGCCTGCACCGTCAGCGCGGCGGGCAGCTTCCAGCGCCGCCCGGCCAGCAAGGCCTCGGCCAGGGCCACCATGACGAGCAGCGACAGGCCCGTCAGCAGGCATTGGCGGCTGAAGCGGATCAGGTCGAAGAGGGCGTCGGCGAGGCCGCCGTCGCCCTCGCCGTACCAGCTCAGCGCGCGCGAGATGGCATAGAGCAGGCAGAAGTAGTAGACGCCCGCCAGCATGCGCAGATTGCACACGCGGCGAAAGGCCTGCAGTGGGGTCGTGTCCTCCATTGCCGGCATTGTCCGGTCGGAGCGGGTGGCCATGGCCCGGCTGCGACGAAACCCGTCTGGGCGGGCGCGAAGCCGGTTCTGGCGGGTTCGCGCCGGTCTAGGCGCTGCCTGCCGCGGCGATCAGCGCCTTGAGCTCGCGCTCCGAGGCCGACGGGTCGCCCAGATTCATCTCGATGAGGCGGCGCAGATGGGTGATGGATTCCAGGTCGATGCTGCGGCATTGCACGCCGGCATGGGCGCCCTCGACATGGGCCAGCTCGCCGGCCATCGCGATGACGAGGTCGCCCCCGCCATCGCCGAGCGGCAGCTTGACGAGGCAGGGCATGCCGGCCAGGGGCACATGCCCGGCGGGCAGCTGCAGCAGCACGCCCTTCAGCGAGATGTCGATGACCTGGCAGCGCAGATGGGCCTGGGTCGTGATCAGCTCGGCGCCGGAGGCAAAGGCGACGCGGGCGAATTGGCGGCGTTCGGTGCTGATGATGGTCTCCCGGGGCGGCTGTGCCGGTCGATGCTAGACGAAAGGCTCCAGCGTGGCGCTGCCACCGAAGACGGTGCTGTGTTCGATGGCCTGCTGCAGCCGCTCGGGCGCCAGCGCGGCCAGGCCCATGGCCTCGAGCATGAACCAGGCGGCGCGCAGGAAGGCGACGGTTTCCTCGCGCACGCCGTCGGGCGCGGCGGGCGGCGCGTCCCAGTCCCGCCCGGGCGACTCGCGCGGCGCGACGACGGCGGGCCGGTGGGCCCGCGCGACGCGGGCCAGCAGTTCGCGCGTGTCCACCGTCACGCTGGGCGCGTCAATCAGGCGTACCAGGTCGCCGAGCTGCTGCTCGGCCGCGGCCGCCAGCAGCCGCGCGGCCTGGTCGGCGCCGCCGGCCAGATAGAGGCCGGCCGCGAGGTCGACATATTCGAGGGCGGCGGACAGCCGCTGCAGGTCGGGGTTGGACGACATAGCGGGGAAGTCTAGGTTGTGCCGAGTAGCAACGGGCGGCCAAACTTCACGGTGCTTTGTTTATGCTGACCCTTCCCAAGGAGCCCGTCCATGATCGATCGTCGTAAGCATCTGCAACACCTCGCCGCCCTCGCCACCGCTTCTGCCCTGCCCGCCGTCGCTGCGGACGACAAGGGCGGCACCTATGACGAGGACTCCATCCTGAAGGCCGCCACCGACTTCTTCGGCCAGACGACCGAGGGCCTGGCCAAGGTCATCGAGAAGGCCTTCAAGGAGCAGGGCCGGCCCAATGCCTACATCAAGGGCGAGGAGGCCGGCGCGGCCATTACCGTCGGCCTGCGCTATGGCGACGGCGAACTGCTGATGAAGGGCGGCGGCGCCGCCAAGGTCTACTGGGCCGGCCCGTCCATCGGCTTCGACCTGGGCGCCAATGCGTCCAAGGTCTTCACGCTGGTCTACCACCTGCCCAACACGGCCGCCATCTACCAGCGCTTCCCCGGCGTGGACGGCAGCCTCTATTACGTCGGCGGCGCGGGCATCAACTACCAGCGCCTGAAGGGCATCACGCTGGCGCCCATCCGCCTGGGTGTGGGCCTGCGCGCGGGTGCCAGCGTGGGCTATATCCACTACCGCCGCGAGAAGAGCATCAACCCCTTCTGAGCGGTTGATGCGCCGCGTCAAAGACGGCGGCGAAAGCGGCCGGCAAGCTTGGCGCTTTCGTCGTGCAGTCGCAGGCGCCAAGTCGTAGACTGTTCTTTTATCCAGTATTGCGAGGCTGCCGTGAGCGCCATCATCGACCTTCCGCTCCAGGACATCAGCAGCGAAGTCCTCATCGAGAAATATGCCAAGGGCGGCGAACTGCATGCCGACGAGCTGCGCGAGCGCGTCGCCCGCGCGCTCAGCGCCGCCGAGAAGCCGGCCGAGCGCGCGCGCTGGACGGCCGTCTTCCTCGACGCCCAGCAGCGCGGCTTCGTGCCGGCCGGCCGCATCATGTCGGCCGCCGGCACCGAGCTGTCGGCCACCCTCATCAACTGCTTCGTGCAGCCGGTGGGCGACAGCATCGCCACGGCCGAGGACGGCGTGCCCGGCATCTACACCGCGCTGACCGAGGCCGCCGAGACCATGCGCCGCGGCGGCGGCGTGGGCTATGACTTCAGCCGCATCCGCCCGGCCGGCGCCTGGGTCGGTTCCACGCGCAGTCATGCCTCCGGCCCGATCAGCTATATGCGCGTCTTCGACCGCAGCTGCGAGACGGTCGAGAGCGCCGGCAGCCGCCGCGGCGCCCAGATGGGCGTGCTGCGCTGCGATCACCCCGACATCGAGGCCTTCATCCACGCCAAGGACGAGGGCGACCTGCGCAACTTCAACATCTCCATCGGCGTGACCGACGCCTTCATGGAGGCCGTGCAGGCCGACGGCCTGGTCGAGCTGGCGCACCGGGCCCAGCCCAGCGCCGAGCAGATCGAGGCCGGCGCCTACCAGCGCGGCGATGGCCAGTGGGTCTACCGCAAGGTGCGCGCCCGCGAGCTCTGGGACCAGGTCATGCGCTCCACCTACGACCACGCCGAACCCGGCGTGCTCTTCCTGGACCGCATCAACGCCGACAACAACCTGCATTACTGCGAGACGATTGCGGCGACCAACCCCTGCGTGGCGGCGGACACCTGGACGATGACGAGCGAGGGCCCGCGCCAGGTGCGTGAGCTGATCGGCCAGCCCTTCTGTGCCATCGTCGATGGCAAGGCCTATGCAAGCGAGTCGGCAGGCTTCTTCGCCACCGGAGTGAAGCCGGTGCTGAAGCTGTCCACGCGTGAAGGGCATGCGCTGCGCCTGACCGGGGATCACCCGGTACGCCGGGTCACGCGCAAGACCCGCTACCTCGTCGAGGCCGAATGGGTGCCGGCTGCGGACGTGAAGCCCGGCGACGAGCTGATGCTGCACGACCACCGCGCGCTGCAAGGCTGGGATGGTCCGCACAGCGAGGCCGAGGGGTATCTGCTCGGCCTGCTGATCGGTGACGGCACGCTGAAGGCCGACAAGGCCGTTCTGTCATTCTGGGCGCCCGAGCTGAAGGCCGTGGGCAGTGACCTGACCTACAGGCAGGCCAGCATCGAGGGGGTCATGCGCGCGGCCGAGACGGCCATGCACGCCGCCATCGTCAGCCGAGCCGATTTCCAGGGCTGGCAGCGTCCCGTCGCCGGGCGCGGCGAATTCCGGCTTGCCTCTACGGGGCTGCGCGATCTGGCGGGGGCTCTGGGCGCGACGCCTGGCAGCAAGCGGATCACGCCGGCAATGGAGGCGACGTCCGCAGATTTCCATCGTGGGTTGCTGCGCGGGCTGTTCGATGCCGATGGTTCGGTGCAGGGGACGCAGGACAAAGGCGTCAGCGTGCGCTTGACGCAGGCGGACCTTGCGCAATTGCAGACCGCCCAACGCATGCTGGCGAGGCTGGGCGTCATGTCGACGATTTGTCGCGAGCGCCAGCCCGCGGGGCTGCAGCGAATGCCCGATGGGCGTGGCGGCGAGCGCGACTATGAACGGCGTGCGGTGCACGAGCTGGTCATCAGCGGCGACAACCTGCGCCGGTACGCCGAGCAGGTGGGCTTTGAGGACGGTGCCAAGCAGGCGCGGCTGAACGAGTTGCTGAGCGCCTACCGACGCGAGTTGAACCGTGAGCGTTTCATCGCCACGGTCGAGGCCATCGAACCCGATGGCGTCGAAGAGGTCTACGACGTGACGATCGAACATGTCCATGCCTTCGATGCCAATGGGCTCTATGTGCACAACTGCGCTGAACAGCCCCTTCCGCCCTATGGCTGCTGCTGCCTCGGCTCCATCGACCTGACGCGCTTCGTGAGCGACCCGTTCAGCGCCCGGCCCGAGTTCGATGAAGCCGGCTTCGCCGAGGTCGTGGCCGTGGCCACGCGCATGCTGGACAACGTGCTCGACGTGACGCCGTGGCCGCTGCCCGCGCAGGCCCAGGAGGCGGGCAACAAGCGCCGCGTCGGTCTGGGCTTCACCGGCCTGGGCGATGCCCTCGTCATGCTCAACCTGCGCTACGACACGCAGGCCGCGCGCGACATGGCCAGCCACATCAGCGAAGTGATGCGCGACGCGGCCTACTCGGCGTCCAGCGACCTCGCCGCCGAGCGCGGCAGCTTCCCGCTGTTCAACGCCGACCTCTATCTCTCCGGCGGCAGCTTCGCGTCGCGCCTGCCGCAGGAGCTGAAGGACAAGATCCGCGAGCAGGGCCTGCGGAACTCCCACCTGCTGTCCATCGCACCCACCGGCACCATCAGCCTGGCCTTTGCCGACAACGCGAGCAACGGCATCGAGCCGGCCTTCTCCTGGACCTACACGCGCAAGAAGCGCCTGCCGCAGAGCGAGGGCGGCGGCTTCAAGGAATACGCCGTCGAGGACCATGCCTGGCGCCTGTACCGCCACCTGTTCGGCGCCGACGCAGCGCTGTCCGACGCCTTCGTCACGGCGCTGGAGCTGAGCGCGGCCGACCATGCGGCCATGGTCGCCGCCGTCGCGCCCTATGTCGACACGTCGATCAGCAAGACCGTCAACGTGCCGGCCGACTACCCCTACGAAGACTTCCAGGACCTCTACATCCAGGCCTGGCAGAGCAAGCTCAAGGGCCTGGCCACCTACCGGCCCAACAGCGTGCTGGGCTCGGTGCTCAGCGTGACGCCCGAAGTCAAGCAGCCGGAGCCGCTGCGTGCCGAGGTGGACGGCACCAACCAGCGCCTGAAGGTGGAACGCCTGCCCCAGGCCGTCGTCGCGTCGCTGCGCTGGCCCAGCCGCCCCGACATGCCCGGCGGCAACCCGGCCTGGAGCTATCTGATCCAGCATCCGCATGGCGATTTCGCCCTCTTCATCGGCGAGCTGCCGCTGGACGGCCCCGACGGCGGCCTGTTCGGCCGCAACCTGCCCTTCGAGGTCTGGGTCAACGGCGCCGAGCAGCCGCGCGGCCTGGCCGCGCTGGCCAAGACCCTGTCCACCGACCTGCGCACCAACGACGCCGCCTGGCTGCGCCTCAAGCTCGACGCGCTGGCCACGGTGGCCGAGGAGCGCGCCTTCGAGATGCCCATGCCGCCCAGCGGCGAGAAACGCCTCTTCCCCGGTGTCGTCGCCGCGACGGCGGCCGTCATCCGCTGGCGTTGCGAACAGCTCGGTGCGTTGACCGAGGGCGGCGCTACGCCGGTGGTGGACGCCATGTTCAGCCGCAACGAGCCGCGCACGGGCGTGTCCGGCACGCTGGCCTGGGCGGTGGACGTGGACAACCCGGCCACCAACGAGCAGTTCACGCTGACGCTGAAGGAGGTCGTGCTGCCCACGCCGGACGGCGGCAGCGTCACGCGGCCCTGCGCGATGGGCTTCTCGGGCAACTACCCCAAGGCACTCGACGGCCTGGCGCGGCTGCTGAGCCTGGACATGCGCGTGATGGACCCGGGCTGGATCGCGATGAAGCTGCGCAAGCTGCTCAACGTGGGCGAGCCGCTGGGCCATTTCATGGCACCGGTGCCCAGCCTGAACGGCGAGCGCCGCCAGCAGGTCTGGCCGTCCACCGTGGCCTATGTGGCCCGCCTCGTCATCCACCGCTACGCGATGCTGGGCATCCTCGACGAGCAGGGCCAGCCGCTGGTCGACATGGGCCTGTTGCAGACGCCGGCGCCCAAGCTCGGCGCGCCGGCCGGTGCGCTGCGGCTCCAGGCCGGCCGGCCCTGCCCGGAATGCGGCAACGCGACGATGATCCACAAGGACGGCTGCGATTTCTGCACGGCCTGCGGCTATGTGGGGCAGTGCGGCTGAGGTGTGCGCTGCACCTGTTGATGAAAGCAGTGTTCATCATTTGAAGCGGCTTGGCCGCCTCGGAAAGCTGCCGGCCCGAGCCGGGTGCCCAGGTCATTGACACGGCGGGCACCGTGAAATCACCATCTGGCCATTCCGTCCCCCCCAACTGACCGGAGCGCTCATGACGAACCTGACCGACAAGCTGGCCCCCTGGAGCGACCTCCTCGGTCGCGTGTTGATGGCCGCGATCTTCGTGACGGCCGGCGCCGGCAAGATCGGCGGCTATGCCGCCACGCAGGGCTATATGGCCTCGATGGGCGTGCCGGGCGGCCTGCTGCCGCTGGTCATCCTGACCGAACTCGGCGGCGGCCTGCTGATCGTGCTCGGCCTGTTCACGCGCCCCGCGGCCTTCGCCCTGGCTGGCTTCAGCGTCGTGTCGGCCCTGCTGTTCCATGGCAACCTTGCCGACCAGGGCCAGCAGATCCATTTCATGAAGAACCTTGCGATGGCCGGCGGCTTCCTGTTGCTGGTCGGGCACGGCGCCGGCCCGCTCAGCCTCGACGCGAAGTGGCGCGGCCGTGCCTAGGCCGAGTCGATCAGCCGCCGCAGCCAGGGCCGCAGCGTGAACATCAGTGCGCCGGTGGCGAGGCTGCCGACCGCCAGCTGCGTGAACAGCGTCGCGTAGGCCGGGTTCGTCGCCAGCGCCGAGCCGTCCACCGGCTGGGCGACGACGCCGGAGAAGTCGCCGGCGAACAGCGAGGCCAGGCCGGTGACCAGCATCCAGCTGCCCATCATGATGCCCTGGTACTGGCGCGGCGCGATGCGGCCGATCATCGCGTAGCCCACCGGCGAGATCAGCAGCTCGCCGATGCTCTGCAGCACATAGCTGAGGAAGAGCCAGAAGAAGTCGGCGCGGCCGCTGGCCGGGTCGGCGAGCTGTATGCCCAGCGGCAGGGCCAGGAAGCCCAGGCCCATCAGCACCAGCGACGCCGAGAACTGCATCGGGATGTCCACCGGCCAGCCCTTGGTTCGCCAGCGCGCGAACACCGCGGCCAGCCAGGGGCCGCCGATGACGATGACGACGGTGTTGATGTTCTGCACCCACTGCGGCGCGACGGTCACGCCCCAGACGTTCAGCCAGACATTGCCCACCGCATAGAGCTGCAGGCCGCTGGGCGCCATCTGGTAGAGCGACCAGAACACCAGCGAGCCCAGCGTCAGCACCAGATAGGCCTGCATGCGGCGCTTCTCGGCCGGCACCGGGTGGCGCAGCGTCAGCACCAGCAGCGCCACGCCGACCGCGCCGCACAGCGCTTTCATGCCGATGGCGGTGTCGCCGGGGTGCTGCAGCAGCCAGGCCAGCAGCGGCACGAGGCCGGTCAGCACGGCCACGCCGACCGCGAAACGGCCCCAGAAGTCGGTGCCGCGGCGCTGCGACAGCGGCGTGTCGCGGTCGGCCAGCGTGCGCCAGAACACCAGGGCCAGCAGGATGGCCATCGCATTGCCCACCGTCGCGAACCAGAACAGCGAACCGTAGCGCTCGTCGAGCTGGAAGTGGCCCGCCACCGTGAAGCCGACGAAAAAGCCCACGTTCATGCCGGCGTAGTTCCACAGGAAGGCGCCTTCGCGGCGGTCGTCCTCGGGCGCGAAGCGCTGCGTCAGCATCATGTTCAGGCAGGTCACGTTCAGGCCGCTGCCGGTCAGGAACAGTGCCATGCCCCAGTACAGCCCGGCCAGCGTGCCGCCGGCGATGGCGCCGCAGCCCAGCACCTGCAGCAGCATGCCGCCGACGAAGAGGTTGCGGTTGCTCAGGAAGCGCCCGCCCAGGTAGCCGCCGAACAGGTGCAGCCCGTAGTTGAAGGCGCCGAACAGGCCCATCATCAGCGCCGCCTGCTCGCTGCTGAAACCGAGCCGGTGCGTGGCGTACAGCACCAGCGTGGACTGCAGCACCGCGAAGCCCAGCGTCGCGAACATCTGCACCATGAAGAGGACGGCCGAGCCTTCCGGCACGCGGTCCCAATGTTGTTTGAGGGATTTCATGGGGCGGCGATTGTCCGGGCGCGAAGCGAGGCTTCGCCTGGGTGTCATCCCGCGGACAGGGCTTCACCGGGCCGCCGACTAGGATGCCCGCGCCACTTTTCCCCGCTGCCCATGTCCGCTTCGCCGCCGCCCGCCTTCACGAAAGTTTTCGTTGCCAACCGCGGCGAGGTGGCGCTGCGGGTGTTGCGGGCGCTGCGCGAGCTCGGCATCGCCAGCGTCGCCGTGCATGCGGCCGACGACAGCGCCTCGGCCCATGTCGGCGCAGCGGACGAGACCGTGGCGCTGACGGGCAGCGGGCCGGCGGCCTATCTCGATGTCGGCGGCCTCGTGGCGCTGGCGAAACAGCGTGGCTGCGACGCCATCCACCCCGGCTACGGATTCCTCAGCGAGCGCGCCGACTTTGCCCGCGCCTGCGCGGCGGCCGGCCTGGTCTTCATCGGCGCGACGCCGGAGCAGCTCGAAGGCTTCGGCGATAAGGCCCGCGCACGGGCGCTGGCCCGGCAGTGCGGCGTGCCGGTGCTCGCCGGCAGCGCGGGCGCGGTGACGCTGGACGAGGCGCGCGCCTTCCTGGCCGAGCATGGCAGCCTGATGCTGAAGGCCATCGCCGGCGGCGGCGGGCGCGGCATGCGGGCGGTGGTGGGCGCCGACGAGTTGCCTGGCGCCTACGAGCGCTGCCGCTCGGAGGCGCGCGCGGCCTTCGGCGTCGATGGTGTCTACGCCGAGCGGCTGATGCCGGGCGCGCGTCACATCGAGGTGCAGCTGCTGGGCGACGGGCGGCAGGTCGTGGCCCTCGGCGAGCGCGACTGCACGCTGCAGCGGCGCTTCCAGAAGCTGGTCGAGATCGCGCCCAGCCCGGCGCTGGACGAGGCCCTGCGCGAGCAGCTGCAGGAGGCCGCGCTGCGCCTGGCCCGCGCCGTCGCCTATCAGGGGTTGGGCACCTTCGAATTCCTCGTCGACATCGCGCGGCGCGACTTCGTCTTCATCGAGGCCAACCCGCGGCTGCAGGTCGAGCACACCATCACCGAGGAGGTGACGGGGCTGGACCTCGTGCAGCTGCAGGTGCAGGTCGCCGCTGGCGGCACGCTGGCCGGGCTGGGCCTGGCCGTGCCGCCCCGGCCGCAGGGCTTTGCCGTGCAGTGGCGCGTGAACGCCGAGGCCGGCGGCGGCCGGCTCGACCGCTTCGACCTGCCCGCCGGGCCCGGCGTGCGCGTGGACACGCATGGTCGCCCGGGCGCGGTGGCCTCGCCGCACTACGACAGCCTGCTTGCCAAGCTCGTCGTGCGCGGCCCGCGGCTGCAGGACGTGCTGCGGCGCTCGCAGCGGGCGCTGGCCGAATGCCGTATCGAGGGCGTGGCGACCAACCTCGGCCTGTTGCGCGCGCTGGCGGTGCGGCCCGAGCTGGCCGGCCCCGAGTTGCACACCGGCTGGCTGGAGGCCCATCTGACCGAGCTGCAGCCGGCCCCGGACGCGGCGGCGGCCGACGCCCGCGAGCTGCGCGCGCCGAGCGCGGGCCGGCTGCTGCAGTTCGGCGTGGCCGTCGGCGACCAGGTCGCGGCCGGCGCCGAGCTGGCCGTGCTGGATGCGATGAAGATGGAGCATGTGCTGGCCGCGCCGCTGGCCGGCCGCGTCGTGGCGCTGGCCGTGGAGCCCGGCCGCGTTGTCGGCGCCGGCCAGTTGCTGCTGACGCTGGAGGCGGCCGGGGATGCGGCGGCGCCGGCAGCCGCGCCGGGCGCGGCCGACCCCGACCGCATCCGCCCCGACCTGCAGCGCCTGCTGGACCGCAGCGCCTTCACGTTCGATGCTGCCCGCCCCGAGGTCATCGCCCGGCGCCATGCGCTGGGCCTGCGCAGCGCGCGCGAGAACATCGCCGACCTCTGCGACCCGGGCAGCTTCATCGAGTACGGCGCGCTGGCCGTCGCGGCCCAGTCGCGCCGGCGCACGCCCGAAGACCTGATCGCCAACACGCCGGCCGACGGCCTCGTCAGCGGCATCGGCGCCGTCAACGGCCGCGAGTTCGGCGAGCAGAGGTCGCGCACCGTCGTGATGGCCTATGACGCGACCGTGCTGGCCGGCACCCAGGGCGCGCGAAACCACGCCAAGACCGACCGCATGCTGGGCATCGCGGCCGAGCAGAAGTTGCCGCTGGTGCTGTTCGCCGAGGGCGGCGGCGGCCGGCCGGGCGACACCGACATGCCCGTCGTCGCGGGCCTGCATGTGCCCACCTTCGCCAGCCATGCGGCGCTGTCCGGCCGCGTGCCCGTCGTCGGCATCGCGGCCGGGCGCTGCTTCGCCGGCAACGCGGCGCTGCTGGGCTGCAGCGACGTCGTCATCGCCACGCGTGCCAGCAACATCGGCATGGGCGGGCCGGCCATGGTCGAGGGCGGCGGGCTGGGCGTCTTCAAGGCCGAGCAGATCGGCCCGGCCGAGGTGCAGCAGGCCAACGGCGTCATCGACCTGCTCGTCGACGACGAGGCCGCCGCGGTGCTGGCGGCCCGGCATTACCTGTCGTTCTTCCAGGGCCGCATGGGCGCCTGGACGGCGCCCGACGCGCGGGTGCTGCGCGAGGTCGTGCCCGAGAACCGGCTGCGTGCCTACGACAGCTGCGCGGTGCTGCCGGCGCTGTTCGACGCGGGCAGCGTGCTCCTGCTGCGCGCCGGTTTCGGCGCGGCCGTCCACACGGCGCTGGCGTGCATCGAGGGCCGGCCGGTCGGCGTGCTGGCCAGCAACCCGCTGCATCTGGGCGGCGCCATCGACGCCGACGCGGCCGACAAGGCGGCGCGCTTCATGCAGCTGTGCAATGCGCATGGCCTGCCGCTGGTCAGCCTCATCGACACGCCCGGCTTCATGGTCGGGCCGGATACGGAGGCGAAGGCCCAGGTGCGGCATGCGAGCCGGCTGTTCGTGACGGCCGGCGCGCTGCGCGTGCCCGTCTTCGCCGTCGTGCTGCGCAAGAGCTATGGCCTGGGCGCGATGGCGCTCGCGGCCGGCGGCCTGCACAGGCCGGTGTTCAGCATCGCCTGGCCCACCGGCGAGTTCGGCGCGATGGGGCTGGAGGGCGCGGTGCGCCTGGGCTTCCGCAAGGAACTCGAGGCGCTGCCGGAAGGGGCGGAGCGCGAGGTACTGTTCAAGCGCCTCGTCGCCCAGCAGTACGCGGGCGGCGAGGCCCTCAATCTCGCGGCGACGCTGGAGATCGATGCCGTCATCGACCCGGCCGAGACGCGCGCCTGGCTGGCCCGCGGCCTGGCGTCGGCGATCATCCGGCCCTTCGACAGCCACCGCTTCGTGGACACCTGGTGATGCCCGACAAGTTCGAACTGGTGCGCGCCTACCTGGCCGCCTACGCCGCGCGCGACCTGGCGGCCATCGCGCCGCTGCTGGCCGATGCGGTCACGCTGCGCGACTGGAAGATCCGCGTCGCCGGCAAGGCCGCGGCCCTGGCCGAGACGCGCGCGAACTTCGAGGCCGTGAGCCGGCTGGAGATCGAGGTGCTGGCCCTGTACGCACGCGAGCAGGGCATCGCGGCGGAGCTGAGGATCGATGTGGACGGCCGCGACACGATCTACGTCGTCGACCTGTTCGACATCGACGCCCACGGCCGCATCGCCGCGATCCGCGCCTTCATCGGCCGCGGCGACGACGACACGGCGAGTGCCTGACTGACTCAGCGCGCCCTGGCGCCGTCCTCGCCGCCGGGCGTGTAGCTCACGCCGTGGGCGGCCAGGTATTCGCGGATCAGGCGCCTCACCACCTGCGAGGGCGTCACGTCCTGCTGCGCGCACAGGGTCTCGAAGGCCTTTTTCTTGTCCGGGTCGATCAACACCGTCAAGCGGGCGGTCTTTTGCTCCATGCCGGCTCCTTATGTTAATCAAATGATAATTGCAATCGCATAGGAATCACATTAAATTCGCGGCGTGACCCTCAGCTTCCTGCACCGCCTCACCGGCAGGCACCGTACGCGGTCGGCCAACCGGCAGCTCGGCGCGGTGCTGGCCTTCGTGGCCGGGGCGGTCAACGCGGGCGGCTTCCTGGCCGTGCGGCGCTACACCTCGCACATGACGGGCGTGATCTCCGGCGTGGCCGACGACCTGGCCATCGGCGAGCTGGCGCTGGCCCTGGCAGGGCTGGCCTCGCTGCTGGCCTTCATCGCCGGCGCGGCCTGCACGGCGCTGCTCATCAACTGGGCGCGGCGGCGCCAGATGCACAGCAAGTACGCGCTGGCCCTGTTGCTGGAAGCCGGCCTGCTGCTGCTGTTCGGCCTGGTGGGCGCCCATCTGAAGACGCTGGCCCATCTGCTGGTGCCCACGGCCGTGCTGCTGCTGTGTTTCATCATGGGCCTGCAGAACGCCATCGTCACCAAGATCTCGCAGGCCGAGATCCGCACCACCCACATGACCGGCGTCGTGACCGACCTCGGCATCGAGCTCGGCCGCCTGCTGTACTGGAACCGCTCCACCGTGTCCGACCCGGCCCACTATGTGCGCGCCAACCGCGACAAGCTCTTCATCCACGGCGTCGTGCTGGGCCTGTTCTTCGTCGGCGGCGTCGTCGGCGCGCTGGCCTTCAAGCATTTCGGCTTCACGGCCACGCTGCCCATCGCGCTGCTGCTGGTGCTGATGGCTTCGCCACCGCTGATCGTCGACCTGCAGCGCGACTAGCTCCCTCCGCACCCATGCCCGATACCGCCGACCCCTCGCAATTCGTCAAGCCCTTCGTCTACGAGACCCTGGGCACCAAGGCCCTGCATTTCTCGATCTGCGAGATCCAGAGCCGCATGCAGATCCAGCGCCCGCATGCGCTGGACCTGGATTACACGCGCACGATGATGGCCTTCCTGCTGTTCGTGCCGCCGCCCGGGCTGATGGGCATGATCGGCCTGGGCGGCGGTTCGCTGGCCAAGTTCTGCCACCACTATCTGCCCGACACGCGCATCAAGGTCGTCGAGATCAACCCCCACGTCATCGCGCTGCGCGAGCAGTTCAAGGTGCCGCCCGACGACGAGCGCCTGCAGGTGCGTCGCGGCGACGGGGCCGACTTCGTCCGCGACACCCGCGACCGGCTGGACGTGCTGCTGGTGGATGGCTTCGACCATGACGGCCAGCCGCCCGAGCTGTGCTCGCAGGCTTTCTACGACGACTGCCGGGCCGCACTGCGCGCGGACGGCATGCTGGTGGTTAACCTGCACACCGCGCATCCCGAGTTCGCGCTGCACGTGGCGCGCATCGAGCGCGCCTTCGACGGCGACGCGCTGTTCGTCGGCGACGGCGAATGCAGCAACACCATCGCCTTCGCCGGCAAGGGCCTGGGCGCCGGCCAGCCCCGCCCCGGCGTGCTGCGCAAGCCCCGGCCGCTCGACCGCCAGGCCTGGCACGAGCTGATGCCGGCCTTCGGGCGCGTGGCCGGCGCTGCCCGGCAGCAGCATGAAGATGCCTAGTCTTACTGTGTCACAAGCGTAGCCTTGCGTTTGCGCGCAGGCAGCACGGACATCGGGGTAGTGTCTTGAGCAAGGCTGCGGCGATAAGCAGCCGCAA
>NZ_SMBU01000007.1 GCF_004342485.1 Roseateles saccharophilus
CTCATGACCTCAACTTCTCGAACCGCCCGGTGCGGACCCGCATGCCGGGTGGTGTGGGAGGGGTTCGGCCGTCAATGGCCGGCCCCTATCCCGATGACTGTCAGGTTGAGCCGGGTGGCGGCGACTCAGTTCCCATGAAGCTGCTCCACCCTTTCCTGCTTTCTCTGCTCTCTCTGGCCCTGCCCGCCCTCGTGTCGGCCCAGACCTGCCCCGGCGTCACCGTGCAGAGCGGCGCCGCCGTACCGCGAGTCGTCGAGCTCTACACCTCCGAGGGCTGCTCCTCCTGCCCGCCGGCCGACCGCTGGCTGAGCTCGCTCAAGGGCCGGCCCGGCGTCATCGCCGCGGCCTTCCATGTCGACTACTGGAACGGCCTGGGCTGGCCGGACCGCTTCTCCAGCCCGGCCTACACCGAGCGCCAGAAGCAGGGCGTGGGCGTCAACGGCTCGCGCTATGCCTACACGCCGCAGATCGTCGTCAACGGGCGCGACTGGCGCGGCGCCAGTCTGCCGGCGCCGTCCAGCGAACCGGCCCGCGTGCGGCTGGCATGGACGCGCATGGCCAATGGCGAGCTGCACCTGAGCGCCGAGGCCCTCGCCGGCGCACCGGCGCACATCCAGGTCTGGTGGGCGCGTGTGGAGGACGGCCACCAGAGTCGCGTCCGCGCTGGCGAGAACCGTGGCGAGACGCTGAACCATGACAGCGTCGTGCGCGACTACGCGCGGCTGCCGGCCTGGGATGGCCGTGCGCCTGCGCAGTGGATGGTGCCCGTGAGCGCCGGTGAACCAGGCCATGCCAGCCGCTGGATTGCCGTGGCGACCGATGCGCGGGACGGGGCGGTGCTGCAGGCGGTGGAGATGGGCTGCTGAGGGCGTTGATGCGTCCAGTCGCAGAATGGTTCTGCGCGAAGCGCCCTGAAAGGAGAACCGCCATGCGATCTAACGTCGTTGCGTCCAGCCTTGCCCTCGGTGCGGCCTTCATGGCCGGAATCCTGGTGTCGCCGCAATTGCGCCAGCTTGTCCCCGAAGCGCATGCCGAAGCCGCGCCACTGTCGCCGATGATGATCGACCTGACGGCGCTCAACCATGAAGCGCTGCCGAGTACGGCCAGCCCGGAGCTGCGTGCGAAGACGCTGGTCGTCACCGACAACGCCACGGTCGGCATCCAGTCCGGCAACGTGCCTAAGCATATTCACAGGCACAGCGACGAAATCCAGTACATCGTCGAAGGCAGCGGCGCGATGTGGCTGGGCGGGGAGCGCAAGGACTTCAAGCCCGGCACCCTCATCATCATTCCGCGCGGCACGCCGCACGCCGGCACCCTGGTCACGGCCGGCCCGGTCAAGGCCATCGTGATCAAGATCCCGCCGCAGGCCAAGGACGACATCGTCCTGGTCGACTGATGGCCCTGCGGCCTCGGTCAGGCGATTCCCACCACCTTGTGCATCTGCACCGACAGCCGCCATTGCGGGTGCGTCATGCAGTAGTCCACCGCCGCCTGGGTGTGCTCGCGCTTGAGCACCGAGTCCATCGGCTGCAGGAAGAAGTGCTGGAAGTCCAGGTGGGCAAAGCGCTCCGGCTGTGCCAGCGGCTGCGGGTAGACGAGCTTCAACTCGTGTCCCGAGGTCAGCAGCAGCGGCGCGTCGGCCTTGGGGCTGACGCAGATCCAGTCCAGGCCCTTGGGCGCGGGCTGCGTGCCGTTGGTTTCGACGGCGACCTCGAAGCCGTGGGCGTGCAGCGCGTCGATCAGCGGTTCATCCAGCTGCAGCAGCGGCTCGCCGCCGGTGCAGACGACATACGGTTTTCCACCACCCGGCCAAGCCTTGGCGATCGTGTCGGCCAGCGCTTGCGCCGTCGCGAACTTGCCGCCGCCCTCGCCGTCGGTGCCGACGAAGTCCGTGTCGCAGAAATTGCAGACTGCGGTCGCGCGGTCCTGCTCGCGGCCGGTCCAGAGGTTGCAGCCGGCGAAGCGGCAGAACACGGCCGCGCGGCCGGCCTGGGCGCCCTCGCCCTGCAGCGTGTAGAACAGCTCTTTGACGGAATAGGTCATACGGGGATCAGTTCTTCGGAGTCGGCGCGGCTGACGATGGCGCCCGAGCCGCGCGTTTCGTACAGATCCACGCGGTCGATCTGCGGCAGCACGCCGCCGCCCTCGCGCAGCACCCAGGCGGCCAGGCTCGCCGCGTCGCCATCCGGCAAGTTGGCGATCTCGAACAGCGGGTGGTGGTCCAGCCGCTTGAAGATGGGGTTGAACAGGCGCTTCACGTCGCCGAAGTCCACGGTCCAGCCCATCACCTGGTCCAGCGGCGCGGCCAGGTGCAACCTCAATGTGAAGGTATGGCCGTGGATGCCGGCCAGCGGGTGGCCCGCGGGTGCGTGGCGCATGCGAACGGCGCTGTCCAGCGTCATCTCCTTCCAGATGCGGTAGCTCTGGCCGTTGAAGTTGGCGCCGCTGGAGCCGGTTTCGTAGACGGTCACCCAGCTCAGCTCGGGCAGCTCGGGCTTGAGCCTTTGCCACAACCAGGCCGAGATGTTCTCGCTGGTCGGGTTCTGCAGACCCGGGATGTCGTTCAGGCAGCGGTAGTTCAGCTCGAAATGCAGCGGCGCCCAGACCTCGTCGAGATGGTCGTAGTCGATGGACAGGTCGCGCTCGCCCAGGTCGGCGTTCGCATGCAGGATGACCTCGAAGCCATGGCCGTGCATGCGCCCGCATTGGTGGCCGGCGGGCACATGGGGCAGTTGGTGGGCGGCCTGGAAGCGGTAGCGGCGCCACACATGGGCGTGGCCGGCGCCATCGAGGTCGACGCCGCTGTGCGGGGTGCTCTGCACGCCGACCTGAGCGATGCCGGGCACGGCCAGGCGGCTGCGCACCCAGCGCGCCAGGTTTTCGTCGGTGGGCTCGGCGAGGTGGTCGTTCAGCAGCGCGTGGTCCAGCGGGGCGACGGTGTCGGCCATGCGCGCACGCAGCGCCTCCACCTCGCCGCCGGGGAAGGCGGCCCAGCCGGCCGGCAGCGCCGAGCGGACAGTGGCGAAATAGCTGTGGCCATGCAGGCCATGGCTGCGGTGCGAGGCGGGCAGGGCAGGGATGCGGCAGGCCGACTCGAAGCCGGCTGAGGCACAGTGCAACACGGAAAGGGACATGGCCCGATTGTCCCCTCGGCCTTCGATACCCGCTTGACTTGAAGTGGGCTTGAGCTTCTAGGCTCCCCAAAATGTTGACCTCCATGCCCGCTTCCACGGCCGACACCGCCCTCTTCGCCCCCGGCCGTCGTGCCGCCTGCGCGGGCGCCGTCGCGCTGATCTCCATGCTGGCCTTCGAGTCCATCGCCGTGGCCACCGCGATGCCGGCCGTGGCCACCGCACTGGACGGCCTGCCGCTCTATGCGTTGGCTTTCGGCGCGACGCTGGCGACCTCGGTGCTGGGCATGACGGCCGCGGGCCAGCTCTGCGACAGGCGCGGCCCCTACAGCGCCGCGCTCGCCGGGCTGGCGTCCTTCCTGGCCGGCCTGCTGCTGGCGGGCTTTGCGCCGTCCATGCCCTGGCTGGTGCTGGGCCGCGGCCTGCAGGGGCTGGGTAGCGGCGTGCTGGGCGTGACGCTGTATGTCGGCGTCGGCCAGGTCGTGCCCCAGCAGCTGCATCCCAAGCTGTTCGCGATGTTTGCGGGCGCCTGGGTGGTGCCCGGCCTCGTCGGTCCGGCGCTGGCCTCCTTCCTCGTGCAGGCCGTGAGCTGGCGCGCGGTCTTCCTGGCCGTTGCGGCAGCCGTGCCGGTGGCGGCCGCGGCCATGCTGCCCTCGCTGCGGCGCGTGGGCACGGGCAGCGGCGAGGCGCTGCGCTGGGGCGCGATGCGCTGGGCCCTGCTCGCCAGCCTGGGCGTGCTGATGCTGCATGCGGCCAGCCAGCGTGCCGGCGCCGGCGCGGCCCTGCTGTTCGTCGCCGGCCTCGCCCTGGCCGGCCTCGCCGCGCGCCCGCTGCTGCCGGCCGGCGCGCTGCGCGCCGCACGCGGCCTGCCCTCGGTCATCCTGCTGCGCGGGCTGATCGCGGCCACCTTCGCCAGCGCCGAGGCCTTCCTGCCGCTGCTCGTGACCCGGCGCTTCGGCTGGAGCCTGACCGAGGCCGGCATCGCGCTCAGCGCGGGCGCCGTGACCTGGAGCATCGGCAGCGCACTGCAGGCCCGCGTGAGCCGGGCCGAGCAGCGCCGCCTGCTGCTGCCCGGCGGCTTCGGGCTGACGGCACTGGGCCTGCTCGTCGTCATCGCGCCGCTGCTCGCCGCCCTGCCCTCGGGCCTGGTGCTGGCGGGCTGGTCCACCGTGGGCCTGGGCATCGGCCTGTCCTTCCCGATGTTGTCGGTGCTGCTGCTCAAGCTGTCGCCGCCGGAAAGCCAGGGCAGCAACACCTCGGCGCTGCAGCTCAGCGACGCGCTGACCAGCAGCGCCGCCCTGGCCGGCGCCGGCCTGTTGTTCGATCCCGCCACGGGCCAGGTCCTGCCGGTGTTGCTGATGGCGCTGGCGCTGGTGATCGTGGCGACCCTGGTCAGCCCAAGAGCGCAACGAGATTGAAGCCCCCGGCTCAGCGGGTACGCTGGGCCGCCCCCCGAGGAGGCGGCGATGCTTGCGGCGTTGAACCGCAAGCACATCGCCCACGCGGGCCGGCTTGGGGGGCGGCCCGGCGCTCGGCCCGGAATATCGCGGGAGGTGGACTGGCTCAGGCGCTGGCCGGCGGGCGCTGGTCGGTCGCGCGGCGGGCGCGGCGCGAGGCGGCCGAGCGCAGATGCGTCAGCGACTGCACGCGCTTGAGCAGTTCGCGGTCGCTCCAGGGCTTCTTGAAGATGCCGTAGACGCCCTCGATCTGGCCCACGCGGCCGTGCAGCTCGTCGTGGCCGGTGATGGCGATGACGGGCAGGTCCTCGGTCGCGAGGCTGCCGTGCACGTCGGCGATCAGCTCGAAGCCGTCCTTGTTGGGCATCTCCAGGTCGGTGATCAGCACGGCGATCTCGGGCTTTGCTTCCAGCTCGGCCAGGGCCTCGTTGCCGTCGTTGACCTGCAGCACGACGAAGCCGGCGCCTTCCAGCAGCCGCTTGAGCTTGGTGCGCACGACGGCCGAGTCGTCGGCCACCAGGATGGCGGGCGGACCCTCCGGGATGACCGGCGCGGGCTGCGGCGGCTGCATGGGCGACGGCGCCATGACGAAGGCGCTGGCCATGCTCGGGCCGGCATTGGGGTCGACCGGCAGCGGCGGCAGTTCGACGGGCGGCTGGGCCGCGCGCGGGGCCTGCGGTGGTACGGGTGGGCGCGGTGGCGGTGCGTAGTCGCGCGACGGCCGGTAGTCGTCACGCTTGAAGGCGGCGATGAGCACGATGATGGCCAGCGGCACTGCGATCAGCACCGGCATCAAGTACGCGCCCAACAACTCCTGCAACTCCTGAAGCATCTCCATCCCCGACGTGCAAACGCGGGCAGCCTAACACCCGTCACCGGGCCGCACCACCGAGGAATGCCGGGGCGTGCCTGCAGTTGAGGCGCAGGCCGGACAGTTCAGAAGGTCAGTACGAAACAAGCCCCGCCACCCGGCCGCTTGGCGTGCCGCACCGTGCCTCCCAGGCCGTGCACCAACTGGCGCACGACGGCCAGGCCCACGCCGCTGCCGCCTTCGCGGGTCGTGAAGAAGGGCGTGAAGATGCGCGCCTCCAGCCCCGGCGGCACGCCCGGGCCGTTGTCGGCCACCGTCAGCCGCAGCCGCGCGCCGCGGCTCAGGCGGGCCTCGATGCGCAGCGCCGGCGCCGGCCGCCCGGTGCAGGCCTGCAGTGCGTTCTGGGCGAGGTTGATGAGCACCTGTTCCAGCTGGCCGGCGTCGGTGCGCAGGGCCAGGCTGGCGGGCTCGACGTCGATGTCCACCGTGCCGCCCGCCGCGCCCCAGGCCGGCGCGACGAGGCGCTGCACGGCCTGCAGCAGCGGCAGCAGCGGCGTGTCGGCCAGCGTCGGCGCGGGCGGCTGGCTGACGCTGCGGTAGCGCTCGACGAAGCCCTGCAGATGGGCCGCGCGCCGCGCCAGCGCGGCCAGCGCCGCCTGCAGCTCCGCAGGCTCGCCGGCCTCCAGCAGGGCCGGCGCGCTGGCGGCCAGCGAGGCGATGGGCGTCAGCGAATTCATGATCTCGTGGGTCAGCACCTGCACCAGCTGGCGCCAGGCCACCAGGGTCTCGGTTTCCAGCTCCGACTCGATGGGCGCCAGCGCCGCGAGCCGCCAGGCCTGGCCCTGCACGGTCAGCGCCGACACGGCCAGCACGGCGCGCTCCTGGCCGTGCTCGGTGGGCAGCGTGACGATGCGCCGGCCCGGCCCGGCGTCCAGCAGCGCGAGCAGGCTGGCAGGCTCCACCGCGCGGCCCGGCGCGATCAGGCGGCGTGCCGCGGCGTTGAGGGGCAAGGGTGCCTGCCCGGCAACGAGGCGCCACAGCGCCAGCGGCGCGTGCTCCAGCGCGGCGTCCAGGTCGGGCCGCGGCGCGGGCAGCGGGTCGGGTGGCAGCGGTTCGCGCGGCCGGGCCAGGCGTGCCAAGGCTGTCCAGCCGAGGGCGGCCGAGGCCAGGGCCGCCAGCGCGCAGGCGACCAGGGCGCGCGGCGAACCCAGCGTGGCGACGCCGGCCGCGGCACTGGCCGCCAGCGCGACCGAGGCCAAAGCGACGCGGGTGCGGTCATGGCCGGCGGCATGCAGGCCGCCGGCCCTTCGACCGGCGTCAGACAAGCCGTCGCGGCTTGTCTTCGGTCCGGTCTCAAAGACCATGCTTGTCCAGCCGCCGGTACAGCGCCGCGCGGCTCAGGCCCAGCAGCCTGGCGGCCTGGCTGATATTGCCGTCGGCCTGGGCCAGCGCTTGCTGCACGGCCTCGCGCTCGCGCTGGGCCAGGTCCAGCCCCGCTTCGGCGGGCGGGTTCGGCACCGCCGTCGTCAGACCGAAGTCCTCCCAGCCGAGCACCGGCCCGCGCGCCAGCAGCATCGCGCGCTCGCAGGCCTGGCGCAGCTCGCGCACATTGCCGGGCCAGCGGTAGGCGCACAGCCGCGCCAGCGCATCGGCGCCCAGCTCGACGGGGCGCGCCCTGGCGAACTGGGCGAGGTAGTGGCGCAGCAGCAGCGCGATGTCCTGGGCGCCGCGCTCGCGCAGCGGCGGCACGCGCAGCACCACGGTGTTGAGGCGGTAGAGCAGGTCGGGCCGGAAGCGCCGCGGGTCGAAGAGCTCGGCCTCGGGTGCATTGGTGGCGGCCAGCACGCGCACGTCCACGGCCACGGGCCTGTCGCTGCCCAGCGGCGTCACCTCGCGGCGCTCCAGCGCGGCCAGCAGCTTGGCCTGGCTGCCCAGCGGCAGGTTGCCGATCTCGTCGAGGAACAGCGTGCCGCCGGCCGCCGCGACGAAGCGCCCCGGGCGCGACTCGCGTGCATCCGTGAAGCTGCCGCGGCGGTGGCCGAACAGCTCGCTCTCGACGAGGGCTTCGGGCAGCGAACCCATGTCCACGGCCAGCAGCGGCCCGGTCGCGCGCCGTGATGCACGATGCAGCGCGCGCGCCACCAGCTCCTTGCCGACGCCGTTCTCGCCGAGGATGAGCACGCTGGCCTCGCTGACGCCGACCTGGGCGATCTGCGCACGCAGCGACTGCATTGCGGCCGACTCGCCCAGCAGCTCGCCCGCGGCGGGCGCCGGCGCGCGGCGCGCCAGCGCGGCCTGCGCGCAGGCGACGAGGCGCTCGTTGGTCCAGGGCTTGGTGATGAAGTCCACCGCGCCGCCCTTGAGCGCCTGCACGGCCAGCTCGACCTCGGCATAGGCCGTCATGACGACGACGGTCGGCGCATCGCGGCGTGCCATCACCTCGCGCAGCAACGCCAGGCCCGCCGCGCCGTCGCTGGCGCCGGGCGCGAAGTTCATGTCCAGCAGCAGCACGTCGGGTGCCATCTCGTCGAGTGCGGCGGCCAGCTCGCGCGGCTGATGGCGCACGCTCACGGCGCCGAGCTTGCGCAGCGCCAGCCGCGCGGCCAGGGCCACGTCGGGGTCGTCGTCGAGGATCAGGATGCCGCTCATCAGAGGGCGCGACTCTAAGCGGCCGTTGTCCGCCCCGGCAAGGCGGTGTCCGGAAGCGGACAGTCCGGCTGTCCGCAAGTGGACACTGGCCGCCGCGTCTCCCAGGGAGACGGGCATGGCCCGGCTCTTGCACCAAGCCTGGCCCATGAACCTGCTCCTCTCCTCCACCGCCTGGCGCGGCGCCTGGCGGCAGCTGCGCGGCGAGCCCGGACCCGCCGCCCTCGTCGTCCTCGGCCTGGCCCTGGGCCTGGCGCTCGCCCTGCTGGCCGCGGCCATGGTCCGCGACAAGCTCTGGGCCGACGCCGGCCTGCCGGAGATCGACCGCATGCTCACCTTCGAGTGGCGCGTGCGCGGCCCCGGTGGCATCACGACCGAATGGTTTCCCGACGTGCCGGCCACGCCGCTGGCCGCGGGGCTGCGCGAGGCCGGCGCGCCGCTGGGCCCGATGACGCGGGCACTGAACGTGCCGCTGCCGGCCCGCGCCACTGATGCCGCCGGCACGCAGCGCCATGCGCGGCTGTGGACGCTGCTGGCCGACCCCGACATCCGCGAGCTGTTCGCGCTCAAGGCCCTGTCCGGCGACCTGGCCGCCGCCATGGCCAGCCCCGAGGGCATCGCGCTGACCGAGGCCGGCGCGATGAAGCTGTTCGGCACGACCCAGGTCATCGGCCGCCAGCTGACGGCGGCCGTCGCGATGTACGGCGAAGCCGAGCCGCGCAAGGTCGACGTGACGCTGACCGTGCTGGCCCTTATCCCCACGCCCAACCCGCATGCGGCGCTGGAGGCCTATGACGCGCTGACCGGCTTCAACGCGCCGGCGGCCAAGGCCTTCGTCGAGCAGGAGAGCAGCTGGGCCCTGGGCGCCGGCCACCTGTATGCGCGCCTGCAGCCCGGCGCTCGGGCCGAGGACATGGGCGCGCTGGCCCAGCAGCTGCTGGACCGCCAGCCCATCCCGCCGGGCCTGCCGGCCGACTTCCTGAAGGGTGGCGGCAAGTTCGCCTACCTGCGCGCGATGCCGATGCGCGATCGTCCGCTGCAGGGCGCCGGCAGCCCGCTGCGCTTGCTGCAGATGGGCGCCCTCGGCGCCGCCGCGGCCAGCGTGCTGGCCATGGCCGTCATCAACTTCATCAACCTGTGGAGCGTGCGCACGCTCAGGCGCCAGCGCGAGATCGGGCTGCGCAAGTCGCTGGGCGCAGGCGCAGCGGCCCTGGCCGCGCAGTTCTTCGTCGAGGCCTGGGTCGTCGCGCTGCTGGCCGGCGCGCTGGGCCTGCTGCTGGCCTGGTGGGCCACGCCGGTCGTCGCCTCGCTGATGGCGCACGAGTTCAACGCGGCCGTGCTGGCCCCGGCCGGCCTCGCGCTGGTGCTGGGCCTGTCCGTCGTCGTCGCGGCCAGCAGCGCCCTGCCGCTGGCGCTGATTGCCCAGCGCGTGCAGCCGGCCGCGTCCCTGGCCGGGCGCAGCCACAGCGAGGGCGCCGCCGGCCGCTGGCTGCGCCGCGGCCTGACCCTGCTGCAGTTCGGTGCGGCCGCGCTGTTCACGGCGATGACGGCCGTCGTGCTGTGGCAGAACCACCATGCCGGCGCGCTGCAGCGGGGCTTCGCGGTGCAGGACCGCCTGGCCTTCGACCTGCCCTGGGAGATCCAGCCGGCGCAGCTGCGCACGCTGCTGGCGCGCATCAAGTCCTGGCCCGAGGTCGAGGCTGCGGCGGCCAGCAGCGACGTGCCGGGGCGCGACTTCGCGTCCTACTACTCCGAGTTCAAGGGCGTGTCGGGCCAGCCCGTCAACCTGCGCACCAGCCTGGAGTTCACGCCCGGCTGGCTGCAGGTCTACGGCGTGCGCGTGCTGGCCGGGCGCCTGTCGCCCGACCACGCGGCCGAGGCCGACGCCGTCGTGCTGGATCGCAGTGCCGCGCAGGCTCTGGGCTTCAGCCCGCCCGAGAGCGCCGTCGGCCGCACGCTGGGCACGAACTCGCAGTACTACGGCGGCAAGCCCGCGACGGTGGCCGCCGTCATCGCCGACATCCGGCTCGAGGACACGCGCAGCGCCCACGTGCCCAATGTGCTGCGCCCGCGCAGCGAGATGCGCGGCGGCGTCATCAGCCTGCACAGCCGCGACCCGGCCGCCACGCGCGCGAAGCTGGCCGCGCTGCTGCGCGAGGTGCTGCCCGAGGAGTCGCCCCAGGTGCTGAGCGTGGCCGACCAGCAGGCCCGCAGGATCGCGGAGGACGTTCGCCTGGGCCGCCTCGTCGCCGTCGTCGGCGCGCTGGCCCTGTTCATGTCGGCCCTGGGCATCTATGCGCTGGCGGCCCACACGCTGCGCCGCCGCGAACGCGAGATCGTGCTGCGCAAGCTGCATGGCGCCGGCCATGGCGCGGTGGCGCGGCTGCTGGCGCGCGAGTTCGGCCTCGTCGTCGGCCTGGCCTGCGTTATCGCGCTGCCGCTGGCCGGCTGGCTGGCCGAGGCCTATCTGGGCCAGTTCGTCGAGCGCGCCGACATGGGCCCCTTCGGCCTCGGGCCGCTGGCGATTGCGGCAGCAGCCCTGGTCGCCGTCACGGTGCTGGCCGTGCTGAGACATCTGTTCGCGGCCTTCGCGCTGCGGCCTGCCCAGGCTTTACAGGGATGAGCACTGTCCTGTCGGCCACCAGTGGCGCGCGCATGGACCGCGCGTTGCCGCCGCGGCGCGCGTCCTGGGTCTGGCGCGCGCTGGCCGCCGCTGCCGTGGCCGGCCTGGCCTTCCTGGCCTGGCAGAGGCTGCCGCGCGGCCTGCCGGTGGCGCTGGGGGATGTGGACATCGCTGCCGCACGCCGGGGCGTGTTCGACGACGTGCTCGTCACGCGCGCCAGCGTGCAGCCCCTGCACACCGTGCTGCTGGATGCCGCCGAGAACGGTCGCGTCGAGCAGGTGCTGGTGAAGGATGGCGCCCAGGTCGAGGCCGGCCAGCTGCTCTTCGTGCTGAACAGCAGCCAGCGTGCGCAGGAGCTGATGCAGCGCTCCAGCGAAGCCGCCCAGCAGCTCGCCAATCTCGCCACCTTCCGCGCCGCCTTCGTCGCGGCCCAGGCCCAGCAGCGCCGCGAGCTGACCCAGGGCCGCTTCGAGGAGGAGCGGGCGCGCCGCGCCCACGAGCGCAACCTGGCGCTGGCGGCCACCGGCTTCGTGTCGCCGGCCGCGCTGGAGGAGTCTGCCGACCGGCTGGCCCAGGCGCAGCGCCTGCTGGCCCAGCTGCGGGCCGATGGCGATGCCGAGCTTGCCACGCGCGGGCAGTCGGTGCGCGCGATGGAGCGCGCCGTGGCCGAGCTGGAGCGTGGCCTCGCGGCGCTGCGCGCCGCCAGCGACGGCCTGGCCGTGCGCGCGCCGGTGGCCGGCCGGCTGACCGGCTTCGCGCTGCAGCTCGGCGAGAGCGTGCAGGCCGGCACGCGCATCGCGCGCATCGACAGCAGCGGCCGCTTCAAGCTGACGACGCGCATCGACGAATTCCACCTCGACCGCGTCCATGAAGGCCTGCGTGGCACGCTGGAGCGTGACGGCCGCGAGTTCGCGCTGAGCGTGTCGCGCATCGACCCCCAGGTCAGCGACGGCCGCTTCAGTGTCGAGCTGAGCTTCGACGGCGCCGGCCCCGCCGACCTGCAGGCCGGCCAGGGCCTGGACGCCCGGCTGACGCTGGGCCGGCCCGGCCCCGCCCTGCTGCTGCAGGACAGCGGCTTCACGGCCGACACCGGCGGCGCCTGGGCCTTCGTGCTCGACGCCGACGGCCGCCATGCCGGGCGCCGCGAGCTCAAGCTCGGCCGCCGCGCCGCCGGCGTCGTCGAGGTGCTCGGCGGCCTGCAGCCTGGCGAGCGCGCTGTCGTGTCCAGCTACCGGCCCTTCCTCAACGCCACTTCCTTGAGACTGCAAGACTGACCATGTTCAAGCTCCGCCACCTGACCAAGACCTTCCGCACCGGTGACATCGAGACCACGGCGCTGGACCGCCTGGACCTCGACATCGAGGCCGGCGAATACCTCGCCATCACCGGCCCCTCGGGCTGCGGCAAGTCCACGCTGCTGGGCATCCTCGGCCTGCTGGACGCGCCCTCTGGCGGCGAATACTGGTTCGACGGCCAGGATGTGGCCGGCTGGAGCGAGAAGCGGCTCAACACGCTGCGCCGCGGCCGCATCGGCTTCGTGTTCCAGAGCTTCAACCTTATCGACGACCTCAGCGTGGCCGAGAACATCGCGCTGGCGCTGGAATACGGTGAGCTGCCGGCCCGCGCCCGCCGCGAGCGCGTCGCCGAGGTCATGGAGCGCCTGGGCCTCGCCCACCGCGCCGGCCACCGGCCCAGCCAGCTCAGCGGCGGCCAGCAGCAGCGGGTGGCCATCGCCCGCGCCATCGCCGCGCGCCCGGCCCTGCTGCTGGCCGACGAGCCCACCGGCAACCTCGACAGCGCCCACGGCGCCGAGGTCATGCGCATCCTGCGCGAGCTCAATGCCGAGGGCACGACCCTGGTCATGGTCACCCACTCGCCCGAGCATGCGGCCCAGGCTTCGCGCACGCTGCGGCTGCTGGACGGGCGGGTGGTGGTGGACGCGATGGCGGCCTGAAGCCGCAGCACGTTTGTCGGGGCGAGCGTGTCGTAGTCGGCACCGCCGCCCCTGCCGAAAGCCCTGCCGGACCGGAGCTGCCACATCCGGCCCTTAGCATTCCGGCCCATGCACCCCCTAATTCGTGGCCTTGCGGGCCTGGCCCTCGCGTTCGGGCTGGTCGCAGCCCGCGCGGGTGGCAGTCCGCTGGAGGTGCAGTTCCGCAGCGTGACGGTGCCGCTGAACTCGGTGCCGACGGTGGCGCAGGACCGTGCCGGCTTCATCTGGGTCGCGACGGCCCGGGGCCTGACCCGCTACGACGGCTACCGGCTGCGGCCCATCGAGCTGGCCCGGGAGGCCCCGTCGCAGCGCAGCCTGGGCTGGGTGCGCGCGCTGGCGCCCGGCGCCGACGGGCGCATGTGGATAGGCACGGAAATCCTCGGCCTGGCCGCCTACGACCCCGAGCAGGACCGTGTCGAAACCTTCGGCAGCCCGGCCGGCGGAGGCGGCCCGCATTCGCCGATCCGGGCGCTGGCGACCGCGGCCGACGGCGCCGTCTGGGTCGGCACCGTCGGCCAGGGCCTGTACCGCTGGCTGCCGGCCTCCAAGCGTTTCGAGGCCCAGGCGCTGGACGTCGACGGCAGGCCCGAGCAGCGCGTGCTGGCGCTGCAGATCGGCGCCGACGGCACTGTCTGGGCCGGCCACTGGCAGGGCCTTTCGCGGCTGCGCCCGGGTGGGCGCTGGGAGGCGCTGGCGCTGCCCGCCGAGGGCGGCCTGCCGGCCAGCGCGACCGTGCTGGCCCTGGCCGAGGGCCGCGGCGGCCGGGTCTGGCTGGGCACGCAGGACGGGCGGCTGGGCGTCGTGGAGGGCGAGCGCGTGCGCTGGCTGCAGGCCCTGGGCACGCCGGTGCAGGCGCTGGCCGAGGCGGTCGACGGCCGGCTGTGGGTGGGCACCAAGACCGGCCTGCTGTGGGTGAACCCGTCGGACGGCGCCGTCGAGGCGCGGCTGACCCACGACCCGCGCCGCGTGATGGGCCTGGCCGGCAACGACATCAGCCGCCTGCTGCGCGACCACAGCGGCGCGATGTGGGTCAGCGGCTACGGCCTGGGCCTGCAGCGCCACCTCTTCCACCCGGCGCTGGCCGTGCGCGGCCCCGACCTCGAGCCCGGCAGCCCGCTGGCCGATGCCGACGTGCGCGCCGTGCTGACGCTGCGCCAGGGCGGGCATGCGGGCGAAGTGCTGGGCGCGACCCAGCACGGCCAGGTGGTGCGCCTGGATGGCCGGCGCGAGCTGCAGACGCTGGGCGTGTTCCCGCGCGAGCGCGGCACGGTCGTCGAGATCATGACCGAGGCCGGCGACGGCAGCCTGTGGATGGCCGCGGCCGGTCGGCTGGAGCACCGTGCGGCCTCGGGCCGGCTGCTGCGCGACTGGGCGCTGGACGGCGGGCGGGCGCAGCGCCTGCTGGTTCGCACCGGCGGCGAGGTCTGGGTCGGCACGCAGGAGGGCCTGTACCGGCTGGCCGGCCCCGAGGCCGCTGCGCTGGAGCGGGTCGGGCTGGCCGACGGCCGGCCGCTGCACGGCGGCATCCATGCCCTCGTCGAGGCGCCCGGCAGCGAACTGTGGCTGGGCGGCCAGCAGGGCTTCTTCCGCGTGCGCGCCGGCCAGGGCCGGCCCGAGGCCGTGCCGCAGGCACCCGGCGAGGCGCTGGCCAGCCCCATCGTCGTCGGCCTGTTGTGGGGGCGCGACGGCAGCCTGTGGGTGGACACGGCCGTCGGCGGCCTGCACCGGCTGCGCGGCTGGGACGCCGAGGGCCGCGCGCGCTTCGAGCGCGTCAGCGAGCGCCTGGGCCTGGAGGGCTCCTTCGGCGGCAACCTGCACGAGGACGGCCAGGGCCGCATCTGGAGCCAGATCAATGTCTACGACCCGCGCAGTGGGCGGGTCGACAGCTTCGGCAGCGCCGAGGGTGCGAGCTTCGGCAGCTACTGGTTCTTCGCCAGCACCGAGCTGCCCGGCGGCGGCCTGTTGTTCGGCGGCAGCCGCGGCCTGCTGCGCGTGCTGCCCGAGGCCTTCGCGGCGGCGCCGGCCAGCCCGCCGCTGGTCATCAGCGCGCTGCGCGTCAACGGCCAGCCCTACAGCCCGGCGGCGCTGCACCCGGGCCTGAGGCTGCCGGCCGGCACCCGCAGCCTGGGCGTGGAGTTCGCCGCGCTGGACTTCGCCGACCCCGCGCGGCTGCGCTACCAGTACCGCCTCGTCGGCCTGGACAACGACTGGACCAGCGCGGACGCCAGCGCCCGCAACCCCAGCTTCGGCCCGCTCAGGCCCGGCCGTTATACGCTGCAGGTCAGGGCCACGGCCCACCAGACCCTGTGGGGCGCCGGCCAGCTGCAGCTGCCCGTCGAGCTGCTGCCGGCCTGGTGGGAGACGGCCTGGGCGCGCGCCGCCGGCGTGCTGCTGGCGCTGGCCGCGATCTGGGCCTGGATGCGCTGGCGCACGCGCTCGCTGCGCCTGCGCGAGGCCGAGCTGCGCGCGCTGGTGGACGAGCGCACCGCCGAGCTGCGCGAGCTGAGCCTGACCGACGCCCTCACCGGCCTGCGCAACCGCCGCTATCTGGAGCTGCGCCTGGACGACGACCTGCGCCTGTGCCTGCGCCGCTTCGAGCAGCCCGGCTACGAGGGCACGGGCGACGGCCCCGGCCCCGCTGCCGACCTGCTGCTGATGCTGCTGGACCTGGACCACTTCAAGCGCATCAACGACGAGCACGGCCACGCGGCCGGCGACGCCGTGCTGGTGCAGCTGGCCGACCGGCTGCGCAGCGTCTTCCGTGACACCGACTCGCTGGTGCGCTGGGGCGGCGAGGAGATCCTCGTGCTGGTGCGCGAGACCGAGCGCCGCGACGCCGCCGAGCTGGCCGCGCGCGTCTGCGCCGCGGTGCGCGACCGGCCCTTCGACATCGGCCCCGGCGCGAGCGTGAAGGTCAGCGTGTCCATCGGCTTCAGCGCCTTCCCGCTGGACCCGCGCCAGCCGCGTCTGTGGGACTGGCGCGCCTGCCTGGGCCTGGCCGACTCGGCGCTCTACGCCGCCAAGGCCCAGGGCCGCGACGGCTATGTGGGCGCCGTCAGCGCCCGGGGTCTGAGCCCGCGCGAGGCGCCCGGGGGCCCGGACGGCTGGCTGCGCGAAACCCGGCTGGACGTCGTGCGCAGCACCGTCGGCGACGGCGCGCTCAGCCCGGCCTGAACAGCGTTTTCAGCGCCGCCGGCAGCTCGGCCCGCCAGGCGGCCTCGTTGTGGCCGGCCTCGGGCGCGACATGCAGGCTCAGCCGCGCGGGCGGCAACTGCCTGGCCAGCAGCGCGTGCATGCGTTCGGCCAGGGGCAGCATGCTGCCGCCCTCGCGGCCGCCGGCGTAGAGGTGCACTTGCGTATCGGCCGGCAGCCTGGCCGCGGCCGTGGCGTCGAACAGCTGTGGCGCGGCCCAGTAGGACGGGCTGAACAGACCGTAGCGGCCGAACACCCCGCCATGCCAGAGCAGGGCCGCGTGGCTGATGAGGCCGCCCAGCGAGCTGCCGATCAGCGCCGTGTGCTCGCGCCCGGGCCGGGTGCGCCAGCCGGCGTCGATGAAGGGCTTGACCGTCCGCGCGATGAAGTCCAGGTAGGCCGGGCCCTCGGCCCTGCCGAGCTCGGCATGGTCGTAGGGCGCCATCTCGGTGTTGCGATGCGGGCCGCCGTTGTCGATGCCGACGACGAGGGCCTCGAAGCCGGATTCCTGCGCGAGCGCGGCGCAGGTCTCGTCCACGCCCCATTCGCCGGCATAGCTGGTCGCCGTGTCGAACAGGTTCTGGCCGTCGTGCATGTAGACGACCGGGTAGCGCCGCTGCGGCTCGCGCTCATAGCTGGGCGGCAGGCACAGGCGCAGCGTGCGGCTGCGGCCCAGGCCCGGCATGGGCAGCGGCTCGGGCAGCACGCGCACGTTCGGCAGGGCCGTGGAGCCGGCCGCCAGCGCGGGCCAGGGGAGCAGGGGCAGGGTCAGCAGCAGGCGGCGTTGCATGGTGGCGTGCGGAGCACTCTTTGCGTGGAGCTGCCCACCCTATCCGAACCTCTGGTGCCCTGCTGCTCGTCACCCGCGCCCCTGCGCGCAGCGCTGCCGATCCACCGGCTGACGTGCCGAGAGCAAATCCCGGCGCGAATCCGGCTTGACCCTCTGTCTCCGCCCGGCGCCGTGGTGACACACTCCGCCCCCATCGCAAGGATGGGAGGCAGGCGTGTCACAGACCCCGCAGGCGACCCTGCAGACGGACGGGCCATTCCAGCTGACGCGCCGGCGCGTCATCGGCAGCGGCGCGGCGGCGGCCACGCTGCTGGTGCACGAGCTGGCGCTGGCCTTCAAGCCGCCGGCCCTCAAGCTGCCCGGCGCCCGCCCGCAGCCCGAGGGCACGCCGACCCAGCCGCACATGCCGCCGGGTGCGCCCGACTGGTCAGCCGGGCCGGGCAAGGCGCGCTTTCGCATCGACGGCCTGGCCAAGGTCACGGGCCAGAAGATCTATGCGCGCGACTTCCGCGCCGCCGACATGCCGGGCTGGCCGCGCGCCGAGCGCGTCGCGATGATCCTGCGCGCCACGCGGCCCGGCCTCGCGTTCGCCGGCCTGGACCTGGCTCGCCTGGCCGAGGCCGGGGCCGAGCCGCTGCTGACGATCACGCAGACGCCGCTGGCCGGCTTCCCCTGGCCGCAGCGCGACCTGGCCTCGCTGAACCTGAGCCTGCCCTTCTCCACCGAGGGCGCCGACGGCGTCAGGCAACTGCTGGTGCCGGTGGGCGCGGCGCCGCAGTTCCGCGGCCAGGCCGTGGCCATCCTGGTCTTCGCCGACGCCAATGCCTGCCGCCGCGCCAGGCGCGCGCTGCAGTTCGAGCCCGGCGTCGTGAAGACGGGGGCGCCGCCACCGCCGCCGCCCCAGGCCAAGGCCTACAGCCCGGTCAACTACCTGACGCGCTACGAGGCCGCGGGCGTCGCGCCCTTCTCGCAGGTGCAGCTGGGCTGCGAGTCCGACCCCTTCGCGCCGGACTCCAAGGCTCAGCCCTACAACAGCACCGCCAGGGCGCTGCGCGAGCGCATTGATGCGACGCTGGCCACGCCCGACCCCGCCGTGTTGCAGCTCGGCGGCAGTTACAGCACCCAGGTGCTGGACCCGATGTTCATGGAGCCCGAGGCCGGCCTGGCCTGGCTGGACGGCGCCGGCAGCGGCACGCTGCACCTCGTGCTCGGCACCCAGGCCACCAACGGCGACGCGGGCGACAGCCTGGCAATGTTCGGCAGCGGCTGCCCCATCCAGGCCAAGACCGTGGTGCTGAACTCCTGCTACCCCGGTGGCGGCTTCGGCGGGCGCGACGTGTCCACCTTCCCGCCGCTGCTGGCCGTTACGGCCGCGCTGGCGGACGGCCCGGTGCGCATCGCCCAGGACCGCTATGAGCAGTTCCAGAGCGGGCTCAAGCAGCTCGCCAGCCACATCGGCCAGCGCATCGCGGTGGACCGCAGGAGCGGCCGCTTCCTCGCCTTCGGCAGCCAGCAGGTACTGCCCTCGGGCGGCCAGAACAACTACAGCCAGTTCGTCGCGATGCTGGCCGCCTACTGCGGCCTCAGCGGCTACGACATCCGCCAGGCCTATGTCGACGCCATCGCCCAGCCCAGCACCGGCGTCGTGGCCGGCTCCATGCGCGGCTTCGGCGGGCCGCAGGCCAGCTTCGCCGTCGAGACCCTGGTGGACGAGGTGGCCGTGGCGTTGCAGCGCGACCCGATCGCGCTGCGCGAGATCAATGCGCTGCGCGAGGGCGACCGCACCATCACCGGCGCGCCGCTGACCCAGGCGATGACGCTGCGCGAGATCTGCCGCCGCGCGCGCGAGCAGCCGCTGTGGCGCGAGCGCGAGGCGGTCAAGGCGCGCAAGGCCCGCGAGGGCGTGCGCTACGGCGTCGGCTTTGCGCTCGCCAACCAGGCCTATGGCACCGGCAAGGACGGCGTGATGGCCGAGGTGTCGCTGGACGCCACCGGGCGCCTGACCGTGCGCAGCAACTGCGTGGACATGGGCAACGGCTCGGCGACGACGTTGGCCATCTCCACCGCCGGCTGGCTGGGCCGCAACGCCCACGACATCGTCATGGGCGACGTCGGCAGCTTCAACGCGCTGGACGTGAGCACCTACAAGGGCGGCGACTGGAGCAAGCCGGACTGGACCGCCGGCTTCGCGATGTCCAGCAGCGCCTGCCTGACGGCCTTCCACCAGGTCCATGTGACGGAGCAGGCCAGCCGCGTGCTGTTCGAGACCGGCCTGCTGCCGGCCGCCGCCGCGATCTGGGGCGTGCCGCTGGCGCAGTTGCAGGGCAGGACGCGCTGGGAGGCCGGCCGGCTCGTCGCCCCGGGCCTGGCGCCGCTGCCGCTGCACGTGCTGGCCGCCAAGGTCCACCAGGCCGGGCTGACGGGCGCGGCCATGGTGCATGGGCTGTACGAGGGTGCCTGGGTGTCGGCCACCTACGACCTGCCCGCCGGCCCGCCGCTGCTGCTGCCCATTGACGGGCTGTCGCTGCGCGCTGGCGGCCAGGCGGCGTGGAAGCCCTTGCTGCGCCAGGACGTCATCCCGCCCAACCCCGCGGCCGGGCTCTACGGCCGCAGCCTGTACGCGCCGTCGGGCGTGCTGGTGGCCGTAGAGATCGGGCCCGGGAGTTTTGAGCCGCGGGTCGTTGCCGTGGAGCTGATGGTCGATGCCGGCAAGGTGCTGCAGCCCGACCTGCTGATGGGCCAGGCCCAGGGTGGCGTCGCGATGGGCATCGGCTATGCGCTGCTGGAGAACCTGCCGCTGGAGGCGGGCGGCGCGGGCGACGGGCGCTGGAACCTGGACCGCTATCACGTCGCGCTGAGCGCAGACGTGCCGTTGGGGCGGCTGAACATCACGACGTTGCCGAGTGAGGAGCCGACGGCGAAGGGGATAGCGGAAGCGGTGCTGTGCCCGATTGCGCCGGCGATCGGGAATGCGATTGCGCATGCGACGGGGAAGAGGTTTCGGAGTCTGCCGATCACTGCGGCGGATATCGGGAGGGCTTTGGCATGAGCGCCATTCAGGCCGGGCCCCGCCGGGGCGAACTCCCGGCACCACTCCTCGCATCAAACCAAAGGCGCCAAGCCATGACCGACCTCGTCCCCGTCCAATTCCACGTCAACGGCACCCCCGTCGACACCCAAGTCCCCACCGATCTCCCCCTGATCGACTTCCTCCGCGAGGAACTCGGCCTTTCCGGCACCCGCCTGTGCTGCGGCATCGGCGTCTGCAAGGCCTGCACCGTGAGCGCGCGCCGGCAGCCGGGCAGCCAGGCGCAACCGATGCTCGCCTGCTCCACGCCCGTCGCGCTGCTGCAGGGCCAGTCCATCACCACCGTCGAAGGCACCGGCAGCATGGCGCAACCGAGCAAGGTCCAGCAGGCCTTCCTGGACCACTTCGCCTTCCAGTGCGGCTACTGCACACCCGGCTTCGTCATGGCCACCGAGATGCTGCTCGGCCGGCTGCGCGCCAAGCCGATCAGGCGCGAGCAGCTCGACGCCGCCATCGAAGAAGCGGTGGGCCAGCACATCTGCCGCTGCACCGGCTACGCCCGCTACCACCAGGCGATTCGCGCCGTCGTGCTGGCGGAGAAAGGGCTGGTGGTCGCATGAGACGAGCCCTGCTGCTGCTGGCGCTGTGCGGCGCAGCCCACGCCGAGACCCTGTTCGACTACGGCCGCCAATGCGCCGAGCAGGTCAGCGAGATCCCGGCCTTCAACTGCATGGCCGGCCAGGAGATCCCCATCACCGTCGATGGCCGGCCGGTGCCGGCCGACACCGCGCCCCAGCGCTGCGACCGCCCCTCGCTGCTGCCCCAGGCCGACGCGCAAAGCCAATGCGTGCCCGGCAGCCGGGCCCTGGTGCTGCGCGACGACAAGACCGCGCAGATCAGCGCCATCTGTCGCAAGCAGCTCGCCCGGCCGGCCGGCAGCCTGCTGTTCGACGAGATCAACGTCATCTCCCACAGCTTGAAGACCGGCAAGACCTGCTGGTTCACGGCCAAGGCCGCGCCGCCGCTCACCGCCGCCAGCGGCATCGACGGCCGCTGGGTGCCGTCGCCCAGCAGGCTGACGCGCAAGGCCGAGGCCGCCAGCCCCGACGGCGTCAAGGCCCTGCCGGCCGACAAGGTCTGGCAGACGCCCCATCAGGTCGCGTGGAGCCAGCCCGCCTGCGTGAACTGCCACGACAGCGGGCCCTTCATGTATTCGCCCTATATCGCGCAGACCACCCAACTGCCCGGCGACCCCTTCGGCTTCTACGAGCCCAAGGCCATCGGCGAAGACTTCAAGAAGGCCTGGGCCAGGCTCAAGGCCTTCGGCATCACGACGCGCGGCAACAGCTGCACGGCCTGCCACCGCATGGGCAATATGAACTCCTGCCAGGTCGCGATGCAGCAGTCCACCGGCAATGCGCCTCAGCAGGGCGGCGACGAGTGGTCCAGGCGCTTCCCGCAATCGCACTGGATGAGCCCGGGCAATCTGCATAGCAAGGCGCAGTGGGACGAGCAGTTCAACGAGAGCCTGAAGCGGCTGGCGGCCTGCTGCGAGGACCCACAGGGGGCGGGGTGCATGATGGTGGAATACGGACCCAAATCGCAGAAGCGATTGACCAGGGAGAGGTAGCAATGGACTGGCTTACGTTCATAAGCAAGATCATTGAAGCGCTGGCATGGCCGGCCACGCTGATTGCACTGCTCTGGATGGTCCGCAAGGAGTTGCCTCAGATTGCCAGCTCCCTGCGAAAGCTGAAGTACAAGGATGTCGAACTTGAGTTCGGGGAAGCGACGAAGCAGTTGGCCGCCGAGGTCAAAGAAGTCGTCCCTCAGGACGCACCGAAGCTAGATCTGAAGATCGGTCTAGCTACTCGGTCAGATGCGCAAGAGAGACTGACGACGCTGGCGGGACTGGCGCCTCGAGCTGCAATCCTGGAAGCTTGGTTGTTGGTGGAGTCCGCCGCGGCGGATGCCATCCAAAGAACTGGTTTGGGTAGCGCACCTGCAGTGCCAGGGCCTCAACACCTGATGCAAAGATTGCAGAAAGGTGGCCTGTTGCGACCGCGGCAGCTAGGAATATTCGAAAAGCTCAGACGGCTGAGAAATGAAGCCGTGCATTCGGCAGATGCGAATTTCGCCCAAGGCGCAGTGCTGAGCTACATCGAATCGGCTGTGACGATGGCTGCATATTTGGAAGAGCTGGGCGATTGAGACATCAACTCAGGCCGCCCTCACAAACCTCATCAACCGCCCCCGGTAGTCCGGCCTCCCCGCCTCCGCACTCAGCAGCGTCTCGCTGAACTCGAACCCCAACCCCGCCATCCGCTTGCAGAACGCCCCTCTATTGCCGCGGTTCGGGTCCACGATCAGCAGCTCGCAGCGTGGCAACGCGTGCTTCTCGATGAAGGCCGCCAGCGCGCCGCCGTCGTCGCGCTCATAGAGCACGTCGCTGCCGATGATGAGGTCGAAGCGGCCCTGCACGCGTGGCGTTCCGCTGCCGGGCAGCGCGGCGTCCTCGCCCCAGTCGCCGTGGCAGTAGCGCATCGGCGCGAGCTCGTTCAGGCGCAGGTTCTCCAGCAGAAAGGCGCCGGCCAGCGGGTGGATGTCGCTGGCCGTGACTTCGGCGCCGCGGCGGTGGCAGACCAGGCTGGCCAGGGCCAGGCCGCAGCCGATCTCCAGGATGCGCTCGCCCTCGGGCAGGGGCCGCACGGCCATCGCGGCGGCCAGGTGCAGGCCCGAGGGCCAGACCTGGCCGAACAGCGGCCATTGCGCGGACGAGATGCCCAGCGCCGCGGCGGCGCCCGCCGGGTCGGCGAACTGCTGGTGGTCGAGCAGGGAGCGGATCTGAAGGTCCGCCGCGCCGCCGATGGCGAGGGTCTGGACCTTGACGTCGTAGCCGGGCATGGGCCCCTTTCGGATGACCTGCGTGATGAATCGCGATGCGACACGGGGAGGTCAGCGCCGCTGCGGTTCACAGCGGCCGGGCGACAGGCCGGCGGGGCAAGACGGGGAAGGCTGCGCAGCGCGCAGCCCCGGGGCAGTGTAGGCGGCTCAGCTCATCAGGCTGTAGGGCCCGCCGCGCTGCAGCGCGCGCTGGTAGGCCGGCCGCGCATGGATGCGCTCCAGGAAGGCCTTGATCTTCGGGTAGCCGTCCATCGCCCCGCCGCGCGCCGCGGCGGCCTCCAGCGGGAAGCTCATCTGCACGTCGGCCGCCGAGAAATCGGCGCCGGCGAGCCAGGGCCGTGCGGCCAGTTCGCTCTCCAGGAACTGCAGCTGCGCGTCGATGTTGGGCTGCACGAAGCTGGAAAGCACCTTGTCGGCGATGCCCTTGGCGATGGGCTTGACGAAGAAGGGCATGGGCGCGCGCTTGATCTTGTTGAAGACCAGCTTCATCAGCAGCGGCGGCATCGCCGAGCCCTCGGCGAAGTGCATGTAATAGCGGTAGTGCAGCAGGTCCTGCTCGTTCGTGGGCTTGAGCCGGCCCTGGCCGTACTTGTCCACCAGGTACTCCAGGATGGCGCCGCTCTCGGCCACCGTCAGCGCGCCGTCCGTGATGACGGGGCTCTTGCCCAGCGGGTGCACGCGCTTCAGCTCGGGCGGCGCCAGCGAGGTCTTGGCATCGCGCTGGTAGTGTTTGATCTCGTAGGGCAGGTCGAGCTCTTCGAGCAGCCACAGCACGCGCTGCGAGCGCGAGTTGTTCAGGTGATGGACGGTGATCATGCGGCGCAGTGTAGGCAGGCGCTACGCCGCCAGCCGGGCCAGCTCGGCGCGCTGCCAGTCGAACTCGGGCTGGAAGGACTCGCGCTGCTGCACGGCGCCGTAGCCACCCCCGCCGTAGACGGCGGCATAGGCCGCGTATTCGGCGGCGCGCAGCGCCCGGCCGGCCAGCGCGTTGGCGACCGCATAGGAGGCCGACACGGCCGCATGGCCCACGCCGTCCAGCGAGCGCGAGCCCGGGTGGTGGTTGGCCAGCCGCGCGGCTTCGGCCGCTGCCGCGTCCAGTTCCTCGCGTGACGCGTGGCCGGCGACAAAGCGGGCCAGCACGTCGAGGCAGGCGACGACGGCCGGGTCTTCGAGCAGGTGGTGAACGCGCTGCGCGCAGGCCAGGCCGAAACGCAGCCGCAGGCCCTCGCGCGCTGGCGTATCCAGGGACAGTTCGCGGGCCAGGCGGTCGAGGGCGTCGTCCATACCGGCCCGTTCCGGGCTTATGCGGCCTGGGCGCTGGCGGCGTCCTCGTCCGGCGCCAGCAGGCGGCCGAACAGCAGCTTCACCAGCAGCATGCCCACCCCGGCGCCGGCCACCAGCGCGGCGTGCAGCAGCCAGAACTTGGAACCCGGCAGCACCTCCAGCAGCCCGGCCAGCCAGCCGACGAACATATTGCCGAGGAAGAGGTGCAGGTAGTAGATGCCGATCATCACGCCCTGCAGGCCGCGCGGCGCGGCGCGCGAGTACAGCGCCAGGCCCACCGGCAGGATGTTGGCGAAGCCGATGTCGTTGACCAACGTGTAGGCGAAGGTCCACAGGATGCTGATCTTGGCGCCGCCGGCCTCGATGGACAGGGCCGGGATCAGCAGCAGCGCGGGCGCACCGGCCGCGAGGAAGCAGCCCAGCGCGATCTTCGCGACCTCGTCGGGCTCGCGGCGGCGCGTGGCCCACCAGCGCCAGAAGGCGATGGAGCCCAGCATCGTGATGAAGCTGACCGTCGCGTCCACGGCCTGCAGCCAGGTCACCGGCACCTCGAAGCCGCCGACCGACATGTCCATGAACTTCTGCGACCACAGCGGGTAGGCGTTGTTGAACTGCTGGTTGCCGACGATGGACAGCATCAGCAGCGGCAGGATGGCCACGAGCAGCACCACCTGCAGCACACCGCGGCGGCCCAGCGGAGGCTGCACTTCGGCCTCGGCCTTGGCCGCCTTGCGCGGTGCCTCGGGCGGCAGGTAGCGCCGCCCGCCCAGGTAGACGAACAGGCCGAGCAGCATGCCCACGCCGGCGGCGCCGAAGCCCCAGTGCCAGGCCACCTTCTCGCCCAGCGTGCCGCAGACGATGGGCGCGGCAATGACGGCGATCTGCACGGCCAGCATGAAGATCTGGAAGGCGCTGGCGCGGCGCTTGTCGCCCGGCGCGTAGAGGTCGCCCACCTGGGCGGCGATATTGCCCTTGAAGCAGCCCACGCCCAGCAGCAGGCAGCCGAGGGCCGGCAGCAGCGCGGCCTCGAAGGCCATCAGGAAGTGGCCCAGCGCCATCAGCAGCGCGCCCAGCACGACGGTGCGCGTGCGGCCCAGCACGCGGTCGGCCAGCAGGCCGCCGAAGATGGGCGTGAGGTAGACGAAGCCGGTGTACAGGCCGAACACGGCCGAGGCCAGCTGCAGCGTCGAGCGCGGGCCGGTCACGCTCTCGATGGCCGCGCGCAGCGTGCCGATGCCGGCCACGTTGCCGATGTGATCGGGCAGGAACAGGTAGTTGCCCAGATAGAGCACCAGCAGGGCCTGCATGCCGTAGTAGCTGAAGCGCTCCCACAGCTCGCAAAAGGACAGCCAGCCGAGGCCGGCGGGGTGGCCGAGGAAGGCGCGGTCGTGGCGGGCGCGCGTGTCGCTTGTGGCGTCGGCGCGGCCCGCGGTCAGGGTGGCGGAGGTCAAGGCAATCCCGGTGAGGTTGGCAAAAGCTGCGACTGTCCCCGCGTCCGGCCCGGCTGGCAATGCGCAGTCGCCCGCGCGTGACTCTGGTCATGGGTGTTGTGCCGGCTTGCGCGCCGCCGGCGTCGAAGCTGGGCGCATGAGGCCTGCCGGGCAGCCACGGGTGTGGCGCCGGTTCAACGCCGGGGCCGCGCGAGGGGCCCGGTGGGGGGCATTTCTCGTCATGGCCGGCCCGCACAATCCGCCGCATGGCCTCCACCCCTCGCATCCTCGTCACCGGCGGCAGCGGCTATATCGCCGGCGTGCTGATCCGCCAGTTGCTGGCCGCGGGCTGGCAGGTCAACACCACCGTGCGCGACCTGCAGCGCGAGCCGGCCCTGCGTCAGCTGCTCGGCGCCCAGCGCGGCGCAAAAAAGGATCAGCTGCGCTGCTTCGCCGCGGATCTGATGCTTGACGCCGGCTGGGCCGAGGCCGCAGCCGGCTGCAGCCATCTGGCGCATCTCGCCTCGCCGCTGCCGGCCGGCGTGCCGCGCGATGCCAACGAGCTCATCGTGCCGGCCCGCGATGGCGCGCTGCGGGCGTTGAAGGCCGCTCGCGATGCCGGCGCGCGGCGCGTCGTGATGACCTCCTCCGTCGCGGCGATCTCCTATGGCCACGGCCCGGGCGAGCATCGCTTCACCGAGGCCGACTGGACCGACCTCGACACGCCCGGCATCCCGCCCTATGTGCAGTCCAAGACCGTGGCCGAGCGCGGCGCGCGCGACTGGGTGGCGCGCGAGGGTGGCGGGTTGGAGTTCTGCACCGTGAACCCCTCCGTCGTGCTCGGGCCCGTGGCCAGCGCGGATTACTCGGCCAGCGTCGTCATCGTGCAGAGTCTGCTGCAAGGGCGCCTGCCGGCCCTGCCCAACATCGGCTTCGGCATCGTCGACGTGCGTGACGTGGCCGAGCTGCACTGGCGCGCATTGACGGCACCCGGCATGGCCGACGAGCGCTTCATCGCCTGCGGCGGTTTCCTGTGGCTGCGCGAGATCGCCGCCATTCTGCGCGCCGAACTGGGCGATCAGGCCCGCAAGGTGCCGACGCTGACGCTGCCGGACTGGAGCGTGAGGCTGCTGGCCAGGTTCAGCCCGCTGGTGCGCAATGCGGCGAGCGAGCTGGGCACGATGCGGCACCAGGATTCAGGCCATGCGCGGGATGTGCTGGGCTGGGTGCCGAGGGCGCCGAGGGAGGCGATCCTGGCGTCGGCGAAGGACTTGATGGCGCTGGGCGTGCTGGCGCGCTGAGGCACGGAGGGCCGCGTCAGGCCGGCTTGCGCGCCACCAGCTTCACCTGCAAATCGCAGCCCACGGCCGCAGCGTATTTCTTCAGCGTGGTCAGCGAGGGCGCATGGCGGCCGGCTGCTTCCAGCCGCGACACGGCGCTCTTGGTCGTGCCCATGCGCTCGGCCACCGCATCCTGTGTCAGGCCGGCCTTGGCGCGCGCCTTGAGCATCTGGCCGGCCAGCGCGTATTCGAGCTCCAGCGCGTCATAGGCCTCGGTGAACCCGGCGCGCTTCTTCGCCTTGGCCAGCAGGGTCGCGTGGTCGTGCGGAACGGGCGTGTACTTCAGGTCAGCCATGCTGCACCTCCTTGAGGCGCTTACGCGCAAGTTTCAAATCACTGTCGGGCGTCTGCCGCGATTTCTTGATGAAGGCATGCAGTACGACGACGCGCTTGCCCACAAGGAAGCAGTAGAACGCCCGGCCTATGCCCTCGCGTCCACGCGGCCGGAGCTCGACCAAGCCGTCCCCGAAGGCGCGCGAGTGCGGCAAGCGCAGGCTGGGGCCATGTCCCATCAGAAGTTCGGCGAGTCGGGCGTCGTCGGCGAGTACATCCACGGGCCAGGACTCGATCTCGGCGAGCACCCGGGCGTGGAAGTAGCCGATCTCGAACGCCATGCGGCAATGTTAGCGGATTTGCTAACTCACCGCCCCCGCCTCTGCCACAACGGCCTCTTCCCCTTCAGCTGCCGCTCGATGCCGTCGTTGAGCCGCCCACGCAGGTCGACCACCGCATCCACGTAACCAAACACGCCGGGAAAGCGCAGGTCCAGCCACAGCCACAGCGTGCAGATGCGCAGCGCCTGTTCCATGCGGTCCAGGCGGCCGTGCTGGTCGTACTCGTCCAGGAAGTGAGGCTCGCCAGCCTTGCCCGTGCGGGCGTGGTTGGTGGCCCAGCTCGCGTACTGCTCCACCAGCATCGGCAGCCGCGAGTCCACCGGCGCCTGGGCGTAGCGGAAGCGCTCCTGCAGCGGCAGCGCCGCCGCGTTGCGGTCCAGCATCTCGGCCAGCTCCAGCATCTGCTCCAGCTCGGCCACCGCGAAATGGGCGTCGTCCAGGCGCAGCTGCTGCATGAAGATGCTCAGCACCGCGTGGAGCTTGTTCACGCCCATGCGCTGCGAAATGGTCTGCACATGGCGCCAGTTGGGTGCCACCGGGCACTTGAAGTCGCGCGGCGCACGCGGCTCCTTGGGCAGCAGCTGGCGCAGCGACTTCATCGCGTCGGCCTCGGCCTCCTTCAGCACCGACACGAAGCCCTCGTCGTGCATGCCATAGCGACCCGCGCGGCCGGCGATCTGGTGCACTTCGCTGACCGACAGCTCACGGTCGCCGACGCCGTCGAACTTCTCCAGCGTCGAGAACAGCACGCGGCGGATCGGCAGGTTCAGGCCCATGCCGATGGCGTCCGTCGCGACCAGCACGTCACTGGCGCCGACGGCGAAGCGCTCGGCCTCGCGGCGGCGCACCTCGGGCGGCAGCGCGCCGTAGATGACGCTGACCGAATGGCCGTCCTGCGCGATCTGGTCGCGCAGCATCAGCACGTCGCGGCGGCTGAAGGCCACCACGGCGTCGCCGGCCTGCAGGTGCGTCATGGGCACAGGCGCGGGCATCAGCTGCACCTGCTGCTTGCGCTCGAACAGGCGGCGCTCGGGCTTCTCGCCGCAGAGCTGCAGCAGCCGCTCGATGGCCGGCGCGGCATAGGCCGACGCGATGATGATGAGCTCGCGCGCCGGCACGCCGACGATGGCCTGGGTCCAGGCCCAGCCGCGCGAGTCGTCGAAGATCATCTGCGCCTCGTCGATGACGGCCACGTCGATGACGTCGCGCGTGTTGACCATCTCGATGGTGCTGCTGACCACGCGCGCGTTCGCCGCCGGCACGTTCTCCTCGCCGGTCAGCAGCGAGCAGGGCACGCCGCGGCCCACCAGCCGGTCGCGCCCTTCCAGCGCCAGCAGGCGCAGCGGCGCCAGATAGGCGCCGTCCAGCGCCTGGGCCAGCCGCTCGAAGGCCGAGTAGGTCTTGCCGCTGTTGGGCGGGCCGAGGTAGAGCGTGACCTTGCGGCCCAGCTTGCGTGCGGCGTCGAAGCTGTCCGGGTAGCCCTGGAAGGCCAGCTCGCGGCCCAGGCTGGTCAGCGCGTCCTGCTCCTCGACCTGCTGCTCCCAGCGGTCCTGGGCGCGGGTCAGCGCGGCCTTCAGGTCGTCGAAGGGCATGGGCACACCGCATTCGGCCTGCAGGCGCGGCAGCAGGGACGCAAGCTGGCTGGCATGCCCCATCGCCTCGCTGCGCGCGATGAGGTGGTTCAGGTGCAGGGCCAGCTCGGCCTTGAACGAATACTCGGGCGCCTGGCCCAGCGTATGCCGCAGCGCGGCCGCGTCGCCGTCGCGGAAGAAGGCCCAGACGGGCTCCTCCGGCACCGGCACGCGGTGCGACAGGTCGATGCGCCAGCCCTCGTGGGCGAGCACGACCGGGTGGATGCACAGCCGCGTGAACACCAGGCCCTCGCGGCGCAGGCCGAGCGATTCGAGCTGGTGCAGGCGCTGCTGCAGCTGCGGGCGCAGCGTGTTGGTCTGCGGCGTGGCCTGCAGCTGGGCCAGCGCCACGGCGATGTGCGCCGGCAGGATCCAGCGGCTCGGCCGTGCGCCGCCGGCGGCCTTGGAGATCTGGATGGCGCCCAGGCGTTCCAGCGCGTCCTCGCTGCCGTCATCGAGGTCGGCCGGCGTCAACACCTGCGGCAGCGCATGCGCCGCCTGGCGGATGCGGGCCCAGTCCTCGGGCGCGAGGCCGGCGGGCAGTCGGGCGGCGTGGCGGGGCTGGGGGAGGGGAAAGGCCGGCGGTGCGGGCCTGGATTCGGAGGACGAGGACTTCACGGCGGAAGTGGAACACAGGCTAGCGTTCCAGCGCCCGCGCGCGCTTGCGGCGGTACATCGCCTCGTCGGCCTTGTGCACCAGCACACCGGGCGACTCCCCATCCTCGGGAAAGAGGGCGCAGCCGATGCTGGCCGACACGGCCATCACATGGCCGGCCAGCACGCAGGGCGTGCCGAGCGCCCGGCCGATCTTGGTGCCCATCTGCACGGCGTCCTCGGGCAGCGTGGCCGAGGCGAGGATGACGAACTCGTCGCCGCCGATGCGGCACACCGTGTCGCTGTCGCGCACGCTGGCGAGCAGCACCCGGGCCACATGCTGCAGCAGCAGGTCGCCCGCGGCATGGCCGAACTCGTCGTTGACCTGCTTGAAGTCGTCGACGTCGAGAAAGTAGACGGCCAGCCGCTTGCCGTGGCGGCGCGCCAGCGACAGGTCGTGGGCGAGCCGGTCCCACAGCACCTCGCGGTTGCGCAGCCCGGTCAGCGGGTCGGTCTGCGCCGCCTGAACGGCCTGCTGCAGCGCGGCATTGACGCTCACGGACTCCTGGCTCATCCGGTGGTTCTGGGCCAGCAGGCGCTCGTTCTCCAGGCGCGCATCGTGAGCGGTGGCGAGGCCCTGCGCGCTGCGGGCCTGCAGAATGGCGGCCTCGAGGGTGCGCAGCGTCGCCTCGGCCGCGGCAATCTTGCGGCGCAGCAGGAACAGCCGCCGCTCCTCGCCGTGGTGGTCCGCCCGCAGGTTCACGAGGGCAGCTCCTGCGCGCTGCGCCGCGCCGTTGGCGCCGCGGATGGCCGGCCGGCGCCGGTCAGCGTCAGGATGATGTCCGGGTACCAGGCCGCGTTCAGGCCCAGCGATTCATCGGCCCTCAGGTCGCGGTTGCCCATGTCGAAGCGCGAGGCGTGGATGCCCACCAGCAGCCAGGGCAGCGGCGCGCGGCCCGGCGCGCGCATCACCACGGGTGCGCCGCTGATGCCGCGGTGAGTGCGCGCGTCGGTCAGGAACCAGCCCATGCCCTGGAAGCGCCAGCCATAGGGCGAGGCGACCGCACCCTGGCGGACCACGGGCAGGTGGTGCAGCCCGTCATGGAAGCCCAGCGGGAAGCCCGGGATCAGTACCGGGGTGCCGATCGGCACCGTGTCGCCCGGCCCCGGCAGGCTGTCGGCCGTGAAGGCCGCGAGCGCCACCGTGGGCGGCAGCGCGCCGGCCTCGATGGCCAGCACCGCGACGTCGATGCCGCCGCCGTCATCCTCGCCCTGCCGCCATTCCGCCAGGCCATCGCGGTAGAGCAGCACGGACAGGGTGCTGGACTCGGCGAGGTTGTGCGCATCGGCATGCAGCTCGATCTCGATGCGGTCGGGGTGGTGGCCGCTTTCCTCGTCGATGAAGACGTGGCGGCTGCTGACCAGATAGAGCCGCTCGCCGCGGCGGAAGAAGAAGCCGCTGGCCCCCGTCAGGCCCTTGCTGCCCGAGAAGGTCGCAAGCCGCACGGTGGCCAGCAGCAGGGGGTCGACGGCAGTCATGGCCGGCAGGCGCGTTCAGAGCGCGGCGGTTCGCTGCGAGGCCAGGTGCTTGCAGAGGTTCTCGCCGGTCGTCGTCAGGCGCAGCGAGCCGCCATGCCATTCGAGCCAGTGCAGGGCCACATAGGCCTCGATATCGTCCTCGGCGATGTCGGCTGCGCGCCTGCGCCTGAGCAGGTCCACGGTGGCGGGCAGCTCGTCGCGAAGGGCGTCGCGTCGTGCGGGGGCGAGGGGTGGGGCGACGGCGTTCATCATCAGGATCTCCAGGGAAGCAGGGCGGGCGAATGCCCGCCGGTGCGGACGTGCAGGATGCGTGCCACCGCAGTGGCCGTTGCCGGCGATGACGGGAGCCTTCGTGGGGAAGGGCGCGGGGATCGGCCGGGACGGCGAGCGATGGCAGCGTGGCGTGGACCGGCTCGACAGGGGTTTCGAGAAGGTCCGGGGTTGGGGCTCGCCGCTTGAAGGAGGTTGACGACCGCTACAGGCCGGCGGGAGCCGGCGAGCCTGGGGGCGCGAGGGAGGAATGCGCCGGCGTCCAGCCACCGATGTCGCGCCGTTGAGCAGATACGCGACGGGAAGGCTCATTCTAGGCTTGGGGGCCTTGCGAGGCTGAGGTGTTTCGGAAGTCTCAAGAGGCGGGAGGCGCGCCGCTCGGCGCCTGCCTACACTCGCAGCATGCATCTCAGCATTGCCCAGGCCCGTGACGCGCTTGCCGCGCTCTGCCGCCGCCATCACATCGAGCGGCTGGAGGTCTTCGGCTCGGCGGCGCGGGGCGATGATTTCAAGCCGCAGAGCGACGCCGATCTGCTCGTGTCCTTCGAGCCCGGGTACCGCGTGGGTCTGGACGAGTGGGATGCCGCGCGGCGCGACTTCGAGGCCCTGCTGGGCCGCCGGGTCGATCTCGTTCAGGCCGGCGCCGTACGCAACCCCTTCGTGCTGCGCCAGATCGAGCGGGAGCGCGAGCTGCTTTATGCAGCGTGATCCGCGCGCCTTCTTGTGGGATGCCCTGAGCGCCGCTGAGGCGATCCGGGGCTTTGTGCAGGGACGCGATGCCCGGCAATACGCTGCCGATGAATTGCTCCATTCGGCCGTGGAGCGCAAGTTCGAAATCATCGGCGAAGCGTTGGGGCAACTGGCCAAGCTCGATGCTGGCTTGGCCGCTCAAGTCCCGCGCCTGGGCCAGATCGTCGCCTTCCGCAACCTGCTGATTCACGGCTATGCGGTCGTGAACCATGAAACGGTATGGAACGTGGTTCAGGATGCGTTGCCGGAACTCGTTGTCATGTTGCGCCGCTTGCTTGGCGAGGGCGATGGCACCTGAGTCAAGGACCGCTTCGGCCTCAGTGTTTGGTTGACAAGAGTGCCATGCACCTTGTGCTGGCATGACGCTCGGCGACGTCCAGGGCGGTTTCGTCAAATATGCGTTTCAGATCTGGATCGGCGCGGCGCGAAAGCAGCAGCTCGGCGATTTCCAGATGATCGTCCTCGACGGCGATATGAAGCGCGGTTTCAGAAAGGTCAGCCTGTTCGTTGACGGATGCTCCGGCGTCAAGGATGAGTTTCACGATCTCGACGTTTGCGCCGCGAACGGCCTGATGCAGCGTCGGGTCGTGCTGACCTTCGAGCCATAACGACGCACCAGCTTCCAGGAGGGTCTGCACAAGATCCAGATAGCCAAGCGAACAAGCGTCCGAAAGCGGCGTCGAACCCACCTCGTTGACGGTGTCCACCGCGGCGCCTCGACGCATCAATTCGCGAACCGCCTCGACCTGGTTTTCCACGCATAGATAGTGCAGCGCCGTTTCACCCAGGCTGGTCCGCGCGGCCACCACGCCTGGGTCAGCCACCAGCAGCGCAACACCTTCCGACAGGGAGGAGAAAAAGGCTTGGATCAACTGCACGACGCGTTCGTCATTCATGCCTGCCTTCCTCACAACGGCTTCGGCCTCGTCCCCTCCGACGGATTCGCAATCCATGCCTTCAGCTCCGCCGCCCTCGCATGCTTGGGCGCCAGCTCCAGGAAGGTCTTGTAGGCCGCCATCGCCTTGCCTTCGTCGCCGGCCTGCAGCCGCGCGTCGCCCAAATTGAGCCAGGCCAGTGCGCGGCTGCCGTCCATCTCGACGGCCTTCTCGAACCACGCTGACGCGTCCGCAAACTTGCCACGGCGGTAGAGCACGAAGCCGAGGTTGTTGGCCGCCAGCGCGAACTTCGGCACCAGCTGCAGCGCCTCCTTGAACGCGGCCTCGGCCTCGTCGTAGCGGCGCTCGCGGTAGAGCTGCAGGCCGCGGTCGTTGGCGCGCTGGGCGGCGACGCGGGCACCGGGGTCGACGCGCGCCGTCGTCGCGGCCAGGGCCTGGTCCTTGCCGTCCAGGCCCTTGATGGTGACCTGCACGGCGCTGGCCGCGCCTGACGCGGCGGCCGCGGGCTGGCGGCCGGCGCTGCTGGCCTCGTCCACCTTCAGCGCGAGCCGGCTGGCCTTGTCGTCCAGCTGGGCCACGGCGCCGCTGAGGGCCGGCTCGGCCGAGGCCGGCAGCTCGAAGACGAACTCGCCGCCCTCGCTGCCCGGCAGGCTGCCGAAGGCGGGCGTCTGGTGGGCGATGGCCGACACGGCGGGGGCCACATAGGCGGCCAGCTCGGTGGCGGTGATGAGGCCGTCGCCGTTCAGGTCGGCCTTGCCGCTCAGCGCCTGCAGCAGCGTCCACGTGAACACCGAGTGGCCGCCGGGGCCGTCGTCGGCCACTTGTTGATCGGCACCGCCGGCGGTCATCATCTGGCGGCCGATGCGGCGCGCATTGGTGCGGGCGAAGTTGCTGTCCGCCGCCGGCGTGCCGCCACGGGTCAGGCCCAGGCCCGAGTAGCAGGCGTCGATGACGAAGAGGGCATGCTTGGCGGGAAGAGCCTCGGCCACCTCCTGCAGCTGCGGCATCGCGATCGCGTCGGCCTGCAGGTCGTTCAGGCCGGCGTCCACCGGCACGATATAGCCCACCTCGCGGCCGCTGGGCAGCTTGCGGGTGCTGCCGTGGCCGGCGAAGAAGACGAACACGCGGTCGTCGCGTTTCACGCGCTTCACGTCGCCGAAGCGCTCGTTCAGCGCCTTCAGGATGTTGGCGCGCGTGGCGTCGGCATCGGTCAGCAGCGTGACGTTGTCGGCCTTGAAGCCGAAGCGCGTGACCAGGGACTCGCGCACCGACTGGGCGTCGCGCACCGCGTGCGAAAGCCTGGGCCAGGCCGTGTATTGGTCGATGCCGATGATCAGCGCATGGCTGTCGCGGTAGAGCTCGCCGGGCGCGGGCGGCGGCGCGGCGACGGCCTTGTCGGTGGAGACGACGAACTGCCCGTTCTGGTAGCTCGCAAAGCGCCAGCCTTCGGCGGCGAGTTGGTCCAGCACCAGCGGCAGGGCCTGCACGGTGCGGGCGTGGATGTCGTGGAAGAGCACGATGCCGCGCTGCTGCTTGTCCAGCTCGCCGAGCACGCGCGCGGCGATGCTCTTGGGGATGGGGTCGCTCCAGTCCAGCGAGTCCACGTTCCACATCATCGAGCGCAGCTTCAGTGCCTCGATGGTGGAGAGGGCCCCATCGTTGCGCGCGCCATAGGGAAAGCGGAACAGCGCGTCGCCGTTGCGGCCCGCTGCGTCCAGCAGCGCCTCCGTGTTGGCGGCCTCCTCCTTCACCTTGGGCAGCTCGAACTTACTCATCAGCCCGTGGGTGAAGCTGTGGTTGGCGATCTGGTGGCCGGCGGCCAGCACCCGCTTGGCCACGGCGCTGCCGTTGCCCGGCTGCACCTGGCCGTCGGCGCCGACCTTGCCGAGGTTCTGGCCCAGCTCGAAGAAAACGGCTGGCGCCTGGTAGCGCTTCAGGATGTCGAGGATCTCGTCGGTGTAGCGCGGATGCGGGCCGTCGTCGAAGCTCAGCAGCACGGTCTTGGGAGGCAGCTTGTCGCCGAAGACCTCGCGGTCCTTGGCCGCCACGCCGCGCATGGCGCCGGAGGCCGCTGATGCCGGCGGCTCCGGCGCCAGGTCGGCGGCCGCGGGCAGCTGGGCGCCGTGCTGCTTCATCACCGCCTCGCGCGTGTGCAGGGCCTTCAGCTTGGCGACATAGTCGGTCCACTTCTCGCGCTTGAGCTCGATGCCGCGCTTCGCGAAGCCGCCGAACACTTCCTTGAGCTCCTGCTCGTAGGCCTTCTCGACCTCGGCCAGCGTGTCCAGGTCGTCCTGGGCGCGGCGCGCGAGCTTGATGGCGTCCAGCGTCTGCGCGCTCTTCAGCCCCGTGGCGAGTTGGTCCAGCACCTCTTTGAAGGCCAGGCGGTCGGCGTCGAACCAGACCGGCTCGCTCTCGATGCGCGCCAGCAGTGCCGTCGTGGCCTCCAGCGCCCCGGGCTTGAGCGCGGCGTCGGCCAGGGCCTGCTGGCGCTGCAGCAGCTCGTGGAAGAGCTGCTGGCCCAGGGCCTGCACCTCGCGGCGCTGCACGGGCGGCAGCGCGGCCTCGCCGTCCATCAGCACGACGATCTGGCGGTGCAGGGCCAGCAGGCCGTCGGCCTGCTCGCGCAGCCGGGCCGTGGCGCTGCCGTCCTGCGGGGCGGAGGCGGCGGGCAGCGCGGCGGGGACGTTGTTGACGCGCTGGCAGGCGCTCAGCGCGAGGGCGGCGGTCAGCAGCAGGGCGAGGGGAGCGAGACGCTGAACAGTCATGAGGTATCAGAGGAGCGGCAGAAGCGGCGGCGCGATTGTCTGTCCGCCCGCAGAATGCGCGCTCCGGTCAGATTCCCATCACGGTTCAGCAATGCCATGATTCCAGCCCCTGTCAGAGAGGAAATCCTGCAGCGCATCCGGCGTGCGGAGAGCGAGCACGATGTGATGGTCTTGCTGGCAGTCGAGTCCGGCAGTCGGGCCTGGGGCTTCGAGTCGCCGAACAGCGACTACGACGCCCGCTTCATCTACGTGCACCGCCGCGATTGGTACCTGTCCGTTGGCCTGGAGGAAAAGCGGGACGTCATCGAGTACCCCATCGTCGACGACATCGACCTGAATGGCTGGGACCTGCGCAAGGCGCTGCGCCTTTTCTGGAAGTCCAACCCGGCCTTCATCGAATGGGTGCAATCGCCCATCGTTTATGCCGAGAACGGCGACTTTGCCGCGCGAGTGCGGGCGTTGATGCCCACCGTGTATTCCTGCGTTAGCGGCGTGCACCACTACCGCAGCATGGCCAAGACCAACTATCGCGGCTACCTGCGTGGCGACGAGGTGCCGCTGAAGAAGTACTTCTATGTGCTGCGGCCACTGCTGTCCGTACGTTGGCTGGAGCGCTATCAAACGGCTGCGCCTATAGAGTTCGCGAAGCTGCTGCACCTCGTTGATGACCAGCCCGCGCTGCTGACGGACATCCACGAGTTGCTGGCACGCAAGCGAGCAGCGCCAGAGCTCGGGCTCTCAGCGCCGGTGCACAGCATCAACGACTTCATCGAGACCGAGTTGGAGCGGTTGGAACAGATCCAACCGAATGCCTCGCCGCGAGGCGAGGTGCTCGCGGCGCTGGACGCGGTGTTTCGCAATAGCCTGGAAGCGGACTGGGCGACGTGACCTGACGGCGCAGTGGCCAGGCTCCGTTCTGCGTTGGTGGTTGCATGTGTTTAATGATTCGAGTATTCTGGAAATATGGATGAACAAGCCGTCGTCAAAGCCCTTGCCGCGCTGGCCCAGCCGGTGCGGCTCAAGGTCTTCCGTGCCCTCGTCGTCACCGGGCAGGCCGGCCTCACGCCGGGCACGATGGCCGAGGGCCTGGACATCCCGGCCAACACGCTGTCCTTCCACCTGAAGGAGCTCGTGAACGCCGGCCTGGTGACGCAGGAGCGCGCGAGCCGCAACCTCGTCTACCGCGCGGCCTACGAGCGCATGAATGCGCTGCTGGGCTATCTGACCGAGAACTGCTGCCAGGGCGCCGGCTGCGCCGTGCCCAGGCCTTCCTGCTGCTGAAGCCGAACAAGGAGTTCCCATGAAGCGTTTCCATGTGCATGCCCATGTCGAGGATCTGCAGGCCAGCGTGGCCTTCTACGCCAAGCTTTTCGGCGTGCCGCCGACGCGGCTGGAGGCCGACTACGCGAAATGGATGCTGGACGACCCGCGCATCAACTTCGCGATCTCCTCTCGCGGCGGCAAGCCGGGCGTGGACCACCTCGGCATCCAGGCCGACACCGCCGAGGAACTGGCCGAGCTCAAGGCCCGCGCGCAGGCGGCGGATGCGCCGCTGCTTGACGAAGGCGCCACCACCTGCTGCTACGCGCAAAGCGACAAGCACTGGGTGACCGACCCGCAAGGCATCGCCTGGGAGCACTTCCAGACGCTGGCCGACATCCCCACCTTCAGCGCCAGCCAGGCCGCCGCACCGCAGGCAGCCTCGGCCTGCTGTCCGGCGACGTCGCGGGGCAAGCCCGTGGCCATCCCCGTCAAGTCCAACCCCGGCCCCAGCTGCTGCTGACCCATGACCGTCCACGTCCTCATTCTCTGCACCCACAACTCCGCCCGCAGCGTGCTGGCGGAGGGCATGCTCAACCACTGGGCCAAGAAGCTCGGCCGCGATGTGCGCGCCCACAGCGCCGGCAGCGCGCCCAGCGGCCGCATCAACCCGTTCGCGCTCGAGGCCCTGCACCGGGCCGGCGTCGACACCACGGGCTATCGCAGCAAGAGCTGGGACGAGTTCACGACGCCGGACGCGCCGCCGCTGTCCGTCGTCATCACCGTCTGCGACAGCGCCGCGGCCGAGCAGTGCCCGGTCTTTTTCGGCGGCCATGGCGGTGGTGGCGGCCAGCCCGTCAAGGCCCATTGGGGCTACCCCGACCCGTCCAACGCCGAGGGCGGCGACGAAGGCAAGCGCCGTGCCTTCGAGCTGACGCGCCAGGCCATCGGCTATCGCATGCTGCAGCTGCTGCATCTGCCGCTGGCCACGCTGAACCGGCCCGCGCTGCAGCAGCGTCTCGCCGAGATCGTGGCGTCGTGACGGCGGGCCTGCCCCGCCGCCTGTTCGCCGAATGCCTCGGCACGGCCCTGCTGCTGGCCGTCGTCATCGGTTCCGGCGTGATGGCCGAGCGCCTGGCGGGCGGCAACGTCGCCCTCGCGCTGCTGGCCAACACCTTGGCCACGGTCGGTGGCCTGTATGTGCTGATCGAGGTCTTCGGGCCGGTCAGCGGTGCCCATTTCAACCCCGCGGTGTCGCTGGCCATGGCGCTGCGCGGCGAACTGGCCGTGGCTGCGCTGGCGGCCTATGTCGCGGCCCAGCTGCTGGGCGCGGTGCTGGGTGCCTGGCTGGCCCATGCGATGTTCGACATGAGCCTGCTGCAGTTCTCCACCAAGCTGCGCGGCGGCGTGGGGCAGTGGGTCGCCGAGGCGGTGGCCACCTGCGGCCTGCTGCTGGTCATCCTGCGCGCGCCGCCGGCGCGCGTGGCGCCCATGGTGGCCGCCTATATCGGCGCGGCCTACTGGTTCACGGCGTCCACGTCCTTCGCCAACCCGGCCGCCGCCTTCGGCCGCATGTTCAGCGACAGCTTTGCCGGCATCGCGCCGGCCAGCGTGCCGGGCTTCGTCGTGGCCGAGCTGGCCGGCGCGGCGCTGGCCCTGCTGGTACACCGAAGCCTTGGGGCAGACTCCCGCGATGACTGACATCACGATCTTCCACAACCCCCGCTGCGGCACGTCGCGCAATGTGCTGGCGCTGGTCCGCCATGCCGGCTTCGAGCCGCGCGTCGTCGACTACCTGAGCACGCCGCCCGGCCGCGACGAGATCCGCGCGCTGGCCGTTGCCGCCGGTGTGCCGCTGCGTGCGCTGCTGCGCGAGAAGGAAGCGGCATTCGCCGAGCTGGGCCTGGGCGACGCGGGCCTCGGCGACGATGCGCTGCTGGACGCGATCGAGCGCCACCCCGTGCTGCTGAACCGCCCCATCGTCGTGACGCCGCTGGGCACGGCGCTGTGCCGGCCGTCCGAGGCGGTGCTGGAGCTGCTGCCCGTCGGCCCGCTGCCGCCGTTCACGAAGTCCGACGGCGAGGTCGTGCATGACCACGGCCGCCGCCGCGGCTGAGCCCCTGAGGGTGCCGCGAGCGGCTCGGCCAGCCTTGCTTTTCAGCCTGCCGAGCCCGCCACCGTCTGGAACAGGCCGATCGCCGTCTGTGCCGCCGGCGCCAGCGTGCGCCCGCGCAGCCAGAAGGCATGGGCGTCCACGAAGAGTTCGCCCAGCGTCTTCATCCCTCTGAGCGGCTGCAGGCCCAGGCTCTCGATGATGGGCAGGCCGCGCGGGAGTGCGGCGAGCAGGTCGCCGTCGGCGGCCAGCCGCGCCAGCGTGACGAGGTCGTCGCACTCGACGACGACCGGCAGCTCGGCCGGGCTCGCAAAGCCCAGCCCCTGGGCGACATAGGCCTGCAGCTGCGGCGATATCGACACCAGGCCCAGGCCGTAGCGGGCCAGGTCGGCGGGTGTCGCCCGGGCCGCGCCCAGCAGCGGATGGCCGGCGCGGGCATAGACGCCGCCGTGGATGCGGGCCACAGGCACGACCTCCAGCCCCCTCGTGTCGCTCAGCATGCGCGGGTCGCCGATGAAGAACTCGATGGCCTCGTCCTGCAGCTGCGCGAGCAGGCTGTCCACATTGCCGTAGCGCACGCGCGCGACGACGCCCGGCGCCTGCCGCCTGAGCTCGGCCAGCAGCGCCGGCACCAGCGTGGCGGCCGGCACCGGTCCGGCGCCGAAGACCAGCTCGCCCAGCAGGCCGCCGCGCAGCAGGGCTGCATCGCGTTCCAGGCAGTCGGCGTCGAAGACAAGGCGGCGGGCGCGTTCGACCAGCGTGCGGCCGGCCGGCGTCAGCACCGCGCCCTGCGGCCCGCGCTCGACGAGGCGCAGCCCCCAGTGGGCCTCCAGCGCCTGGATGCTGCGGCTGAACGCCGCCTGGCTCAGGTGCACGCGCTCCGCGGCGGCAACGAAGCGGCCGGCGTCGGCCAACGCGATCAGGTGGCTGAGCTGGCGCAGGTTCACTATGCAGTCGCTGCAATGGATGTCGACGAATTATGCGTTGGACGTATTGATCACCGGCCCCCATCCTTCAGGTCCAGGGCCCCGGGCGGGCAGAGGAGAGCGGGAAGTGGAGTTCGATTACGTCATCGTCGGCGGCGGTTCGGCCGGCTGCGTGCTGGCCGCGCGCCTCAGTGAGGACCCCGCCGTGTCCGTCTGCCTGCTGGAGAACGGCGGCCCGGACAGCAGCGTGCTCATCCACGCGCCGGCCGGCGTCGTCGCGATGGTGCCGACGCGCATCAACAACTACGCCTACCAGACCGTGCCGCAGCCGGGCCTGGGTGGGCGCCGCGGCTACCAGCCGCGCGGCAGGACGCTGGGCGGCAGCAGCAGCATCAACGCGATGCTCTATGTGCGCGGCCATCGCCACGACTACGACCACTGGGCCAGCCTCGGCAACGCCGGTTGGTCCCACGAAGACGTGCTGCCCTACTTCCGCCGCGCCGAGCACAACGAGCAGTTCGGCGCCGACCCCGCCCATGGCCGCGACGGCCCGCTGAACGTGTGCCTGCCACGCAGCCCCAGCCCCATCAACCGGGCCTTCCTGGCCGCCGCGGCGCTGCAGGGCCTGCCCAACATCGACGACTACAACGGCGCCGAGCAGTTCGGTTCCTTCGTCTACCAGGTCACCCAGGTCAACGGCGAGCGCTGCAGCGCGGCCAAGGCCTATCTGACGCCCAACCTGGGCCGGCCCAACCTGAAGGTCATCACCCACGCCAAGGCGACCCGGCTGCAGCTGGCCGACGGCCGCGCGGCCGGCGTGGACTGCCGCATCGGCGGCGCGGCCCGCAGCCTGCGCGCGCGCCGCGAGGTCATCGTCAGCGCCGGCGCCTTCGGTTCGCCGCAGCTGCTGATGCTGTCGGGCATCGGGCCGGGCGCCCACCTGCAGCGCATGGGCATCGCCGTGCAGCGCGACCTGCCCGGCGTCGGCCAGAACCTGCAGGACCACATCGACTATGTGCAGACCTGGCGCTGCAAGCCGAGCACGCCCACCTTTGGCATCTCGCTGCGCGGCGGCGTGCGGCTGGCGCGCGCGGTGGCCGAATGGCGGCAGCGGCGCACCGGCCTGCTGACCAGCAGCATCGCCGAGTCCGGCGCCTTCCTGCGCTCCGCGCCCGACGTCGCCGTGCCCGACCTGCAGCTCGTCTTCGTCCTCGGCATCGTCGACGACCATGCCCGCAAGCTGCACTGGGGCCACGGCATCTCCTGCCACGTCGACGTGCTGCGTCCGCACAGCCGCGGCACGGTCGAGCTGGCCGGGCCCGACCCGCTGGCCGCGCCGCGCATCGACCCGCGCTTCCTCAGCGACGCGCGCGACCTCGAACTGCTCGTCAAGGGCGCGCAACTGCAGCAGCGCCTCGTCGAGTCCCGCCCCTTCGACGGCGTCCGCGGCGACATGCTCTACCCGGTGCGCGCCGACGACGCGGCCGGCCTCGAGGCCGACATCCGCGCCCGTGCCGACACGCAATACCACCCGGTCGGCACCTGCCGCATGGGGCCGGACGCGATGGCCGTCGTCGACGACCGGCTGCGCGTGCAGGGCGTCGGCGGCCTGCGCGTCGTGGACGCCTCCGTCATGCCGACGCTGATCGGTGGCAACACCAATGCACCCACGATCATGATCGGCGAAAAGGCCGCCGACCTGATCCGCGCCGACGCCCGGCGCTGAAGACCCAGGAGACGACCCCATGAAGACGATGACGACCGCAGTCCTTGCATCCCTGGCGCTGGCAGGCTGCAGCCGCGAAACCGCCGCCCCGGCCGGCGAAGCCACCGCCACGACGGTGCAGGCGAACGCGCAGTTCGCGAAGACGCTGCCACTGGCCGACGCCCAGGGCTTCGAGGACGCCCAGCGCGGCCTCGTCGCCCGCCCCACGGGAAAGATCCTCGCGGCCGACGGCAGCGTCATCACCGACTTCGACGCCTTCCACTTCGTCGCCGGCGACGCGCCGCCCACGGTCAATCCCAGCCTCTGGCGCCATGCCAAGCTCAATGCCCAGGCCGGCCTGTTCAAGGTCGTCGATGGCGTCTACCAGCTGCGCGGCTTCGACCTCGGCAACATGACCCTGATCGAGGGCAGGACGGGCTGGATCGTCGTCGACGCGCTGACCTGCCGCGAGACCGCCGCCGCGGCCCTCGCCTTCGCGCGCCGGCAGCTGGGCGACAAGCCGGTCACGGCGCTGCTGTTCTCGCACAGCCATATCGACCACTTCGGCGGCGCCCTCGGCGTGCTCACGCCCGAGCAGGTGCGCGGCGGCGTGCCCGTCGTCGCCTCGGCCGGCTTCATGGAAGAGGCCACCAGCGAGAACGTGCTGGTGGGCACCGCGATGGGCCGGCGCTCCTACTACCAGTTCGGCAAGAACCTCGAGCGCTCGGCCAGGGGCATGGTCGACACCGGCCTGGGCAAGGGCGTGGGCTACGGCAGCTTCGGCGTGCTGGCGCCCACCGACCTCATCACGCAGCCCACCGAGGAGCGCGTGCTGGACGGCGTGCGCTTCGTCTTCCACAACGTCCCCGGCGCCGAGGCACCGGCCGAGATGACGTTCTCGGTGCCGGCGCTCAAGCTCTACGGCGGCGCCGAGAACCTCGCCCAGACCATGCATAACCTGCTGCCCGTGCGCGGCGCCAAGGTGCGCGACGCGCTGCGCTGGGCCGGCTATATGCAGCAGGCGCTGGACCAGCTCGGCGACGCCGAGGTCTACGTCGGCCAGCACAACTGGCCCATCTGGGGCCACGAGCGCATCGCCGAGTTCATCACCAAGCACCGTGACGTCTACAAATACACCCACGACCAGACCGTGCGCCTCATCAACGCCGGCCTGACGCCCAATGAGATCGCCGACCAGATCAGGCTGCCGGCCTCGCTGCAGGGCTATTTCGGCACGCGCGGCTATTACGGCGACCTGCGCCACAACGTCAAGGCCGTCTACCAGTTCTACCTGGGGGCCTACGACGGCAACCCGGCCCACCTCGACCCGCTGCCGCCGGTGGAGATGGCCAGGCGCTATGTCGCGCTGGCCGGCGGCGCCGACAAGGCCGTGGCCGCCGCGCAGCAGGCCTTCGACCAGGGCGACTACCGCTGGGCCGTCGAGCTGCTGAACCATGTCGTCTTCGCCGACGCCGGCAATCGGGCCGCGCGCGAGCTGCTGGCGCGCAGCTACGACCAGCTCGGCTACGCGGCCGAGGCCGCCACCTGGCGCAACAGCTATCTCACCGCGGCGGCCGAGCTGCGCGGCGGCGCGCCCAAGCAGGGCACCAGCCGCGCCGCCTTCCTCGACATGCTGGTGCAGACCCCCATCGAGCGCTTCCTCGAAGCCATGGCCGCCGGCCTCGACGGCCCGGCCGCCGAGGGCAAGGACTTCAAGATCAACCTCGTGCTGACCGACACCAAGGAGTCCTATGCGCTGTGGATTGAGAACGCCGTGCTGCACTTCCGTCGCGCCGAACCGGCCGCCGATGCGAACGCGACGATGACGCTGACCAAGACCTTCTTCGTGCGCATGATGGCCGGCACGGCCGGTGCCAAGGACATGCTGACGTCGGACGAGATCAAGGTGACGGGCAGCCGGATCGACCTGCTGCGCTTCCTCGGCCTGATGGACAAGGCGCCGGGGACCTTCCCCATCGTCACTCGCTGAGCGCGGACACAAACAACGGTCCGGTGGACCGTTTGTGCCTCGCGAAGGCCGGGGCCACTGGCCCCGGCATGTCCTCGGTCGCGCCCCATGCCCGCCGCCTGGCAGGGCGGCGGTCCTTCGTCACGCGTCGGACAGCGCGCAGGCGCTGTCCTCGGCCGCGACTCAGTCCAGCGGCCAGGGCATGGCCGGGGGCAGCTGGCGCGGGTCCTCGGTTTCGGCCGCCGGCCTGGCTGGCCTGGCGGGCTTGGCCCGCCGGTGCGCCGGCACGTCCGCCGCGCGCCACCAGGGCTTGGCCGGCTCGCCGTGCGCCGGCTCCACGGCCTCGCCCAGCCTCGGCATCAGCAGCTGCGCGCCCTGCTTCGGGCCCAGCTCCAGCAGCGTCTCGGCCGGCTGGTCCCAGTCGTGCAGGGCCAGGCTGAAGGTGCCCCAGTGCACCGGCAGGAAGGCGCCGCCGCCGAGGTGCTGCAGCGCCTTCAGTGCGTTCTCGGGCCCGAGGTGGATGTCGCCCCAGGACGGGTGGAAGGCGCCCACCTCCAGCATCACGAGGTCGAAGCCGCCGAAGCGCTCGCGGATGGCCGCGTACTCGCTGGTCAGGCCGGTGTCGCCGCTGAAGAAGACGCGGTGCCGCGGCGTCTCGATGACGAGGGAAGACCACAGCGTCGCATTGCGGTCGCCCAGCGAGCGGCCCGAGAAATGCTGCGACGGCGTGGCGTGGATGCGCAGCTCGGCTGCGGGGTGCTGCCAGTGCTCCCACCAGTCCAGCTCGACGATGCGCTCCGGCGGCACGCCCCAGGCCTGCAGATGGGCGCCCACGCCCAGCGAGGTGATGAAGGGCACGCCCTGCAGCTTGACCAGCTCGCGGATGGTGCCGTGGTCCAGGTGGTCGTAGTGGTCGTGCGAGATGATGACGGCGTCCAGCGCCGGCAGCTGCTTCAACGCCAGCGGCACGGGCTGGAAGCGCTTGGGGCCGGCCAGCTGCGACGGTGAGGCACGCTTGCCCCAGACCGGGTCGGTCAGCACGCGCAGGCCGTCGATTTCGATCAGCACGGTGGAGTGGCCCAGCCAGGTCGCGCGCAGGCCGCTGCCCGTGGGCTTGAGCCAGGCGTCCAGCGGGTTGACCGAGGGCAGCGGGCCCTGCGGCGTGCGCCGGCCCTCGGCGCAGAGGAAGTCGCCCAGCGACGGCCGCTCGGTGCTGTCGCGCAGGCCGGGCTGGATGGGATGCACGTTGCGGAAGCCCTCGCCCGCCTCGCTCTTCAGGTAGCGGGGCGAGTCCCGCATGCGTTCGAGGCGGAGGCCGGAGGCGCGTTTGCCGAGAGATTTCATCGGGCGTAGGGGGCGCGTCGGGCCCCCGGGAAGCGGGCAGCAGCCGGACGTGGAGGTGGTGGCAGCCGTTTCAAGGCCGGGCTGCCTACACTGCCTTCCCCGTCCGACGGAGCACACATGATGCCCAAGACCGCCAAGTTCCGCCTGCCCGGCCTGCTGGCCCTCGCGCTTTTGCCGCTGGCCGCCGCCGCGGCCGATTTCCAGGTGCTGCAGCGCTACACCCTCGGCGGCGAAGGCGGCTGGGACTACCTCAGCTATGACGCGCCCTCGCACCGCCTCTTCATCGCCCGCGGCCAGCATGTGCAGGTGGTGGACCCGCGCACCGGCGGCGTCGTCGGCGACATCCCCGACACGCCCGGCGTGCATGGCATCGCGCTGGCGCCGGAGCTGGACAAGGGCTTCACCAGCAATGGCCGCGACAACTCGGTCAGTGTCTTCACCGCCAGCAGCCTGAAGACGACGGCGAAGATCGCCACGCCCAAGGGCGAGAACCCGGACTTCATCGCCTACGACGAGGGGACGAAGCAGGTGCTCGCCTTCAACGGCCGCAGCCACGACGCCAGCGTCATCGACGCGGTGGGCGACAAGCTCGTCGCCACCATCGCGCTGGCCGGCAAGCCGGAGGCGGCCGTGGTCGACGGGCGCGGCCGGATGTTCATCGACATCGAGGACACGAACCAGCTCCAGGCCATCGACCTGAAGACCCGCGCCGTCGTCGCGACCTGGCCGCTGCCCGGTTGCGACGAGCCCGCCGGCCTGGCGATGGACCGCGCGGCCCGCCGGCTCTTCGTCGGCTGCCACAACAAGGCGCTGCTGGTCGTCAACGCCGACACCGGCAAGACCGTCGCCCAGCTGCCCATCGGCGAGGGCGTGGACGCCAACGGCTTCGACGCGGAGCGCGGCCTCGTCTTCAGCTCGCAGGGCGACGGCACGCTGTCCGTCATCCAGGCCGCGGCGGCCGACCGCTACACGCCCCGGCAGACCGTCGCCACGGCGCGTGGCGCCCGCACGATGGCGCTCGACGCGGCGCAGCACCGGGTCTACCTCGTCACCGCCGAGTTCGACGAGCAGCCCGCCGCGCCGGGCCAGACGCGCCCGCGCCGCACGATGAAGCCCGGCTCGTTCACGCTGCTGGTGGTGGGCGAGAAGTAGCCGCCCGGTCGTTGCCCTAAGGTGCCTTGTGCGCGGGGGCGCGGCGCATCGAGCGCAGCAGCGCGAGCGCCTGGCTGGTGGGCTCGTCCGCCTCGCCGTTGGCGAGGATGGTGAAGCTCACGCGCAGCTCGCCCTCGGCGACGGCGCCCTGCGTGAGATGCCTGAAGCCGCCCGGCTCGGGCGTGCGGTCGGTGGCGGAGAAGTAGTAGCCGTGCCGGCCCGTCGCCGCCAGATCGCTGAGCTTGAGCTCGGCCTCGACGGCGCGCGGCCGGGCCCGGTCGGCCGCGCCCTGCACCAGGGCCCGGATGTCGTTGGCCGTCGGGGTCTGGGCTGGGGCGACCGGCCAGATGGGCGTGACCAGGACCTGCAGCGCCGCGGCATCGGCGCCCGTGATCTCCACGGTGGGCGGCAGCTCCGGGCGCGGGCGGCGGATCTGCGCATGCCAGCCCTCGGGCAGGTCCATGACCAGGTCGTCGCGACCCGGCAGGGGCACGCGCAGCTCGGCGGCCAGGGCCGGCAGGGCGAGGCTCAGCGCGAGCAGCGAGGCGGCGGCGGACTTGAACATGGGTGGCTTGCCTTCTGGGTGTGAAAGCGGCCGATGTTGCCTGATGGCGCGCGGCTGCCGTGCAGCCTGTCACGGGCCGGCATCTTGAAACGCGGCGGTGCGGGGGCATCTGTGTGCCTGAAGACCTCGCACAGCCACCACCATGTCCTCCGTCGTCCGGCTCACCGTTCCCACCGAACTGCTGCCCTTCGTCCGCCTCGCGCAACTGCTGCAGGCGCTCGACGGCCAGGGCGCGGCGGCCGACGCTCACCAGTACCGGCTGCTGGTGCAGAAGATCGGTGCCGAGCTGCAGGCCCACCAGGGCCATGAGGCCCTGACGCTGCTGCTGGACCACTTCCCGGCCAGCGCCGAGATCTACGAGAACCTGCAATACGCCCACGCCGGGCTGTGCCGGGCGCCGCTGGAGGCGTCGCTCAGCTCGGAGCTGGCGGCGCGGGACTTGCTGAGCCGCGTGCGCAAAGCCTAGGCGGTCCGCAGCCCGATCTCGAACACCACGCCATCGCCCACATTGCGCCCCGCGATGCTGCCCCCCATCTTGGCCAGATAGGTCTTGGCCACGAACAGGCCCTGCCCTCGCCTCACGCCGTCCTCGGGCTCGGCATCGCTGACGCCGTAGTCGAAGATGCGCGCGAGCTGGTCGTCGGCGATCTGCGGGCCCTGGTTGTGGATGTCGACCGTTGCGAGCTCGCCCTCGATGCGCAGCGTCAGCGTGATCGGCGTGCCGGGCAGGCGGTAGCGGTCGGCATTGCCAAGCACATGCGTGATCGCATCCTCCAGCGGGTATTCGTCGGCCTGCACCCAGACGGGCTCACCGGCCGGCGCATAGGCCACGTCGGCGATGCCGGCATAGGCCGCGTTCTCGGCCACGCCGCGCAGGAAGGCATCCAGGTCCAGCCGGCCCACGGCCAGCGTCGCGGCGGCCAGGGCCTCGCTGGGCGAGGCCTGGCCGTAGAGCACCTTGACGGCCTGCTGCATGCGTTGCACATAGCGCCGGCTCGGGTCGCCGTCGGCCGCGTGCAGCAGCATCAGCGACTGCAGCGGCGACATGATCTCGTGGCCCACCGCATGCCACTGGTCGTGCTCGCGCTCGGCGCGCAGCTGCTCGCGGCGCAGGCTGTCGCGCGCGTGCTGCAGCAGATCGGCGAGGCTGCCGGCCAGGATGCCGAGCTCGTCGCGCCCGCGCAGGTCGGCCACGTCCAGCGTGCCCAGCTCGAAGCGCTCGGGCGCCTGCAGCTGGTGGGACAGGGCGGCGGCGCGCTTCGTCAGCGTGGCCACGCGGCGGATCAGGCCGAGCTCGATGATGAGCCAGGCCAGCGCTATTGATCCCAGCATCGCGCCCACCGGCCAGGCCAGGCGCGCGGCGCTGGCGCTCAGGGAGCGGTCCAGGCCGAGCAGGTCGCCGGTCAGCGTGACGTCGAAGCGGCCGGCCGGCGTCGTCACGGTGTCGGTGGCCTGCAGCCTGCGCGGCGTGGCCGGCGCGGGCAGGTGCTGGATCAGCGCGGTCAGCCAGGGCGAGGGCGGCGTAGAGGTCTCGTCGGCGCCCTGCAGCAGCGCGACGACGTTGGCGCCGCGCGTGATCCTCAGCGTCTCGCCCGGCGCCAGCGTGCCGGACAGCCGCGCCAGCGTCAGCGGCGGCTGGGCGCCGGGCGTGGCGCTGTCGAACAGGGTCGCGCCGCCGGGCCCGAGCAGCGCCAGGCGCAGGCCGGTGCGGGCCAGGTCCGCGGGCGGCCACTGCGGCCCGCCGGGGCGGAACAGCGCCTCGCGGAAGGCCTCGACCGGCAGGCGCACGGAGATCGTCGTGCGGCGCACGCAGTCCGCCGCGCTGGTGGCAGCATTCAAGCAGGGTCCCTCGCGCCAGACCCAGCCGCGGAAGTCGCGCTGCGGGCGGGCCTTGCGCGGCAGCGTGGTGCTGTTGTCGGCCCCGTCGACGATGAAGCCGGGCAGCTGGCCGCGCTGCGCGTCCAGCGCCTCGACGGGTGCCAGCCAGTGCTGCTCGGCGCCATCGCGCCGCAGGGTGATGCGCAGGCGATGCAGGTCGGCCAGGTCCAGCGCGCCGTGCTCGCGCGGCACCAGCGGCGGCGCGTCCAGGCTGGCGACGAGGTAGGCGAAGCCGCCGGCATAGGCATTGCTGCCCACCGCCACGCACAGGCTGGCGCCGCCCGGGTATTGCAGCGCGCAGCCGGCCATGTCGACCGCGCGCTGGGCCTTGGTCGCGTCGTCGAAGTCGATGGCCGCGAAGGGCAGCACCAGCGGCGCAACCCAGCCGGCCTCCACCTGCGAGGGCTCCGGGTTCATCAGCGCCAGCTGGCCTGAAGGGTGGCGCAGCTGCGCGACGATCTCGGCCAGCGACTTCGCGAAGGTCTGCTCGTAGCGCTGCGCGTTGCGCTGGCGCTCCTCGTTCAACAGCGCCAGCGCCAGCGCCAGGGTGGCCAGCACCAGGGCGACGAAGACGAGGTGGAAGACGATGCGATTGCGAAAGGCCGCGACGCCGAGGCGCGGCATGTCGGGCAAGGGAAAGTCGACCCGGCCGAGCTTCATCCGCCGGACCAGCGAAAGCCCCGCATCGGGATGTTCTCGATGCCGTCGAACGTCGGGTCCACGTCGCGGAAGGCATCGCGGATCGTGGCCACGTGCTTGCGCACGTTGTCGCGGTTGCGGCCGCTCTTGACGACGTCGAACAGTTCTTCATAGCTGACCACCTCGCCCGTGCGCTCGTGCAGCGTCGCGAGGATGCGCTGCGCGGTGAGCGGCAGGTTGATGCGCTGGCCACGCCACATCGGCGTGCGCTGTTTCAGCGGGTCGAGCTGCAGGCTGTCGTCCGCGGGCCTGGGGGCAGCCGTCTTGGCCGGCTCCTTCAGGCGCGCGGTGCGCAGGATGTCGAGGAAGGTCTCGACGAACTCGGCCTCGTCGAAGGTCGTCTTTTGCAGGTAGTCCCAGGCGTCCAGCGCCTTCATGATGCTGCGGTAGATGGCCGCCGGCATGGCCGACACGACCAGCACCGGCGTGCCCAGGCCCTGTTTGTTGATCTCGTTGATCAGCGCCACGCCCGCATTGCGCTCGCGGCCCAGCTCGATGTCCAGCACGACGAGGTCGTAGCGCTCGCGCCGCAGCGCAGCCTCCGCCGAGTCGCGGTCGAAATGCTGGTCGACGACCAGCTCGGGGCGGGCGGCGCGAATCCAGCCGGCGAGCTGGGCGCTGGTGGTGGGGTCGTCTTCGATGACGGCGATGCGGGGCATGAGGGGATTATCTGGAGCGGGGGCGCAGTGGCGGTGGAAGGAATCTTCCGCCCCGACGGAAGACTCCCACCCCGCCTCCCCCTCGTCCCTTCCCGCATGACTGGGAACCATGGCTGCCATGCATCGCCAACAACAAGAAGCGATGCAGCCACCAAGGAGCCCACCATGCTGCAACGCCTCAAGACCCTCGCTGCCTCGATCCGCAATGCCTTCGGCCGTGGCGCCAGCCGCGGGCTCGACGCTGCGCCCGGCGCCGCGCGCTCGCTGCGCCGCGCCCTGCCCCCGCTGCTGATCCTGACGGCCGTGACCGGCGCGGGCTATGCCGTCGTGACTCACCCGCCCATCCAGGCCGTGCCGCGCGGCCAGGCCGCGCTGCGTACCAACCAGTTCAGCGGCGGCACCAGCGAGTTCCGCGAGGGCAGCTTCGTCCGCATCCCCGGTCTGCACGAGGTGCGCCTGTTCCCGCTGCGCGACCAGAGCTTCCATCCCGCCTCGCTGGCCAAGGCCGGCGGCCCGGCGCCGCTGCAGTCCATCGAAGGTCTGTCGCTGGGCCTGGACATGAATGTGCGCTGGGCCGTCGACACCACACGCCTGGCCGAGCTGGCGCGCAAGCTGCCCGACGACATCGAGGCCGACGTCATCACGCCGGCCGTGCAGGCCGTCGTCTACAAGCAGATCGCCAGGCACACGGTGCGCGAGATCTTCTCCAGCCAGCGCGCCGAGATCGCCGCGTCGCTGGAAGCCGAGCTGCGGGCGAAGCTGGCCGCCGATGGCATCGTGCTCAAGGGCGTGCAGATCGGCTCGGTGGACCTGCCGCCCGACTACCGCCGCGGCATGGACAGCCTGCTGGCCGACAGCCTGGCCAGCGAGCGCATGCGCTACACGTTGGAGATCGCCGACAAGAAGGTCAAGGAGACCGAGCTGCAGGCCGCCGCCGACAAGGTGCGCCGCGAGACCGCCGCCGAGGCCGCCGGCCGCGAGCAGATCATCGCCGCCAGGGCGCAGGAGGAGGCCATGAAGCATGTGCTGCCCTTCAAGCAGAAGCAGATCGAGCAGCGCGCGCTGGAAGCCCAGGCCGACAGCGCCGCGCGCATCCAGCAGGCCGAAGGCGCGGCCAAGGCGCGCCGCATCGAGATAGCCGCTGAATCCGAAGCACGCCAGAAGCTGGCCGATGCCGAGGCCTACCGGCTCGCGCAGGTGGGCAAGGCCAATGCCAGCCAGATGGCGACCGAAGGTGAGCTGCTGACCCGCCACCCGCTGCTGGTGCAGAAGGCCATGGCCGACAAGCTCTCGGACAAGGTGCAGGTCATCATCGCGCCGCCCGGCTCGGGCGGCTTCATCGGCAGTGCACTGCTGGCCGGCACGACGGTGCCCAAGGCCGCGCAGCAGGCCAACGGCACGGAGCAGGAGTAAGCCATCATGCGTCGCATTGCGCTGATCGTCCTGGCCGCCGCCGTTGCGGCCCTCGTCATCACGAAGGCGGATGCCGCACCGGCGGACTTCCCGCGCGCCGGCCTCGTCGTGCAGGACGCACCGCTGCGCGGCGCGCCGCGGGACACGGCCTCGCTGCAGGCCCAGATGGGCCGCGGCGAGGCGCTGGAGATCCGTGCCGAGCGCGGCGACCACTGGCAGGTCTGGGACTACCGCCGCGAGCGCGGCGGCTGGCTGCGCAAGGGCCAGGTGCTGGTCATGCCGCGCGGCGACGGCGCGACGGCCGAGCTGCTGGCCCAGCTGCGCCTGGCCCGCCAGCAATGGGGCACCGAAGGCCTGGGCCTCGGCCTGGCCGCCGCCTATGTGCAGGCCGCCACGCCGGCCGAACTGGCCGGCCCCGGCGGGGCCGAGGCGCTGGACGCGATGGGCACCTTCGCCGAGCGCATTGCCGACCGCGCCGCTTTGCCGAATGCCAAGCCCGCCGAGGGCCAGCTGGCCGCGCAGATCGACGTGGCCGCGCGCTATGGCCTGAAGTTCGAGCAGTTCGACGCCGAGGACGGTCGCGTGCAGGTCTGCTACGACGGCGAGGCCTTCCGCCGCGTGCTGGCCGTGGCCGCCACGCCAGAGCAGCGTGTGCGCGCAGCGCTCGCGCTGACCCGCCCCGACTGCCTGAACCCGCGCGCCACGCCGCGCGAGGCCGAGGCGCGCGACCAGTGGCGCCAGCAGGTGCTGGCCCAGGTCGACGCCGCCTCGCTGCCCCCGCACTGGAAGAACCGCCTGCAGATGCGCCGCGCAGCGGTCAGTGCAAGCCTGGCGTTCGCACAGCTGCGCCGCGGCGCGACCGGCGAGGCCGCGCCGGCCCTGGCCGAGTTCGCCGCCATCGTGCCGACCGAGCTGACCGAGGACGACCAGGCCGCCTATGCCGACGCCGCGATGCGCGTGAACGCCGCGCGCTGGCTGGGCACGAGCCTGGCGGCGCGCGACCTCGGCGCCGTGCAGCTCGTGCTGCAACCGGGCGCCGACGGCGAGCGCTGCGTCGAGCTGAAGGAAGGCCCCAAGCTGGCCGCGCGCCGCTGCAGCTTCGGTCAGGTCGCGCTCGCGTCCGCGTCGCTGAACCGCGAAGGCCGCGCACTGGCCCTGGCGGTGCAGCCGCTGGACGGCTGGCGCGAGCTGTGGCTGTTCGTCAAGGATCGCGACGGCTGGCGCATCGAGGTGATGCCGCCAGCGCCGGCCCAGCCGGGCCTGGGCGTGGCCGAGTTCGCCGGCTGGGTGCCGGGCGGCGCGCAGATGCTGCTGGCCCGCGAGTTCCGCGCCGAGGGCAGGTACCGCCGCAGCTTCGAGGTCGTGTCCCTCGCCACGCTGGCCACCGAGCGCCAGTCACCCGAGCCGGCCCTGCTCGGCGCCTTCCAGCGCTGGTCGGACCCCGCCTGGCGCGGCGGCTCGCCGATCCGCCGCTGAGGTGAGCCTGGGAGCGGCCCGGCGCTCGGCCCGCAAACTGAGGGGTTCAGGCCGCCAGTCGTAATGCATCCAGCAGCGGCAGCTCCAGCCGGACCGTCGTGCCCTGGCCCGGCTGGCTGTCGAGCTGGATGCTGCCGCCGAGCAGGCCGCTGACGAGGTTGTGCACGACGAACAGGCCCAGGCCGCTGCCGCCCTGGCCGAAGGTGGTCGTGAAGAAGGGCTCGAAGGCACGCTCGACGTCGGCGCGTGGCATGCCGGCACCGTTGTCGCGCACCTCGAGCACGAGGCGGTTCAGAGCTGCCGGCGCGCTGCCGACGCGGATCTGGCCGGCGCTGCCGTGGAAGGCGTGCAGGCAGGCGTTCTCGAGAAGCTGCTCCAGCACCTGGTGCAGCACCTCGGGGTAGCCGTCCAGCGCGAGGTCCTCGGGCAGGTCGCAGACGAACTGCACATGGCGCACGCGCAAGCGCGTCTGCACGCGGGCCCAGGCCTGCAGCACCGCGTCGCGCAGCTGGAAGCGCATGCGCACCGCCCGGCCGCTGTCCTCGGTGAGCTGCTTGAAGCGGTTGATGAGGCGCAGCGCGCGGTCGACGTTCTGCTGCACGAGCTCTGCGGCGCCCGAGGTCTGGCCGAGCAGGTCGGTCAGCTCCTTGCGCTTGAGCGGCGCATTGCCGGCGAGCCTATCGGCCAGCACACGACCCCGGCTGCGCAACACGTCCGCGGCGAGCAGCGCGTTGCCCAGCGGCGTGTTCATCTCGTGCGCGATGCCGGACAGCATCTGGCCCAGCGCCGCGAGCTTGCGGCTGTTGACGAGTTCGTCCTGCGCGGCCAGCAGCTCGGCGGTGCGCTTGTCCACCTGCTCCTCGAGCCACTGTGCGGCGCGCAGGCGCTCCTGTTCGCGACGGTCCTGGTCGATCGCGATGCCGGCCAGGTGGCTGGCGCTGCGCAGCGCGGCCAGCTCCTGCTCGCCGGGCGCGCGGCATTCGCGGTAGTACATCGCGAAACTGCCGATGACGCCCTGGCCGGCCGCGTGGATGGGTTCGGACCAGCAGGCCCGGAAGCCATACGGAGTGACCAGATGCTTGTAGGGTGCCCACAGTGGGTCGGTTTCGATGTCGGTGACGACGACGGTGCGGTCGTCGTGCATGGCCGTACCGCAGCTGCCGGCGGCGGGGCCGACCTCGAAACCGTCCAGGGCCCGCATGTAGTCGCCGGGCATGCGCGGGCCGACGCCGGTGCGCACGTGCCGGCCGCCCAGGTCAAGCAGCAGTACGGAGCAGAACAGGCCGTCGAACTGGGCCTCGATGAGGGCCGTCAGCCGCGCCAGCACCGGCGCGAGGGGCTGGCCCGTGGCCACCATCTGCAGCAGCTCGTTCTCGGCGGCGCTCATCGCCTCGATGAACTTGAGCCGGCTCAGGTCGACGATGCAGACGGCCACCAGGGGCTCGCCGTCGTTCCCCATCCGCGTCAGGTGCAGCTCGTGCGGGCGGGCGACGCCGGCATGCGTCAGGAAGGTCCAGGCCAGGCTGCTCGAGCCGCCGCCCGCCATCTCGTCGAAGAGACGGGCCAGCGTCTGATGCGAGTCGCGGCCATCGGGCTGCAGCGGCGGGCACAGCGACGCGAAGCCGCGCCCGCGCAGCTCGCCGGGTTCGTGGCCGAGCACGCGGTTCAGGCCCGATGCTGCCGCAACGATGGGCAGGCCGGGCACGGCGCGCACGGACAACATCGCGACCTGGGGGCTGTCGTTCATCCCTGACCTCTGCCGGCGCCTCGGCGGGCACCGATGGGCTGACTTTGCACCAGCCGGGTACAAGCAGTCCAGAATCGGCGTTATCACCTTGTCGCTGACTAGATTCCCGCCATGCCCCAGATGCTGCTCATCGTCGAACCCCCAGGCCAGCGCGCCGAGCGCGGCCGTGCCGCCGGCGAGGTGGTCTACCGGCGCATGCAGGACTTCGCCGCCGATCTGCAGTCGGCGGGCCTGCTGCTCGGCACCAACTCCCTCGGCACGGCCGCCAGGCGCATGACCAGGCGCGAGGGCGGCACCCAGGTCTGGGACGGCCCGTTCGCCGAGGCCAAGGAGATGGTGGGCGGCTACTTCCTGCTCGACACCGAGGACCCCGCCGTCGCGCTGACCTGGGCCGAACGCTGCCCGGCAGCCGAATGGGCGACCGTGGAGATCCGCGGCGTGGGGCCCTGTTACGCCTGAAACGCCTCGGTCGCACTGACCGACGTGGGCTAGGTAGTTTCCCGAGGATTGTCGATCCGGGCCGGGCCGGATCGTCGTGGGAATGAAGGCCGCCGAGTTTTGCGCCGCCTCGCCAACCCAGGAGACCCACCATGCGATTCATGATCCAGGTCCGCGCCACCGCCACCAGCGAGCGCGGCGACCCGCCCGGCCCCGAGTTGCAACCCGTCTTCGAGCAGATGGGCAGCTTCCACGAAGAGATGGCGCGTGCCGGCGTGCTGCTGGACGCCGCCGGCCTGCGGCCCAGCCGCGACGGCTGGCGCCAGCACTACCGGCCTGACGGCCGCCGCGAGATCGTCGACGGCCCCTTTGCCGAGACCAAGGAGCTGATCGCCGGCTACACGCTGATCCAGGTGCGCTCCGTGGAGGAGGCCCAGGCCTGGGCCAGCCGCTTTCCCAACCCCTTCCCGGGTCAGGACTGCGTGGTCGAGGTGCGCCGCCTCTACGAGGACGCCGACTTCGCGCCCGGCGGCGACATGGCCTTCCGGGCCTGAGGGGAGCACGGCATGAGCAAGTTTTCGATCGTGCTGATCTGCCTGGCCGCCGCCGTCCTGCTGCTGATGGCCTATGCCTCGACCCGCCCCGGCGAGTTCAGCGTCGAGCGCCGGCTGCGCATCGCCGCGCCCGCCGACAGGCTCTGGCCCCTGGTGGGCGAGCTGCGCGGCTTCAACCGCTGGAACCCCTATGAGCGCAAGGACCCGTTGATCAAGGGCCGCTACGACGGCGCCGCCGCCGGCATCGGCTCGCGCTATGCGTGGGAGAGCGACAAGGTCGGTACCGGCAGCCTGGAGATCACCGGCCAGCAGCCTGGCCGGGCGGTGCAGATGAAGCTGGAATTCGTGAAGCCCTTCGAGGCCCACAACCAGGCCGAGTTCGCGCTGCGGCCCACGGCCGACGGCGCCACCGAGGTGAGCTGGCGCATGCACGGCCCCGCCAATTTCATGCACAAGCTGATGGGCCTGTTCATGGACATGGACAAACTGGTGGGTAGCGACTTCGAGGACGGCCTGCAGAACCTGCGCCAGATCGCGGAAGGCGGCCAGGGATGAAGGACCTGCAATTCGACATCGCCATCGCGGCGCCGGTGGTGCGGGTCTGGGACTGCATGTTCGACCCCATCGCCTACCGCGACTGGACCCGCGCTTTCGCCGAGGGCTCCTACTACGAGGGCCATTGGGCCGCGGGCCGCCGGCTGCGCTTCCTGGACCCGCGCGGCTTCGGCATGGAGGCCGTGGTCGACGAGAGCCGCCTGCACCAGCTGATGGCGCTGCGCCTGGTCGGCGAGATCAGGGAAGGCCGCCCCGTGGCAGACAGCCCGCTGGCCCGCGAGCCCGCGCATGAGCGCTATGTGTTCGCGCCCACGCCCGAGGGCGGCACCCGGCTCGTCGTGCAGCTGCAGAGCTGGGCCGACGGCTTCACCGACTTCCTGCAGGCCAGCTGGCCGCAGGCGCTGCTGCGCCTGAAGGCCCTGGCCGAATCCACGCACTGAAAGCACCGCTATGCAGATCAAGATCAGCACCGTCTTCGTCGACGACCACGAGAAGGCCCTGGCCTTCTACACGGGCAAGCTCGGTTTCAGGAAGATGGCCGACATCGCCATGGGCCCCTACCGCTGGCTGACCGTCGTGTCGCCCGAGGGCGCGCACGGCGTCGAGCTGCAGCTCGAATCCATCGCCGGTTTCGACGCCGCGCGCATCTTCCAGCGCTCGCTCTACGAGAGCGGCCGGCCCTGCACGGCCTTCGTCACCGAGGACGTCGAGGCCGAGGCGCAGACCTTGCGCGAGCGCGGCGTCCTCGTGCGCGGCGCGCCCGTCGACATGGGCCCCATCAAAGCCGTCATGTTCGAGGACGGCTGCGGCAACCTCATCCACCTCGTCCAACCCCTCGTCAAACCCCAGTGAGACCCACCATGCACAAGCAGATCTACGTCAACCTGCCCGTCAAGGACCTGGCCCGGAGCAAGGACTTCTTCGAGGCCGTCGGCTACCGCTTCAACCCGCAGTTCACCAACGACAAGGGCGCCGGCCTGGAGCTGGGCGACAACCTCTACGCGATGCTGCTGAGCGAGGAATTCGCCCGCACCTTCACCCCCAAGACGCTGATCGACAACAAGACCTCGACCGGCGGCTGGGTCTGCCTGAGCTGCGAAAGCCGCGAGGAGGTCGATGCCCTCGTCGCCAAGGCCCGCGCCGCCGGCGGCAGCATCCCGAGCGAGCCGCAGGACTATGGCTTCATGTACGGCCATGGCTTCGAGGACCCGGACGGCCATCATTGGGAGCTGGTCTACATGAGCGGCATGCCACCGCAGGAGTAAGCAACATGCACATCCAACAAAAGCTCACGCCCTTCATCTGGTACGAGAAGGGCGCCGAGGACGCGGTAGCGCATTACCTGAAGGTGTTCGGCAGCGGGCATGTCGTGCACACCCAGCGTTGGGGCGAGAACTCGCCGGGCGAGGCCGGCTCCGTCATGGTGGTGCAGTTCGAACTGCTCGGCCAGCAGATGACGGCCTTCAACGGCGGGCCGCACTTCAAGCTCAACGAGGCCTTCTCGCTGATGGTCGCCTGCGAAAACCAGGCCGAAGTCGATCACCTCTGGGAGCAACTGCAGGCGAAGGGCGGCAAGCCCAAGGCCTGCGGCTGGGTCGAGGATGCCTGGGGCCTTTCCTGGCAGGTCATCCCCGCGGCCTGGTTCGAGATGATCCGCGACCCCGACCCGGCCCGCGTGCAGCGCGTGTTCCAGGCCATCTGGGCGATGGAGAAGATCGACTTGGCGGCCCTGCAAAAGGCCTACGACGGCGCCTGACCCCGTGAGCCATGCGGACATCGCAGCCGGCGTCTGGCGCATCGAGCGCAGCCGCCTTGTCGGCGCGGCAGCCAGGATGCTGCGCGACCTCGACGAGGCCGAGGACTGCGCCCAGGACGCCCTCGTCGCCGCCCTCGAGACCTGGCCGCGCGACGGCCAGCCCGCCAACCCTGCCGCCTGGCTGATGGCCACCACCCGCAACCGCGCCCTCGACCGCCTGCGCCGCCGCACGATGCTGGAGCGCGAGCACCAGGCCCTGGCGGCCGACGACGAGGCCGCCCAGGCCCATGCCGTGCCCGACTTCGTCGACCACCTCGACGCCGCCCGCGAGCAGGCCGAGATCGGCGACGAGCTGCTGCGCCTGATCTTCATCGCCTGCCATCCGGCGCTGCCGCGCGAGGCCCAGGTCGCGCTGACCCTGCGCCTGCTCGGCGGCCTGGAGACGGCCGAGATCGCGCGCGCCTTCCTGCAGCCCGAGGCCACCGTGGCCCAGCGCATCGTGCGCGCCAAGAAGGCCCTCAACGGCCAGGCCTTCGAGCTGCCCGGCCCCGAGGAGCGCGAGCAGCGCCTCGCGGCCGTGCTGGCCGTGGTCTACCTGATCTTCAACGAGGGCCACAGCGCCGGCAGCGGCGCCTGCCTGCTGCGCCCGGCCCTGTGCGACGAGGCCCTGCGCCTGGCGCGCCAGCTTCAGCATCTGCTGCCGCTGGACTCCGAGGTGCATGGCCTGGCCGCGCTGCTGGAGATCCAGGCCTCGCGACTGCCCGCGCGCCTGGACGCCGCCGGCCGGCCCGTGCTGCTGCCCGATCAGGACCGCCGCCGCTGGGACCGGCTGCTGATCCAGCGCGGCCTCGCGGCCCTGGAGCGCGCGCTGGGCCTGGGCGAGCCGGGCCCCTACACGCTGCAGGGTTCAATCGCCGCCTGCCATGCCCGCGCCGCGCGTGCCGAGGACACCGACTGGAGATCGATAGTCGCCGGCTACGACCGCCTGCTGGCCCTCAATCCTTCGCCCGTCATTGCGCTGAACCGCGCCGTCGCCGTCAGCTTCGCCGCCGGCCCGGCCGCGGCCCTGCCGCTGCTGGACGCGCTGGCCGCCGAACCGCAGCTGCAGCGCTACCCCTTCCTGGCCGGCGCCCGGGCCGACGTGCTGGAACGCCTGGGCCGCGTGGGCGAGGCGCGCGAGGCCTATCTGCAGGCGGCCGAACTGACGCAGAACGAGGTGCAGCGCGCCCTGCTGCTGGAGCGGGCAGGGCGCCTTGCGAACTGAAAGGTCGAGAGCCTTTCGGGCACGGCCGAAAGACTCTCAACCTCTGAGCGGTGGCGCCGCTTACACCCTGTGGCGGGATTCGCTCGCGGTCACATCGTGTACGGCCTTTTCAGGCCGGGGAGCGGCCGGCCGGGCGCTGGCGGCGGGGCCAGCGCTCCACCGCGTCCACGACCGCGTCCCAGGCGGCGCGGTCGTAGCTGACCGCCGCGAACAGGTTGTCCTGGGCCGGCACCTGCCGGATGGCGCTGCCGGCCAGGCGCTCCAGCGGCTCGCGCGCGGCTGCGACGCAGCCGGGGAGGTCGGCGAACTCGGCCGCCACACGGTGGAACAGCAGGGCGCGCTGCAACTCGGTGGCCTTCAGCGAGGCCGCGGCCAGCGCTCTCAGGAAGACGCGCGCCTGGCCGTCGCCGAGCAGCTCCACACAAAACTCGCGCCGCCATCCGGTCAGGCTCTGTTCCACCGTCAGGGTCACGGGGGTCTCGATGATCTGCAGGGTCATCGCGCCAGTCTGCTGCAGGCCGCCATGCCGATGTATCTCGATGCATCCGGCGCGGTGCCCCGGTGACCTGGCATCGCCCCATGCTGCGCCCAGCCCTGTCGATGTGTTGCGCCTTGCTGCCGCTGCTGCCGCCCGGGTCGGACGGCGCAGCGCGCCGCCCTGCAAGCATCGTTAGCATGGCGGCCATGCTGCGACCCGCCCCCTGGTTCCGTTACGCCCCGCTGCTGCTGCCGTTGCTGCCGGCCCTGTGTGGCGCAGCCGAGCCGGCAGCGCTGCGCGTGGTGATCGCCACCACCAGCCCGACCGACTACGAGGCCGGCCAGCGGGCAGTCGCCATCATGATGCATCAGGCCGGCCTGAGCTACACGCTGACGCAGGAGCCGCCGGAGCGTGCTGTCGCCAGCCTCAAGGCCGGCCTCTACGACGTCGACATTGCGCGTGTCGACGGCTTCGACAAGGACGTGCCTGGCGCGCTGCGTGTCGACCCGCCGCTCGGGACCGTCGTGGTGCGGGCCTACGGCCGCCGGCCGCTGCCGGCACCTGTGCCGGTGTCGCTCGCCGGGCTGGCACGCTATCGCATCGCCCATGTGCACGGCCAGCGCGCCGTGGAGTACCAGCTGCCCAAGGGCGGGACAGGCTACCCGGTGGCCACGCCTTCTGCCTGCCTGGGCATGGCCGCGGCCGGGCGGGTCGACTACTGTGTGCTCGCCTCGCTGAGCCAGGCGGAGGCGAATCTGCCGCGCGGGCCGCTGCAGGCCCAGGTCATCAACCAGCTGCCGTTCTATATCTGGGTCGGCCCGGGACATGGGGAGCTGGCACGTCGCCTCGGCGAGGCGTTGCGCGGCGCCATCGCCAGTGGTGACATCGACCGCGCGCTGCTCGGCGAGCCGGCGCACTGAACCCGGCTCCGGCGCCAGCGCCGCTCAGGATTTGCCGCCGTTGAAGCGCGTCTCGGGCAGCTGCGGCGCCTGGCGCGCCGGCAGCCTTGTGGTGGGCCAGGGGGCCGCCTGCGTGCTGGCGGGGCCGCGGCCATGCTGCGCCTCGCGGGCCGCCGCCAGGCCCTCACGGTGGGCCAGTTCGACGAAGGCCTGCGTCGCATCGCGCGGCAGCGGCCGGGCGAACAGGAAGCCCTGGCCGAGGCCGCAGCCCAGTTCGGCCAGCACCTGCTGCTGCTCGGCGGTCTCGATGCCTTCGGCCACCGTGTGCAGGCCCAGCGCGTGGGCGAGGTCGTGGATGGCCGAGACGATGGCGCGCGCGGTGCCGCCGGCATGCGGGTGGTCCAGGTCGGCGATGAAGGCGCGGTCGATCTTGATCTGGTCCAGCGGCAGGCGGCGCAGATAGGCCAGCGACGAGAAGCCTGTGCCGAAGTCGTCAAGCGCGATGCGCACGCCCAGCGCACGCAGCCGTGTCAGCAGGTCGATGGCGTGATGGGCTTCCTTCAGCACGGCCGACTCGGTCAGCTCGATCTCCAGGCGCTCCGCGGCCAGGCCGCTGCTCTCCAGCGCACCCAGCACGTGCAGCTCGATGGGGCTGCGCTCGAACTGCAGCGCCGACACATTGACCGCCACGCGCAGCTCGCCGGGCCAGCGCGCGGCGTCGCGGCAGGCCACCTGCAGCGCCCAGGCGCCCATGGCCACGATGAGGCCGCCGTCCTCGGCCAGCGGGATGAAGACGGCGGGCGGCACCATGCCGCGTTTGGGGTGGCGCCAGCGCATCAGCGCCTCGAAACCGACCAGCCGGCCGCTGGCGAGCTCGATCTGCGGCTGGTAGTGCATCTCGAGCTGGCCGGCATCCAGCGCCAGCCGCAGGTCGGCCAGCAGGGCCAGGCGCTCCTGGGCTTCCTGCTGCAGCGCGGGCTCGAACAGCACGAGGCGGTCGCGCCCGGCGGCCTTGGCGGCAGCCAGGGCCAGGTCGGCCGCGCGCAGCAGCGCATCGGGCGTCTGCGCGTGGCGCGGCGCGCTGGCCGCGCCGATGCTGGCCCGCACGTCGATCTCGTGGCCGTCGATGACCACCGGCACCCGCAGCGCCGAGCGCAGCTGCTTGCCCAGGCGCTGGATGGCCTCGACGCTGGGCTCGCCGCGCAGCAGCAGCGCGAATTCGTCGGCCCCCAGGCGCGCGACGAGGTCGCCGCTGCCGCGCCGCGCCGCGAGGCTCTCCTGCAGCCGCTCGCCCACCGCCGCGAGCAGGTGGTCGCCGGCCGCATGGCCGAGGCTGTCGTTGACCTGCTTGAAGCAGTCCAGGTCCAGCAGCAGCACGGTGCAGGGCGAGACCGGCCCGCCGCCGCCGAGGTGCAGGGCCAGGCGGCGCTGGAACTGGTGGCGGTTGGCCAGGCGGGTGACGGGGTCCTGGTTGGCCAGGCGCAGCAGCTCGCGTTCGCGCTCGCGTGCCTCGCTGACGTCGCTGCCGACGCCGCGCCAGCCGCCGTCGCCGCCCAGCCGCCGCCCGCTCAGCGACCACCAGACATCCTTGCCGGCAACCTGTAGGCGCAGGTCATGGTCGCGCAGCGGCTCGTCCGACGCCAGCGCTGTACCGAGCTGGTCCAGGCGCTGCCGGGCCTCGGCGTCGTCGGCAGGCAGGTGCCTTGCCAGCAGGGCCAGCAAAGGCTGCGAAACCAGCGCCCCGACCGGCTGGCCCAGGCGCTCGGCCAGGCGCTGCGACACATGGCGCAGCCGGCCGCCGGCGTCGATCTCCCAGAGCCAGTCGCTGGCGTGTTGCTCGAAGTCGCGCAGCAGCAGCGACACGGTCAGCCGGTCGCGTGCGGCCTCGTGCTGGGCCTGGCGGCCGAGCAGGAAAAGCCGCGCGTTCAGCAGCGCCGCCATGCACAGCACCAGGGCATACAGCGGCAGCAGCGGCAGCAGGCCGTCCATCCAGGCCAGCGGCAGGCCGGCGATGCCCGCGGCCAGCGTGCCGCAGGCGCCCAGCACCCAGGCGACGGCCACCACCGGCAGCAGCGCGAACATCCAGGCCGCCGCGGCGATGGCGCCGGCCAGGCCGGCTACCAGCGGCGCATGCAGGCCGGGCTGCACCAGCTGGGCGGCCTGCAGCACGAGCAGCGCGTCCAGCACGCCGCCGACGAACAGGTCCAGCGCCAGCAGCAGGCCGGCGCCCAGGCCGCGTGGCGACGCATCGGGCGCGCGGCGGTGGCGCTCCCACCACCACAGCGCGAAGTTGAAGCCGTTGAGCAGGGCCAGCCCGAACAGCAGCGGGCCGAGTCGGACCGCGTCGGCCTGGCGGCCGAGTGCGGCCAGCAGCAGGCCCACGGTGACGACCGTGGCCAGCACGGAGGCGGGCAGCTGGTCGACGACGGCGCGCCATTGGTCCTGGCGCAGCCGGGCCCGCTGCGGCGGGTCGTCGCCCGGTACCCGCCAGGCGGTCGCCAGCAGCGCCCTCAGGCCCGCCGGAGGGGCGCGGCCCGGCACCTCGGGCACGGCGGTGGAGGGCGTGGGCGCGGCCATGTCCGCCCCATCCTAGGCGGGGCGCGGCCCGGGCGGGTGTGAAGCAATCCCGCGCGGCGGCTTTACTTGCGCCGCGCTGCCGGCTCAGCGGTCGGGCGCGGACTCGCGCAGCATGCGCTGCATCAGCGTGAAGAAGCGGTCGTAGAACTCGCCGGCCGGGATGGTCTCGGACGCGACCTTGATGAGGGAGTCCTGCGTGGACGACAGCGGCACCGAGATCGAGCCCAGCGCGCTGACGCCGAGGCTCGCGGCCTGCGGGTTGCGCTTGAGGGCGTAGCGGTCCTGCTGGGCGCTGACATAGGCCGTGGCGACCTGCTGCTTGGGGCCGTCGCTGACGCAGACGACGTGGAAGCTGATCTCCACATGCACCTCGCCCTCGGGCTGGAAGCTCTTGGCGCCCTGCACCAGGCCGCCGTCGGCCTTGCTGATGACATAGCCCTGGCTCAGCAGCGCGCGCCGCGCGGCCTCGCAGGTGTCGCCCAGGCTGGCGTCGAACAGGCGCGAGAAGGTCTCGTCGGCGGTGAAGCTCTCGCCCAGGTAGACGGCCTTCCTGGGCTTTTCCAGCGAGGGCAGGGCGCTGCAGCCGGCCAGCAGGGCGCCGAGCAGGACCATCAGGACTGGGGTGCGGATGCGAAGCATGGCGGCATTATTCCGTCGTCGGGTTGCGCTTTGTTGCTGGCACCCGGCGGGCGCCGCAACATCCGGCAACGCGGCAGCCGTCCCGCTCGATGACAGGGCTTGTCAGAGGGCGGCCACACAGGCCGCCAGCCAGCCGCTGGCCGTGGCCGGCCGCCACACGAGGTGGACCTGTTCGACGCACTCGTAGGGGCAGTCGGGCACGGTCAGGCGCACCAGGCCCGGCGACTCCGCCAGCGCGAAGTCGGGCAGATAGGCCAGGGCCTGGCCGCTGCGCACCAGGCTGAAGAACAGCTGCAGGTCGTCCAGCCAGAAGCGGATGCGTCTGGGCAGGCGGTCGTCGCGCCAGCCATCGGCACGGGCCCCGCGCTCCAGGCCGCAGAACATCGAATGCTGCGGGCAGGCGAAGTCGTGCCGCAGCACCTCGGCGGTCGGCACCTCGCCGCGGCCGGCCAGCGGGTGGTCCGGGCCGGCGGCCAGCTGCATGCGAATCTCGCCCAGGCGTTTCGCCGCCAGCCCGGCCGGCAGCGCGGCACCCAGGGCCACGCCGGTCACCAGGGCCAGGTCGCCCTCGCCGCGGGCCAGGGCGGCCAGCGCAGCGTCCTCGAAATGCGTGACGAAGGCCAGGCTGGCCTGCGGCCGGCTGGCCGACAGGCGCGCCGCGAGGGTCGCTCCGAAACCCCACTGCAGCACGGCTGGCGCCAGCAGGCGGCAATGTGAGCGCAGGCTCACACCACGGAATTCGGCCTCGGTCTGGTCGGCCAGCGCGACCAGGGCCAGTGCCCGTTCGCGCAGCCGCTCGCCGGCCGCATTGAGCCGGATGGCCTTGCCGACGCGGTCGAAGACGGGCGTGGCCAGCGAGGCTTCCAGCCGCTTGACGGCCTTGGACAGGGCCGACGGCGTCTGGTGCAGCTCGTCCGCCGCCGCGCGCAGGTTGGCGTGGCGGGCGATGACGAGGAAGCTGCGCAGGTCGGCGATGTCCATGTTCATTCGTGTCTTATTGGGCATCGATTGTGGACTTTGTTTTGCTTCACAGGAAATGTGCAACTGCCCAGAATCGGCCGCATGGATGCACAGCTGAACAACCGCCAGTGGCTCTACCGCCGCCACCCTGAGGGCCTGGTTGGGCCCGAGCACTACGAACTCGTCACCATGCCGCTGGCCACCGCGCTGTCGGCCGGCGAGGTGCTGGTCGAGGCGCGGTACTGGTCGGTGGACCCGTATATGCGCATCAACCAGTCGCTCAAGCCGACCTACAACGAGCTGCCGCATGCGCTGGACACGGTGCAGACGGCCGGCGTCGTCGGCCGCGTGCTGGCGTCGTCGGTGCCCGGCCTGACCGAGGGCGACTGGGTCGAGGGCATGCTGGGCTGGCAGACGCATGCGCGCGTCCACCACTCGGTGCTGCGCAGGCTCGACCCGGCGCTCGCGCCACCGTCCACGGCCATCGGCGTGCTGGGCATGCCGGGGCGCACGGCCTGGTTCGGGCTGATGGAGTCGGGGGCCCCAAAGGCGGGCGAGGTCGTCGTCGTATCCGGCGCGGCCGGGGCCGTGGGCTCGCTGGTCGCGCAGTTCGCGCTGAAGAACGGCTGCCGCGTGCTCGGCATTGCCGGCGGCGCCGCCAAGTGCGAGTGGCTGCGCAGCCGGCTCGGCCTGACCTGGGCGGTGGACTACAAGGCCCATGCCGACACGGCTTCGCTGGCCGAAGAGATCAAGGCCCTGACCGGCGGCGTGGACGTCTATTTCGACAACGTCGGCGGCTGGATCACCGATGCCGTCATCCCGCTGATCAACCGCCGCGCCCGCATCGTCATCTGCGGCGCCATCAGCCAGTATTCCGGTGGCCTGGACACGCCCGAACTCGGCCCGCGCTTCCTGCACCACATGCTCTACCAGCGTGCCACCATCCAGGGCATGCTGGCGCGCGACTACCTGCATCGCATGGACGAGATGCTGCGCGTCGTCGGGCCGATGTTGCAGCGCGGCGAGATCGTCTTCGAGGAGACGGTCGTGAAGGGCTTCGAGAACCTGCCGGCCACGCTGCAGAGCCTGTTCACGAGCGACCACCGCGGCAAGCTCATCGTGGCGGCCGAATGAGGCGCCGCAGCTTCGCACTCGCCGCGCTGCTGCCGGCTCTCGGTCGCGCGGAGGAAACCGCGATGGGCAGCCACGGCATGGCCGTCTTCGGCGGCCGCGAGGGCCTGTATGCCTCGCATCTGCCGATGTTCCATGCGCCGCACGACAGCCAGCTCGTGTTCCGCTTCCACATCGCCGACGCGGCGGCCGACCGGGCGCTGCGCGACACGCTGGCGCGCGAGCCCAGGCTCTGGACCTTCGACCCCGAAGCCTTCGACCTGCTGCGCCTTGCGCCCGGCCACGTGAAGCCGCTGCGCGAGTTCAAGGCGCGCTTCTTCGAAGGCCACTTCGAGCGTGGCGGCAAGCCGCAGGCGGGCGAGCAGCAAGTCGTCGTCGACGAGGTGCTGCTGTTCCGCCGCCTTCGGGCGGCTCCGCGCGAGGCTGCAACGGGGAGCTACCGGCTGATCGGCAAGGGCGACGAGTGGTTCGCTTTCAAGCGCATCGACCGCCGGCCGGACTTCGACCACATCCTGCGGCTGGACTCGCCTCAGGTCCGCGGCGAGGTCGCCGTCGCCATTCAGGGCCTGTCCAGGCCCAGCGGTGCCGTGCAAACAGCCTTCAAGGCCAGGGGCTTGACCGAGATCTACTTCGAGACCGAAGACCTGCGCTGAGAATCGCCTTCACACACGGAGGCTTCATGGACCAACCCAGCGTCACCCTGACCCAGCGCCAGGGCTACCAGTTCGAACACCGCTATGCGCCGGAGCTGCCGGTGCTGCTGTCCGACGAGCCGCCGCCGGCCGGCACCGGCCTCGGGCCCGACCCCGTCCAGCTGCTGGCCTCGGCGGTGGGCAACTGCCTGAGCGCGTCCATCTGGTTCGCCTGCCAGAAGTACAAGGACGACCCCTCGCCGCTGCGCACCGAGGTGCTGGCCACGGTGGGCCGCAACGAGCGCAACCGCAACCGCGTGCAAGGGCTGGCCGTGGACATCCACCTCGGCAAGCCGGCCGCCGAGCTGGCCCATATCCAGCGCGTGCTCGATACCTTCGAGGACTTCTGCACCGTCACGCGGAGCATCGCGCCGGCCGTTCCGGTGACGCTGCGGGTGCTGGACAGCACGGGCGCCGTGCTGAAGCCGGTCGACGACGCCTGATTCCCTGCGGGCCGAGCGCCGGGCCCGCCATGGGCCAGAGGCCCAAGGCCTTGCGTAGGCACAAGCAGTCCGCAGGGGCTGCTTGTGTCCGACTCCAGTTCCCAAGCCGGCCCGCTCCGGCGATGTGCGAGCGGCTCAACGCCGGGACCATCGCCGTCCCCTTGGGGGACCGCCTAGACGCGACCGCGTTCAGCAGGTCGCGACTGGGCGAGGGGCATCACCTCACGCCGGCATCTCCAGCCCCAGCTCCTTCAGGATGGACTCGCGCAGCGCGTCCATCTCGGGGCTGATCAGGCGCCGCGGGTGCGGCATGTCCAGCTCGAAGCGGGCCTGGATGCGCGTGGGCCGTGGCGACAGCACGAGGATGCGGTCGGCCATGTAGAGGGCCTCGTCGACGTCGTGGGTGATGAGCAGCACGGTGTGCTTCTCCTCCGCGAGGATGCGCAGCAGTTCGTTGCGCATGCGCAGGTTCATCAGCGCGTCCAGCGCCGAGAAGGGCTCGTCGAGGTAGAGGATCTCGGGCTTGACGATGAAGGCCCGCGCCAGCTCCACGCGCTTGAGCATGCCGCCCGAGAGCTCGTGCGGGTAGGCGTTCTCGAAGCCCTTGAGCCCGACCATGGCCGCGTAGTGGTCGGCCAGCGCCACCTTGTCGCCGCCATGCTGCTCGCCGAGGCCGAACATCAGGTTCTGCTGCACGGTGAGCCAGGGGAAGACCGAACCGTGCTGCGAGATGACGATGCCCTGCGGGCTGGGTCCGGGGTGGGGCTTGCCGTCGATGAGCAGGCGGCCGGCATCGGGCTGATCGAAGCCGGCGAGGATGTTCATCAGCGTGGACTTGCCGCAGCCCGAGGGGCCGACGATGGCGACGAACTCGCCTTCGGCGACCTCGAAGTCGACGCCGGCGATGACGGGCAGCAGGCCGCCCTTGGCGGCCTTGAAGCTCTTGCTCAGGCCGCTGACGGCGATCTTGGGGGGCTTGTTATCGGACATAGCGCCAACGCACGGTCTTGAGTTTTTCGAGGAGGCGGGTGATGCCGTCCAGCAGCAGGCCGATGACGCCGATGAGGATCATGCTGGCGATGACGAGGTCGTAGCGGTTGCCGGCGTTGCGCGAGTCCATGATGAGATAGCCCAGGCCCGAGCGCAGCGCGATCATCTCGGCCGCCACCACCACCAGCCAGGCCACGCCGATGCCGATGCGCATGCCGATGATGATCTCCGGCAGCACGGCCGGGATGACGACGCGGCGGAACATCACGCTGCGCGACACGCCGAAGTTGGCTGCCGCGCGCAGGTAGCGCCGGTCGATGGTGTGCACGCCCGAGGTCGTCTGCACGATGAGCGGGAAGACCGAGGAGATGAAGATCAGGAAGATGGGCGACAGATCGCCGACGCCGAACCACAGGATGGCGAGCGGGATCCAGGCGATGGGCGAGATCGGCCGCAGCATCTGGAAGATGGGATTGAAGGTGCGGTAGGCCGCATCCACCCAGCCCATCCACAGGCCCAGCGGGATGCCGACGAGCATGGCCAGGCCGAAGCCTATGCCCACCCGCGTCAGCGAGGCGGTGATGTGCTCCCACAGGGTGCCGTCCTGGGCCAGCTCCAGCGTGCCGGTGACGACGGCCCAGGGCGTCGGGAATATGGGGCTGTCGGTGTAGACGACGATGCCCCACCAGGCCGCGATGAGGATGGCGATGACGGCCAGTGGCGGCCATATCTTGCCCAGGCGTGAATTCAACCTAGATCCGGCAGTTGAGCGCTCGCTACTCATCGAAAGGCTCCGTGCATCGAGGCCTTCGCGCCAAGGCGGCGATCACCACTTCGATGAGCAGCGCTGCGCGCCCGCTGGACTGGCGCTTCGGCCCGCTGGCTGCGTTGCTTCTCCTCGTGGGCAGGCGCCCACTTCGTCGGCGCGCCTTGCCAGCCGGCCGCCTCCCCAGCCCCTTGGGCGCACTCAACTGCCGAATCTAGGTTCAAGCGACGGTCTCCTGAAGGGCTTGTTTTTTCTTCCAGCGCTGCCAGCGCCATTGCAGCCTCGGCCAGCCCGGGGCGGGCGTGGGTGCGACGACGATGCTCATCTGCCCGCTGGCGTGGGCGCTGCACGCGAAGCTGTAGGTCGACGCGACCTCGAAGGGCAGCCTGAAGCTCTGCCCCGGCATGATCAGCACGGGCCCGAACTGCTGTGGCACCTCGTCCCGGTTGCGCAGCAGCAGCACGTCGTTCAGGCCTAGCGTCAGATCGATGCGGTCGGGCAGGATCTCGACCTTGTTGCCGGCCATGCGGCGGGCGTAGGTGCCGGGCGGGATCTCGAACAGCTCGTCGCGCGTGGACAGGGCGACGGGCGCGAAGGCGGCCCAGGCGAGCGGGGCCAGCAGCAGCGCCGGCAGGAGCCAGAGCAGTCGTTTCACTTCGAGGCCAGCAGCAGCCGGAGGTCGTGGACGAAGTCCTTGGCCTCGTGACCGTAGGGCATCATGCCGCGCAGCTTGCCCGTGCGGTCGATCAGCCAGACCGACGTGGAGTGGTTCATGCCGTACGCGTTGCCCTGCTTGGGCGCAATCTTCTCGGCGACGACGCCGTAGCGCTTGCGCATCGCGGCCAGCGTGTCGGGCGTGTCGGTGCCGCCGATGAAGCTCGCATCGAAGGCGCCCAGGTACTTGCGGATGCGGGTGACGTCGTCGCGCTCCGGGTCCACCGTCACATAGACGACCTGCACGTCGGCCGCGTCGGCGCCCAGGTCCTTGCGCGCCTGGGCCAGCGTGGCCAGCGTCGTCGGGCAGACCTCGGGGCAGTTCGTGAAGCCGAACACCAGCAGCACCAGCTTGCCCTTGAAGCGCGCGAGCTTGAGTTCGGCGCCGTCGCTGCCCTTGAGCGTGAACTCGGGCGCGGGCTGGGCGGGCTCGAAGACGCCGGCCTTGAGCTGCGGCGTGATGGCCCGGGCGGCCAGCGGCAGCACGACGGCCAGCGACAACAACAGGTGGCGGCGCTTCATATCGGGATGGGTGCGGCCTTGGCCGCCTTGACGAAGCTCTCGTCGACGTATTTCTCGTAGGCCACCGGGGCCTTGAGCGTGCCGGCCTCGATGGACAGCTGCATCAGCTCGTCGAATTCGGCGCGGATCATGCGCAGGTCGCCGTAGGTCACGCGGTCCGTCGGGTTCTCCATCACGAAGCGCAGGATGTTGGGGTCCTGGTTGAAGAACTTGCGGCCGGCGGCGATCTGGATGGCCTTCTCGCGGTTGGCCTGCTGCAGGTCCAGCCAGTTGCCGGCGCCCTGCACATGGTTGACGAGATCCTGCACCAGCGGCCGGTTCTCCTTGATGAGCTCCTCGCGCACGGTCAGCACGCAGCAGATGTAGTTGCGCCACTCGTCGCGCGTCATGCGCAGCGGCCTGGCATAGCCGGCGCGCTGGGCCGCGGCACCAAAGGGCTCGCCGGTGCAATAGGCGTCCACGGCCTTGGCGTAGAGCGCGGCCGGCATGTCGGGCGGCGGCATCTCGATGATCTGGATGTCCTTCGGCGTCATGCCCTCCCGGGCCAGCATCTTGCGCAGGAACAGGAAGTCCACCGCAAAGCGGCTGGGGATGGCGATGCGCTTGCCCGCAAGGTCGCGGAACTTCTTGTAGGGCGAGTCGCTGCGCACCATGATGACGGCGCCGGAGCGGTGGCCCAGGGAGACGATCTTCACCGGGATGCGCTTGTCCGCCAGGTCCATCACCAGCGGCGCCAGCATGTAGGCCGCCTGGATGCGGCCCGTCATCAGCGATTCCTTGATTTCGGGCCAGCCGTTGTACTTGCTGTACTCGAACTGGAAGGCCGCGCTGCCGGCCGCCTTGTTGCTGGCGGCGCGCGCGGTGCAGGCGACGGGCAGGGTCAGGTTGCAGGTGACCGGCAGGCCGCCGACGGTCAGCGGCCCGGAGGAGGAGGCGGCGGCTGGCAGGCCGAGCGCGGGCAGGGCCGACGCGACGGCGCCGCGCAGCAGCTGACGGCGGCCGACGAGGGGCATGGGGGATTCGGTGGGCACGACGGATTCCAAGGCGAAGCGGCGCGACTCTGCCTGTCTGGCGCCGTCTGTCCATCCGGACTCACGAAATTGTGCCTACGTACCTATATTTGCGCCGGGCACGAAAAAGCCCGCACGGGGCGGGCTGGTGCGGCGGCGTGGCCGGGGCTGATGCCGACCCGCCTGCATGCGGGTCGGCCTTCGTCGGGCGTCGAACAAGCCGCTGGGCTTGTTCTCGGTCCCGACTCAGGGGTAGAGGCCGCGCTCCTCGCGCGCCTGCAGCACCCGCGTGCAGGCCACCGTGAAGGCGGCCGTGCGCAGCGCGATCTTGTGCTGCTCGCCGGTCTCCCAGATGTGCTTGAAGGCGCCGATCATGATCTTGTCCAGGCGCACATTGATCTCGTCCTCGGTCCAGAAGAAGGACGAGAAGTCCTGCACCCATTCGAAATAGGACACGGTCACGCCGCCGGCGTTGGCGATCACGTCGGGCACGACGACGATGCCGCGGTCGGTCAGCACGTCCTCGCCGTCGGGCGTGGTCGGGCCGTTCGCGCCTTCCAGCACGAGGCGGGTGCGGATGCGCTTGGCGCGCTCGGCGGTGATCTGGCCTTCCAGCGCGGCCGGGATCAGCACGTCGCTCTGCACGTCCCAGAAGTTCTCGTTGTCGATCTTGTCGGCACCGGCGAAGCCGGCCACGCCGCGGTACTTGGCGACGTGCTCCAGCAGGCTGGCCATGTCGAAGCCGTTCTCGTTCAGGATGGTGCCGGTGTGGTCCTGCACGCAGACGACCTTGGCGCCGTTGGCGGCGAACAGCTTGGCGGCGATGGAGCCGACGTTGCCGAAGCCCTGCACGGCGACGCGGGCGCCGTCCATGTCGATGTTCAGGCGGCGCATGGCCTCGCGGCCGACGACGAAGACGCCGCGGCCGGTGGCGGCCACGCGGCCCAGCGAGCCGCCCAGCGGGATGGGCTTGCCGGTGACGACGCCGGTCGCCGTCGCGCCGGTGTTCATCGAATAGGTGTCCATCATCCAGGCCATGATCTGGCCGTTGGTATTGACGTCAGGTGCCGGGATGTCCTGGTTGGGGCCGATGATGATGCCGATCTCGCTGGTGTACCTGCGCGTAACTTTCTCCAGCTCCTTCAGCGACAGCAGGCTGGGGTCCAGGCGGATGCCGCCCTTGGCGCCGCCATAGGGCAGGTTCACCGCGGCGTTCTTCACCGTCATCCAGGCCGACAGGGCCATCACCTCTTCCAGCGTGACGTCGGGGTGGTAGCGCACACCGCCCTTGCCGGGGCCGCGGGTCAGGCTGTGCTGGACGCGGAAGCCCTCGAAGTGGGCGATGGTGCCGTTGTCCAGCTCGATGGGGATGTCCACGATCAGCGCGCGCTTGGGGCGGCGCAGCGTCTCGACCCAGCGGCTCAGATGGCCCAGATAGGGTTCCACGGCGTCGATCTGCGACAGATACGTTCCCCACGGGCTGTTGCGCGTGGGCGAAACAAAGGACAGGTTGGGCATGAAATGCTCCGTAACTTTTAGTGGGGCGAACGGTAGCGCGAAGCTTCCCTCCGCCGCCAGGGCTTGTCTAGCCAAGTGCGTATGCGCTTATGCACGCAACGCATGGCATCGGTTTCCGGTGTCGGATTTCACGGCCGGGGCGCCCGGGCGGGAAGTCCTCCGCGGCCCGAATACCATCGCCCGGTGACCTCCCTGGACCTCGCCCTGCTCTATCTTGTCGCCGCGGTGCTCGGCGTGGTGGCCTGCCGTTCGCTGAAGCTGCCGCCCATGCTGGGCTACCTGGCCGTGGGCGTGCTGATCGGCCCGAATGCGCTGGCCTTCGCCCACGATTCGGCCAGCATCCAGTACCTGGCCGAGTTCGGCGTCGTCTTCCTGATGTTCGTCATCGGGCTGGAATTCAACCTGCCCAAGCTGCGCGCGCTGAAGACGGCCGTCTTCGGCCTGGGCCTGGCCCAGGTGGTGCTGACCATCGCCGGCGCCATCCTCGGCAACGCGCTGCTGGTGGCCGGCTTCGCGGCATTGGGCTGGGCCTGGGACCTGGGCTGGCGCGGCGCTCTCGTGCTGGGCGCGGCCATGGCGATGAGCTCCACTGCCATCGTCGTCAAGCTGATGGCCGAGCGGCTCGAGCTGGAGGGGCCGCACGGCCGGCTGGTCATGGGCGTGCTGCTGTTCCAGGACCTGGCCGTGGTGCCGCTGCTGGTGCTGATCCCGGCGCTGAACAGCGGCGCCGCCGGGATGGCCGACGCGCTGGCCGTGGCCGGCGTGAAGGCGGCCGTGCTGCTGGGCCTGCTGCTGTATGGCGGCCAGAAGCTGATGCGCTGGTGGCTGACGCTGGTCGCCCGGCGCAAGAGCGAAGAGCTCTTCATGCTCAACCTGCTGCTCGTCACCCTCGGCCTGGCCTGGCTGACCGAGCATGCCGGCCTGAGTCTGGCCCTGGGCGCCTTCGTCGCCGGCATGCTGATCGCCGAGACCGAATACAAGCACCAGGTCGAGACCGACATCCGGCCCTTCCACGACGTGCTGCTGGGCCTGTTCTTCATCACCATCGGCATGAAGCTGGACTGGCATCCGCTGGTGCACAGCTGGTGGCTGGTCGTGCTGCTGACGACCCTGCCCGTGCTGGCCAAGTTCGCGCTGATCGCCGCGCTGGCACGGCTGTTCAGGTCGCCGCCCGGCGTGGCCCTGCGCACCGGTCTCTACCTCGCCCAGGCCGGCGAGTTCGGCTTCGTGCTGCTGACGCTGGGCGCCCAGCAGAACCTGATCGGCGTGCCCTGGGTCAGCCCGGTGCTGGCCAGCATGGTGCTGTCCATGCTCGCGACGCCGCTGATCGTGATGTACAGCAACCGCATCGTCATGAAGCTCAGCAGCAGCGACTGGCTGATGCAGTCCGTGCAGCTGACCACCATCGCGAAGAAGTCCATCAAGAGCGAGGCCCACGTCATCATCTGCGGCTACGGCCGCTCGGGCCAGAACCTGGCACGCCTGTTGGACGGCGAGCACATCCCCTACATGGCGCTGGACCTCGACCCCGACCGCGTGCGCCAGGCCGCTGCGGCCGGCCAGAGCGTCGTGTTCGGCGACGCGGCCAAGGTGCAGAGCCTGATGGCCGCGGGCTTGGCGCGGGCCAGCGCCGTCGTCGTCAGCTACCCCGACACGCCCTCGGCGCTGAAGATCCTGCACCTCGTGCAGACCCATGCGCCCAAGGTGCCCGTCGTCGTGCGCACCATCGACGACAGCGACCTCGAGAAGCTGCGCGGCGCCGGCGCCACCGAGGTCGTGCCCGAGGCCATCGAGGGCTCGCTGATGCTGGCCTCGCACGCGCTGGCCCTGGTGGGCGTGCCGATGCGCCGCGTCATCCGCATCACGCGCGACGCGCGCGACAAGCGCTACGGCCTGCTGCGCGGCTACTTCCACGGCCAGGACGACGACACCGTCGACGAGCTGGACCAGGCGCGCCTCGCCTCCGTCACCCTGCCCACCGCCAGCGCGCACAGCGGCCGGCCGCTGGACGAGCTGGCCCTGCAGGCCCTCGGTGTCGCCGTGGTGTCACTGCGTCGCGCCAGTGGCAAGGGCCAGCCGGTGGACGGGGCGACGCTGGCCGGCGGCGACACCCTGGTGCTCAGCGGCACGCCGGCCGCGCTGGCCCTGGCCGAGGACAGGCTGCTGGTGGGCTGAACGCACCCACAGTTTTGATGCCTCGGTGACAAGTGCGCGGCCGCTGCTGCGCCAAACTGGCGCCACCCGCACTCGACACAAAGCCGCGCCATGAACTTCGACTACAGCCCCAAGGTCATGCAAGCGCAACAGCGCCTGCTCGCCTTCTTCGCCGAACACATCACCCCGAACGAGAGCCGCTATCTCGACGAGGTGGCCGCCAACCGCCGTGCCGGCAACCCCTGGATCGCGACCCGGGTCATCGAGGAGCTCAAGCCCAAGGCCCGCGCGGCCGGGCTGTGGAACCTCTTCCTGCCCAAGTCCAGTCGCGCGCCCGAGGGCCTGAGCAATCTCGAATACGCGCCGCTGTGCGAGATCATGGGCCGCGTCTTCTGGGCGCCCGAGGTCTTCAACTGCTCGGCGCCGGACACCGGCAACATGGAGACGCTGGAGCGCTACGCCAGCGAGGCGCTGAAGGACCGCTGGCTCGAGCCGCTGCTGCGCGGCGAGATCCGCTCGGCCTTCCTGATGACGGAGCCGGCCGTGGCCTCGTCGGACGCCACCAACATCGAATGCCGCATCGAGCGCGATGGCGACGACTACGTCATCAACGGCCGCAAGTGGTGGAGCTCCGGCGCCGGCGACCCGCGCTGCGCCGTCTACATCGTGATGGGCAAGACCAACCCCGAGGCCGGCAGGCACGAGCAGCAGTCCATGATCGTCGTGCCGGCCGATGCGCCCGGCATCACCGTCGTGCGCCCGCTGAACGTGTTCGGCTACGACGACGCGCCCCACGGCCACATGGAAGTGGAGCTGAAGAACGTGCGCGTGCCCGCCAGCAACATCCTGCTGGGCGAGGGCCGCGGCTTCGAGATCGCGCAGGGCCGCCTCGGCCCCGGCCGCATCCACCACTGCATGCGTTCCATCGGTGCGGCCGAGCGGGCGCTGGAGCTGATGTGCGAACGCGCCATCGCCCGCACCGCCTTCGGCAAGACCCTGGCCCAGCAGACCGTCACGCAGGAGCGCATCGCCGAGGCGCGCTGCATGATCGAGCAGGCCCGCCTGCTGACGCTGAAGGCCGCCTACATGATGGACACCGTGGGCAACAAGGTCGCCAAGGCCGAGATCGCGATGATCAAGATCGTCGCGCCCAACATGGCCCTGCAGGTCATCGACTGGGCCATCCAGGTCTTCGGTGGCGCGGGCGTTTCTGACGACACGCCGTTGGCCATGATGTGGGCCCACCAGCGCACGCTGCGCCTGGCCGACGGCCCGGACGAGGTGCACCGCAACTCGCTGGCCAAGCTGGAGCTGGCCAGCCACATGAAGCTGCCGGCGGACAAGGTCCGCATGCCCGTCACGCGAGGCGCCTGACGCCGCGCGGCAAGCCTGCGGCGGCTAGAGTCGGAGCTCCCTGAAAGGAGCCCGCCCCTGGTCACGCATGCCCACCCGCAGTTCGACCGCCGCGCTATTCTTGCGCTGCTGAGCGGCCTGGCCGGCTGCGGCGAGCCTGCGGGCCCGCAGCGCAGCCGCATCGACACCGCCTGGCACCGGGCCGACCTCGAGGCGCTGCTGCAGCGCTGGAGCCGGCATTCGCCCCGGCCCGATGGCAGCTTCCAGCTCGCCTTCGACCGCGCCTGGACGCCCCAGCCCCAGGCCGAGCTGGAGCTGACCGGCCAGGCCCGCCTCGTCTACGCCTTCGCGGCCGGTCACGAACTCACGCAGGAGCGGCGCTATCTCGACCTCGCCCGCCGTGGCGCGGACCTGCTGCTCGAGCGCTTCCACGACCCGCTGCACGGCGGCTTCTTCCACACGCTGGCGCCCGACGGCAGCCCACGCGCGATGCACAAGCGCGCCTACGGCCATGCCTTCGCGCTGCTGGCCCTGGCCGAGCTCTACCGCGTCGGCCGCGACGCCCGTCATCGCGATGCCGCGCTACGGGCCTGGGCCGAGATCGAGACCGGCTTCTTCGACGCCATGGGCGGCCTCGTCAACGAATGCGGGCGCGACTTCAAGCCCTTCCCCGGCGCGCGCACGCAGAACCCCGTCATGCACATGTTCGAGGCCGTGCTGGCGCTGGCCGAGGGCAGTGGCGACAAGGCCGCACAGGCCGGCGCGCGCCGCCTCGGCGACTTCGTCGCCTACCGGCTGCTGCAGGGCCAGGCCGAGTCCGACGGCGGCGGCGCGCGCATCCCCGAGTGGTACGACGAGGCCTGGAAGCCCCTGCCCAGCAAGGACGCCGGCGGCTACATCGACCTCGGCCACCAGTTCGAGTGGAGCCATCTGCTGACGACGGGCGCGGCCGTCTCGCCCGTCTACCCTCAGGTGGCCGAGCGCGTGCTGGCCTATGCGCTGGCCGCGGGCTATGACGAGATCGACGGCGGCTGCGGCACGCGTGCCTTCCCGGACGGCGCCAGGGCCGATGCCAGCAAGGGCTGGTGGCAGCAGGCCGAATGCCTGCATGCGCTGCTCGTCGCGGCCCAGGCCAGCGGCCGCAACGACCTGTGGCGGCGCTACGAGCAGACGCTGGGCCTCGTGCGGGAGCAGCTCGTCGACGCCGGGCAGGGCGGCTGGCAGGCCGCCTATGCGCTGCCCTGCAGGAGCGGCGGCTGCAAGGACGAGCAGCCCGACCCGTATCACATGGTGCGGCTGCACCAGGCGGCGCTGAAGCTCGCAACCTGAGCGCCTGCTGTTGCTCAGGCTCGACAGCAGCCCTCGACCGCATGCCCCCGCGCATCGCAGTCGCGCGCTGATCGGCCCTTGTGCCCCTGGGAGAGCTCGGGGCTAACCCGGACACGCGATGCGCAAACCAGCATCGAGAAGTCCAAAAATGTGATTAGTCGCGGATCGGTCGCTTCCCTAGCATGACTTCATACCCCAGCTCCACAGGCCCGCCACAGAGGTCCTGGGCGGTTGCAGAGGTTGGTCGCTCCCTCCAATAACGATCCCGGAGACAAGATGAAGAAATCTGCCATGGTGCTGCGTGCAGGCACCGACAACCGGCGCTTCGCGCTGCGCCTGACGGCCGCCGCCGCGCTCGCCGCCCTGTCCACCATCGCCGTGGCCCAGGAAGCCGCGAAGACCGAGACGCAGCTGGAAACGGTGACCGTCACCGGCGTCAAGGCCTCGCTGACCAAGAGCCTGGCGGTCAAGCGCACCAGCGACCAGGTCGTGGAATCGGTCGTCGCCGAAGACATCGGCAAGCTGCCCGACAACAACGTCGTCGAAGCGTTGCAGCGCGTGACGGGCATCCAGGTCACGAACCGCGCGGGCGGCGAGGTCGGCACCCTGTCCATCCGCGGCATGCCCGACGTCGAAACCACCTGGAACGGCCGCAACATCTTCACGGCGTCCGGCACGCAGGTCGCGTTGCAGGACATCCCCTCGACGCTGGTGCGCCAGATCGACGTCTTCAAGACGCGCGACGCCAGCCAGCTGGAAACCGGCATCGCCGGCCAGATCGACGTCAAGTCGCTGCGCCCCTTCGATTTCAAGGGCCGGAAGATCTCCCTGTCGGCGCGTGAAACCTATCTCGATCCCGCGAAGAAGGCGAATCCGCAGCTCAGCGCCATGTTCAGCGACCGCTGGACGACCGGCGCCGGCGAATTCGGCGCGCTGGTCAATCTGTCGGAGACCAAGACGCAATACCGCAACGAAAGCGTGACGCCGGGCGCCATGGTGCCGTTCGCCAGCCCCAATGCCGGCGAAGACCCGGCGGGCTACACGCCGCTGCAGCGCATCTTCGACACCTCGGTCTGGACGCCCGGCACCCATACCGGCCTGCCGGAGGCGGCGGGCTCGACGCTGAATTTCAACGGCAAGGCCTATCCCTACTACCTGTCGCGCGACGCCGTCTTCCAGAGCGACGTCCAGGGCAAGCGGGAGCGCCCGGCCGCGAACCTCGCGCTGCAGTGGAAGCCCAACGACGACGCGGTGTACACCTTCGAGGCGATGTACAACGGCTATCGCGACAAGACCTTCAACCAGCTGCTGTTCAGCTTCGTCGACTGGTGGGGCAATCTGGGGAGCAACCCCGCGGGGTCGATCACGACCTACCCGGGCACGAACATCGTCAAGACCCGTACGAACGTCGGTTCGGTCTACGGCTTCAACAGCGGCGACTACACCACCTCGGCCACCGACTCCTATGTCTACGCGCTGAACGGCAAGTGGAACCTGGGTGACCGCCTGCGCCTGGACGGCGACCTGTCCTACCAGACCAGCACCTACCACTCGGAATTCACCGCCACCCGGATCGATCGTGTGGCAGATGCCATCAGCGTCGACTTCAATTCCGGCGGCGGCAATATGTCGTTCCACTTCAACGACGATGCCAAGCTGGTCGACCCGACCCAGTGGAACGTGGCGCAGTTCTACGACAACGCCAACCGCAACCAGGGCAGTGCCGCGACGGCCAACCTGTCGGGCACCTACGACGCCGACTGGGGCGCGGTGAAGACACTGCATTTCGGCGCGCGCTTCGACGACCGCAAGGCGTCTGAAGCCAACCGGACGCAATCGAGCTTCCTGGGCCGCAGCCTGTCCTCGCTGGGCTCGAACTACTACTGGACCAACTCGGGCTTCGGCACGGACATCTCGAGCGTTCCGCGCACATGGCTGGAACCCAACGCCTATTACATCCGCGACCATATCGACGACTGGCGCAAGCTCTACCACTCGGTCGACGCGAATTTCCAGACGACGGACCAGCTGCATCTGCAGAAGACCTTCGACGTCGACGAAAAGACCAGCAACCTCTATCTGATGGCGGATACCGAGAACGAACTGTTCGGCCATCACCTGAAGGGCAATTTCGGCGTGCGCTACACGAATGTCGGCACCGACATGACCTTCTACAAGGTCGATGCCACGACCAAGGTGGTCACGCCGTCCAGCGCCAGCAAGTCGACCGGCAAGTTCCTGCCCAGCCTGACCCTGCGCTACGACCCGGCCAAGGACGTGCTGCTGCGCTTCAACTACGGCGAAACGCTGCGCCGCCCGAACTTCGGCGACCTGAACCCCGTGCTGCAACTCGGTGACGACGTCTCCAAGGTCGGCTATGGCTCGGGCAGCGGCGGCAACCCCGACCTGAAGCCGACGCGCTCCAAGAACCTCGACCTGACGGCCGAGTGGTATTTCCAGAAGGACAGCGCGCTCTACGGCACGGCGTTCACGCGCCGGATCGAAGGCCTGGTGGTGGGCCTGCGTCACAAGGTTCACGTCGATCGGGCCAACGACCCGTTCGCCAACTCGACCTCGGGCGGCGACCACAGCAACGGCTACGACTACGTCATCAACTCGCCGGTCAACGCCTCCAACGGCAGGATCAGCGGCTTCGAACTGGGCACGATCTACTTCCCGAAGGGTCTGCCGTGGGTTCTGGACGGCTTGGGCTTCCAGGGCAGCTACACGCAGCTGACCTCGTCGCAGAACGTGCCCGACGCCAACGATGCCGGCGTCGTCGTCGCCCAACTCAAGACCCCGTTCTTCGGCGTGTCGAACCGCTCCTACAACGCCACGCTGGCCTACGAAAAGGGCCCGGTCGGCGCGCGCCTGTCCTATGTTTGGCGCTCCGGCTTCCTGGCCGCCAACGAGGCCGCCCTGTTTGCCAACCCGATCGGCATCTGGCGCCAGCCGGAACACAGCCTGGATTTCCAGCTGACCTACAACATCAACGATCGCATGTCCTTCGATGTCAGCGGCGTCAACCTGACGAACGAGAAGCAGCAGCAGTACTACCACTTCGGCGATGCGGGCAGCCCGCAGACGACCAATTTCGGTACGGTCCAGATCGGCCGCTCGTTCTCGGCCGGGTTCCGCTGGAAGCTGTAAGCCGACGGCCCTTGGCCTGTCCAGGGCGTTGCAGGGGCCTCCCCGGCAACGCCCTTTTTCCTTCCTGCCGTACATCCCATGTCCGACCTGCTTGAGCCGCTGATCCGCCAGCGCGCCGACCCCCACATCTCCCGTCACGCCGACGGCTTCTATTACTTCACCGCCTCGGTGCCGCAGTACGACCGCATCGAGGTGCGCCGTGCGACCACCCTCGAAGGCCTGGTGGACGCGCCGGTCTTCGACGTCTGGCACAAGCCCGACACGGGGCCCTGGTCCGAGCTGATCTGGGCGCCGGAGCTGCATTTCAACGACGGCGCCTGGTATGTCTACTTCGCCGCGGCGCCGACGCGGGCCCTGGACGGGCTGGGCATGTTCCAGCACCGCATGTACGCGATCCGCAACAGCGCGGCCGACCCGCTCGGCGGGCCCTGGGAGTTCCTCGGCCCCGTCGACACGGGCATGGACAGCTTCTGCCTGGACGCCACCACCTTCACGCATCGCGGCCGGCTCCACTACCTGTGGGCGCAGAAGGACCCGGCCATTGCCGGCAACTCCAACCTCTACATCGCGGCTATGAAGACGCCCTGGCAGCTCGCCGGCGCGCCGGTGCTGCTCAGCCGGCCCGAGTTCGACTGGGAATGCCGCGGCTTCCTTGTCAACGAGGGGCCGTCGGTGCTGATCCGCAACGGCCGCGTCTTCATCAGCTACTCGGCCAGCGCGACGGACGAGAACTATGCGATGGGCCTGTTGTGGGCGGACGAGGGCGCCGACCTGCTCGACCCGAGGAGCTGGCGCAAGTCCGCCGAGCCGGTGATGTGCAGCTGCGCCGAGGACAGCGTCTTCGGCCCCGGCCACAACAGCTTCACGGTGGGCGCCACGCCCGACGAGGTGCTGCTGGTCTTTCACGCCCGCACCTACACCGAGATAGCGGGCGACCCGCTGTGGAACCCCGACCGCCATACCTTCGTGAAGCCGCTGCGCTGGAGTGCCGACGGCATGCCGCTGTTCGGCAAGCCCTCCCGCCGCGACTGATACCGGTTTCCATATCGGTACACGGAGGAAATTGATTGGATTGCAATTCCACCGGCTCCTAGCATCGTCTTGCAATGCCCCCTGCGGGGCAAAGAACACCCAGTCCCGAGACAAGACCCATGACGACTGACGACAAGAAGCGCAAGGTCAAGCTGCGTTCCGCCGAGTGGTTCGGCACCCAGGACAAGAACGGTTTCATGTACCGCTCCTGGATGAAGAACCAGGGCATCCCCGACCACGAGTTCCAGGGCAAGCCCATCATCGGCATCTGCAACACCTGGAGCGAGCTGACGCCCTGCAACGCCCACTTCCGCAAGCTGGCCGAGCATGTCAAGCGCGGCATCATCGAGGCGGGCGGCTGGCCGGTGGAGTTCCCGGTGTTTTCCAACGGCGAGAGCAATCTGCGCCCCACGGCCATGCTGACGCGCAACCTCGCCAGCATGGACGTCGAGGAGAGCATCCGCGGCAATCCGATGGACGCCGTCGTGCTGCTGGTGGGCTGCGACAAGACCACGCCGGCCCTGCTGATGGGCGCGGCCAGCGTCGACGTGCCGGCCATCGTCGTCACCGGCGGGCCCATGCTCAACGGCAAGCTGGGCGGCAAGAACATCGGCTCGGGCACGGCCGTGTGGCAGCTGCACGAGCAGGTCAAGGCCGGCGAGATCAGCATGCACGACTTCATGGCCGCCGAGGCCGGCCACTCGCGCTCGGCCGGCACCTGCAACACCATGGGCACGGCGAGCACCATGGCCTGCATGGCCGAGGCGCTGGGTACGTCATTGCCGCACAACGCCGCCATCCCCGCCGTCGATGCACGCCGTTATGTGCTGGCCCATCTGTCCGGCATGCGCATCGTCGAGATGGTCTGGGAGGAGCTGACGCTGTCCAAGGTGCTGACCAAGCATGCCTTCGAGAACGCCATCCGCGTCAACGCCGCCATTGGCGGCTCCACCAATGCCGTGATCCACCTGAAGGCCATCGCCGGCCGCATCGGCGTGGACCTGGAGCTGGAGGACTGGACCCGCATCGGCCGCGGCACGCCCACCCTCGTCGACCTGCTGCCCTCGGGCCGCTTCCTGATGGAGGAGTTCTATTACGCCGGCGGCCTGCCCGCCGTGCTGCGCCGCCTGGGCGAGGCCGGCCTGCTGCCGCACAAGGATGCATTGACCGTCAACGGCAAGAGCCTGTGGGAGAACGTCGTCGACGCGCCCATCTACGACGACGAAGTCATCCGCACGCTGGACAACCCCCTCATCGAGGACGGCGGCATCTGCATCCTGCGCGGCAACCTCGCGCCGCGCGGCGCCGTGCTCAAGCCCTCGGCCGCCACGCCCGAACTGATGAAGCACCGCGGCCGCGCCGTCGTGTTCGAGAACTTCGAGGACTACAAGGCGCGCATCGTCGACCCTGCTCTCGACGTCGACGCCAGCTCCGTCCTCGTCATGAAGAACTGCGGCCCCAAGGGCTACCCCGGCATGGCCGAGGTCGGCAATATGGGCCTGCCACCCAAGCTGCTGGCGGCCGGCGTGAAGGACATGGTGCGCATCTCCGACGCACGCATGAGCGGCACGGCCTACGGCACCGTCGTGCTGCATGTCGCGCCCGAGGCCCGTGCCGGCGGCCCGCTGGCCGTCGTGCGGGAGGGCGACTTCATCGAGCTGGACTGCGCGGCCGGCCGCCTGCACCTGGACATCTCCGATGCCGAGCTGGCGCAGCGCCTGGCCGACTGGGCCGCGGCCCAGACCATCGACCCGCAGGACGCCAGCGGCTACCGCCAGCTCTACGTCCAGCATGTGCTGCAGGCCGACGAGGGCTGCGACTTCGACTTCCTGCGCGGCAAGCGCGGCTCGGCCGTGCCGCGCCATTCACATTGAAATCACCATGAGCAACACCATCCAGGGTCTGGCGCTGATCGGCGGCCAGGCCGTGCGCGGCAACGGCGCCGCCTTCCAGGCCTTCGACCCGGGCAGGAACGAGGCCCTCGGCCCCGACTTCAACGCCGTCGATGGGCCCCAAGTCAACGAAGCCTGCGTGCTGGCCGGTGCCGCCTTCGACGCCTTCCGCGCGACGACCGACCACGAGCGCGCCGACCTTCTCGACCTGATCGCGGCCCAGATCCTCGCGCTGGGCGACGAGCTCATCGCCCGTGCGATGGCCGAGACCGGCCTGCCGCGCGCCCGCCTCGAAGGTGAGCGTGGCCGCACGATGAACCAATTGAAGCTGTTCGCCGAGCTGCTGCGAGAAGGCTCCTGGCAGGACGCCCGTATCGACACCGCCCTGCCCACGCGCACGCCGCCGCGGCCCGACCTGCGCCTGCGCTTCGTCGGCGTCGGCCCGGTGGCCGTGTTCGGCGCCAGCAACTTCCCGCTGGCCTTCTCGGTCGCCGGCGGCGACACCGCGGCTGCCCTGGCCGCCGGCTGCCCCGTCGTCGTGAAAGCGCACTCGGCCCACCCGGGCACGTCGGAACTCGTCGGCCGCGCGGTCGTCGAGGCCGTGCGCCAGGCTGGCCTGCCGGCCGGCGTGTTCGCGCTGCTGACCGGCAGCGGCCACGGCATCGGCGACACCCTGGTGCGCCACCCGGCCATCCAGGCCGTCGGCTTCACCGGCTCGCGCAGCGGCGGCATGGCGCTGATGGCCGCCGCCGCGGCCCGGCCGCAGCCGATTCCCGTCTATGCCGAGATGAGCAGCATCAATCCCGTCGTCCTGCTGCCCGGCGCCCTCAGCCGCCGCGGCGCCGACATCGCGACCGGCTTCGCCGCCTCGCTGACGATGGGCGTGGGCCAGTTCTGCACCAACCCCGGCCTGGTGCTGGGCATCGCCGGCCCCGACTTCGACCGCTTCGCCGCCGCTGCCGCCGAGGCCCTCAGGCCCGTGCCCGCCGCGACCATGCTGACCCCCGGCATCGCCGGCGCCTACCAGCGCGGCGAGGAGCAACTCGCCGGCCAGCCGGCCGTGGACAGCCTGCTGCGCGGTGAGTCCGCTGGCTGCCAGGGCGCGCCCAGCCTGTTCAAGACCAGCGGCGCGGCCTTCCTGGCCAACCACGCGATGTCGGCCGAGATCTTCGGCCCCGCCTCGCTGCTGGTCGCCTGCCGCGACCTGGACGAGCTGCTCGCCGTCGTCGAGGGCCTGGAGGGCCAGCTCACCGCCACGCTGCAGCTGCAGGACGACGACGAGGCCGACCTCGCTGCCGCGCGCCGCCTGCTGCCCGCGCTGGAGCGCAAGGTCGGCCGCATCCTGGCCAACGGCTACCCGACCGGCGTCGAGGTGTCGACGGCCATGGTGCACGGCGGCCCCTTCCCGGCCACGAGCGATGGCCGCAGCAGCTCGGTCGGCACCGCGGCCATCGAGCGCTTCCTGCGCCCGGTCTGCTACCAGAACCTGCCGCGTGCGCTGCTGCCGGCCGTGCTGCGCGAGCCCAACGAGCGCGGCGTCTGGCGGCGCCGCGATGGCGCACTGACGCGCAATTGACGCGTCAGGCCCTGACAGAACAACGAAGGAGACAAGAGACATGAAGAAGCCACTGCTGGCCCTCGCGGCGAGCCTGGCCTGGGCCTGCGCCGCCCAGGCCGCCGACATCAAGCTGGTCGTCAATGCCGACCAGCCCGGCCCCGTCATCCACCGCAACATCTACGGCCAGTTCGCCGAGCACCTGGGTACCGGCATCTACGAGGGCATGTGGGTCGGCCCCGAGTCCAAGATCCCCAATGTGCGCGGCTGGCGCAAGGACGTCGTCGCGGCGCTGAAGGAACTCAAGGTGCCGCTGGTGCGCTGGCCCGGCGGCTGCTTCGCCGACGAATACCACTGGCGCGAAGGCATCGGCCCGCGCAAGCAACGCCCGGTCAAGGTCAATACCACCTGGGGTGGCGTGGCGGAGAACAACGCCGTCGGCACGCACGAGTTCTTCGACCTCGTCGACCAGCTCGGCGCCGAGGCCTATGTGAACGGCAACATGGGCACGGGCAGCCCGCAGGAAATGGCCGAGTGGCTGGAGTACATGACGGCCGAGGGCCACTCCACGCTCGCGGACCTGCGCCGCAAGAACGGCCACGACAAGCCGTTCAAGGTGAGCTACTTCGCCGTCGGCAACGAGACCTGGGGCTGCGGCGGCAATATGCGGCCCGAGTACTACGCCGACATGTACCGACACTGGGCGACCTTCCTGAAGACGCCCGAGAACAACCGGCCCAAGTTCGTCGCCAGCGGCGGCAACGACCAGGACACCACCTGGGAGGACGTGCTCAGCAAGAGCGTGCGCTTCAACTTCGACGCCATCTCCCACCACGCCTACACCTTCCCCAGCGGCCAGTGGGAGCCCAAGGGCCCGGCGGCCGGCTTCCCCGAGGCCGAGTGGATCTCCATGCTGTCGCAGGTCAGCAAGATCGACAGCACGCTGACCAAGACCGCGGCCGTTCTCGACAGGAACGACCCGAAGAAGCGCCTGGAGATCTACTTCGACGAATGGGGCAGCTGGTACGACCCCGAGCCCGGCAGCAACCCCGGCTTCCTCGTGCAGCGCAACACGCTGCGCGACGCGCTGCTGGCGGCCCTGCATTTCAACGTGTTCCACGCCCACGCCGACCGCGTGAAGATGACCAACGTCGCGCAGATGGTCAACGTGCTGCAGGCCATGATCCTCACCAGCAGGGACAAGCTGGTGCTGACGCCGACCTACCACGCGTTCGCGCTCTACACGCCCTTCCAGGACGCGACCTCGCTGCCCGCGACGATCGAGAACAACCCGGTCTACAAGGTCGGCGCGACCGAGATGCCCGAGCTCAGCGCCACCGCCGCGCGCGGCAGGGACGGCAAGCTCTACGTCGGCGTCGTGAACTCCAACGCCACGCAGGGCGCGGAGCTGGTGCTGCAGGTCGGCGCGAATGCACCGAAGTCCGTCAAGGGCCGCCTGCTGACCGCCACCGCGATGGACGCACAGAACGAGCTCGGCAAGGCGCCCCAGGTCACGCCCGTGGCCTACGAGGCCCAGGCCGTCGACGGCAGGCTCACGCTGAAGCTGCCGGCCAAGTCCATCGTCGTCGTCGCGGTCGAGGGCTGACGGCTCCATCGACCGGCGACTTCCGCTGACCCGCAACACCTGGCCCGCCATGCTGCTTGCCCAGGCGTTGCGCTGCGTCCGTGCCTCACACGCGGCATATCAAAACCAGGATCGCCCGCGCCTGCAATGTCATTGGTGCGCCGCCGCCGAGCCTCCTAGGCTGCGCCGGCATCCACCACCCGACCCGGAGACAAACACATCATGGCCCTTCAGAACCGACGCAACTTCCTCGCGGGTTCTGCCGCCCTCGCCCTGACCGCCTGCGGCGGTGGTGGCGGTGGTGGTGGCAACACCAGCACGGGAACCGGCACTGGCACCGGCACTGGCACTGGCACAGGTACCACCACGACCAACCCCAACCCGGTCCAGACCGCGCTGAGCTTCGGCAACGCTTCGGTCCACGACCCATCCGTCATCAAGACCAGCGGCACCTACTACGTCTTCGGTTCCCACCTCGCGGCGGCCAAGACGACGGACCTGATGAACTGGACCAAGCTGGCCGACGGCGTCGACAACAACAACCCCTTGTTCGGCGACAAGGTGACGACCGAGCTGGCCGCCACCTTCGCGTGGACCACGGTGACCGACTTGTGGGCGCCGGACGTGGAGCAGCTGCCCGACGGCAAGTTCTACTACTACTACTGCTCCTGCCAGGGCAGCAGCCCGCTGTCCGCGCTGGGCGTGGCCGTGGCCGGCAATGTCGAAGGGCCGTACGCGAACAAGCAGATCCTGCTGAAGTCCGGCATGGTGGGCGTGTCCGAGGACGGCACCCCCTACGACGCGACCAAGCACCCCAACGTCGTCGATCCGCAGGTCTTCAAGGACGCGGCGGGCAACTGGTGGATGGTCTATGGCTCCTACTCGGGCGGCATCTTCATCATGGCGATGGATGCGACGACGGGCTTGGCCCAAGCCGGCCAGGGCTATGGCAAGCACCTGATGGGCGGCAACCATGCCGAGATCGAGGGCGCCTACATCCTCTACAGCCCGACGAGCAAGTACTACTACCTGTTCACGTCCTGGGGCGGCCTGGCCGCCAACGGCGGCTACAACGTGCGCATCGCACGCTCGCTGGCGCCGGACGGCCCCTACCTGGACGGCTTCGGCACCGACATGGCCACCGTCAGGGCCAGCGTGCCCTTCGACCGGCCCAGCATCCAGAACTACGGCATGAAGATGATGGGCGGGCACGACTACGTCAATGCCGCCTTCGAGACCGGCACCCCGCTGGGCTATGTGTCGCCGGGCCACAACTCGGCCTACTACGAGGCGACGACGGACCAGTACTTCATCATCTTCCACTCGCGCTTCCCCGGCACCGGCGAGTACCACGAGCTGCGCGTGCACGAGATGCACCTGAACGAGGACGGCTGGCTGGTCATCGCGCCGCTGCGTTATGCGCCGCTGAGCCTGGCCAGCCCCGCGCAGACCGCCGACGTCAGCGCCGCGCAGGCGGCCGGCACCTACAAGCTCGTCAACCACGGCAAGGACATCACGGCGGTGAGCAAGACCTCCATCGTCGTGACGCTCAACACCGACGGCACGGTCGGCGGCAGCGGCGGCATGACCGGAACCTGGACGCACAACGGCAACAACAAGCTCACCGTGGTGAGCGGCGGCGTCACCTACAAGGGCGTGCTGTCCCGGCAATGGAACACGAACTCCAGCGCCTTCGTCGTGGGCTTCAGCGTGCTGTCGTCGACGGCAAGCACCGCAGCGGCAACTGGAGTCGCGCTCTGGGCCGTCCGCTTGAGCGCCTGACCGTGAAACGCCTGCTCGCCGCCCTTGCCATCGCGCTGTGTGCTCACGGCGCGGTTGCGGCAACGCAGGCCTTCCCGCTGGACCGGGTGCGCCTGCAGGACGGGCCCTTCCTCGACGCCCAGGACACCGACCTGCACTACCTGCTGGCCCTCGACCCCGAGCGCCTGCTCGCGCCCTTCCGGCGCGAGGCCGGCCTGCCGGTGCCGGTGCCCAGCTATGGCAACTGGGAGTCCTCGGGCCTGGACGGCCATATGGGCGGCCACTACCTGTCGGCGCTGGCGCTGATGTGGGCCGCCACCGGCGACGCCGAGGTCAGGCAGCGCCTCGACCACTTCGTCGCCGAGCTCAAGCGCTGCCAGGACGCGATCGGCAGCGGCTATCTCGGCGGCATCCCCGATGGCGCCCAGGCCTGGGCCGAGATCGCCCGTGGCGAGCTGAAGGTCGACAGCTTCTCCGTCAATGGCCGCTGGGTGCCCTGGTACAACCTGCACAAGCTCTTCGCCGGCCTGCGCGACGCCTGGGTGCATGCCGGCAATGCCGACGCCAGGGCCATGCTCGTGCGCCTGTCCGACTGGGCACTGCAGCTCACCGCGCAGCTGAGCGACGCGCAGATGCAGGACATGCTGCGCGCCGAGCAGGGCGGCATGAACGAGGTGCTGGCCGACGTGTCCGAGATGACCGGCGACCCGCGCTACCTCGCGCTCGCGCAGCGCTTCTCTCACCAGGCCCTGCTCAAGCCGCTCGCCGAGGGGCGCGACGTGCTGACCGGCCTGCACGCCAACACGCAGATCCCCAAGGTCATCGGTTTCGAGCGAATTGCGCAATTGAGCGCAGACGACGAAGGCCGGCGCGCCGCCGAGTTCTTCTGGCACGACGTCGTCGAGAAACGCAGCGTCGCCATCGGCGGCAACAGCGTAAAGGAACACTTCCACGCGGCCGACGACTTCCGGCCCATGCTGGACGAGGTGGAAGGCCCCGAGACCTGCAACAGCTACAACATGCTGAAGCTGACCGCGCTGCTGCAGCACGAGTCGCCCGAGGTCGGCAGCTACGCGGACTTCTACGAGCGCACCCTCTACAACCACATCCTCGCGGCCCAGCATCCCGGCGACGGCGGCTTCGTCTACTTCACGCCGATGCGGCCCCAGCACTACCGCGTCTACTCGCAGGTGGATCAGGGCATGTGGTGCTGTGTCGGCTCGGGCCTGGAGAGCCATGCCCGCCACGGCGAGTTCATCTACGCCCACGACGGCGACACGCTCTACGTCAACCTCTTCATCGCCTCCACGCTGGACTGGCGCGAGCGCGGCGTCCATGTCACGCAGAGCACCCGCTTCCCCGACGAGGCGCGCACGCGGCTGACCGTGAATGACGCGGGCGAGTTCGCGCTGAAGATCCGCTACCCCGGCTGGGTCGCGCCGGGCGCGCTGAAGCTCAGGCTCAACGGCAGGGCCGTCGCCGTGAAGGCCGGGCCCGGCCGCTATGTCGAGCTGCGCCGCCGCTGGGCCGCGGGCGACCAAGTCGACGTCGAGCTGCCGATGCGCACGACGCTGGAGCCCATGCCGGGCCTGAAGAACTACGTCGCGGTGCTGCACGGCCCCATCGTGCTGGCCGCCAGGACGCCGCAGCCCGGCGAGACCCTGAGCTTCCGTGCCGACGACTCGCGCATGGGCCATATCGCCCAGGGGCCTGTCTGCCCGCAGGAGGCCGCGCCGGTCTTCGTCAGCGACCGCGCCGACTTCATCCGGCGCTTGCGGCCCGTGCCCGGCCAGCCGCTGACCTTCACGGCGCCCGGCCTCATCCAGGGTGGCCCGGGCGCCGACAAGCTCAAGCTCATCCCCTTCTTCCGCCTGCACGGCTCGCGCTACATGATCTATTGGGCGCGCAGCACACCGGCCCGGCAGAGCCTGCTGCGCGACGAGCTGGCAAGGGCCGAAGCGGCCCGCCTCGCGCTGGACGCGCAGACCATCGACCAGGTCGCGCCCGGCGAGCAGCAGCCCGAGTCCGACCACGGCTTCCAGGGCGAAGGCGTCGAGAGCGGCATCGCGCCCGCCGGCCGCTGGCGGCATGCGCGGCAGTGGTTCGGCTATGTGCTGAACGACCCGCAGGCAGCGGGCCGCATGCTGCGTCTGAGCTTTGCCAAGGGCGACGCCGGCCGCCGCTTCGACCTTGTCGTCAACGGCCACCTCATCGCGCAGATCGAGCTGGCCGTCGTCGACACGCCGGGCGAGCTCTACACCCGCGACTTCGCGCTGCCCGCCGACCTGGCCCGCAGCGCCGACGGCAAGCTCGCCCTGAAGTTCATCGCCCAGCCGGGCTCCATCGCCGGCAGCCTCTACGGCCTGCGGCTGCTGCGCTAGACAGCCTTCCACCCACGGAGACAAACCATGAAATTCCGCATCGCCCGCCGCACGCTGCTCGCCGCCGCGCTGTCCCTGCCCGCCTTGGCCGCCGTCGCCGCGCCGTTGGTGCTCGGCTTCTCCCAGGTCGGCGCCGAGAGCGAATGGCGCAGCGCGAACACGGCCTCCATCAAGGCCGCGGCCAAGGAGGCCGGCGTCACGCTGAAGTTCGCCGACGCGCAGCAGAAGCAGGAGAACCAGGTCAAGGCCATCCGCAGCTATATCGCGCAGAAGGTCGACGTCATCGCCTTCTCGCCGGTCGTGGAGAGTGGCTGGGACACGGTGCTGAAGGAGGCCAAGGCCGCCGGCATCCCCGTCATCCTGACCGACCGCGCCGTCAAGGTGGCCGATCCCTCGCTCTACGTCAGCTTCATAGGCTCCGACTTCGTCGAGGAGGGCCGCCGGGCCGGGCGCTGGCTGCTGGAGCGCGCCGCCAAGACGCCGAACGCGTCGCTGAACATCGTCGAGCTGCAGGGCACCGTGGGCTCGGCGCCGGCCCTGGACCGCAAGAAGGGCTTCGAGGAGGTCATCAAGGGCAACCCAAAGCTGCAGATCATCCGCTCCCAGTCCGGCGAGTTCACGCGCGCCAAGGGCAAGGAGGTGATGGAGGCCTTCCTGAAGGCTCGCGACAAGAAGATCGACGTGCTCTATGCGCACAACGACGACATGGCCATCGGCGCGATCCAGGCCATCGAGGAGGCGGGGCTGAAGCCGGGCGTCGACATCGCCATCGTCTCCATCGATGGCGTGCGCGGGGCTTTTGAGGCGATGAAGGCGGGCAAGCTGAACGTGACCGTCGAGTGCAACCCGCTGCTGGGGCCGCAGTTGATGCAGCTGGCCAGGGATGTGGCGGCGAAGAAGCCAGTCGAGAAGCGGATCACGGTGAACGAAGGAGTGTTTCCGGCCGAAGTGGCGGCGAAAGAGTTGCCGAACCGGAAGTACTGATGCTTGCTCGTGGAGGTGGGATGCCTTTGCTGTCGGCCTTGGCGTTCGATGCATCGCGCCGGGGGAACTCCCTGCACCACTCTTCGCACCAAACCGAAGGGTCCATGACGTGACAAAGACAAAGCCCGTGCTGGAACTCTCCGGCCTCCACAAATCCTTCCCCGGCGTCAAAGCCCTCAGCAACGTCAGCCTTCGCCTCTTCCCCGGCGAAGTCCACGCATTGATGGGCCAGAACGGCGCCGGCAAGTCGACGCTGATCAAGGTGCTGACCGGCCTCTACCAGCCCGACGCCGGCAGCATCACCCTCGACGGCAGCCACATCGCCCCCAAGCGCACCGAGGACGCCCAGGCCCACGGCATCCGCACCGTCTACCAGGAGGTCAACCTCTGCCCCAACCTCAGCGTGGCGGAGAACATCTGCGCCGGCCGCTTCCCTCAGCGCTGGGGCCGCATAGCCTGGCCCGCCGTCAACGCGGAAGCGAAGCGCGTGCTCGCGCAGATGGACCTCGACATCGACGTGACCGCGCCGCTGTCGCGCTACTCGCTGTCCGTGCAGCAGATGGTGGCCATCGCCCGCGCGCTGCGCATCTCGGCGCGCGTGCTCATCCTCGACGAGCCCACGTCCAGCCTCGACGACGCGGCCGTGCAGCGCCTCTTCGCGGTGCTGCGCCGCCTGCGCGACCAGGGCCTGGCCATCCTCTTCGTCACCCACTTCCTCGACCAGACCTATGCGCTGGCCGATCGCATCACCGTCATGCGCAACGGCGAGACCGAGGGCGAATACCTGGCCAGCGAGCTCGGCCGCCTGGCCCTGGTCAACAAGATGGTGGGCGCGCCGCCCGACCAGCAAGCCTCCCGCCTGGACAGCCGCGCCCCGCAGACCGGCGCCCCTGTGCTGCGCGCCGAGGGCCTGGGCCGGCGCGGCGCGCTACACCCCCTCGACCTGGAACTGCGCGGCGGCGAGGTGCTGGGCCTGGCCGGCCTGCTGGGCTCGGGCCGCACCGAGGCGGCGCGGCTGCTGTTCGGCGCCGACGCGGCCGACGCCGGCCATGTCGACATGCAGGGCCGCAGGCGCCGCTGGCGCTCGCCGCGCGAGGCCATCGCCGCCGGCATCGCCTTCTGCTCCGAGGACCGCAAGCACGAGGGCGCCGTCCTCGAACTCTCGGTGCGCGACAACATCCTGCTCGCGCTGCAGGCCCGCGCCGGCCTGCGCCTGGTCATGAACCGCGAGCAGCAGCAGGCCCTGGCGGAGGACTACATCGGGCGCCTGGACATCAAGACGGCGAGCGCCGACACGCCCATTGGCCAGCTTTCCGGCGGCAACCAGCAGAAGGCCCTGCTCGCCCGCTGGCTGGCCACGCGGCCGGCCGTCCTCATCCTCGACGAACCCACGCGCGGCATCGACGTGCGCGCCAAGGAGGACCTGATGGACATGGTCCGCGCCCTCGCCCACGGCGCCGATGGGCAGGGCATGGCCATCGTCTTCATCTCTTCCGAACTGCCCGAGGTCCTGCACTGCAGCGACCGCCTCCTGGTGCTGCGCGACCGCCGCGCCGCCGGCGTCTACCGCCGCGGCGAGCTGGACGAGCGCAGCGTGCTCGAGGTCATCGCCGCCGAGCCAGCCACCGCCGAAGCCGCATGAATTCCCCCAGCCTTTCCATGTCCACCCCAAGCGCCCGCACCAAGGCCTGGAACCATCCCCTCGCGCGGCCCGTCGCGGCGCTCGCGCTGCTGCTCGCCGTCGCGGCCGCCTGCGTGCCCGGCTTCCTGCATCTCGAGATCAAGGACGGCCACCTCTACGGCAACCTCATCGACATCCTGCACCGCGCGGCGCCCCTGATGCTCGCGGCGCTCGGCATGACCCTGGTCATCGCCACGCGCGGCATCGACGTGTCGGTGGGCGCCGTCGTCGCTATCGCCGCCGCGGTGGGCTGCGTGCTCGTCGGCTCGCAGGGCCTGGCGATCGCCATCGCCGCGGCCCTGGGCGCCGCGCTGCTGTGCGGCCTGTGGAACGGCCTGCTCGTCGCCGCCCTGGGCCTGCAGCCCATCATCGCGACGCTGATCCTGATGGTCGCCGGCCGCGGCCTCGCCCAGCTGCTGACCGACGGCCAGATCATCACGGTCTACGAGCCGGTGAGCTTCTTCTGGCTGGGCGGCGGCCATCTGCTCGGTCTGCCGGTGTCGCTGTTCGTCGTCGCCGCGGTGGCCGGCCTCACGGCGCTGCTGATGAAGCGCACGGCCCTGGGGCTCTTCATCCAGGCCGTCGGCATCAACCCCGTGGCCGCGCGCCTGGCCGGCGTGCGCACCGCGGCCATCGTGTTCTTCGTCTATGTCTACTGCAGCCTCGGTGCGGGCCTGGCCGGGCTGATGATCTCGTCCAACATCAGGAGCGCCGACGCCAACAACGCCGGCCTGCTGCTGGAGCTGGACGCCATCCTCGCGGTCACCCTCGGCGGCGGGCAGCTGGGCGGCGGCCGGTTCAGCTTGGCCGGCAGCCTCGTCGGCGCCCTCATCATCCAGACGCTGACCTCCGCCATCTACGCGCTGGGCGTGCCACCCCAGGTGACGATGGTCGTCAAGGCCATCGTCGTGTTCGCGGTCTGCATCTCGCAGTCCCCGGTCTGGTCCACGCGGAGGTCCCAATGAAACAGGCCTTGCGCAGGGCCGTGGCGGCCCCCTCCTTCACCAGCTGGGTCAGCGTCGCGCTGATGGCGGCGCTGTTCGGCGCCGGCGCCGGCAGCTACACCGGCTTCGCCTCCACGCAGGTGGTGCTCAACCTGCTCATCGACAACGCCTTCCTGCTCGTCATCGCGGTGGGCATGAGCTTCGTCATCCTGTCCGGCGGCATCGACCTGTCGGTGGGCTCGGTGCTGGCGCTGACGACGATGGTCAGCGCCTGGCTGCTGCAGGTGGCGCACTGGCCGGCCGAAGCGGTCATCGCCCTCGCCCTGGTCGGCGGCGCGGCCTTCGGCGCGTTGCAGGGCGTAGTGATCCATGTGTTCAAGCTGCAAGCATTTATCGTCACGCTGGCCGGCATGTTCCTGGCGCGCGGCCTGTGCTTCCTGATCAGCGTGGACAGCATCACCATCGACGCGCCGCTGTTCGTCACGCTGTCGCAGACGCAGATCCCCTTGCCGGGCCCCTTCAGCGGTGCCTTCCTGTCGCCCGGTGCGCTCATTGCGCTCGTCGTGCTGGCCGCGGGCCTCTACGTCGCGCACTGCACCGCCTTCGGCCGCGGCGTCTACGCGCTGGGCGGCAGCGAGGCCTCGGCGCTGATGATGGGCTTGCCCGTGGGCCGCACCAAAGTCGCCGTCTACGCGCTCAGCGGCTTTTGCGCGTCACTGGCCGGCCTGCTGTTCGCCTTTTACATGCTCAGCGGCTATGGCCAGCATGCCCAGGGCGTGGAGCTGGACGCCATCGCCGCGGTCGTCATCGGCGGCACCGTGCTGACCGGCGGCTATGGCTATGTGGCCGGCGCGCTGTCGGGCGTGCTGGTGCTGGGCCTGATACAGACGTTGATCGCGTTCGACGGCACGCTCAGCTCCTGGTGGACCAAGATCGTCATCGGCGGGTTGCTGTTCCTGTTCTGCGCGGTGCAGCGCCTGCTGGCGCCGCGGGCGAAGCATTAGCGCCGCCCGGGCCGCGAGTGCCGTGACGCCCAGCATCGCCGCCATGTGAACGCCGACGACCGCCAGCGCCAGCGCGAGCGAGCCCGAGGCCGTGATCTCGCGTGCGGGCGACGCGCTCAGGCACAGCGGCAGCAGGGCCGGCAGCAGCATCAGGCCGCTGCCGTGGACGGTGGCGATGCCGAAGGACCACAGCCCCAGCCCGAGCTGCCCGGCCCGCCGCGTCAGCGCGAGCTTGAGCAGCAGGCCGGCGAGCCCGGCGCCGGCCAGCCAGGGCAGGTGCTCCATCGCCAGCCCCGCGGCCACCAGCGCGGCCACCAGGGCCACCGAGGCCGCGTGGCCCAGGGCCAGCGGCAGCAGCGCGCGCAGCGCCTCGCGGCGGTCGTGCCGGCCGCAGGCCGCCGCCAGCGCCCAGCCCGTGCAGGGGTTGAGGCCGTGCAGCGCGCCGGCGCCGGCCACGGCGAGCCAGGGCGCGATGCCGAGCCAGGCTGCGGCCATGGCCCTGCCCTCAGGCCTGTGCCCTGGCACTGCCGCAGCAGGCGGCGGCCGGCGCGGCCATATCCTCGTAGCGGTCGTGGTGGCGCACCCAGGCCATCGTGTACTCGAGGCCGTCCTCGTCGCGGCCCCGGGGCGTCAGGTCGACGAGGTTGTAGGTGCCCATCATCACCTCCACGCCGCGGCCGAAGGTCGAGTAGGTGTGGAAGACCTGGCCCGTGTCGTCCCTGCTGAAGACGCTGACGCCGGGCGCCTCCTCCAGCGGGAAGGCTGTCATGTGGAAGTTGTAGAAGACCTCGCCGCGCGCGCGCTCCTCGGGCGTGAAGCTGACGTGGAAGTCGCGGTTGAAGTCGTTGCCGTGTGACGAGACCCAGGGGAAGCGCCAGCCCATGCGCTGGCGGAAGGCCTGGATCTCGGCCAGCGGTGCACGCGACACGGCCAGCAGCGCGATGTCGCGGTGGGCCAGGTGGGGGGCCATGCCGTCCAGGTGGTCGGCCATGAAGGAGCAGCTCTTGCAGCCCTGCTCCCAGCCCGGGCCGAACATGAAGTGCTGCACCAGCAGCTGGCGCCGGCCCTGGAAGAGCTCGCTCAAGCGGCGCGGGCCATCCGCGGTGTCGAACAGATAGTCCTGCTCCAGCCGGACCCAGGGCAGGGCACGGCGTTCGGCGGCGATGCGATCGCCGAGGCGGGTCAGCTCCTTCTCGCGGGCGAGCAGGGCCTTGCGTACGGCGATCCAGTGGTCGCGGCTGACGATGGGGTGTTGGATGGGGGCATTCATGGCATCTCCTTGGGTTGGATGGGCAATGCAGCGGCTCCACCCGGCCGGGTGGGGCGTTTGCTCGGGGGGAAATCAGGCGGCGCTGGCGGGCCTGGGCCGCTTCACGGCGCGGACCTTGCTGCTGTTGCCGCCGCCGGCATAGAAGAGGTCGCGGCCGTCGGACTCCAGGCCGCTGACAGCGGTGCCCGGCGGCATCTGCAGGCAGTCCAGCACCGCGCCGCTGGCGGGGTCGATGCGGCGGATGTCGCTCGCCTCCCCCTCCCAGGTGCCGTGCCAGAGCTCCCCGTCGACCCAGGTCACGCCGGTCACGAAGCGGTCGGACTCGATGGTGCGGCGGATGGCGCCGGTGGCCGGGTCGATCTGGTGGATGCTGCGCCCGCGGTACTGGCCCACCCACAGGCTGCCCTCGGCCCAGGCCAGGCCCGAGTCGCTGCCCTGCCCCGGCGCCGGGATGGAGGACACGATCTCGCCGCTGGCGGGGTCGATCTTGTCGATGCGCGACTCGGCGATCTGATAGAGGTAGCGGCCGTCGAAGGCCGTGCCGGCATCGGCCGCGCGGGCGATGCGCCGCACGACCTCGCCGCTCGCCGGGGCGATGGCCAGCAGCGCGGAGCCGGCGGCGGCCCAGATGCACTCGCCGTCATGCGTGACGCCGCCGATGTTGGCGACGCCGGCGAAGGGGCCGTACTCGCGCACGATCTCGGCGGTTCGGGTCTTGGTGCTCATGCGGTCGCTCCTGGCTGCGCGCCGTGCTTGGCGCATGACTGCAATCTACTCAAGCGGCAGCGCGGCAGGGAGTAACAAGATCGTCGTGAAACCCGTCAGTGGCGGCGCCAGCCAGCGCCGCGCCCGGGTCTGGCCGATGGCGCGCACGCGGCCGGCGGCCTCCAGCCCGGCCAGCTCGCGCTGCACCGTGCGCTGGCTGGCGCCCAGGGCCAGGGCCAGCCCCGAGGTGGACCAGGCCGCGCCGTCGGCCAGCAGCGCCACCAGCTCGCCCTGCTCGCCGTCCATAGGCGGCGCCAGCACGGCCACCGCGCGGCCGTCGCGCGGCCGCAGCGCGAAGCCGCGCGGCGTGGCCGCGATGTCCGCCAGGCCCGCCACCAGCGCACGCAGCCGGCCCATCTCCACGCGCAGCCGCGCGCGGTGGCTGTCGTCGGCCTCGCGCAGGCGGAAGGCACGGGCGATCAGCGCGTCCCGGCCGGCGTCGCCCGGCCAGGCCTCGGCCAGTGCGCGCAGCAGCGTGAACAGGATGGGCCGGCGCGCCAGCATCAGACTGGCCTCGCCCGCGCGCAGCCCATGGCGGCAGGCATCCACGACGAGGGCGCCCGAGTCCAGCAGCGCCACCACCTCGGCCAGGCGCAGGGGCTGGGCCTCGCCAGCGCACAGGCGCCGCGCGGCTGGCTGCTGCAGCAGGCTCCGGGCCCGCGCCACCTCGGCCTGCAGGGCCGGGATGCCGGCCCGGCGCGCCGCGGCCTCGGCGCGTTCCAGCGCGGCCTGTGCGTCGGCCATGCGCAGCGTGCGCAGGGCCAGCTCGGCCGCTGCCAGCGCCGCCACGGCCGCGGGCAGCGGCGGCAGGCCCTGGCTGCCGACCGGCGCAAGCAACTCGGCCGCCGCGTCCAGCCTACCCAGCAGCAGCCAGCGCCGCGCCGCGATCAGCCGCGCCTGCAGCGCATTGGCGCGGTCGCCGCGCGCCTCCAGCTCGGCCATCGCGGCGGCCAGCGCGTGCGGCGGGTCGCCGAAGTCGCGCAGGGCCAGCGCCACCTCGGCCTCGGCGACGACGCAGCGCGCCCGCGCCAGCACCTCGTGCGCGCCGAACTCGCGCGAGGCGCGCCTCAGCAGCTCGCGCGAGCGCGCCAGCTCGCCGAGCTGGGCCATCGCGATGCCGCGCAGCGCCAGCGCCGGCGGGTCGTCGCGCAGCGCCACATGCTTGAGCGCCTGCAGCGCGTCGCCGGTGGCGAGCGCCCGTGCGGCGGCGGAAATCAGCGAGTCCATCCCCAAAGGCTAACTTGTCGCCGCCGTGGGCCTGCGCCACCATGCCGCCACGCGCCTGCGGTCCGGGCGCGCGGGAGGATGCGATGTTTCCCTGGTTCTGGCTCTGGGCACCGCAATTGCGCCTGCCCTTCAGCGGTGACGTGGCGCAGGACATCGAGCCGCGCCTGGACTGGTTCTTCAACGGCATCAAGCCGCAGGCCGGCAATGCACGCATCGAGGCCCAGGCCTTCGAGGTGGCCAGCTACGGCCACCAGCTCGGCCTCATCACCGAGGCCTTGATCGACCTGGCCGAGCGCCAGCAGGCCGAATCCGAGCCCTTGCGCGAGCTGCGCGCCATCCGCGACCGCATCGAGGCCATCAAGGCCGGCGAGCACGAGCGCGAGCTGGCCGCATTGGAGGCGCGCGTGCGGCAGCTGCGTGCCCGCCGAGCGGCGGTCGACTGAGCGTTCAGTCGGCGGCTTCGTAGCGCCGCTCGCCGCTGCGCGGGTTGTAGAGCACCTGCATCGTCTGCCCCGACTCGGGGTCGACGAAGCGCTCCTCGGTCTTCTGCCAGCCATCGCCGTCCGTGGCGCTGCGCGCCTTGTTGTAGCGCCAGCGTTCCACCAGCACCGCCGCGGCGATCATGCAGCCCCAGATGGCGAAAGGCGTCGCGTCCCGATGGCCGGCCAGGCGGGCACCCAGGCCGAGCGCGCCGACGGCCAGCGCCACGATGAGCAGCAAGTTGCGCAGCATGGCTCAGCCCGGCAGCTTCTCGACGACGACGGCGGTGCCGTAGGCGACGATCTCGCTCATCGTCTGGCCCATCTCCGACGAGTCGAAGCGCATCATGACGACGGCATTGGCGCCCATCAGGCTGGCGTTCTTGACCATGCGGTCGATGGCGTGGCGGCGGGCCTCCTCGAGCAACTGGGTGTACTCGGTGATCTCGCCACCGACGATGGACCTCAGCCCCGCCAGGATGTTGCCGGCCAGCCCGCGGCTGCGCACGACGACGCCGAAGACCTGGCCCTTGACCTCGGCGACGCGATGGCCGGCGAGGTTTTCCGTGGTGGCAATCAGCACGCTGCTCTCCTGGGTGTTGCGGTGGGGCAATGCTAGGCGCGCGGCCGTTAGGAAGTTGTTAGGGAGCCGTTGGCAGGCCGGACCGCGGGCAGGACGAGGGCGTGACGGTCGGGTTGTCCAGCTCGAAGACCCGGCGCTGCTCCAGCTTCGCGGCCTGGATCGCATCGCCGTAGAACTGCCGGAAGAGCCGCTCGAACGCGCCGTCCTTCTGCGCGCGCCGCAGGCCCTGCTCGAGGCGCCGCGCGAGTTCGGCGTTCTGCCGCGACACGAAGAAGTAGGTGCACATCGGGTAGTGCAATGCCAGGCGAGGCTCGATGACCAGCCCGAGCGAGCCGTAGTTGCGCAGCTCGCCCGCGATCTCGCCGATGCCGCGCGGCAGGTAGCGAAAGCGCTGCACCGCCAGCATCCTGAACAGGCTTTCGTAGTGCGTTGCGGTGACGACGGGCAGGCCGTTGGCGCGCAGGACGGCGGTGTCGGCCCATTCGCCGACCTGGCCGGCCGGCAAGGCCTTGAGCTGCTCCTGCGAGTTGACGGCTTCGAACAGGCCCTGATCGTGTTCGGCGATCAGGAAGATGCGCCAGCCGAGGATGCCCTTGTCGAGCGGGATGCGCACGGGCAGGTAGTCGCGCTCCAGTTCGGCCGTGGTCGGCGCCCAGATCACGTCGATGCCGCGGCCGGTGCCCATGTTCGCGAAGGCGCGCGTCGCGACGCTCGGATCGGCCGAGGGCTGCACGACGAAGTGGCCGTCGGCGCCGGCCAGGGCCAGCTTCAGCAGGTTGACGTAGTAGTCGCCGCGCTGGTCGCCGGCGGCGCTGGTCGCGGGATAGACCACGACGCGGGGCGGCTCCTGCGCCGGCACGGCCGCCGCGATCGACCCGAGCAGCATGGCGCCCGCGAGGAGCAGCGCTCGTGCCATGGTGGGGGTCATGAAAGCTCGGGACTCTGCGTGCGGGTGGCGGGCGATGATAGCCACGGCCGTGCCGGAAAATCGGCCCGATGACGCCCTGCCCCGCGCCCGATCCCGACCCCATGCCCCAGCCGCCGCCCGAGCCCGACTTCGATGCCTGCTGCGGCAACGGCTGCTCGCCCTGCATCTTCGACCTGCACGACCTGGCGATGGACGAGTACCGCCGCGCGCTGCGGGCCTGGCGCGAGCGGCATCCCGACGCTGACTGAAGGAGGCCCGCATGTGCCGCAACATCCGCACCCTGTTCAACTTCGAGCCCCCGGCCACCGAGGTCGAGATCCGCGACGCGGCGCTGCAGTTCGTGCGCAAGCTCAGTGGCTTCAATGTGCCTTCGCAGGCCAATGCGGCGGCCTTCGACCATGCGGTGGCGGCCATCGCGGCCGAGGCGCGCACGCTGATCGCCTCGCTGACGACCTCGGCCGAGCCGAAGAACCGCGAGGTCGAGGCCGCCAGGGCGCGCGAGCGCTCGCAAACCCGCTTTGGCGCGCGCCCGGGCTGACGTAGGCTGGCGCCCCCTTTGACCCGAGGAGTGTGCGATGCCCAAGCTCTTGTCCCTGGTGATCTGCATGGCCGTGCTGACCTGGCTGATGCTGCTCGTGGCCAGCCTGATCCGCGCCCGCGCCTGGACGCCTAAAGGGCTGATGCTGGCCTTCGGCAACCGTGCCGACCTGCCCGAGGCCACGCCGCTGGCCGGCCGCGCCCAGCGCACGGCGGCCAACACGCTGGAGAACTTCGTGCTGTTCGCGGCGCTCGCGCTGACGGCCCAGCTCGCCGGCGCCACCGGCGAGCGCGTGCTGCTGGGCGCCGAGGTCTTCCTGTGGGCACGCATCGCCTACATCCCGGTCTATCTGCTGGGCCTGCCCTTCCTGCGCACGGCGGTCTGGGCAGTCGGCATCGTCGGCCTGGGCATGATGATCGCGGGCATGCGCTGACGCACAATCGCCGCGCCCCCGGCTCCTCCCATCGTCCGCCATGCGCCTGAAGATCGCCCTGTCCGTCGTCGCCCTGCTGCTGCTCATCGCGGCCTGGTTCGCCTTTGCCTGGCACTGGAGCTACTCGGAGGGCGAACGCGCCGGCTGGGTGCAGAAGTTCTCGCGCAAGGGCTGGGTCTGCAAGACCTGGGAGGGCGAGCAGGCCCTGGTGTCCCTGCCCGGCACCAGCACGGTCGAGAAGTTCCAGTTCACCGTGCATGACCAGGCCACGGCCGAGGCGATCAACAAGGTCATGGGCAAGCGCGTGAACCTGCATTACGAGGAGAAGGTCGGCCTGCCGGGCTCCTGCTTCGGCGAGACGCGCTACTTCGTCACCGGCGTCACCGCGGCCGACGAGATCCCGCTGACGCCCGGCGTCGTCGTGCCGGTGCCGCCGGCCTCGGCCGCCAGCCAGTAGGCCGCCGCCAGGGCCCGGCGGCCGAGCCCTAATGCCATGTTTTGACAGCGCTGCCCGGCGACACTCCCGGCATGTCGCTGTTCCAACCGCTCACCGCGCGCTTCGAGCGCCTCGTCGATCCCTACCCCGAGTCCGCGGCCCAGGCCGACGCGCTGCCGACGCGCTTCTTCGCCTTCCTGTGGCGCTGCGCCGATGGCGTGAGGCGGCATCTCCTCGTCGTCACGCTGCTCACGGCCGGCATCGCGGCGTCCGAGGCCCTGCTGTTCAGCCTGATGGCCTCCCTCGTCGACTGGCTCGCGCGGGTGAAGCCGGCCGAGCTGTGGAACCGGCCCCAGCCCGTCGTGTTCATGCTGCTGGCCACGCTGGCCGCCCTCGTCGCGTTCGCGGCCGCGCAGGCGCTGACCAAATACCAGGGCGTGTTCGGCAACTTCCCGATGCGGCTGCGCTGGATCTTCCACCGCCGCATGCTGGCCCAGAGCCTGGCCTTCTTCGGCGACGAGTTCGCCGGCCGCATCGCCACCAAGGTCATGCAGACGGCCCTGGCCGTGCGCGATACCTGGCTCATCGTCGTGGACATCCTCGTCTACGTGGCCGTCTACTTCGGCACCCTGGTCGGCATCGTCGCCAGCTTCGACGCGCGGCTGATGCTGCCCTTCGCGGCCTGGCTGGGCCTCTACCTCGTCGCGCTGCGCTTCTTCGTGCCGCGCCTGGGCAAGGTGGCCCAGGCCCAGGCCGACGCGCGCAGCCTGATGACCGGCCGCATCACCGACGCCTACACCAACATCGCCACCGTCAAGCTCTTCGCCCACGGCCGCCGCGAGGCCGCCTATGCCAAGTCGGCGATGCAGGACTTCATGTTGACGGCCTACGGCCAGATGCGCCTGGTGACCGGTTTCGAGGTGGTCAACGCGGTGCTGTCGGGCCTGCTGGTGGGCAGCACGGCGCTGCTGGCGCTGTGGCTGTGGGGCGTGTCGGCCATCGGCGTCGGTGCGGTCGCCGCGGCCACCGCGATGGCGATGCGGCTGAACGGCATCTCGCACTGGGTCATGTGGGAGATGGCCTCCCTGTTCGAGCACATCGGCACCGTGCAGGACGGGTTGGCCACGCTGACCAGGCCGCAGACGGTGACGGATGCGAGCGACGCGACCGCGCTGACCGTGCCGCGCGGAGAGGTGCGCTTCGAGCAGCTGTGCTTCGCCTACCCGAACGGCAAGGTGGTCGTCGACGGCCTGGACCTGGCCATCAGGCCCGGCGAGAAGATCGGCCTGGTCGGCCGCAGCGGCGCGGGCAAGAGCACGCTGGTGAACCTGCTGCTGCGCCTGCACGACCTGCAGGAGGGCGGCGGCCGCATCCTGATCGACGGCCAGGACATCCGCAGCGTCACCCAGGACAGCCTGCGCCGCCACATCGGCATGGTCACGCAGGACACCTCGCTGCTGCACCGGTCCGTCGCCGACAACATCCTCTACGGCCGCCCCGACGCCAGCCGGGCCGAGCTGGAGCGTGCCGCCGAGCGGGCGCATGCCGAGGAGTTCATCGCCGGCCTGTCCGACGCCAAGGGTCGCACGGGCTTCGAGGCCCATGTCGGCGAGCGCGGCGTCAAGCTCAGCGGCGGCCAGCGCCAGCGCATCGCCATCGCCCGCGTGATGCTGAAGGACGCGCCCATCTTGCTGCTCGACGAAGCCACCAGCGCGCTGGACAGCGAGGTCGAGGCGGCCATCCAGCAGTCGCTGTACTCGCTGATGGAGGGCAAGACGGTGGTCGCCATCGCGCACCGCCTTTCCACCATCGCGGCGCTGGACCGCCTCGTCGTGATGGACTCCGGCCGCATCGTCGAGCAGGGCAGCCATGCCGAGCTGCTGGCGCGCAACGGCATCTATGCGCGGCTCTGGGCGCACCAGAGCGGCGGCTTCCTCGGATTGGAGGCTGACTAGCGTTTCAGCAGCTGCGGCAAGTCCAGCGGCTGGCCGCGCAGCCGTGCATCCAGGAAGGCCGTGCTGGCGTGCAGGGCCTCGCCCAGGTCGGACTGGGCCGCCTCGGTCGCGCTGCCGCTGCGCGGCCCGCGCGCGCCACCCCCTGCCGGCCCCTGCGGGCCGCCGCCCTCCATGCCGCCGCGCCCGCGGCCTCCACCCATGCCGCCGGCCTGGCCACGGTGCTGGTCCTGCGCATGCCAGCCCTCGGGCGCCAGCGTACCGGCCAGCGCCGCATGCGAGACGGCGCCGAGGTTCAGCAGCCAGCCGTTGCCCGGTGTCAGGCCGTCGAAGGCCTGCCGGCGCTCGGCGGGGCGGCGCAGCAGGCCGAGCGGGTCCTGGTCGGTGTCGCTGGTGACCAGCAGCGTGGCGGCGCCGCCGGCCGGCGCCTGCATGGCCGGCGGGCTGATCGCGACGACCGCTTGCCAGCCGGCATCGGCGCGCGCGTCCAGCGCCGTCTGAGCGCCGGTTTCGTAGCCGGCCAGCGCGGCGTGGCTCCAGTCCAGCGCCGGCTGGGCCGCACGCAGAGCCGGCAGCAGGCGGCGCAGCACGTCCAGGCGCTCGGCGCGCAGCGCGTCGCCGTAGTGCAGCAGGCCCAGCTCGCGGAACTCGCCGGTGCGCGCCAGCTCGGAGCGCCAGGCCGCGGCGTCGGCCTCCAGCGGCTGCAGGCCCAGCACGGTGTAGCCGGCCTGGGCCCAGGCCGCGGCCCAGCGCTGACCGGCCTCGCTGCCCTGGCCCAGGCCCGGCAGGTAGACGACCACCGGCTGGCCCGGAGCGGCAGCGGCGCTGCGCGTGATGTTCACGCGCCGGCCCTGCGCCTCGAAGCTGGCCAGCGACAGGTGCAGCTCGCGCGTCGCCGTCTCGGCCCAGGGCTTGGGTGCGGGCGGGCCGCCGGCGCAGGCGGCGAGGGCAGCGCAGAGCAACAGGACGGAGCGGGCAGACGTCATGGGCGGGGCGGGAGTCGGTTGCCGCGCAACGATAGCCCGGCCATGTCGCTGCTTTGTGTCCCGGCGGCTGCGGGAAAACACGACGCTTAGACTTCATGCCATGAGCTCCCAAGTGATTGCCTTCATCGGCGGCGGCAACATGGCCAGCGCCGTCATCGGCGGCCTGCTGCGTGCCGGCCTGGCCGCGGCGCAGCTGCGCGTCGTCGAGCCCCACGCGCCGCAGCGCGACAAACTGCTGGCCGAGTTCGGCGTGCGGGCCCTGGCCGCGGGCGACGCCAGCCTGGGGGATGCCGGCACCGTCGTCTGGGCCGTCAAGCCCCAGCTGTTCGTCGAGGCTGCCGCGCCGCTGCGCGCCTGGGTGGGCAGCGCGCTGCAGCTGTCGGTGATGGCCGGCATCCCGTCGGATTCGCTCGTGCGGGCCACCGGCAGCGAGCGCGTCGTGCGCAGCATGCCCAATACGCCGGCCCTGATCGGCCAGGGCATCGCCGGGCTGTACGCGCGCCCGGCGGTGTCGGCCGAGGAGCGCACCACGGTCGAGCGCCTGCTGGCGCCGACCGGCCAGACGCTGTGGGTCGAGCGCGAGGCCGACCTCGACGCCGTCACGGCGCTGTCGGGCTCGGGCCCGGCCTATTTCTTCTTCTTCGTCGAGGCCATGATGGCCGCGGCCGTGGAGATGGGCCTGACGGCCGAGCAGGGCCGGCGCCTGGCGCTGGCCACCTGCGCGGGCGCCGCGGCCCTGGGCCTGGCCTCCGACGAGTCGCCGACGACGCTGCGCGAGCGCGTGACGAGCAAGGGCGGCACGACGCATGCGGCCATCACGTCCATGCAGGCCGACGCGGTCGACGCGGCCATCCGCCGCGCGGTGCTGGCGGCGCAGCAGCGCGCCGCCGAGCTGGGCCGCGAATTCGGCTGATGGGGATTGCGAGCCGCAACAGCCTGCGCGACTGGCTGCGGGCGCCGGGCTCCCTGAGCCGCCGCCTGGCCCGGCTGGGTGAACGCTTCGAGGTGCAGGTGCTGCGCCAGGGCGTGGCGCCCTTCCGTGCGCTGGAGCGACTGGCCCTGGGGCTGCCGCCGCGCGGGCTGACCGTCGTGCGCGAGGTGATCCTGCGTGTCGACGGCGAGCCGCTGGTATGGGCGCGCTCCGCCGTGCACCAGCGCGCGACGACCGGCCCCTGGCGCGCGCTCAAGGGCCTGGGCGCCAAGCCGCTGGCCCATCTGCTCTACGACGACTACCGCATCCACCGCAGCGAGCTGCAGCCGCGCCGCCTGGCCCGCCAGGGCCACACGCGCCGCCATGCCGCGCGCCAGTGGCAGGCCGCGGTCGGCACGCCGCTGCCGGCGCAGATGCAGTGGTCGCGCAACTCGGTGTTCAGCCGCAGCGGCGCGCAACTGCGCGTGATGGAGCTGTTCGCTCCGGGTTTGGCCGGACAACGCCCCGGGCGGCCGCGCCGCTAGAGTCACTGGACACATTCCAGGGAGCCCCCATGCGCCGTTTCGCTTGCGCCGCCACGCTGGCGCTGCTGAGCCTGTCCGCCCAGGCCTTCTGCGGCTTCTACGCCGGCAAGGCGGATGCCTCGCTGTTCAACGAGGCCAGCCAGGTCGTCATCGCGCGCGATGGCCCGCGCACCGTGCTGACGATGGTCAACGACTACAAGGGCGCGCTGACCGAGTTCGCCCTCGTCGTGCCCACGCCTCAGGTGATCCGCGAGGGCCAGGTGCGGGTGCTGGACAAGGCCATCGTCGAGCACCTCGACGCGTTCTCGGCGCCGCGGCTGGCGGAGTACCACGACAGCGATCCGTGCAGGTTCGATTTCAGGTGGGGGGAGATTCCCTACCCACCGCCCATGCCCATCGCGTACGCGCCCACGCCGGCGGCCAAATCCGCCCGCGACGCCGCCCTCGGCGTCACCGTCGAGGCCCGCTACACGCTGGAGGAATACGACATCGTCAGCCTGTCGGCCACGCAATCCGACGGGCTGGAGACCTGGCTGGCCGAGAACGGCTACCGCATCCCCAAGGGCGCCAGCGCGGCGCTCAGGCCCTATATCGCCCAGGGCATGAAGTTCTTCGTCGCCAAGGTCAACCTGCAGAACCAGGCCCGGACCGGCTACACGATGCTGCGCCCGCTGCAGTTCGCGTTCGAGAGCGAGAAGTTCATGCTGCCAATGCGGCTGGGCATGCTGAACGCCCCGCCCGACAAGCCGCAGGACCTGATCGTCTACGTGCTGAGCGCCCGAGGCCGCGTCGAGAGCAGCAGCTACCGCACGGCCCGCCTGCCCACCGGCGTGAACCTGCCCTTCTTCGCCAAGCCGCTGTTCAAACAGGTCTACCAGGACATGTTCAGCGAACAGGCTAGGCGCGAGGACTACCGCGTCGTGTGGACCGAATACTTCTGGAACATGGGCTTCTGCGATCCCTGCGCGGCCGAGCCGCTGACGCTGCAGGAACAGCGCAAGCTCGGTGCCTTCTGGACGGGGGGTGGCGACCCGATCCAGAACTTCAAGGCCCTGGTCACACCCGGTGCCGAGGCCGGCAAGATGGACGCGGCCCTGATGAACCAGCGCTGGGGCGGCACACCCACCATGGTCACGCGGCTGCACCTGCGCTACACGGCCAACAGCTTTCCCGAGGACCTGATGCTGACGCAGACCTCGGACCAGCAGAACTGGCAGGCCCGCTACGTCATCCAGCAGCCCTATGACGGCACGCTCGGCGCCTGCTTTGCCAACCTCAACGGCAAGGACTGCCCGGCGCTGTGCAAGCCCAAGGTGGCGAGCTGGCTGGGCGCCAAGGGCAGCTACCGCGAGAAGCCCGGCGTGGACTCCGACGACCCCGCCGTGCTGCAGCGTGACTGCGAGTCCGTCTGCACGGCCGCCAAGCGGGCCGGCCTGCAGGCCGCCGGCAGCTACTACCAGCGCGAGCTGCCCGAGCGCCTGCAGCGCGAGAAGCTGGCGCTGGCCCAGCTGACCGGCTGGAGCCTGGCGCGCATCGATGCGCTGCCCGACGCGCAGCGCTACGGCGCGCCGGCCGCCATGCCCGACCGGCCCTGGTGGCAGCGCCTGTTCGGCACGCGATGAAGCTCGACGCGCGCTGGCTGCAAATCGTTTTCCTGGCCAGCTTCCTGCTGCTGGGCGCGCTGGCACGCGACTTCGCGATCACGCCGGCCCAGGTCGCGCTGTGCTTCGGCGCCGCGCTGGCGACCCAGGCCGCCTGGCAATGGGGCCTGGCCCTGCCGCAGCGCCGCCAGTGGGGCGGCTACCTGAGCGCCCTGGTCTCGGCCTTCGGCATCTGCATCCTCGTGCGCGCCGAGAACCTCTGGGCTCACCCGCTGCTGGCAGCCGTGGCCATGAGCAGCAAATACCTGCTGCGCGCCGGCAGCGGCGCCGTGCGCAGCCATGTGTTCAACCCGGCCAACCTGGCGGCCTTCGCGGCCTGGGCCTGGCTGCCGGGCACCTGGCTCAGCCCCGGGCAGTGGGGCGCGCAGACGCTGGCGGCGCTGTGGTTCATCGCGCTCGGCCTCGTCGTCACGCGCCGCGCCCAGCGCTGGGACGTCAGCCTCGTCTTCCTGGCCAGCTGGGCCGTGCTGCTGGCCGGCCGCCTGCTGTGGCTGGGCTATGCCTGGGACCCGGGCGCCGCGATGTGGCTGCAGCAGGTCGGCAACGGCGCCGTGCTGCTGTTCGCCTTCTTCATGATCTCCGACCCGATGACGACGCCGCAGCGCCGCGACGCCCGCCTGGCCTATGCGGTAGCCGTGGCGGCGGGCGCCTTCGGCTGGCAGTACCTGGGCTTTCGGCCGCATGGCCTCATCGTCGCCCTGTTCGTCGCCAGCCTGGCCGTGCCCCTCATCAACCGCCGCTGGCCGCAGCCGCGCTTCGCCTGGGCGCCGGCCGGGCCGCGACCCGCCCGACCGTCGCGTCAGCTGTCGCGGACCTGACGACGTGGTGATGGAAGTGTTTTTACGGAGTCATAAATTAGCGGCGTGCCCATAAACGCTCATAAACTCAACCGTACCAAAGGGGCGTTAGACGACCCGCCGCGCACTGCGACGGTGGGCAAGCAAGAGGGGCAGCAACATGAAGACCCGAGACGTGGTGATCTTCAGCGGCGAACACTTTGTGGTGCCGCAGTGCATTCAACGGATCGACCATCTGTCGACACATGGCTGGCAGCTGCGCTATGGCGGCACCAAGCTGTACTCGGACCACAGCCAGGACGGCAGCGGCGCGCGCAAGGCGCTGGCGCTGGCCACCAAAGAGCTGCTCAAACGCATCGCGACGATGCCGGCGCCGTCCAGGCTGCGCCGCACCCCCAGCCGCAAGAAGCAGAGCGACCTGCCCTCGGGCATCTCCGGCCCCATCGTGCGCCAGCGCGCGGGCAGCCGCGTGCGCGACTGCAGCTTCGCGGTGACGCTGCCGCGCTTCGGCGAAACGCCGCTGGCGCGCAGCGTCTACATCGGCACCGAGAATACCTACACGGTGGAGCGCTATCAGGAGGCGCTGGAGCGGGCCGTGGCCCTGCGCGAAAAGGCCGAGGCCGCCTACCAGCGCGCCGCGACCAAGGAGCGCCGTGCCCAGGCCGTGACGTTGAAAGTGCAGATGGCCGGCCTGCTCGGTCGCGCCTGAGCTGAAACCAGCTTGAACCGGCCGCGGTGCCGGCGGCGGACACAATCGGCGGCTTGGCCTTCCCTGCCCCGCCGTCCATGCCCGACACCTCCCCGCCACCCGACCGCGTTCTCGCCTGGCTGAACGCGCTGCGGCCTGCGCCGCAGGCGGTCAATGCGCGCGAGCGCCTGCGCGTCGTGCTTGGCGCCGGCCTCGGCCTGCTGCTGGCGGGGGCGTTCAGCCATGCGGCCATGGCGCCGGCCCTGCCCTGGCTCGTCGCGCCGCTGGGCGCGAGCGCGGTGCTCGTCTTCGGCCTGCCCGCCAGCCCGCTGGCCCAGCCTTGGGCCGTGGTGGGCGGCAACACGCTGTCGGCCCTGGTCGGCATCGCCTGCATGCAGTGGCTGCCGCTGCCGCCGCTGGTGGTGGCCGCCGTTGCCGTGGCCGGGGCCATCGCCGTGATGTTCCTGCTGCGCTGCCTGCACCCGCCCGGCGGCGCGGCCGGCCTGCTGATGGTGCTGACCGCGACGCATGACTGGCATTTCGCCTTCCTGCCCGTCGCGCTGAACTCGCTGCTGCTGGTGCTGGCCGGCATGGCCTACAACACGCTCACCGGCCGGCGCTACCCGCACTCCCAGCAGCCGCATGCGCCGGCGCTGGGTGCCAGCATCGCGCCGCCGCGCTTCGGCGACGCCGAGCTCGACGCCGTGCTGGCCCGCTACAACCAGGTGCTGGACGTGCCGCGCGACGACCTCGCCGACCTGCTGCACGAGGCCGAGCTGCTCAGCTATGGCAAGCGCCTGGGGCGGCTGCGCTGCGCGGACATCATGTCCAGCCCCGTCATCACCGTCGAGTTCGGCACGCCGCTGGCCGAGGCCTGGACGCTGTTGCAGCGCCACGGCATCAAGGCCCTGCCCGTGGTGGACCGCGTGCAGCGCATCGTCGGCATCGTCACGCGGGCCGACTTCATGCGCGCGGCTGAAGGCCAGCAGCGCGAGGGCCTGGCCGGCCGGCTGCAGGCGCTGCTGAAGCCCTCGCCCGCCACGCATTCGATCAAGCCCGAGGTCGTCGGCCAGATCATGAGCCGCCAGGTGCGCGTGGCCAGCGCCGAGCGCGCTATCGCCGAGCTGGTGCCGCTGTTCTCCGACACCGGCCACCACCACATCCCCATCGTCGGCGAGCAGGCCCGGCTCGTCGGCATCCTGACGCAATCCGACTTGGTGAAAGCACTCGGCCATGGCCCCTGACCACGACATCTTCCGCTGGGGCGTCATCGGCCCCGGCGGCATCGCCAACCGCTTTGCCGGCGCGCTGGCCGCCGTGCCGGGCGCCCGCCTGGCGGCCGTGTTCGCGCGCGACGTGGCCAAGGGGCTGGCCTATGCCCGGCAGTGGCAGCAGGCCGGCGAGCCCGCCCGCGTGACGACGGACCTCGCCGAGCTGCTGGCCAGCGCCGAAGTGGACGCCGTCTACATCGCCACGCCCCATTCCAACCATGGCGAATACGTCCGCGCGGCCCTGCTCGCGGGCAAGCCCGTGCTGTGCGAGAAGCCCCTGGTGACCTCGCTGGAGGAGGGCCAGGCCCTGGTCGATCTGGCACGCGAGCGCGGCGTCTTCCTGATGGAGGCGCTGTGGACGCGCTTCCTGCCGGCCTACGAGCTGGCCGGCCGCTGGCTGCGCGAGGGCGCGATCGGCGAACTGCGGGCGATGCAGTCGAGCTTCTGCTTCTCGGCGCCCTACGACCCGCAGCACCGCGCCTTCAACCCGGCGCTGGCCGGTGGCGCGCTGTGGGACATTGGCATCTACAACCTCGCCGTCACACGCTGGGTGCTGCAGCAGATGAACGACGGCGCCTGCCCCGAGCCGACGGCCATCGACGTGAGCGCCCAGCTCGCACCCACCGGCGTGGACGCGGCCGTCGTCGTGACGCTGCATTTCCCCGGCGGCGTGAGCTCGCAGTTCCGCTGCGGCTTCGACGCCCACTCGATGAATGCCTTCGAGGCGCTGGGCAGCAAGGCGGCGCTGCGCTTCCCGACGGACTTCTGGCAGGCCGAGGCCGCCGAGCTGGTCACGCGCAAGGCGCCCACGCGGTGCGAGGCGGCGCCCTTCGTCGTCAACGGCTTCGAGGGCGAGATCGCCGAGGCCCAGGCCTGCATTCGCGCCGGCCTGCCGGAGAGCCCGCGCATGCCGCACGCCGAGACGCTGGCCCTGCTGGGCTGGATGGACGCCATCCGCGCTCGCTTCTCCGGCGGCGTGAACCGCAAGGGCTAGGGCCTGCTGCCGCAGTGTCAACAGGCCCTAATGCGTCAGCAGCACGGCATTGCTGCGCCCCGGGTGGCGCCTGGGCACGAGCGGCACGCCGCCCTTGCCGGTGGCCGCGTCCAGCGCATGCATGGTGGTGGCCGACGCGCCCGCAAGCACGGGGCAGCTGCCCTTGTCCAGATGGCCCAGGGCCGTGGCCAGCATGGCCTCGGCCGGGTCGCCCAGTGCGTGGGCGAAGTCGTCGCTGACGCTGCAGCCGTGCACGAAGCGCGTGCTGGTGTCGGCGCCGGTGGTGGGCTCGAAGCCGTCGGCGTAGTCGCCGAAGCCCTTGTCGTTGACGCCGCCGAATTCGATGGGCAGGTAGCTGACGCCGCAGTTGTCCCGGGCCGTGAAGCCATAGGGCTTGCCGCAGGTCTTGCCGCCCACCAGCACCACGTCGACATTGATGCCGCGCAGGCCGTTGATGATGGTCTCGCTGGCCGAGCAGGTGCCCGACTGCGCCAGCACATAGACGCGCGTCAGGTTCAGCGCCGGCAGCGGCTGCTGGCTCGTGCAGTTGTTGCCGACGAGGTAGCAGGACGTGCTCTGGAAGGGGTTGGCCGTGTTCTCGCTGCTGCGCCGCGCGTTGTAGGTCAGTGATTCGAAGTTGTGGCCGCTGGTGGCGGCGGTGCCGGCGATCATCGTGGCCAGTTCGCTGGCGATGTAGAGATAGCCGCCGCCGTTGTAGCGCAGGTCCAGCACCAGCTCGTGCAGGCCCTGGGCCTGGAATCCCTGCATGGCCGTGATGAGCTGGGCCTCGGACGGCGCGATGTGGTCGTTGAACAGCAGATAGCCGGCCCGCGTGCCGGCCGGCGTCGTGACGACGCGGGCGATGGGCACGGGCGTCTTCGTCACGTTGGCACTGGTCAGGCCGAGGTTGAGCGTCGTGCCGTTGGCGCGCGTGAACACGAAGCTGTGCGGCAGGTTGAGCGCCGTGGGGAAGAGGCCGGCGTTGAGCGCGTCCACGCCGGCCTGGTCGGCGGCATCGGCACTGGTGCCGTCCACGCTGACGAGCTGGTCGCCGCGCATCAGGCCCGCCTGCTCGGCCGGGCTGCCCGGCTCCACATAGGCGATGCGGATCAGCCGCGGCGGCGTCGTGTTCGTCAGCTTCCACTCGATGCCATAGCCGGCCTCGACGGCGTCGGTGAACAGCGCGTTCCAGGATGCGGTCGAGATCGTGAAGCTGAAGCGGTCGCGCTTGTTGCCGCTGGCGGTGAGCTGCGTCGTTTTCAGAGCCTGGAAGTAGTTGTCCATCGCGACATAGCTGTCGCTGTCGCTGTAGGCGGCCCAGCTCGGGTCCACGCTGGGCACCTGGTCGCGCCAGAGGTAGGCCTCGTCGAAATAGGCCCGCAGCCATTTCTTCTCGGTGTCCAGCGTCGCCGTTCGCAGGCTGGCGGCTGCCAGCGTGTTGTTGGCCGCGCACTGCTGCGCGAAGCTGGCCGAGGGGCCGGCGGGGCCGAAGGAGGCGCTGCCCGAGGAGCCCGAAGACCCGCTGGAACCCGACGAGCCCGAGCTGCCGCCAGGGCTTGCCGCCCCGCCACCGCCGCCGCCGCAGCCACTCAATGCCAGGCCCAGCACCACGGCCAGCGCCGCGGCACCGCGGATCGGATTCGTCATCGCATCACTCCCTGCAAACGCGTTCATCGCACGGCGGTCGTTGCCGCCTCGCGGCGAATGTAACGGGAATGTCATGCAATGTCGGTAGGTACCGACACTGGCGCCTGCACGTTCAGTGCCGCAGCGTCAGGTCCAGCACCGTGCCGGCGAAGACGGCGAAGCCCAGCCAGTGGTTGGCGCGGAAGGCGCGGAAGCAGGGATCGCGCTCGCGCCCGCGGATCAGCAGGAAATGCCAGACCGCCTGCGCCGCCGCTACGGCCACGCCGAGCAGGAACCAGCGCCCCAGGCCCAGGCGCAGGCTCAGCCAGGTCCACAGCCCGAGGTGGATGGCGTAGAAGGCCATGATGCCGGCCACGTCGAAGCGGCCCAGCGCAACGGCCGAGGAGCGCACGCCGATGCGCAGGTCGTCGTCGCGGTCCACCATCGCGTACTCGGTGTCGTAGGCCAGCACCCAGAACAGGTTGGCCACCAGCAGCGCCCAGGCCGACAGCGGCACCGAGCGCAGATTCCATTCCGTGCCGCCCAGGGCCGCCGCGAAGGCCATCGGGATGCCGAAGGAGAAGGCCACGCCCAGCACGGCCTGCGGCATGGCCAGCACGCGCTTGGCGAACGGGTAGACGATGGCCACGGCCAGGGCCCCGAAGCTCAGCAGGATGGTCGGCGGGTTGGTCGTCAGCACCAGGCCGAAGGACAGCAGGGCCAGCGCCGCGCCCAGCCCCAGGGCCTCCTTCACCGACACGGCGCCGGTCGTCACCGGGCGCTGCGCGGTGCGCTTCACATGGCGGTCGAAGTCGCGGTCGGCCACGTCGTTCACGCAGCAGCCGGCCGAGCGCATCAGCACCGTGCCCAGCGTGAACACGGCCAGCAGATGCCAGCCGGGAAAGCCGTCCGCCGCGATCCACAGCGCCGACAGCGTCGGCCACAGCAGCAGCAGCCAGCCGGCCGGGCGGTCCCAGCGGATCAGCTGCAGGTAGAGCGCGAGCCGCGACGGCGGCGCGGCGACGGGGGCGGCGGAAGTCATGGCGGACATTTTCACGCCGCCCGGGCCCGGCTTTGTTGGCATAGTCTGCCCAGCCCCGCCATCACGCCACGCCCGCACCATGAGCCCGTCGACCCGCGACCTCGTCCTGCGCCACTGGCAGCTCGCCAACGCGCGCGAATGGGTCGCGTTCGGCCGGCTGCTGCATCCCGGCATGGTCTACGAGGCGCCGCAAAGCCGCGAGCGCATCCGTGGCGCACCGGGCTATGTGGACTTCTTCGCCACCTGGCCCCAGCCCTGGCGGGTCGAGGTGCTCCGGTGCATCGCCGACGCGGCCGGTGCGATGACCCAATCGACTTCTTCAGCAGCGCGCCGACGATGACGGGCCTGTCCATCTTCGACGTCCGCGACGGCCTCATCGTGCGCGTGACCGACTACTGGCCCGACCCCTACGAGCCGGGGCCGCGGGCGTCGGCGCATGTGGAGCGGTATTGATCTCCATGAGACTGTCCAGTCCCATCGGGCTGTTGCTGCTGTGGGCGTCATTGGCATCCTGGGCCGATCCGGCTCCGCTGCCTCGCGACGTGCAGGCCTTTGTCGAGACGCGGGAATCTTGCGACCACTGGCGGGGCGAAGGCGGTTATGACGAGGAGCGTCGGAAGGACATCGACTGGTCGATCTGCCAGAGCTGCCGCGGCACGGATGCCGAACTGGCGCGGTTGAAGCGCAAGTACCGGCGCAGTGCGCATGTCATGGATGCCCTGGCAGCCTTCGAGCCCCACATCGAGCCGGACGACAAGGCGGCCGTCGAACGGTTCTGCAAGGCGACGCGCAAGCCGAGCTGGGAGCACTGACCAGCGCCTGCTGCGCTTGCACCCATGGATGTTTAGCGTAGCTTCCTACGCCGACGCCGAAATCCCCGCCCGCATCAGGCCATGGCGGCGGCACCTACAGTCCGCCGCTTCGGAAAACCATTCCCCGCCATGCCCGACCTCAGCGCCTTCCCCATCACGAAGAAATGGCCCGCCGCCCACCCGGAGCGCCTGCAGCTCTACTCCCTGCCCACGCCCAACGGCGTGAAGGTGAGCATCATGCTGGAGGAGACGGGCCTGGCCTACGAGCCGCATCTGGTCAGCTTCGACAGCGGCGACCAGCGCAGCCCGGAGTTCGGCTCGCTGAACCCGAACCTCAAGATCCCCGCCATCCTCGACCCCGACGGCCCGGGCGGCGCACCGCTGCCGCTGTTCGAGAGCGGCGCCATCCTGGTCTACCTGGCCGACAAGACCGGCCAGCTGCTGCCCGCGGAGCCCGCCCGGCGCTACGAGGCGCTGCAGTGGCTGATGTTCCAGATGGGCGGCATTGGGCCGATGTTCGGCCAGGTCGGCTTCTTCCACAAATTCGCCGGCAAGGACTACGAGGACAAGCGCCCGCGCGACCGCTATGCCGCCGAGGCGCGCCGCCTGCTGGGCGTGCTCGACGCCCACCTGAAGGGCAGGGCCTGGCTGCTGGGCGACGAATACAGCATCGCCGACATCGCCACCTGGCCCTGGGTCAACAACCTGATCGGCTTCTACGGCGCGCGCGACCTCGTCGGCTACGACGACTTCCGCGAGGTCGACCGCGTGCTGCAGGCCTTCCTCGCGCGCCCGGCCGTGCAGCGCGGGCTCAGGATCCCGGCGCGGGGCTAAGGCACGCAGCCCGCCGGCAGCGGCTCGCCGTCGTCGCGGCTCAGCACGCCTTGCGGGCCGTGGCAGAACTCGATGCGCCGCGCCGCGGGCCAGCGCTGCATCGCGAAGGCTTCCAGGCTGGCGGGCAGGCTGGTCTGCACGGCGCCGGCATCGAGTTGCTCAGCCGGGTGGTCGCCGAAATGCAGCCAGGGCACGAAGCGGCCGGCCAGCATCAGCCAGGGCGAGGCATGCACGGGCTCGGGCGCATAGCCCTCGCGCCGTAGCCAGGCCTGGGCGTCCTCGCGGGTCGTGCTGCCCGCCGTGGCGGCCGCGATCAGCTCGGCCACCCACTGGTTGCAGTTCTGGAACATCGGGCTGAACGGGTAGGCGTTGGCGCTGTAGCGCGCGTTCAGCAGGCCGAGGGCGAGACCCCTGTCCAGCGTCGCCGCGGCCAGCGGCGCTGCAGCCTCGGGCGGCAGCAGCAGCAGGCTGACGAAGCCCACGTCCGCGTCGTCGCTGCCCGACACGAAGCCCGCAAGGCCCTGGTCGAACAGGCGCGGCGCGCCTTCGGCGCAGGCGTAGTAGAGCTGGCGCACCGCCCAGGGGCTGCCCAGGCCGTCGGGTAGCGTGATGCCGGCATGCGAGTAGCGCAGGCCGAAGCGCGACAGGTCGGTGCCCGAGCGCGAGATCAGCGCGGCCTGGGCGCCTGAGCCGGCCAGCACCTCGCGGATGGCGGCCGCGAAGCGCAGCAGACGGTCCTGCTGCGCGGCCGTGATGTCGTGGCTGCGGTCGCAGCCGCGCGGCGGCGAGCCGGCCTGGGCGCCGCCGGCGGCCAGCGCGAGGGCGGCGGCCGCGGCGAAGCGGAGGATCAAGGCGTGACGACGCGCGCCGCCAGCTCGCGATGCCAGGCGTCTTCCAGCACGAGGTAGAAGGCCTGGCCGGTGTCGGCATGCGCGAACGCGATGCCATAGGGCTGGGGCGTGGCCTGCACCTCGTCGCCGATGTTGACGGTGCGCGCGGCCAGGGCCTGCTGGGGCAGGGTCAGCTCGACCGGCTCGGCGCCATCGCGCCTGAGCGTCAGGCGCAACTTGCCGGCCTCGTCGGCGCGGGCCACCTCGGTGACGCGGTAGCGGCCCTCGGCATGGCGTTCGCCGCCGCTGCTGCTGCCGGAGGACTGCTTGAAGGAGTCGGACACGCTGCCGGACGAGGCCGAGCCGGCGCCGGCGGCGGAGGAGACGAAGGAGTCGGCCTGCGCAGCCGTGGCGGCGACGGCCGAGGCAAGGGCCAGGGTGGTGATGAGGACGAGGCGCATCGTGGGGCTCGCGGGTGATGGAACGACAGGCCAACGATAGCGCGCCCGGCCGTCGCGCCGTTGACAGCCGGCCGCGGGCCCCGCTACTTCGGCGCGTCCAGCTTCAGGATCCAGCCCACCAGCAGGCGTGCGTCGGCCTCCTTGATCGCGACCTCGTTGGGCGGCATGGCCAGGCCGCTGACCTTGCCCTTCCAGTGGCTGCTGTAGGGGTTGGAGCCGGTCATCACGGTGCGCGTCAGCTGGTTCTGGGCGTCGGCCACGCTACGGTACTTGGTCGCCACGTCGCGCCAAGCGGGGCCGATGGGCGCGAGGCCCTCGGGGCCCTTGGCGCCGGGCTCGATGTGGTGGCAGGTCATGCAGCCGCTGCCGGTGGCCAGCTTGAGCATGGCGGCGTCCTCGGCGGCCGGCGCGGCCCAGACCGGCAACGCCGTGATCGACAGGGCGAGCAGCGAAAGGAGGCGTGATTTCATGAGGTTCTCTCCGTGGATGAAAGCCGTTTTCGCCTGCAGGCTAGGCAGGCCTAACTGAGCCAGCTTTGACAATCGTCAACCGCGCCGGCGGAATTGCCATCGTGGAACAGGCGCATGGCGTCGTGGCCACGGGGGTGCTCCGGCGTGGAGCAGTACGAACGGCTGCCGGTGTCGCGCTTGGGTACAGCGCGCATGCCTGGTTGGCGCTGAAACCGCCGCCACCTAACGCCAGGATGACTGGCGTCCGCCTCATCCGCCCCGTTGGTGCATCACAACGCGGCGGCCCCATCCCGCTTGCGCCAGGCTGCCGACGCCCCCATCATTCGCTCCCCATTGCCGACGGCGCCCACGACAGCGCCCGCATGACGGAGATCCCTCTTATGTCCTCCCTGTTCATCTCGACCATCGACTGAACACGGTTCCCGAGCCCCGGCCGGACCGTGTCTGTTCCCAGATACGGCCTCAGACCGCGTGGCGTGCAAAGCCTCGCCTCCAAAGAGCCGGGGCTTTTGCTTTTCGGAAACCGAATGAGTGACCAACTCCGTTCCCGCGCCTTGCAAGAAGGCCGGGTCAAGGCCTTGCGCCGCATGAAACAGCCGATGACGCTGGTGCTCGAAGCGAGCCCCGGCGCGCGCGCCATGGTCCAGCGTGGCCTGCGTGGCGCCGGCCAGCACATCCAGAGTCGCGGCGCCCAGCGCCGTGCCGACCGCGTGGCGCTGCAGGCGCTGCTGCGAAGAAAGGATTGGGATGAGTGATTCCCAGAACGAACTGCGCGCGCAGCTGGCGCAGAAGAACCAGCAGCTGCAGGCCATTGCCACCCAGCTCAAGACCGAGCTTTTTGGCATCGACCCCATCATCGACCGCGTCATCGATTCGGTGCGTGCCTGGTATGTGCTGCCCGAGCTCGTCTCGCGGCCCGTCATCGTCTGCCTTTGGGGCCTGACCGGTACCGGCAAGACCCAGCTCGTGCGCCGCCTGGCGCAGTTGCTGGGTTTTTACGACCGCTTCGTCGAAGTGCAGATGGACGGCTTCTCCAACGGTGCGGGCTGGCGCGGTGCACAGAGCATCTCGGGCATGCTGGCCCAGTCCGGCGTGCGTGAGGGCGAGCCAGGCATCCTCGCGCTCGACGAGTTCCAGCGCTTTCGCACTATCGACAACAAGCGCGGCGAGGTACGCGTCGAGCGCTACCAGGACGTCTGGGCCCTGCTGTCCGATGGCCGTCTGCCGCCGGCGCTATCGCTGCTGGGTGATATCGAATCAGCCATTGCCGAGGCGGCCTTCGACGCCGAACGCGCCGACGCCGCCGACGCCGGGCTGCGCTTCAAGCTGCGCAGCTGGGAGGCCCAGGAGCTGCAGCGTCAGCTCAAGCTCGACGCGCCGCTGCTGGAGATCATGGCCTGGACACCTGAGCAGATCCAGCAGCGCCTGCGCGCCTTCCACGAGAGCGGGCAGCAGCAGTGGGAGACCGACTACAGCCGCCTGCTCGTGTTCGTCTGCGGCAATCTCGACGAGATGTACGAGGAGCTCGCCACCAGTGTGGACGACTGCGACAGCGATGCCGACACCTTCCACTCACTGACTGGCAAGCTGAGCGTCATCGACGTCAAGCAGGCGCTGAACAGGCGCTTCAAGCCCGAGCAGGTGGCACGCTTGGGTAACGAGCATGTGATCTACCCCTCGCTGTCGCGTCGCGCCTACGAGCAGTTGATCGAGCAGGACTGTGCCCGCTATGCCCGCGAGACTGAGGCACATTGCGGCCTGCACTTCGAGCTGGCCGCCAGCGTGCGCGAGCAGATCTACGCCAACGCCGTCTTCCCCGCCCAGGGCACCCGGCCGCTGTTCTCGTCGCTTCATGCCATCCTCGGTGCGGGCCTGGCCAAGGCCGCGCTGTGGGCGCTGGAGCGCGGAGCGGTGGCTGGCGACGGCGTGGGCCTCACCGCGGATGGTCGCAGCCTGGTCGTGCACTGGCGCGGCCAGTCGCAGGCCATCGCCGCGCCCTTCGAGATCAGCCGCCTGCGCCAGCGCAGCAACGCCGACTTCCGCGCGCTGCTGGCCGTGCACGAGGCCGGCCACGGCTTGGTGCACGCATTGCTGTTTGACCGTGCGCCGACCGAGATCAAGATCCATGTGGCCAGCTTCGAGGGCGGCTACAACGCCTACACCTCGCGCAAGGTCTGGTCGAGCCGGAACCTGCTCGACTCCATCTGCACCAGCCTCGCCGGCCGTGCCGCCGAACTGCTCGTCTTCGGGCCGGAGATGAGCTCCAGCGGTGCCGAGAGCGACCTGCGCAAGGCCACGGAAGCGGCAGCGCGCATGCTGCGCCACCTCGGTCACGGCGCGCGTATCGGCCGCGTCGACGTGTCGGTCGACAGCGAGGACAACCTTTGTACCGACGTAGAGGCCAGCAACGCGCCCATCGAGGCGCTGCTGCAGGCCGAGCACGCGCGCGCAACGCAGCTGCTCGAAATCCATCGGGGCGCATTGCTAGCATTGGTGGACGAGTTGCTGGCGCATGGCCAGGTTACGCCGGACAGGTTCGCGACCGTGGTGGGGCTGCCGCTGGGCAGGCCCGAGGACGCGCTCGACCCTTACGCGCAGAAGCTGGCGGCGTTCCGCGCGCAGAGGCTGGAGAGGCTGCGGGCCTAGTCAGCGGTATTGATCCCAGGCCGGCCGCGCCAACGCCGCCAGCATCGCCACGCCCGTGTAGTGGCCGACGATCTGGGTCATCTCGATCAGCGTGGGCTCGTCGAAGTGCTCGCGCAGCGCCGCCCAGGTCGCGTCGTCCACGTCTATGCGCGCGACGAGGCCATCCACCAGGCGCAGCGCGGCGAGCAGGGCCGGCGTCCACAGCGTCGGGTCCGGCGCGGGCCGGCGCAGGTCGTCGATCTGCGCGCTGTTCAGGCCCATGCGACGCGAGATCGTCTGCTCGTGCAGGTTGAACTCGTAGCCGCAGCGCGTGGCGGCGCAGGTGCGCAGGATCAGCGCCTCGCGCAGCAGCGGCGGCAGGCGCCGGCGGTCCGCCAGGCCCGTGGGGCCGAGAAAGCCGCTGTCCACCATCTCCTTGAACAGCTCGGCGTGGCGGGCCACGGTCAGGAAGATCTGCGGTGGCGGCGTGCCGGCGGGCAGCAGCCGGGCCATGCGTTCGGCAAGCTCGGGCGGCAGCGGCAGGGGTTGGGGCGCAATGCGGGGCGAATGTGCTGAGGTGTTCATGCTTCGAAATCAGAAGCGTTGGGTGATCGGACTCTAGTCGGATCTGCTTCTAAAATCAAAGCAATGACGACGAAACGCCTGGCCCGGCTCGCGGCGGCCGAGAGCCCACCCTCGGGCAAGGACGCCATCAATGCGGCGCTGGAGCTCTTCCAGCGTCGCTGGACGCTGCGCATCCTGTGGGAGCTGCGTGCCGAGGATGCGAGCCTGAACTTCCGCGCGCTGCAGGCCGCCTGCGGCGACCTGTCGGCCTCGGTGCTGAACCAGCGCCTGACCGAGCTGCGCGAGGCCCTGCTCGTCGAGCACGACGCGGGCAGCGGCTACCGGCTTGGCGCCCAGGGGCGGTCGTTGCTGGTGGCGATTGCGCCGCTGCTGCAATGGGCGCCCAGGTGGGCGCGCGAGGTGCAGAAGGCCGGCAACGCGGGCTGACACCGACGCCGGCCTTGGCGGGCCGAGCGCCGGGCCGCCCCAAGCCGGCCCGCGTTGGCGATGTGCTTGCGGCTCGACGCCGCAAGCATCGCCGTCCCCGCGGGGGCTGAGGCCGGACACATTGCGCCCAGCGGGCGCGATGCGCCAGCCGAAGGGCTGCGGCGCAAGTCGCAGCGCGGTCTGCAAGACCGGTCAGGCGCGCCCGCGTTCAGCGCGGCGGGACTGGACGAGGGGCTGTGATTCAGGCCGCCACCCGCACCGCCAGCCGCGCCCGCTCGATGGCGGCCAGCAGGGCCCCCTCGGAGAAGGGCTTGCCGAGCAGTTGGGTCACGCCGGCGGCGGCGGCGGCTTCCTGCTTGTCGTCGGAGGACGTGATCATCAGCACCGGCAGCGCGGCCGTGGCGGCGGCGGCGCGCACCTGGCGGGTCAGCTCGAAGCCGTCGATGCCGGGCATCTCGACGTCGGTGATCAGCACATGCGGGCGCTCGGCGGCCATCAGCGCCAGCGCCTGCTCGCCGCTCTCGGCCAGGGCCACGCGGTAGCTCTTGGTGGCCAGCAGGCGGCTGAGCTTGACGCGCACGATCTTGGAGTCGTCGGCCACCAGCACCAGGGTTTCGTCGGCACGCAGCTCGCGGGTGGCTGCTGCTGCTGCCGCCTGCTGCGCGGCCCGTTCGCGTGCGAGGCGCTCGGCCTCGCCACGGGCCGCCGCGGCTTCGGCTGCCGCGCGCTGCGCTGCGGCCTCCTGCTCTGCGCGTTCGCGGGCCAGGCGCTCGGCTTCCGCGCGGGCTGCGGCCTCGGCGGCCAGGCGGTCCAGCTCGGCGGCCCGGGCGGCCTCCCATTCGGCCCGTTCGCGGGCCTCGATCTCGGCGGCGATGCGTGCGGCCTCGGCTGCGGCGGCCTGGCGGGCAGCTTCTTCGGCAGCCTCGCGCTCGGCTTGTTCGCGCGCCCGGCGTTCGGCTTCGGCGCGGGCCGATGCCTCGGCGGCGGCCCGGGCGGCTTCGGCCTCCTCGGCGCGGCGGGCAGCTTCGCGGGCTTCGAGTTCCTCGCGGGCCTGGCGTTCGGCTTCTTCCTGGGCGCGGCGCTCGGCCTGGCGGCGGACCTGGGCCTCCTCGGCCTCACGCTGGGCAGCTTGGGCGGCTTGCTGCTCGGCCTGCTGCTGGGCCTCACGCTCGCCGGCCTCGGCGGGGGCGGCCATCTCGGCGGCCAGGCGCTGGGCGCGGGCCACATGCTCGGCCTGTTCCAGCGCCAGGCGCTGGGCCTCGCGGTGGGCGGAAGCCTCGCGCACGCGCTGCTGGCGCCGCCGGCCCAGCCACAGCAGCCAAACAAACACCGCCGCGAGCGCGGCGCCCAGGATCCAGATCAACAGCTCATTCATCGTCGGGGAGGCCACACGTGCAGCGAACACCACATCATCGGGCCCAAGGATGGCAGCTTAGCGAAGAGCGGCGGGGCTGGCGCCGGTCATGGGCGCTTGCGCGGCAGTTTTGCTCGCTCGGGGCGGCGCCCCGGCCTGCAGCGAGAAGGCCACGCGCGCCCATCGGCCGCGTCCGTCCAGCGCCGTCAGCGCGTGGGCGCCGGCCTGTTGCAGCGTCAGCAGCTGCAGCGCGCCGGCTTTGTCGTTGCTGCCAACGAGCTGGCCGTCGAGCAGCCAGTTGACGCCTTGCTGTGCGCCGATGGCCTGCAGGCGCAGCGTCACGTCGCGCTGCCCCGGCGCGGGGCGCAGCACGGTGCCGGGCTCCAGGCCGACGATGCGCAGGGCCTGCGACGTCGCGGTGCGCGGCGCGCAGCCGGCAGCCCAGGGCAGGCGCTCGACGGGGTCGAGCTGGGTGGCATCCAGAAAAGGCCCGAGCAGCGTGGGCCAGCGCAGGGCCTCGACGGGCGTTGCGCTGGCGGCGCAGTCGGGGCGCACGCGTGTCTTGCCCTGGGTCCACGCGGCCTCGACGAGGCCGCCGGGCTGCAGCCGGTCCGGCAGCGTCGGCGGCGCGGCGCCGTCCAGCGTCCAGGCGGTGCGGCGCTGTAGGCAGTGGTCGGGCCGGGTTGCGGCCTCGGCCAGGCCCAGCGGCCAGCAGATGGCGACGGCGCGCACGCTGCCGGGCTGGCGGCGCGGGGCCAGTTGTTGCCTGGCCTCGGCCGGGCCCAGGGCCGCGGCGATGTCGCGCAGCAGCGGCGCCGAGGTGTTGGCGCCGAAATGGCCGGGGTTGGGCGTGCCGTCGGGCCGGCCGACCCAGACGCCGAAGGTGTAGCGGTCCGTCACGCCCAGGGCCCAGGCGTCCCGGAAGCCGAAGCTGGTGCCGGTCTTCCAGGCCACGCGCTGGTTGCTTTCGCGGAACGGGCTGCCGGGCCGGCCGCCGTTCTCCAGGATCTCGCGCACGATGAAGGCGGCGCCCTCGCTCATCAGCCGCACCTCCTGGGCGGGCGCCTCGGGCGTGAGGCGCGGCCGGCCGGCGAGACCGCCCCGGGCCAGCGCCGTGTAGGCGCCGACCAGCTCCTCCAGCGAGGTGCTGCCGCCGCCGAGGATGAGGCTGAGGTTGGGCGCCGCGTTGGCCGGCATGCGCAGCCGCAGGCCCGCGTGGCGCAGCCGGCCGGCGAAGCGCTCGGGGCCGAGGCGGTCCAGCAGGTCCACGGCGGGCACGTTCAGCGAGCGCTGCAGCGCCTCGGACACGCTGACCGGCCCCGAGAAATCCGCCTGGAAGTTGCCAGGCGCATAGCCGCCGAAGTTCTGCGGCGCGTCGATGAGCAGGCTCTCGGAATGGATCAGGCCCTCGTCCAGCGCCATGCCGTAGAGGAAGGGCTTGAGCGTCGAGCCCGGCGAACGCTGGGCGCGCACCATGTCGACGTGGGAGCCGCGGCGCGCATCGCCGAAGTCGGCCGAGCCGACATAGCCGCGCACCTCCAGCGTGCGGTTGTCGACGACGAGGGCCGCCATCGAATTGGCCTCGGGCAGCGTGTTCAGCCGGTCGGTCAGCAGCTGCTCCAGGCGGGCCTGCAGGCCGGCGTCCAGCGTCGTCTGGATGACGGCTTCCGATTTGCCCTCGCGGCGGGCCTGCTGGCGCAGCCGCTCGGCCGCCAGCGGGGCCAGCCAGCGGGCGCGCAGCGGCGGCGCGAAGACGCGCTCCAGCTTGGCGTCGGCCACCTCGGCGGCGGGCCAGACGTGCAGGGTCTGCATGCGCGTCAGCACCTTGTCGCGCGCGGCCTGGGCGGCCTGCACGGCACGGTCGGGGCGCAGCCGGGTGGGCGACTGCGGCAGCGCGACGAGCAGCGCAGCCTCCGCGGGCGACAGCTCGGCCGCGCCCTTGCCGAGGTAGGCGCGGCTGGCCGTCTCCACGCCCTCCAGCGGCCCGCCCATCGGTGCGAGGTTCAGGTAGAGGGTCAGGATCTCGCGCTTGCTGCAGTGGAGTTCGAGCTGCAGCGCGCGGGCGATCTGGCGCAGCTTGGCCGGCACGCTGCGGCCGGCGGCTTTGTCGTCCACCAGCCGCGCGACCTGCATCGTCAGCGTGGACCCGCCCGACACGATGCGCCCATGCCGCGCCCACTGCCAGGCCGCGCGCGCCAGCGCCACCGGGTTCACGCCCGGGTGCCAGCGGAACCAGCGGTCCTCGTAGTGCAGCAGCGCCTCCAGGTAGCGCGGCGACACGGCCTCGGGCGTCGTCGGCTGGCGCTGCGCGCCGTCCTCGCTCGCCCAGCTGCGCAGCGGCGTGCCGTCGGCGGCCAGCACGGTCAGCGTGGGGGAGTCGGCCGCGGGCCGGGGCAGCGGGAAGGCGAAGTCCAGCGCGAGGACGGCCAGCAGCAGCGCGGCGAGGGTGAGTTCGAAGCGGCGCAGGCGGCGAGGGCTTGGCATGCCCGTCGTTTGTGCTGTCGGCACTCAGGCCGGATGCATGGGTTGGGCCACCAGGCGCACGCCGAGCGCCGCGCAGACGCGGCTCACCGTGTCAAAGCGCGGCTCGCTGCCGGGCCGGAGCGCCTTGTACAGCGCCTCACGCGTGATGCCCGATTCCTTGGCGATCTGCGTCATGCCGCGAGCGCGGGCGATATCGCCGAGCGCGGCAGCCAGCAGCGCCGGATCGTTCTCTTCCAGAACCGCCGTGAGGTAGGCCGCCAGTTCTCCTTCGCTGTTCAGGTACTCGGCGGCATCGAACTCGGGCAGCTCGGAAACCTTGATCTTCTGGGTCATCGTTCAATCCTCCAGGGAGCGGGCCAGCTTGATGGCCCGGCTGATGTCGGCAAGCTGCATCGACTTGTCGCCACCGCCCAGCATGACGATCAGCGTGTTGCCCCGCAGGACGTAGTACATGCGCCAGCCCGGACCGAAGTGCGCGCGCATCTCGTACACCCCTTCGCCAACAGCTTCCATGTCGCCGAGATTGCCCAGTTGCACCTTGCGCAGCCGCTTGATGAGACTGCCTGACGAGGCCATCCTTCAGGCCCCTGAGCCAGTCCGAGAAGGGCTCGAGCCGCCTCACGGTGTACGTCATCGGCGAACTGTAATCGAACGATTACACAAACTCAAGAAAGCCGTGGCAAGCAAATGCGGCGCGAATTGTTCAGCGCGGGCTGGACGCGGCCCGCATCGCTCGCACCGTCTGCAGCTCGGCCTTCAGCCACTGCGCACTCTCCACCGGTGCCTTGCTGCCCGCGCAGCGCACGAGATAGGGCTTGCCGCTCATGCTGCTGTCGGACGCGCCGCGCTCGATGAACTGCTCGGGGGTCTGCACCATGTCCTTCCCCTCCAGGTAGTCCAGCTTCTTCAGCAGGTGCGCCTTGGCCTCGGCGCCGGTGTACCAGCTGCCGTTGCGGTTGAACTCGCAGCCGGAGGCCTGCAGGCGGTTCAGCAGGGCGTTGACCTCGGCGCGGGCGGCCGGAGGCAGCGGGGCGGCGATGGCTTCACCGGCAGCGGCAAGCAAGGCGAGCGAGGCAAAAAAAGCGGGGGCGATACGCACCGTTCAGCGTCCGTGAGGCCAGGTCGAGCGCTTGGTGGGGCCCTTGGCGGCCTTGCCCTTGGCCGCCCACAGCCTGTAGGCCGCCGGCGTCAGCTCGCGCTTCAGCAGGGCCACCAACTGGCCGTGGCCGATGCCGTGCTCCAGCATCACCTTGTCATAGGGCGGCCGGTCATCCCAAGCGGTGGCGATCACGCGCTTGATTTCTTCGGGGCTGAGTTTGGGAGCGGGTTTGGCCATGGGGGATTGTGTGTCGCCTTCAGCTGCTGAAGCTGGCGCAGTCGCTAGCTCGCCAGCCGGGCTCAGTCGCGCAATGATCCACGGACTCGGCCACGCCTTCCTTGATGGGCTTGCGCATGTCCGGCACGGTCAACAGGTGCAGCGTATTCCGGATGGCGCGCCAGTCTTCTGAGGACCGCAGCAGCTGGGTCGGCATGGTTTGTTGGGAGTTGCTCCGTTCACCCCGACCCACCTGGTTTGAACTTCCGCAGAAATCCGGGTCTCAAATATCAAGTTGCGGCCATCCTGTCTCCAGCACTTCCACCGCCCTTCTTGCATCGACGATCGGGATGCCCTGATAACTCCCCAGTGGCAACAAGTCGCGCCGGTCGCCCGTCGCGATCAATTCCACCGTGCCCGCCAAGGCCGCAGCGAGGACATGATCGTCATCGGGGTGCGCTGGGCACAACGCTCGGCGTTTCGGCAGGCGTGACGACGAGGGCGATCCGGCGCAGGTTGTCGACGACGGCTTGCGCGGTTAGCCCAACCTGTTCGAGCCGAGCCGCGAATTTGGGCCGATTGAGCAGGTCGAGCAACTCAGCCAGCAACACCTCGCTGGTGCAAAGCTCGAAATCGCCCGCCAAGGCGCTCAACAGCAAGCGCCGAGGCAGCCCGCCTGCGATGACGCCCGAGACGAGCAGATTTGTGTCGAGCAATAGCCGCACGATGCCTGCCGCCGCTCAGGCGCCTTGGGGGCTGCGCCTTTGCGCGCGCCGCCTGGATCTCGGCTTCGACCTCGTCGTCGCTGACGGGCGGCAGCTCCAGCCCATCCAGCCTCGCCAGGCCAGCGGTGAGGCGCTGCGCGGCCGCGGCGCGTTCCTCGCGCGCGGTCAGGAAGTCGACGAAATCCATGACCTCGGCGACGCGGTTCGGTGGCAGCTTCTTCAGCCGCTCGATCAATTGGGCTTCGATCGCTGTCATGAATCACTCCTCAGGGCATGGGCCCATCGTGCGGATGGTAAGAGGGTCGGCCTTGGCGAGCTCACTTCTTGTCCACCACGTTGATCTCCCCCTCCCCCTTCCCAATCCCCCTCACCTCCGGCCGATACATATCCTCCGCAAAAGTCGCCGGCACCACATAGCGCCCCGGCGTCACCGCCCGCACCAGGTAGAACATCTCCAGCGGCTGCCCCAGCTGGGCCGCGGCCACGAAGCGGTCGTCGCGGTATTCGGTGTGCACGATGCGCTCGTTCGCATTCGCCTGGGCCACGTTGACGCCCTCCACCGTGAACTCGCCGGCCTGGGGGCCCTGGCTGAGGTTGAGGTTCTCGATCTCGAAGCCGGCCGGGATGCGGTCCACGACCAGGCCGTCCTTGATGGCCTGGCTGGCCTTCACGCGCAAGCGCACGACGAACATCTCGCCGGTGCTGAACTGGCGCGCCGTCACGGGCTTGCCGTCGGTCGTGAACATCGCGCGCTCCACCGAGATGCGGTCGCTGCTGGGCGCCGGCGGCTTGACGGGATAGCCCTGGGCGGTGATGTCGACGAAGAGCGGTGCGCTGCCGTCGTTCTTCAGCGCAATGCCTGACTTGAGCTGCGCGGCCGCAAAGCTCTGCTGGCCCACGCCGTTGCCGGTCCAGGGCTCGGCCTTGGCGCCGACGGTGACGGCAGTCTTCCAGCTGTCGTCCTTGGTGGCGCCCGCGGCCTGCACGGCCAGGAACAGGGCCAGGCGCTCCTGCGTGGAGTAGTAGTTGCGGCGGCTGAAGTCGTCGGACAGGTCGAACAGCAGGTTCTCGCGGCGCTCGTGCTGCACCTTGTGGCGCAGCAGCAGCGCATAGGCCAGCGCCCGGTCGCGCACGCGCGAGCCGTAGTCGCCCAGCCACTGGCCCCACCAAGTGTTGCCCAGGTCTTCGGGCTGGTAGCCGTAGCCGCGGGCCATCGCGTCGTCGAGCGCCACCTTGGCGCGGGGCTCGTCGCCCATGGCTTTCAGCGCCAGGCTGAGCTGCACCAGCGGCAGCGGCGACAGCGCATTGGCGCGGTACTGGTCGTGCAGCGTGCGCAGCGTGGCCAGCGGCGCCTTCTGCTCGCGGGCCAGGATGTAGCCGGCGTGCGCGGCCTCGGCAAAGCGCTGGTGGGCGATGCGCAGCAGCTCGGCGTCGCGGTAGTCGCTGAGGTGGCCCTTGTCGTCGCGCCTGGGGGCCTTGGGTGGCACGGTCTGCTGGGCGGGGCTGCGCTGGAACTGCTCCAGCAGGTTGTCCAGCGAGCGCTTCAGCATGGCCTCGGGCACGGCGAAGCCGGCGTCGCGCGCGTCCTGCAGGAAGCCGGTGACGTAGGCGCTCAGCCAGGCTTCGTAGGGGCTGCTGGCCGCCCACAGGCCGTAGCCGCCCTTGGGCTGCTGCATGCCGGCCAGGCGGGCGAAGGCGCTGTCCAGCCGCTTGGCGCGCTCCTCGCGCGGCACCGGCGTCATGCCCCAGCGCTTGGCGGCCTCGTCGTCGATGAAGACCAGGGGGTAGGCGCTGGAGGTGGTCTGCTCCAGGCAGCCGTAGGGGTACATCAGCAGGCCCTGCACCTGATCCTTGATGTCGATGGGCGGCGTGTTGGAGACGGTCAGCGCCACGCTGGCCGAGCCGGCCCAGTAGGCGTCCAGCAGGGCCTTGTCCAGCGCCTGCGTGGCGCCGGGCTCCAGGCGCAGTCGGCGGCTCTCGCGCGTCAGCGGCGTGACGGGCTGCACCTGCAGCGCGGCCTGGCGCGTCAGGCTCAGGGCCCCGGCGCCGACCTTGACCTCGATGGGCGCCAGGCCGTAGGCGTCCAGTGCCTCGGCCTGGAAGCGCAGGATCTGGCGCTGCTTGTCGGCGAGCTTGACCGGCTCGGTCGAACCGGTGATGCGCACGGGCCCGCTGGAAGACACGGCCACCTTGACCTCCTGCGGCGCGCCGCTGAGGTTGGTCACGTCGAGCGCGATGGTGGCTTTGTCGCCGGGCGACACGAAGCGCGGCATGTTCAGCTCGGCCACCAGCGGCGCGGCGACGACGGTCTCGGCCTGCGCCGACGCATAGCTGTCGGCGCTGCTGACCACGGCCATCACGCGCAGCGTGCCGTTGAAGTCGGGCAGCTTCAGGTTGATGGTGGCTTCGCCTTTGGCGTCCAGCGCCACGGGGCCGCTGAACAGGTCCACCAGCAGCAGCTTGCGCGGCATGGACTGCGAATCGCGCTTGCCCGCATCGCCGCCGAAGCGCTGCTTGGCCGCATTGCCCTCCATCTTCTCGATGAGGCGGCCGTAGAGGTCCAGCATGTCGGCGCCAAACCGGTGCTTGCCGAAGAAGAAGTCCTGCGGGTCGGGCGTCTTGAAGTTGGTGATGTTCAGGATGCCCACGTCCACCGCGCTGACGGTGACGATGGCCGCCTTGCCGGCCAGCGCGGGGACCTTGACGCCCACGGTCAGCGGCGTGGACGGCACGGCCTTGGCCGGCGCGGTCAGTGTCACTTTCGGCTTGCGGTCTTCGCGGTTCAGCGGCAGGTGCACCAGGCCCAGCGCGCGGGCCGGCGTTACGCGGTCGCCCTCGCTGCCGGGGCGGAAGGCGGCGACGGTGACGTAGAGGTCGTGCCGCGCCCAGGCGGCGTCGCTCGAAATCGGGATCTCCAGGTCGGTGCCCGAGGCCTTCACGCCGATGCGCCTGGCCCACAGCACGCGGTCGCCTTCCACCGTGACGATGGCCTCGCCGTCGTGCGGCGGCTTGATGGCGAGCTTGGCCACGTCGCCCGGCTTGAAGGGCGCGCCCTGCAGCTTGAGCTGCACGCGGTCGGGGCGGTTGCCGACATCGTCGGCATCCTGCGCGCCGTAGCCGGCATAGAAGGCGTAGCGCGTGGTCAGCTTGGACTCGGGGTCGGTGACTTCCAGCCGGTAGCGGCCCCAGCGCACGGGCAGGCTGATCTTCGTGCGTGCGTTCAGCGCCAGCGTGCGCGCCTCCACCAGCTCCTCGCTCACGTTGAAGCCGGAGTTCCAGCCGCGGCCGTCGTCATAACGCCAATACCACTGGCGCTCCTCGTAGACGAGTTTCAGGTCCAGCGCCTTGGCCGGCCTGAACTGGCCCTTGGCGTCCACGCGCACCAGCTCGAACTCGGCGAGCGAGCCCTCGGCGGCCACGTTACGGTCGAACAGCGGGCGCACGCCCACCAGCACCGGCGCGGGCCACCACACGCGCTCCAGCGCGCGCACGACCGGCCGGCCGCCGCTCTCTAGCAGGCTGAAGGCCGCGCGCAGCTTCATCGGCGACTTGCGTTCGGCGAGCTGGGGCGCCAGCGTCATCTCGGCGTGGCCCTGCTCGTCGAGGTCCTGGGCTTCCAGGTCCTGGCGGTTCTTGGCCTTGTCGTCGTCCAGCGTGCCGAAGATGAAGCCGGGCAGCTGCTGCGGCAGCGGGTTCAGCAGCCGTTCGCTGTAGGCGCTGGCCTGCAAGCGGTTGCCGGCAGCGGGCGCGCCGTAGAGGTAGTCGCCCTGCACCTGCACCGGCAGCGCGCCGTCGCCGCTCATCGGGCCTTCGGCGGCGGTCAGCGTGAGCTTCATGCGCTCGGGCAGGAACTCCTCGACCTTGAAGGCCCATTGCGCATCGGGCACCTTGGCGCCGGGGTCGATGCGGGCCTGGACCGTCCAGCCGCCGGTGGGCGCATCGGCCGGCAGCGTGATGCCCTGCTGGTAGTAGCCGGTGCCCGCCTTGTTGGGCTGAACCAGCTGCTCGACGAGCTTGCTGCCGTCGGGCTTCTTGACCGTGATGGTGATGGGCAGGGGCTTGGGCTGAGGCTTGCCGTCGGCGTCGCGCGCCAGCACGGAGAGCTGGAAGTTCTCGCCCGGCCGGTAGAGGTCGCGGCCGGCGTAGACGAAGAGCTTGTTGTTGCGCGACGGGTAGCCCGTGGCCTCGAACTCGGTCAGATCCAGCGCGGCGTCGCGCAGCGACAGCACGGACATCTCCTTGCCCTCACGCCGCGCCAGCACCGCGCGGGCCTTGTCGCTGTTGCCGTTGAAGACCGCATGGCCGTCGCCGTCGCTCTGGGCCTGGGCTAGCACCTTGCCGGCGTCGTCCACCAGGCTCAGCTCGATGCCCGACATCGCCTTGCCGCTCTTCAGCGAGGTCGTGAACACGTCCAGCTGGGCGGCATGGCGGCGCAGGTGCAGGCCGATGTCGGTGACGTAGTAGTGCGTGACCTGGTAGTCCCAGCCGAAGCGGCCGGGCGTGTTCATCACCGCGATGTAGATGCCGGGCTCCTGCAGTTCCTTGATGCCCTCCACGGGCAGGAAGCTGACGTTGCGGCGGTTGGGGCGCGGGTCGGTCGTGAAGCGGGTGATGTAGACGCTGTCGCTCATCGCGCGCAGCTCGTCCAGCACCCAGCCGCCCACGGTGCCCTTGAGGCGACGCTGGTTGTCGCTGTAGCCGTCGTAGTAACAGCCGCCCTCGCAGTCGTCCTCGCCGGCCTGGGCGTTGCGCTCGCGCCGCCCGCCCACCTGCTCCAGGAAGGCCGGCAGCGAGGCCGGCTTGATGCGCAGGAACTGCACGTCCACCTCGGGCGTGTTGACGGTGACGATGGGCAGGCCGCCGTTCTGGCCCGCCGGCAGCACCAGGCCCTTGCTGGCGAAGTAGTAGCTCTGCGGCATGGCCTCGCTGACGGCCTCGCAGCTCTGCGGCGTGGCCAGCTTGGCGCCGCCGCGGGACGCGATATCGGCCGTCAGCGCAATGCGGTAACTGCGGTCCGGCGTGACATAGGGCAGGTAGAGCACGCGCGGGTTGTCGGCCAGCACCCAGCGTGCGGCCAAGGGCTTGAAGCTGGCGTCGGCCGGCGCTGTCTTTTTCTCGCTGCTGCCGTCGTCCTTGACCTTGGGCGCGTCGCCCTCGCTGGCCGTCAGCAGCTTGGCGAAGTCCTGCTTGCCGTCCAGCGGCTGCGTGAAGACGACGGCGATGGCCGGCGAGCCGTCGAACAGCCGCGCGCGGCACTCGGTGAACGCGAACGCCTGCTCACTGCCGATGTCGGCGCTGTTGGGCAGGCTGGGCGCCTTGGCGTGCTGCCAGGCGAAATACCCCGCCACGGCCGCGCCGGCCACGGCCACCGCCGCAGCAGCGGCCTTCACGATGCTGGAAGCCATCCGAATCCCTCACAGAGTGCGGGCGGAGTTTAGGGACGGAAGGCAGGCCTGGCGGACGGAGAAATTCCCCAGGTTCAGGGCCTGGAGGCGCTACGGCAGCAGGCCGCTGGCGGGCAGTGTCAGTGCCACGACGAAGCCGAGCACCGACGCAAGCAGGGCGGCGGCGACGCGGAGTCGGGCGGGCGTGAACATGAGGTGGATAGTGGGCCACAGCGCTGCCCGATGTGCCCCCTAACTCGCCGTGATTGCTGACGACGTGCTGGCAGCAGCCACGCGCATCAGCGCGCGCCGAGCGCGCCGCGGTAGCCGCCGGGCGTCACGCCGACGCCGGCCTTGAAGCGCTGGCTCAGGTGGCTGGCGCCGGCATAGCCGCAGGCGGCGGCGATATCGGCCAGCGGCAGGCGCGTGTCGCGCAGCAGCGTGCGGGCGCGCTCCAGCCGGCGCGCGGCCACCCAGTCGTGAACGCTGCAGCCCATCGACGCGCGGAACATGCGCGCGAAGTGGAACTCCGACAGGTGGGCCTCGGCGGCCAGCCGCGGCAGGCTGAGCTCGCCACCGTCCAGATGGGCGTCGACGCAGGCCAGCACGCGCCGGCGCGCCGCGCCCGACAGGCCGCCCGCGGCGGCCCGTTCGGCCCGTTCGGCCCGCTCGCGCTGGCGGGGCCTGGCGGCCTGCAGCACCAGGTGGTCCAGCGCGGCCTGGCTAAGCGCGTCGATGCGCAGGCGCTCGTCCGGCGCCTGCCAGTCGCGCGCGGCCACGTCCTGGGCCCAGGCGGCCAGCACGGCGTCTTCGCCGAAGATGCGCTGCTCCAGCGTGATGGCCCGTGGCTCGGCGTCCAGCAGGCGCACGACGCGGTCCGCCCAGGCGCCGTCCGACAGATAGAGGTGCACGAAGCGCAGCGGGCCGGCCACGTTCCAGCGCGATTCGTGCTCGGCCGGCAGCACGCAGTGGCAGCCGGGGCGGCCGGTCTCGCGCGGCGTCTCGACGAGGTGGGTGGCATGCCCGCCCTGCAGATAGACCGACAGCGTGTGGTGGCCGGGGCGCCGGTAGTCCATGCGGCCGCCGTGGTTGTGCCACTGCACCAGGCGCAGCCCGTCACCGAGCCCGAGCTCGCGCTCGCGGCGCGCGCTGGAGCGGCCCAGCACGTCGAAGACGGGCTGCTGGTCGGTGGCGCCGGCGGTCAGGTCGAGCATGCCGCGATGCTAGGGCCGGCGGCCTTGCCCCTGCCGTGGTGGGGGCGACGAAGCGCAGGAATATGCAATCGCGCGGCGGCTTGGAGCCCCATGCTGGCGGCATGAATGCATTCCTGTATGTGCTGGTCGTGCTGATCTGGGGCACGACCTGGATCGCGCTGAAGTGGCAGCTGGGCCCCGTGCCCATCGCGCTGTCCATCGCCTACCGCTTCGGCCTGGCGGCGCTGCTGCTGTTCGCCTGGTTGCTGTGGCGGCGCCAACTCGTCGTGCCGCGCGGCCGGGCGCTCGTCTGGGTGCTGGCCCAGGGCCTGTGCCTGTTCTGCCTGAACTTCGTCTGCTTCCTGAACGCGAGCCGCACGGTGGCCAGCGGCCTCGTCGCCGTCGTGTTCTCCAGCGCGGCGCTTTGGAACGCGCTGCTGGCGCGCGTCGTGCACGGTCGCACCATCGCGCCTCAGGTGCTGGCCGGTGGCGCGCTGGGGCTGACGGGCCTGGTGCTGCTGTTCTGGCCCGAGATCAGCGGCGGCCAAGCCAGCCTGGCCGGCCTGGCCTGGGCGCTGGGCGGCACGCTGTGCTTCTCCACCGGCAACCTGCTGTCGGCCGCGCTGCAGGGCCAGGGGCTGAAACCGGTGCAGACCAATGCCTGGGGCATGGCGGTCGGCACGGCCCTGCTGGCGGGCTATGCGCTGCTGGCCGGCCTGCCGTTGGCCTTCGACGCGAGTGCCCGCTATGTCGGCGCCTGGCTCTACCTGGCCATCCCGGGCTCGGTCATCGGCTTCACGGCCTATCTGACGCTGGTCGGGCGCCTCGGGCCGGAGCGCGCCGCCTACAGCACGGTGCTGTTCCCGGTCGTCGCGCTGAACGTGTCGGCCTGGGCCGAGGGCTACCGCTGGACGGCGCCGGCCCTGGCCGGCCTGGTGCTGGTGATGGCCGGCAATGTGCTCGTCTTCAGGCGGCGCGCTTCGAAGACCAGCGCTCCCACAGTGCCACCGTCTCGCCCACCAGCCCGCGCCTGAAGGCCAGCACGCAGACGATGAAGATCAGGCCGGTGACCAGGCTGACCGATTCGCCCAGGCCCTGGAACCAGGCCACGCCGGTCAGGTCGGCCAGCAGGTTGCCGAGGTCGCCGATCTTGTTCTCGAGCGCGATGATGACCAGGGCGCCCACCATCGGGCCGACGAGCGTGCCCATGCCGCCCACCAGGGTCATCAGGATGACGAGGCCGGAGGTGGTCCAGATTGCGTCGGTCAGCGTCGCGAAGCCCAGCACCAGGGTCTTGGTGGCGCCGGCCAGGCCGGCCAGGCCGGCGGACAGCACGAAGGCCAGCAGCTTGAACTGGGCCGTGTCATAGCCCAGCGACGTGGCGCGCGCCTCGTTCTCGCGGATGGAGGTCAGCACCTGGCCGAAGGGCGAGTGCACGATGCGATAGATCAGCCAGAAGGCCGCGATGAAGATGCCGAGCACGACGTAGAACAGCACCAGGTCGTTCTCGAGGTTCAGGCCCAGGAAGCTGCCGCGTGGCACCGACTGCAGGCCGTCCTCGCCGCCGGTGAAGGGCGCCTGCAGGAAGAAGAAGTACAGCATCTGCGCCAGGGCCAGCGTGATCATCGAGAAGTAGATGCCCGAGCGGCGGATGGCCAGCAGGCCGAACACCAGGCCCACGCCGGCCGCGCCCAGCATGCCGGCGAGCAGGCCCACCGGCGTCGGCAGGCCCCAGACCTTGAGCGCATGGCCGGTCACATAGGCGGCCGTGCCGAGGAAGGCCGCGTGGCCGAAGGACAGCAGGCCCGTGAAGCCGACCAACAGGTTGAAGGCGCAGGCGAACAGCGCGAAGCACAGCACCTTCATCACGAAGACGGGATAGGCGCCGAACAGCGGCAGCAGGCCGATGCCGACGAAGAGGGCGATGTAGCCGATGAGCTTCTTGTTCATTTCTCTTTGCCGAACAGGCCGGCCGGTCGGACGAGCAGCACGACGGCCATGACGACGAACACCACCGTGTTGGACGCCTCGGGGTAGAAGACCTTGGTCAGCCCCTCCACCAGGCCCAGGCCCAGGCCCGTCAGGATGGAGCCGAGGATGGAGCCCATGCCGCCGATGACGACGACGGCGAAGACCACGATGATGAGGTTGGACCCCATCAGCGCCGACACCTGCAGGATGGGCGCGGCCAGCACGCCGGCGAAGGCCGCCAGCGCGACGCCGCCGGCATAGGTCAACGTCACCATGCGCGGCACGTTGATGCCGAAGGCCTGCACGAGCTTGGGGTTCTCGGTGCCGGCGCGCAGCTTGGCGCCGAGCGAGGTCTTCTCGATCAGCGCCCAGACCGCGAAGCAGACCACCAGCGACGCCACGACCACCCAGCCGCGGTAGTTGGGCAGGATCATGAAGCCGAGGTTGGTGGCGCCGGTGAGCTGGTCGGGTACCGAGTAGGGCTGGCCCGAGACGCCATAGACCGAGCGGAACACGCCCTCGATGACCAGCGTGATGCCGAAGGTCAGCAGCAGGCCGTAGAGGTGGTCCAGCTTGTAGAGCCACTGCAGCATCGTGCGCTCTATGACGATGCCGACGAGGCCGACGGCCAGCGGCGCGAGACCGAGCATGAACCAGTAGTTCAGGCCCAGGTATTCCAGCCCCATCCAGGCGAAGAAGGCCCCCATCATGTACAGCGCCCCATGGGCGAAGTTGATGATGTTGAGCATGCCGAAGATGACCGCCAGGCCCAGAGACAGCATCGCGTAGAACGAGCCGTTGACCAGGCCGAGCAGCAGCTGGCCGAGCAGGGCGGGCAGGGGAATACCGAAGATCTCAGTCATCGCGCAGCGTCCTCAGAGGATCACTTCTTGACGAGAGGGCATTTGGAATCGGCCAGCTTGGTGAACGCCTCGTCGCCCGGGATGCGGGTCACGACCTTGAAGTAGTCCCAGGGCTCGGTGGACTCCTTCTGCGACTTGACCTGCAGCAGGAACATGTCGTGGATACCGCGGCCGTCTTCCTTGCGGATCGTGCCCTTGGTGTAGAAATCGTTGATCGGCGTGGCCTTCATCTTGGCCAGCACCTTGTCGGCGTCGTCGGTCTTGGCGGCGTCGACGGCCTTCAGGTAGTGGCTCACGGCCGAGTAGTCGGCGGCCTGCAGCGAGGAGGGCATGCGCTTCATCTTCTCGAAGAAGCGGCGGCTCCAGGCGCGGGCCTCGGGGCTCTGGTTCCAGTACCATGAGTCGGTCAGGTACATGCCCTCGGTCGTCTTCAGGCCCAGGGAGTGGATGTCGTTGATGAACATCAGCAGGCCGGCGAGCTTCATGCTCTTGGTGATGCCGAATTCGTTGGCCGCCTTGACCGCATTGATGGTGTCGCCGCCGGCATTGGCCAGGCCCAGGATCTGCGCGCCCGAGCTCTGGGCCTGCAGCAGGAAGCTGGAGAAGTCGCTGGCGTTCAGCGGGTGCTTGACGCTGCCCTTGACCGTGCCGCCGCTCTTGGCCACGACGGCGGCCGTGTCGGACTGCAGGGCCGCGCCGAAGGCGTAGTCGGCGGTCAGGAAGAACCAGGTCTTGCCGCCGCCTTTGGTCACCGCCGCGCCCGTGCCGTTGGCCAGGGCCACGGTGTCGTAGGCGTAGTGGATGGTGTAGGGCGTGCAGTTGGCGTTGGTCAGCGCGGAGCTGCCGGCGCCGATGGAGATGAAGGGCTTCTTCTTCTCGGCGGCCACGGTGGCCATGGCCAGGTTGGCGCCGGAGTTCGTGCCGCCGACCAGCAGGTCCAGGCCCTGGGTGTCGATCCATTCGCGCGCCTTGGCGGAGGCGACGTCGGCCTTGTTCTGGTGGTCCGCGAAGATGAACTCGATCTTCTTGCCCGCGGCCATGCCCTTCATGTCGGCGATGGCCATCTTGATGGCCTCGACGCCGCCGGCGCCGTCGATGTCCGCATACACGCTGGACATGTCGGTCAGGAAGCCGATCTTGATGACGTCGCCGGAGATCTGCGCGTGGGCGGCCAAGCCGCAGCTGGCGAGGGTGGCGGCGATCAGGGTTTTCTTCATGGTTGTCTCCAGTGGTTGATGACCGCGTGGTTGCGGGTTAGACGCTGAGCAGCTCGTCCAGCTGGGCCTGGTGGGCGGGCAGGTCGGCTGCGGGGAAGGACAGCACGACCTCGCCGTGCTCGATGACGATGAAGTGGTCGGCCAGTGGCGCGGCGAAGCGGAAGTTTTGCTCCACCATGACGATGGTGAAGCCCTGGGTCTTCAGCGCGCGGATCATGCGTGCCAGGGCCTGGACGATGACGGGTGCGAGGCCCTCGGAGATTTCGTCCAGCAGCAGGATGTCGGCGCCGGTGCGCAGGATGCGCGCGACGGCCAGCATCTGCTGCTCGCCGCCCGACAGCCGTGTGCCGGGGCTGTGGCGGCGCTCCGCGAGGTTGGGGAACATCGCGTAGATCTCGGTCTCGCTCATGACCTTGCCGCGCCTGGCCTTCAGCAGCGGCGGCAGCCGCAGGTTCTCCTCGGTCGTCAGGCTCGCGAAGATGCCGCGCTCCTCGGGGCAGTAGCCCAGACCCAGGTTGGCGATGCGGTGCGTGGACAGGCCGACGGTCTCGTCGCCATGGACCTTGATCGAGCCCTTGCGGGCGCCCGTCAGGCCCATGATGGCGCGCAGCGTCGTCGTGCGGCCCGCGCCGTTGCGGCCCAGCAGCGTGACGACTTGGCCCGGCTGCACGCTGAGCTTGATGCCGTGCAGGATGTGGCTCTCGCCGTACCAGGCGTGGAGGTTGGTGATTTCGAGGGCAGGTGTTGCCATGTCAGTGAGCCCCCGCCAGCTCGGTCGCCTCGGTGCCCATATAGGCCTCCAGCACCGCCGGATGCCTGGACACCGTGGCGTAGTCGCCTTCGGCCAGCACGGCACCACGAGCCAGCACGGTGATGCGGTCGGCGATGCTCGACACCACCTTCATGTTGTGCTCCACCATCAGCACCGTGCGGCCCTCGGCCACGCGCTTGATGAGGGCGGTTACGCGGTCTACATCCTCGTGGCCCATGCCCTGCGTCGGCTCGTCCAGCAGCATCAGCTGCGGCTCCATGGCCATCGTCGCCGCGATCTCGAGGGCGCGCTTGCGGCCATAGGGCAGGTCGCCGGCCTTGAGCTGGGCCATGTCGCGCAGGTCCACCAGCTCCAGCAGCGCCAGCACCTTGGCGTCCAGCGTCTTCAGGCCGGTGAGGCCCCTCCAGAAATGGAAGCTCGTGCCGGTGAAGCGCTGCAGGCCGATGCGCACGTTCTCCAGCACCGTGAGGTGGGGGAAGACGGCCGAGATCTGGAAGCTGCGGATGACGCCGCGCCGCGCGATCTGCGCCGAGTTCTCGCCGGTGATGTCGTGGCCCGCGAACACGATGCGGCCGCGCGTGGGCGTGAGGAACTTGGTCAGCAGGTTGAAGCAGGTGGTCTTGCCGGCGCCGTTGGGGCCCAGCAGTGCGTGGATGTGGCCGCGCTGCACCTGCAGCTTGACCGAGTCCACGGCGGTGAAGCCTTTGAACTCCTTGGTCAGGTCTTGCGTCTCGAGGATGAATTCGCTCATGGACTTTGGGGTTGGCTGCGCGACTCTAGGCCCTGGGACCCGGGGCCGGCTTACGGGCATTCACGGGGTGGCGGCGTCAGCGGCGAGGAAACGTTCGATCAGGCCGATCTGCTCCGGCGTGTTCAGGGCCGGCGCGTGGCCGCAGCCGGGGATCAACGCCACAGCCGCACGCGGGCCGCGCTCGCGCATGGCCTGGGCGGTCTCGGCGGTCAGCAGCGTCGAGTCTTCGCCGCGCAGGCAGAGCACCGGCAGGTCGAGCTGGTCCCAGGCCTCCCACAGCAGATAGTCGTCGGGGTGGTGCTCGAACTGCGCCACCAGCGCCGGGTCGTAGTGTGTCGTCACGCGGCCGTCGGGCAGGCGGCGCAGGGAGTGTTCCGTCAGGTGGCGCCACTGTGTGTCGCTCAGGTGACCGAAGCTGGCGTAGATCTCGCGGAAATAGGCCTCCAGCTCGGTCACCGTCGCGAAGCTTGGCGGCTGGCCGGCATAGGCTTTTATGCGCACCAGCGCCGGTGCGGCCAGCTCGGGGCCGTTGTCGTTGAGCACCAGGCGGCGGATGCGCCCGCGCAGCCGGGTTGCCGCACCCAGCGTGCCGATGGCGCCGCCCATGCTCGTGCCCACCCAGTGCACCTTCTGCAGGCCGAGCTGGTCCAGCAGGGCCTCGGCCTGCTCGACGTAGAAGTCCAGGCAGTACTCGCGTGCCGGGTCCACGGCCCATTGCGACAGGCCGCGCCCCAGGGTGTCGGGGCAGACGACATGCCAGCGTGCGCTGAGCGCCGTGGCGAAGTCGTCGAAGTCGCGGCCGCTGCGGGCCAGGCCATGCCAGGCGATGACGGTCGGCGCGCCTGCGTCGCCCCATTCGGTGACGTGCAGCTCGCGGCCCAGGCAGTTGACGTAGCGGGACCTCATGCTTTGACCCTCCTCCCTCGCGTCCAGGCCGCCAGCCGCAGCCGCCCGACGATGCCGCCGGGGAAGTGGTAGACGGCCAGCACGAACAGCAGGCCCAGCCACAGCAGCCAGCGGTCGGGCGACACCAGCGTGCTGACGATCGGTACGCCTTCCACCAGGCTGCCGGCCCATTTCAGCAGCGCCTGCAGATAGTTCTGCGCGACGATGAAGAGCACGCTGCCGATGACGGCGCCGTAGATGGAGCCCATGCCGCCGATGACGACGATGAGCAGCAGGTCCAGCATGATCTCCATGCTCATCGCCGTCTCCGGGCCGGTGTAGCGCAGCCACAGCGCCAGCAGTGCGCCGCCGCAGCAGGCCAGCAGGGCCGCGATGATGTTGGCGCCGGTGCGGTAGACGACAGGCCGGTAGCCGATGGCCTCGGCGCGGAACTCGTTCTCGCGGATGGCCTGCAGCACGCGGCCGAAGGGCGAGTTGACGATGCGCAGCAGCAGCAGGATCAGCGCGGCCACGGCGACGAACAGCAGGTAATAGGTCAGCAGCCGGCCGTCCAGCGTGACGCCTAGCAGCGGCTCGTCCATGAACTCGGTCGAGGGCCGCAGGATCTCGGGCAGCTGGAAGTTCAGCCCGTCCTCGCCGCCGGTGAAGTCGCTCAGCTGCGACGCCAGCGTCATGAAGGCCGAGGCCACGGCCAGCGTGATCATCGCGAAGAAGATGGCCTTCACGCGCAGGCTGGCAAGGCCCATCGCCAGTGCCAGCACGGCGCTCAGCGCGAGGGCCGCGGCGAAGCCGATGGCGAGCGACGCCCAGTCCGAACCCAGCCGCGTCGATGCGATCGCGATGCCGTAGGCACCGATGCCGACGAACATCGTGTGCGCGAAGCTGACGATGCCGGTATAGCCCAGCAGCAGGTCGTAACTGGCGACGAGCAGGATGAAGACGATGATCTTGGCCGCGACGTTCAGCGCCTGCGTGCCGGGGAAGATGAAGGGCGCGCCGAGCAGGCCGATGAAGCAGGCGATCAGCAGCGCGGCCAGGACGCGGCTGCGCGGCAGGTCGTGGGACAGCAGCGCGCGCATCACTTGGCTCCCACCGGATAGAGGCCCTGGGGCCGCCACAGCAGGATGGCGACCATCAGCCCGATGTTGGAGAACAGCGCCGCCTTGGGGGCGATGAAGCCGGCGTAGTTGGCCACCAGGCCCACCAGCAGCGCGCCGACCAGGCAGCCCACGGTGGAGCCCAGGCCGCCGATGATGATGACGATGAAGAGCAGCAGGTTGACCTGGGCGCCGATCTGCGGCGTGACGCCCTGCTGCACCAGGCCCCACAGCACGCCGCCCAGGCCGGCCAGCGCCGAGCCGGCGACGAAGACGCCGACGAAGAGGCGCCGGATGCGGTAGCCGAGGGCCTCGACCATCTCGCGGTCCTGCACGCCGGCGCGGATCAGCAGGCCGATCTTGGTGCGGTTCAGCACCAGCAGCAGCGCGACCAGCACGACGATGCCGATGGCCATCGCCAGCAGGCGGAACTTCTCGACCGCCACGTCGCCGACCAGGAAGATGCCGCGCAGCGTCTCGGGCATGGGCAGCGGGATGAGCTGGGCGCCCCAGCTCGCCTTGATGAGCTCCTCGCCGATGATCATGCCGCCCATCGTGATGAGGATCTGCTTCAGGTGCTGGCCGTAGACGGGCCGGACGAGGACGCGCTCGAAGACGACGCCCACGGCGGCGGCGATGGCCATGCCGGCGAGGCAGGCGGCGGCCAGTGCGCTGAGGTTGGCGGCGACGCTTTCGCTGCTGGCCCAGGGGGCGAGGGCGGCGAGCACGGTGGTGGCCATGAAGGCGCCCAGCGCGATGAAGACGCCGTGGCCGAAGTTCAACACGTCCATCAGGCCGAACACCAGGGTCAGGCCGGAGGCGATGACGAAGATGATGAGGCCCATGGCGAGGCCGGCCAGGGTCAGGTTGAGCCAGGTGCTGGGGCTGCCGGTGAGGGGCAGGGCCAGCAGCATCAGCGCGGCGAGGAGGGCCAAGGGTTTGGGGTCGAGTTTCATGCGCCTGCCTCGAATGACTCGGGCCCTGGCATCAAGCAGGGGATGGAACTCATTGATGCGCCCCCAACGACAGCCCCAGCAGCCGCTGCTGCAACTCCGTATCTGCAATCAACGCAGCCATCGCCCCGCGATGCACGACCTTGCCGTCGTCCATCACCGCCACCCGGTCGCCCAGCTCCGCCGCGACGCGGAAGTTCTGTTCCACCAGCAGCACCGTCGTCCCCGCCTCAGCCTTCACCGATCGCAGCGCCTCGATCAGGTTCAGCACGATGGCCGGCGCCAGACCCTTGCTGGGCTCGTCGATGACGAGCAGCTCGCGCGGCTCGATCAGCGCGCGGGCAATCGCCAGCATCTGCTTCTGGCCGCCCGACAGCTTGCCGGCCGGATGGCCCCAGAAGGTCTTCAGCGCCGGGAAGAAGCCGAACAGCCAGTCCAGCCGCGCCGTGTCCAACTCGGCCAGCTTCCTGGCCCGACGAGCCGCCAGCAGCAGGTTCTCGGCCACCGTCAGCTCGCCGAACACGCCCATGGTTTCCGGTACATAGGCGATGCCGCGCGCGGCGATAGCGGGCGTGGCGAGCTGGGTGATGTCTTCGCCCTTGAAGCTCACCGTGCCACGGCTGGCCGTCCACAGGCCCATCAGCGTGCGCAGCGTGCTGGTCTTGCCGGCGCCGTTGCGGCCTAGCAGCATGGTCACCTGGCCGGCCGGCACCTCGAGGTCCACGCCGTGCAGGATGTGATACGCGCCGACGTGGGTATGGACACCGCGGAGTTCCAGCAGGTTCATGCGGCGACTCCGAGGTAGGCCTCTTGCACGATGGGCGAAGCGATGACCGTCGCCGGGTCGCCATCGGCCACCAGCCGGCCCTGGTGCAGCACGATGATGCGGTCGGCCAGCTCGCGCACGACGTCCATCTTGTGTTCCACCAGCAGCAGCGTGTGGCGCTTCTCGGCCTTCAGCGCGCGGATCAGGTCCAGCACCACGGGCACCTCGTCCACGCTCATGCCGGCCGTCGGTTCGTCGAAGAGATAGACCTTGGGGTCGAGCGCGATCAGCATCGCCACCTCGAGCTTGCGCTGGTCGCCATGCGGCAGGCTGGCGGCGAGGTCGTCGGCGCGCGAGGCGAGGCGCACGCGCTCGAGGATGGTGCGCGCCTCGGCGATCAGCTCGCGGTGCGACAGCCACACCGACAGCAGCTTCAGCCCCTTGCGATGCCGCGCTTGCACGGCCAGGCGCACGTTCTCCAGCACGCTCAGGTGGGCGAACAGCTGCGTCAGCTGGAAGGCCCGGCCCAGGCCGCGGCGCGTGCGCACCGGGGCCGGCTGGTCGCTCAGGTTCTCGCCGTCCAGCCAGACCTCGCCGCTGCTCGCGGGCAGCTGGCCCGAGATCAGGTTGAAATAGGTCGTCTTGCCCGCGCCATTGGGGCCGACGATGGCCGTCAGCGTGCCGGGCTGGAAGGCGCAGGACACGCCGTCGACGGCCACATGGCCGCCGAAGCGGATCGTCAGGTTCTTGGTTTCGAGCACGGGCCGTCGTCCGCAATCAGCGCTTGTTGCGGATGGGCACGTTCATCTCTTCGGGCTTGATCTCCCGCACCAGCTCCGGCACGCCCCAGGGGAAGGCCGGGTCCACCTTGATCTTGAAGTGGTACATGGACTGCATGGCCTGGTGGTCCTCGGCGCGGAAGGTCATCCGGCCCTTGGGCGTCTCGAAGCTCATGCCTTCCATGGTCTTGATGAGCTTGTTGGTCGTCGTGTCGCCGCCGGTCTTCTTCAGCGCTTCGACCAGGGCGATGGCCGCGCTCATGCCGCCGGCCGTGAAGAAGTCGGGCGGGGTCTTCCACTGCTTGTAGTGGTTGGACACCAGCCACTCGTTGACCGGGTTCTTCGGGATGCCGAAGTAGTAGTAGGTCGCACCCTCCATGCCCGGGAACTGCTTGTAGGCGGCCATGGCCGGCAGGATGTTGCCGCCCGAGCCGACGGCGATGCCATAGCGCTTTTGCAGGTCCAGCGCGGCCAGCGCGCCGAAGGGCGTGGTCGCACCCGCCCACACGACGGCGATGACCTTGGGGCCGGGCTTGTCCTTGAGCGCATCCACCAGGCGCTGGATGCCGGCGGTGAAATCGGTCGTCTGCGTGGGCAGGTATTCCTCGTGGACGATCCTGGCCTTCTTCAGCGCTTCCTTGTAGGCCTTCACGGCGTCGCGGCCGAAGGCGTAGTCCTGGGCCAGGATGCCGATGTTCAGGCCGGCGATGTCCGAGGCCACCGCGTTGCCGATGGCGTCCTGCGAGGAGTTGCGGCCGGTGCGGAAGATGTACTTGTTCCACTTGTCGCCGGTGATGGAGTCGGCCACGGCGGGCTCCACGAGCAGGATCTTCTTGTACTCCTCGGCCACCGGCAGCATGGCCAGGGCCACGCCGCTGGACGAGGGGCCGACGGCGATGTCGGCCTTGTCGTCGCCATAGGCGGCGGCCAGCAGGCTCTTGCCCACGTCGGGCTTGCCCTGGTCGTCCTTCTCGATGACGACGATCTTCTTGCCGGCCACGGTCATCGTGCCGCCGGTGGCGTAGTCCAGGCCCATCATGAAGCCGGTCTGCGTCTGCTTGCCATAGGCCTCCAGCGGGCCGGTCTTGCTGTAGACGTGGGCGATGCGGATTTCATTGCCGGCGGCCAGCGCGAGGCCGGTGGTGACCAGCGTGACGGCGGCGAGCGCGAGGCGGCGCGTCACAACGGACGTGATGGGGCGCATGGGCTTGTCTCCTGAAGTTCGTTTTTCACACTGCTCTGTCGGCAGACGGTGTCTTCCCTTTTTGCAAGGGCCGTGCCCGGCGGGGAAGGGGGCGCCGGGGCGGTTTTTCTGCGGGTTGTCCCGAGGTTTCTGGCCGTTAGGGACGGTGCGAGTGTCCGAAATTCAGGCGTTGTTTGAAACCTGGACTTCCAGGTCTGGCCATCTCGCCAGTCTTTCGTACAACGACGCCCGCGAAATCTGCAGCAGCCGGGCCGCCGCCATGCGGTTGCCGCCGGTGGCCTGCAGCGCGCGGCGGATCGCGTCGCGCTCCAGCGCCTCGATCAGCTCGGGCAGCGGCGCCACGGCCTGGGCGGTCAAGGCGCTGGCCGTGGCCGGCGCGGGCGCCTCGGCAGGCGCCGGTGCCGCCGCGTCGCCCTGGAAATGCGCCGCCGTCAGCTGCATGTCGTCGCTCATCAGGCTGACCTGCTCCAGCGTGTTGCGCAGCTCGCGGATATTGCCCGGCCAGGGCTGCTGCATCAGCCATTCGATGGCGTCGGGGCTCAGCAGCTTCTGCGGCATGCCGCTGCGGCGGGCGATGTCCTCGCCCAGCGCCTCGGCCAGGGCCTCGATATCGTCCAGGCGCTCGCGCAGCGCCGGCACGCGGATGGGCAGCACGTTGAGGCGGTAATAGAGGTCGGCGCGGAAGCTGCCTGCGGCGACCATTGCGGCCAGGTCGCGGCTGGTGGCCGCGATGACGCGCACGTCCACGCGCATGACGGTGTTGCTGCCCAGCGGCTCCACCTCTTGCTCCTGCAGCACGCGCAGCAGCTTGCTCTGCAGCGCCAGCGGCATGTCGCCGATCTCGTCGAGGAAGAGGGTGCCGCCGTCGGCCAGCTTGAACTTGCCGTCGCGGCCCTTGCGCTCGGCGCCGGTGTAGGCGCCCGGCGCGACGCCGAAGAACTCGGCCTCCAGCAGGGTCTCGGGCACGGCGGCGATATTGACGCCCACCAGCGGCCGGTGCGCGCGCCGCGAGGCGGAGTGGATGGCATGGGCCATCAGCTCCTTGCCGGTGCCGGTCTCGCCGAGCAGCAGCACGGTGGAATCGGTCTGCGCCACGCGGCGGGCCTGGCGCTTGACTTCGAGCGCCGCCGGGCTGGCGCCGATGAAGCTGGCGATGGTGTACTTGGGCCGGCGCTGCGCGGCCAGTTGGCGCCGCGTGTCCTCCAGCTCCTGCTGCAGCCGCGAGAACTTGCTGATCAGCGGCTGCATCGTCGTCTCGGGATGGTCCAGCAGCACCAGGCCGAGCGCCCCGACCACCTCGCCCGCATCGTTGCGCAGCGGCAGGCGGCTGACGAGGAAGGTGCCGGACCTGTTGGTCAACAGGTCGACGAGCACCGGCTTGCCGGTTTCCAGCACCTGCAGCATCTGCGTGTTGGGCACCACGTCCTCGACCGGGCGGCCGACGAACTCGTGCTCGTCGTTGAAGCCCAGCGCCGGCAGGAAGCGCTTGTAGCCGTCGCTGATCCAGACGACGCGGTGGTCGCGGCCGATGACCATCATCCCTTCCGTCGACCGGGCCAGCACGTCGAACATCGACTGCGCGGCCAGGCGCAGCAGGCCGTCGACGTCCTGCGGAAAGTCGTGCTGGGCGGGTGTCTGGGATTTGGACAGCGGCATGGCCGCGGCAATGTACCGCGGCCAGGCCAGCGTGGGTCCCGCCATCAGAATTTGTACGTCCCACCGAGCGTGAACGTGCGCGGCGGGCCGTAGAAGGCATCCAGCACGCCGAGGGCAGGGATGTTGTAGCCGTCTGTCTTGTAGGCCTTGTTGGTCAGGTTGCTGCCTTGCAGGAAGAAGCTCAGATGGCTGTCCTTCTCCCAGATCAGGCCGGCGTTGACGAGGGCGTAGGCGTCCTGCGCGAGCGACTCGGACAGGTCCGTCGTCGGGTAGACCTTGGTGCGATAGGTCAGGCCCAGGCGCGAGCGCAGCAGGCCCAGCGGCAGCTTGGTGCTGTTCTCGATGTTGAGGCCGGCCTGGAACTTGGGCGTGTTGGTGAACTTCTTCTGGCTGGCCACGTTGACGCCGCGGTCGATGTACTCGTCGTACTTGGCGTCGATGCCGGCCAGGTTGCCGCTGATGCGCCAGTCGGTCGTGGGCATCCACAGGAACTCGAGCTCGCCGCCCTGCAGCGTGGCCTTGCCGGCGTTGGTGAAGTCGCCGAAGAAGCCGGGCTGGCCGTTGGCCTGGGTGTAGCTGGTGAACACCGACAGCTGCACGTTCTTGTAGTTGTTGTGGAAGAGGGCGGTGTTCAGCTCCAGCCGGCCGCCGTCCAGGATCATCTTGGCGCCGACTTCCAGCGAGTCCAGCTTCTCGTCGTCGAAGGGGCGGCCCGAGGCCGGCACGGCCAGCGTGTTGGCGCGGATGTTGTAGCCGCCGCTCTTGAAGCCCCGCGAGGCCGTCGTGTAGAGCTTCACGGCATTGCTGGCCTTGTACTCGAGCGACAGGCGCGGCGAAGTGTTGGTCACGGAGCGCGAGCTGTCGAAGTTGGCCAGCGTGGCGAGGGGCGCGCCGCTGAAGGTGTCGTTCGCGAAGGCCTGGTTCAGCACCACGGCGCGCTTGCTCTCGTCGGTGTAGCGCAGGCCGGTGCTGACGCTGAACTGCGGCGTCAGGCGCCAGCTCCAGTCGCCGTAGACGGCCTTGCCCTTGGTGTAGACCGTGCCGTTGGTGGTGCCGAAGCTCAGGTTGAAGAAGTTGTTGCGCACCGTGCCGCCGGCGCGGCCGTCGAAGTAGTACAGGCCGATGACGCCGGAGCTGCTGGCGCCCTCGTAGGTGGCCTGCAGCTCGTGGCTCTGCGAGCTGTCGTGGTACTCGGCGCGCACGTCGGCGATCTTGGCGGGCAGGCCGTCGAAGTCGATGGCCGTGCTGGTGTCGGAGGCGCGGTGGGCGGCGATGTACTTCAGGCCCCAGGCCTCGCTGACGCCCCAGTTCAGTGTCAGCGACTCGCCCTCGCTCTTCGTCGAATTCGCGTTCGGCATGCCGCTGGCGATGTCGTAGCGGCTGTCGCCGGGCGGCGTCTTGGCGGGGTCGAACTTGTTGACGGCCAGGCGCTGGAAGCCGCGCATGTGCGAGGCGTCCTGGGTGCGGTCCACCGACACCTGGGCGTTGAAGCTCGAGCCCGTCGGGAACCAGCCGGCCGAGAAGCGCCCGCTGGTCGTGTTCTGGTCGCTGACCGGGCTGCCATCGGTCAGGTTCTTGCCGTAGCCGTCGCGGTTCAGGCTGGCGCCGGCCAGGCGCAGGCGCAGCTGGCCGTCGTCCGCGGCCGTGCCCACGGCGCCCTTGGCCGTGACCTGGCCGTAGTCGCCCACCGCCAGCGTCACCGCCCCTTCGGTCTTCTGCGGCAGCGGCTTGGAGACGTACTTCACCGCGCCGCCCACCGTGTTCTTGCCGTACAGCGTGCCCTGCGGGCCGCGCAGCACCTCGACGCGCTGCACGTCGTAGACGTCCAGCAGCGCGCCCTGCGGGCGGGCGATGTAGACGTCGTCGAAGTAGATGCCCACGCCCGGGTCCACGCCCCACAGCGGGTCGGCCTGGCCGACACCGCGGATGAAGGTCGTGATCGTCGTGTTGCTGCCGCGCGCGGCATAGATCGTCAGGTTGGGCACCTGGCCCTGCAGGTCGCCGAGGTCCTTGACCGCGAGCCGGTCCAGCTGCTCGGCCGTCAGCGCGGTCACGGCCACCGGCACGTCCTGCAGCGACTCCTCGCGCTTGCGCGCCGTGACCTTGACGACCTCGAGCGTCGTCACCTGCGGCTCGGCGGCGGGCGCGGTCTGCGCGGCCGCGGGCAGGGCGGCGGTGGCGCCCAGCGTGGCGAGGATGGCGAAATGCAGACGCGAGCGCGCCGGATGGCGTCGGGGCATGGCTTGTCTCCTGGTTGTGTATGTCGTGTCGGATGCCAGGCGCCAAAGCGCAAAAGCCGTGCCCGCGCCAGAACGGGGCGGATCGGGTGGAAACCCTTGCGCGCTTACCCGCGGTTTTGCTGCCTGCAAGGCCGGCACTGTCCGGAGATCAGCCAATGCGGGGGGCGGCCGCTGTCCAGTCGGCAGACAGGAGCGCCGGCATCGGCCGGCCCATACCCAGGGAATCGGCTCGCCGATATGCTGCGCCGCTGCCCCAACCCCCGGAGACCCGTGATGCCCAAGCGCCTGCTTTCCGTTGCCCTCGCCCTGGCCTTCAGCGCCAGCACCGCCCTGGCCGCCGGCCCCCAGCTCAAGGGCCAGGCGCCCGGCTGGTATCGCCTGCAGCTGGGGGACTTCGAGATCACCGCCCTCAACGACGGCGTGCTGGACCTGCCCGTGGACAAGCTGCTGCAGCAGCCCGCGGCCAACACCGTGCGCGCGCTGCAGCATGCCTATCTCGGCCTGCCGCTCGAGACCTCGGTCAACGCCTACCTCGTCAACACCGGCGGCAAGCTCGTGCTCGTCGACACCGGCACCGCCGGCCTGTTCGGGCCGACCGCCGGCCGCATGCTGGACAACCTCAAGGCCTCGGGTTATGCGCCCGAGCAGGTCGACGAGATCGTCATCACGCACATGCACGGCGACCACATCGGCGGCGCGGCCGCGACGGTGTTCCCGAACGCGACGCTGCGCCTGGACAAGCGCGACAGCGACTTCTGGCTGGCGCCCGAGCAGGTTGCGAAGAACGGCGACGGTGGCAAGGCTATCGCTGCCATCGTCAAGGGCTTTGCCGACGCGGGCCGTTTCAAGCCCTTCGAGGGCAGCCAGGCCGGCGTCGAGATCGTGCCCGGCGTGAAGGCCTACCCCGCCTACGGCCACACGCCCGGTCACAGCAACTACGTCGCCGAGAGCCAGGGCCAGAAGATCATGTTCTGGGGCGACCTGATGCATGTCGCCGCGGTGCAGTTCCCCAAGCCCGCGGTGACCGTCAAATTCGACTCCGACCCCAAGGCCGCTGCACCCGCACGCGAGAAGGCTTACGCCGCCGCAGCCCAGGGCGGCTACTACGTCGCCGTGGCCCACGTCAGCTTCCCCGGCATCGGCCACCTGCGCGCGGACGGCAAGGGCTACGACTGGCTGCCGGTCAATTACTCGACCAACCGCTGAAACAGGCTGCCCGGGCGGCGATGCGCCGCCGCCCGCCCGTCAGGCCGGGTCCGCCGGTGGAGGCGCCTCCGGCCGAGATTCGATCACCACCGCCCTGCCCGGCCAGGCCTCGCCCGCGCTGAAGGCGGCCCAGGCCCAGCCCACCCAGCGCAGCAGCGAGGCCGCCAGCCACAGCGCCCAGGCCAGCATGGCCGCGCGGTAGAGCCACAGCGGCGCGCTCAGCACCCAGGCGCCGGCCGTGTGTTCGGTGAAGCGGTCGCCCATCCAGCTCAGCAGATGGCTGCTGGAATCCGGGCCGGCGACGAGCAGGTCCGGATAGCCCAGCAGGCCGGTGCGCAGCACGTCCAGCAGTGCGCCGACGGCGCACAGCGTCAACAGCACCAGGCCCAGCTGCACGGCGATGCGCAGGCCGCGCGAGCCCTGGCCGGCCCAGCGCCGCCGCGCTTCCAGCGCGCCGAACCAGCCGGCCAGCACGCCAAGAGCCCACAGCGACACCGGCGCCACACCCAGCACCAGCAGCACCCAGGCCGGCCGGCCCATCAGGCCTGGCACGCCGCGCGGCGCCCACCAGGCCAGCAGCAGCGCCACGGCCAGCGCGCCCCAGATCAGCACGGCCGGCCCGATCAGCGGGCCGCCGACGGCCAGCACGATGCGGTCCTCGGGCACCGCCAGCGTCAGGCTGTCGTTGACGCCGCCCAGGCCCAGCGCCAGCCCGGCATGCCGCCACCCCGCGCCCATGCCTTCGGGCACCCGCCAGCGGATCTCGGCGGCCTGCGCGCCCGGCGTCAGCGGCAGCGTCAGTGCGCCGTCGCGCAGCTGCAGGGCCAGGGGCTCCCCATTGATCTTCACGCCCAGCAGCTCGGCACCGGCCGGCAGCTTCAGCGTGTGCGGGCCGCCGAGGCTGGCCCGCAGCTTCAGCTCCAGCGCCACGTCGCTGCTGCGCTCGCCGGGCTCGATGCGGGTCTGCACGCCGTCCAGCGTCAGCGTCTGGCCGTCGACGCCGGCCGGCTTCTTCACGGCCAGCTTCAGCGTCTCGCCGGGCCAGGGCCGCCACTCGGGCAGCCATTCGCCGCCCTGCTGCAGGGCCGTCGGCGGCAGCCCGCTGGCCTCGGCATGCCATTGCGTCGATGCGGCCAGCGTCCACTGCTCGACCTGGTTGGGCTCGTGGCCGGCCGCCAGGGTCAGCGCCGCGCCGGGTTGCAGGCTGCTGGCCACATCGGCCTCGTCCTCGGCGCCCAGCTGCAGGCTGGCCATGCCGCCCTCCACCGTCACGCGCGCATCGCCCACGGCCTCGCCGGGCAGCAGGGCCCAGCGCACGCGCAGCGGCGCGCGGCTGGGGGCGGCGCGCTCGATATGGGTCTGGACCTGCCAGCGCAGGCCCAGCTCCAGGCGGCGCTGCACGCGCACCAGCGGCGGCAGCGCGTCGCGCTGCGTGCCGGCGTCTTCGGCGCGCGCGCCGCCGGCCGTGGCGGCCTCGCGGCTCAGCGTCAGCGCGCCGCTGCTCTGGCCGCGCGGGTCCAGGCCAGCCAGCGTCCAGCCGCGCAGCTCGGTCTGCAGTTCGCGCGGCGGCAGCGGCAGCGCGATGTCCAGGCCGCTGGCATCGCCCACGTCGGCGGCCAGCACGAGCTGGTGCACGCCGGCCGGCACGGCGGCCCAGAGCCGCCCCTGGTCGTCGCGCCGCGTCGCGGCCGGCTGGCCGTCCAGCAGCACGCTGGACGGCTGCCAGCCCTTGCCCTGGCCGGGCAGCGGCACGGCCACCAGGGCCTGGGCATGCACCTCGGCGCGCAGCTGCACGGCCGGGCCCTGGGCGCTGACGAGCAGGCGCGCGAGCTCGGCGCAGCGTGGCAGGCAGTCCGGCGGCGTCGCGAGCTTGCCGCGCAGCGCCTGCAGCTGCGCGTCGCTGGGCCAGGCCGCGCCCATGTCCTCGGCCTTGATGGGGGTTGGCGTGGCCGCGTCGCCGGGTGTGGGTGCGAGGCCCAGGGCGGCCAGCAGGGCCAGGGCGGCACCGGCACCGCCGCGCGGCAGGCGGGGAAAGCGGGGCAGTGGCCACCCCGCCACGGCCGCCAGCGCGAGCGCGAGCAGGGCCAGGCCGAGCAGCTTCAACAGCGCCGTGGCCCAGGGCGGCAGCAGCCAGAGCTTCAGCGTCTGCGCAGGCGTGACGGGGCCGCTCCAGCTCAGATGGTGGCCGCGCCACTGCCAGGCCGGCAGGCCGGGGCCGGTCTGCACGCGGGCGGTGGGGTCCACGCGGTCCATGTCGCTGCTGGAGGGCACGGAAAACTTGGGCGGCGGCACCAAGGGCGCAGCCGGCGCGCTTCTGCGCAGCTCGCTGGCCATGCGCTTCTGCTGCAGGACCACGGCCGCAGGGGCGGCGACGGGCTCCTCGGCCATCGCCATGCCCCCGCGTTCCAGGCTCGGGTAGATCGCCTGCCTCACCTCCTGCACCGCATACGGCAGCAGCACCAGGCCGATCAGCACGGCCACGGCGAGCCGGCCGCGCGCGAAGCCGGTCTGCATCCGCCCGGCCGGCAGCACGCGCGCCAGCGCCGTCAGCGCCAGCAGCCCGAACCACAGCGCCGCGGGCGGGCTGCCCGGCGTGTGCCAGGTCAGCGCCAGCGCCACGCCGAGCAGCAGGCCCACCCGCCAGCCCAGCAACCGATAGGCGGCCAAGGCGGCCAGCAGCACGAAGAAGAAGTCCCACAGCGTCCACATCGACACCCAGGCACCATCGGCGCGGCTCGGGCCCTGGGCGTGCAGCAGGCGCCAGCCGGGCGGCAGCTGCAGCGTCGCCTCGAGCTGGTCCACGGGTACGCTCCAGCCGCTGGCCGGCAGCGTCCCGCGCGGCCAGCGGCTGTCGGCCGCGATGCCGTCGCCGCTGCGGCGCACCTCGAAGCCGGCCGGGCCGTCGGGCGCCAGCCGGGTGATGGGTTGGTCCTGGCCGGCCAGCGCCGCGCGGCCGAGCAGGCCCGGCGCGGCCATCGTCAGCCGCGAGCTGGCCGACAGCTGTCCGCTGAAATGGTCGTTAGCGGTAAGGCCCCCGCCGTCGAAATCCAGCCACAGCCGGCGCGTCAGCTTCAGCGCATCCGGCGCCGGCCTGGCATTGCCGCGCTGCAGCTCGGTCAGCTTCAGCGTGTCGCCGGGCTTCAGGCGAAAGGCCGGCAGCGCGCGCCAGGCCTCGGGCATCTCGATCTGGCGCGGGTCCACGCTGGCCGGGCCCTCGGGCCGGATCAGGCGCAGCGCCGGCTCGGCCTTGACGACCCAGACCTCTTCTCCGCCCTCGCCCTGCGGCAGCTTCAGCGCCTGCACCGGCGCCGTCAGCCGCGCCTGCAGCTCGATGTGCCAGGCGCCGGGCCGGGCCTGCACGACGAGGCGGCCGTTCTCGGCCAGGCGCGCGGGCAGGGGGCTGTCCAGCTGCATCGCGACGAAGCCCGGCAGCAGCGCACGCGGCAGCTCCACCGCGCGGGCGCGGCCGGCCACGCGCAGCTCGAAGGCGCTGGTCACGCCCAGCGGCAGATCGTCGTCGACGAGGCGCACGGTCTTCAGGTCCAGGCTGTCGCTGGCCTCGGCCGGGCCGGCAACGGCGCGCAGCCACAGCCGCCCCTCGGCGTCGGGCGCGCGGCTCTGCGTCGCGCCGTCGCTGGTCACGACGATGGCACCCAGGCCCGCCGGCACGGCCAGGTTCTGCGGCATCTCCTTCGCACCCCAGGCGATGCGGCCCTCGACGACATGGGCGCCCGGCGGCAGCCACACGGCCGGGTGGCCGCCGGACTCGGCCACGGCGAGGGCCTTGCCGCCGGCCTTCACGTCCTGCGGCCAGGCACCCGCCTCGCCAGGCAGGGCCACGCGCGCGGGCGCGCCGAAGACCTGCATCTCGAGCCGGAAGCCCGCGTCGCGCGCGCCGACGCTGAGCTGCAGCCGGCCCGGCCACACGCAGACGGCCGGCTCGGCCGCGTCATGCGGCGCCGGGCAGCCTAGTGGCGGCTGGCCCTGCAGCGCCCATGGCAGCCAGTCGCGCGCGGCGGCGGGCAGCTCGGCGGGTGTCAGCGGCGCGGCCGGGGCGCTTGTGAAGGCGAGGGCGGCGAGCAGGCCGGCCGCAAGAGGCCGGCGCAGGATGTGTATCTGCATGTGGTTCTCCCGGGCCGGATGCTCGCAGTTTCCAAGCCCCTCAGGGCCAACCCGCACTCCTCGCTAACCCGCCGGGGCGCAGACAGCTCGGCGACAGTCTGGCGGGGCGCCGTTCAGGGTTTCTGCGCTGCTGGACTGGCGGGCCGCTGTCTAGCCTGCGGGTCTCCTCGGCCAAACCCACGGCCGTGGCAGACCGACCAACTATCGTTGAGGGAAATCCATCATGAACCAATCAACTCGAATCGGCCTGCTGGCAGCGGCCGCCATGCTCGCCGGCGCCGCCATGGCGCAGTCGAACTCCGAACTGAACCCGAACCGGCATGTGCAGCATCGCATCAACGATGGCAGTGCCAGCAACGAGGCGCCCACGGCGGGCGGCACGACCTCGCTGTCGCCGATCACCAACCACGGCGGTCCCGTGATGGCGGGCCAGCCCAACGTCCACGTGATCTGGTACGGCAACTGGAACCAGACCAATGGCAGCGACACGCCGGCGGGCCAGCAGATCATCCGCGACCTGATCGCCGGCCTGAGCGGCTCCAACTATCTGGGCATCACCAAGAGCTACAGCTCGACCAACGGCGCCGTCTCGGGCCTGCTGGGCACCTACAACGAGGGCGTGGACACCGGCAGCCAGGGCACGCGGCTGAGCGACTCGCGTGTGCAGTCCATCGTCCAGAGCTACATCACGAAAAAGGGCGCGGCCGACCCCAACGCGATCTACTTCGTGCTGACCTCCACCAACGTGTCGGAGTCCTCGGGCTTCTGCAACCAGTACTGCGGCTGGCACACCTCGGCGACGATCTCCGGCCAGGTCGTCAAGTACAGCTTCGTCGGCAATGCCAACCGCTGCCTGAGCTCCTGCGCGGCCCAGACCATCAGCCCGAACGGCAACCCCGGCGTGGACGGCATGGCCTCGGTCGTCTCGCACGAGCTGGAGGAGACGCTGAGCGACCCGCAGGCCAATGCCTGGTACGACGCCAGCGGCGCCGAGAACGCCGACAAGTGCGCCTGGACCTTCGGCAGCCACCAGCAGACGGCCGCCAACGGCTCGTCCTACAACCAGACGCTGGCCGGTCGTAACTACCTGATCCAGCGCAACCTGTCCGCGGTCGATAGCAAGTGCTACACGGACTACGCCAACAAGCTGCAATAAGCCTCGCGGCGCTCGCCCTGGCCACCCCGGCCGGGGCGGCCGACCATGGCACGCCGCTGCCGACGCGGCTGGTGCAGGCCGCCGTGCAGGCCGAAGAGTCCGTGCTCGCGGCGGCCCGCGCCCATGACGCGCGCCAGCTCGAAGGCCTGCTCGGCGACGACTTCTCCATGATCTCCGCCACCCACGCGGACAGCCCGGTGCCCTACGAAGCCTGGGTGGATGCGATGGTGCGGCCCGGCGCCGGCGACTATGCCGTGCGTGCCGTGCTGGCGCAGGAGGTAGCGCCCGGCCGGGTGCTGTCCAGCCTCGTGCTGCAGCCGCGCGCCAGGCAGGCCGCGGTCTTCGTCGTGGACCTCTGGCAGTCGGATGTGACGCCGTGGCGGCTGCTCTCGCGGCATGCCGCGCGCGCGGGTGGCCCGGCCAAGGCCCTGCCGGGCGACGCGCCCAGCCAGGATCTGCCGAAGAAGTTCTGAAGGCCCGGCGCGGGCCTCAACCCAGGTTCAACCGTCCAGCCGTTGCTGGAACACCAGCCCCGCGTGCTCGCGCAGCGCGTGGAACCTGATCTTGGGCCAGTTGGCCTCGATGGCGCGCAGCTCGGGCGCGTACTCGACCAGCACGGTCGGCGCGTCCACCGCGTCGTAGGCCATGCGGTGGTCATTGGCGTCGATGAAGCGCTTGAGCTCGGCCGGGTCGTCGCAGGTGACCCAGCGCGCCACCTGGAAGCGGCTGGGCATGATGCGGGCCTTGCAGCCGTATTCGTGCTCCAGCCGGTGGGCCACAACCTCGAACTGCAGCTGGCCCACGGCGCCCAGCAGCAGCACGCTGCCGGCGATGGGGCGGAACACCTGGATGGCGCCCTCCTCGCCGAGCTGGGTCAGGCCGGCGCGCAGCTGCTTGGTCTTCAGCGGGTCGGCCACTTCCACCGAGCGGAACATCTCGGGCGCGAAGAAGGGCAGGCCGGTGTACTGCAGGGCCTCGCCCTCGGTGATGGTGTCGCCCAGCTGCAGCACGCCGTGGTTGGGGATGCCGATGATGTCGCCGGCAAAGGCCTCGTCCAGCAGCTCGCGGCGCTGGCTCAGGAAGCTCACGACCGTGTTGGGCCGCAGCTCCTTGCCCGAGCGCACGACCTTGAGCCGCATGCCGCGCTCGAAGTGGCCCGAGGCCACGCGCAGGAAAGCGATGCGGTCGCGGTGGGCCGGGTCCATATTGGCCTGGATCTTGAACACGACGCCGCTGAACTTGGGCTCCTCGGGCTGCACGGTGCGCTGCATGGCCTGGCGCGCATCCGGCGCGGGGGCCAGCTCCACCAAGGCGTCCAGCACCTCCTGCACGCCGAAGTTGTTGACGGCCGAACCGAAGAACATCGGCGTCTGCTTTCCGACGAGGAACTGCTCGCGGTCGAAGGCCGGCGCGGCCTCGCTCACCAGCTCGATCTCGCCCTGGGCGTTGTCGTACTGCATGCCGAAGCGCTCGGCATAGGCCGGGTTGTCCAGGCCCTCCAGCACCTCCTCGGTGCCGGCCACGCGGTCCTCGCCGGGCGAGAACACGCGCATGCGCTTCTGGCGCAGGTCCATCACGCCGTGGAAAGCCTTGCCCATACCGACCGGCCACGTGAAAGGCACCACCGTCATGCCCAGCTCGCGCTCGATCTCGTCCATCAGCGCCAGCGGCTCCTGCACCTCGCGGTCCATCTTGTTGACGAAAGTCAGGATGGGCGTGTTGCGCGCGCGGCAGACCTGCAGCAGGCGGCGCGTCTGCGGCTCCACGCCGTTGGCCGCGTCGATGACCATCAGCGCCGCGTCCACGGCGGTCAGCACGCGGTAGGTGTCTTCCGAGAAGTCCTGGTGGCCGGGGGTGTCCAGCAGGTTGATGACGCAGTCGCGGTATTCCATCTGCATGACCGACGAGGCCACCGAGATGCCGCGCTGCTTTTCGATCTCCATCCAGTCCGAGGTCGCATGGCGGCTGGCCTTGCGCGCCTTCACCGAGCCGGCGATCTGGATCGCGCCGGAGAACAGCAGCAGCTTCTCCGTCAGCGTGGTCTTGCCCGCGTCAGGGTGGCTGATGATGGCGAAGGTGCGGCGGCGGCGGACTTCCGTCTCGATGCGGCTGGCGGTGGGTTCGGACATGGAGTTCTTTGGGCGGGCTAACCCGCGATTATCCGTGCCGGCCCGCCGGCTACATCCCCTTGAAGCGCCCCCGATGCGCGCGGCTGACGAGCAGGGCCTGGGCCAGGCCGCGCATATGCACCCACAGATCGCCGTCGTCGCGGCGCTCGATGCGCTCGATGGCGCGGGCGTTGACGACCGAGCCGCGGTGGATCTGCCAGAACAGCTGTGGGTCCAGCGCCTGCTGCAGTTCGCCCAGCGATGTGCGCAGCAGCAGCTGCTCGCCACCCTGGCTCAGCGCCCGCGTGTGGCGCTGCTCGGAGCGCAGCGCGGCGAGCTGGTCCACGTCCAGCAGCTTCATCGTGTTGCCCGTCCAGGCCTGCAGGAAGCGAAGCCCTGCGCGCGGCAGCTGCGCGGCTTGCAGGCGCTGCACCGTGGCCGCGAGGCGCGCGGGCGTGACGGGCTTGTGCAGATAGTCCACCGCGGCCCGCTCGAAGGCCGCCAGTGCGTGCTCGGCATGCGCGGTCACGAAGACGAGGCGGGTGCCGGCTGGCACGAGCTGGGCGAGTGCGAGGCCGTCAATGCCGGGCATGCGGATGTCGAGGAAGGCGATGTCGGGTCGCAGCTTGTCCAGCAGGCGGCGTGCTTCGGTGCCGTTGCGGGCCAGCGCCACGATGTCCAGCTCGGGCCAGGCCTCGGCCAGCAGTTCTCGCAGCTCGTCGAGCAGCTGGGGTTCGTCGTCGGCGAGGAGGGCGGTGGTCATGGCAGCGGCAGCAGCAGTGTGGCTTCGGTGAGGCCCTGGGCGTTGGTGGCGAGGGTCAGGCGGGCCTGATCGCCGTGCAGCGCCTGCAGGCGCTGGCGCAGGTTGGCCAGCGCCAGGCCGTGGCCCGAGGGCGGGCCGCCGGTCAGTGCCTGGCCGCTGTTGGTGACGCGCAGTTGCAGCTGGCCGCCGACCTGCTGGGCCTGCATCAGCACCTCCCCGCCATGCTCGCTCGGCTCGATGCCGTGCTGGATGGCGTTTTCCACCAGCGGCTGCAGCATCAGCGGCGGCAGTGGCAGCGCGTGCAGGTCGGCGGCCACGTCGATGCGGTAGCTCAGCCGCTCGCCCAGGCGCAATGCCATGATGGCGAGGTAGTGCTCGACGATCTGACACTCCTGGCCCAGCGTGGATTCGTCTGCCTGCCGCACGCGGCTCAGCGTGGTTGCCAGCAGGCCGCTGACGGCGTCGAGCAGCGGCAGCGCACGCGCCGAGCCCTGGCGTACGAAGCTGCGCAGCGTGGCCAGCGTGTTGAACAGGAAGTGCGGCTCGATCTGGGCCTGCAGCATCTGCAGCTCGGCCCGCAGCCGTGCGCGCTCCTGCTCCACGCGACGCACAGCGCGCAGCCGGCGCAGACCCTGCACCAGCGGCAGGACCAGCAGCAGCGCGCCGAAGCTCAGGTGCAACCCCGCCCGGGTGATGCGCTCCGCCGCCGTCATGGGCTGGGTCAGCAGGCCCTGTTCGACGGCCCATCCCAGTGCCGCACCTATCAGCAGCGCGAGCAGCAGCCCGATCAGCGTGGCGCGTGGCCCGGGGCCGGCGCGGCGGCCGAGTAGCCCGCACAGACCGTCGGTGGTGGCGTAGCCCAGCCAGAGGCCCAGGGCCAGCGGCCAGAACGCGTACTCGCGCATCCAGAGCCCGTCCAACCCGAACACCAGCACGCCGGTCGCCAGCGGGCCGGTGCGTTGCCAGCCCAGCTGCTCTTCCTTCAGGGCCTGGGCCAGCTCGCTGCCCAGCGTGTGTTCGGCGCGGCTCAAGGAGGCGTCAGGTGGCTGGGTTGGCGGGGCAGCACGGGCGCGCCGGGGCCGCCGGTGGTGGCCACGTCCTGCGCCACGATGTCGAGCTGGAAATGCGTCGCCTGCAACTGACCCGGGCCGTTGAGCAGGAAGCCGAAGCTGAGCGCGGTGGCGTCGGCCGGCACGTCCAGCACCACTTCCGCCCGTTGCCAGCCGAAGCTGCCGCGCAACGGTCGCTCGTACATATTGTCGAAGGCCGCGACGCGCTGGCCGCTGTCCACACGCATCCACAGACCGCCCCAGGCTGCCAGCCGGTCGGCGCGCAACTCGGCGCTCAGGCGCACGCGCTTGCCGGCGTAGTCGGTGCCGGCGATCTGTTGCATCAGGCTGGAGAAGCCCGACGTGCCGGGCTTGCAGTCGATGCTGAAGGCCCGGGGGCTGGGCGCGCCGTCCACGGCCACGACGCGGCCTGCGCAGGTCTGGGCGTCACCAGACTGTTGCCAGCCCGCCGGCAGGCCGGTGGGCCTGGCCAGTGCCGTGGCGAGCACGCCGACGCCGATGGCGGCGACAAGCGCATAGGTTTTCATCGATCTTTCTCCCGTGGCAGACACGAATCGGTCCGCACGCAGGCTAGGGTTGTACGACCCCGCCCGTGGCATGACGCGGCGAACGGTCGCTGGCGCTGCAACAGGGGGTCAAAACCCGACACGAGCGGAGCCGGGTCGGCCGGCGAAAGACGTCATGCCGCTTGCAAGAAAGGCTTGACGACACCCAGCACGCGCTCGACATAGGCGTCCTTCTCGCCCACCGGCGCCGCGTAGCGCAGCGCGTCGCGCGCCGCATCGAGGCCGGCGCGGCGGGCCATGACCCAGGTGGCCAGGTATTGCGAGGCCAGGCAGCCGCCGGCCGTCGCGATGGGGCCGCGGGCGTGGAAGGGCTCCTCCAGCACGCGCACGCCGGCCTCGACGACCCAAGGCTTGGTCGTCGAATCGGTGCAGGCGGGCATGTCGGCCAGCAGCCCGAGGCGGGCCATCAGCAGCGTGCCCGAGCACTGGCCGGCGATGAGCTGGCGCAAGGGGTCCAGGCGCAGCCGGTCCAGCAGCGTGCCGTCCGTGGCGATGGCGCGGGTGTGGATGCCGCTGCCGAACAGCACGACATCGGCCTCGTTGGCGAACTCCAGCGGCTGCTGGGCCTGCACGGTCACGCCGTTCATCGACGTGACCTGGGCGCCCGGGCTCGTGATCTCGGCCTGCCAGCCCAGGTGGTGCAGCCGGTTGATCAGGCCGAGCGCGATGAAGCTGTCGAGCTCGTTGAAGCCGTCGAAGGTGACGACGGCGATCTTCATCACTCTTCGAGCAGGCTGCGCAGCATCCACGCGGTTTGTTCGTGGACGGTCAGCCGCTGCGTCAGCAGGTCGGCGCTCGGCTCGTCGCCGGCCTTGTCGAGCAGCGGAAAGATGGAGCGGGCGGTGCGTGCGATGGCCTCGTGGCCCAGCATCAGCAGCTCCACCATCTTCATCGCCTTGGGCGGCTCGGCGGGCGCGTCGGGCAGGCCGCTGAGCTTGGCGAACTGGGCATAGCTGCCCGGGGCCGCATGGCCCAGCGAGCGGATGCGCTCGGCGATGGGGTCGACCGCGTTCCACAGCTCGGTGTACTGGGCCATGAACATCGCATGCAGGCTGTTGAACATCGGCCCGGTCACGTTCCAGTGGAAGTTGTGCGTGGTCAGGTAGAGGGTGTAGGTCTCGGCCAGCAGCTTGGACAGGCCGGCGGCGATGGCGGCGCGGTCCTTCTCGCTGATGCCGATGCCGAGCGTGGGGGCGGCGGATTTCTTGGCCATGGATGAACACTCCTGAAGAAGACGGCCGAGCCTAACGGATTCCCGGCGCCCCCGCAGGGCGTGGACGCTGGGCCGGGCGGTCGATAGAGTCGGCGCCAGGGAGTGTCATCCGAAGGCCGTCGCGGTGCCCGGCGGCCCTGCACAGGAGGGGCCCCATGCTTGCCAAGTTCAAGTCCCTGCGTTCCCAGTTGGTCGCGCTGGCGGTGTTGTCGATGGCCCTGGGCCTGCTGGCCCTGGCCGTGGCGAACTACCTGACCGCACGCGGCCAGGTGCTCGACGACCTGCAGAAGAACACGCTGGGCCTGGCCCAGGCCCAGGCCCAGGCAATCTCGGACTGGGCGGCGTCCAAGGCGGCGGTCGTCAAATCGACGACGCCGGTGGCCGCCGTGCCGGAGGCCGATGCGCCGAAGTTCCTCGTGCAGGCGCACGATTCGGGCGGCTTCGACAACAGCTATGTCGCCTTCGCCGACAAGCGCATCCTGTTCAACGCGCCGCAGAACCTGCCGCCGGGCTATGACCCGACCGGCCGGCCCTGGTATCTGCAGGCCGCGGGCGCCAGCGGCCCGGTGCTGACCTCGCCCTACAAGGACGCGGCGACGCAGCGCATGGTGGTGACCTTCGCCGTCGCCGTGAAGGAGGGCGGCAACACCACCGCGGTCGCGGCGGGCGACGTGTTCCTGGACAACGTCGTCAACATCGTCAAGTCCATCAAGCCGACGCCGAGCAGCTTCGCCTTCCTGACCGACAAGGACGGCAACTTCATCGCCCACCCCGACCTCAAGCGCGGTGGCACGCCGGCCAAGGACGTGGTGACGGGCCTGACGCCGGACCGGCTGCACCAGCTGGCGGCGGGCGCCAGGCTGGAGCCCGCCGATATCGACGGTGTGGCCCACGAGCTGCTGGCCACCGAGGTCAGGGGCACGGACTGGGTGCTGGTCATCGCGCTGAACAAGTCCGAGGCGCTGGCCAGCCTGCGCAGCCTGGCGGTCAGCTCGGTGGTGGCGGCAGCGATCGTGCTGGTGCTGGCCGGCCTGGTCATCGGCGGCCTGGTGGCGCAGCGGCTGCGCCGCCTGGCCCAGCTCGACGAGGTGATGCAGGACATCGCCTCCGGCGACGGTGACCTGACGCGCCGCGTCAGCACGGCCGGCGAGGACGAACTGGCCGCGATCGCGCGCAGCTTCAACACCTTCGTCGAGAAGCTCAGCGGCGTGCTGCGCGAGATCCGCGACAGCAGCGAGTCGGTGCGCACGGCCTCGCAGGAGATCGCCGTCGGCAACCAGGACCTGTCGGCCCGCACCGAGCAGACGGCCAGCAGCCTGGAGCAGACCTCCAGCTCGGCCGAGCAGCTGACCGACACGGTGAAGCTCAATGCCGAGCGCGCGGCCCAGGCCAACCAGCTGGTGTCGGCGGCGTCCAGCGTGGCCCAGCGCGGCGGCGACGTGGTGTCGCGCGTCGTCAGCACGATGCAGGACATCAGCGCCAGCTCCAGCCGCATCGCCGACATCATCGGCGTCATCGACGGCATCGCTTTCCAGACCAACATCCTCGCGCTGAACGCGGCCGTGGAGGCGGCGCGCGCCGGCGAGCAGGGGCGCGGCTTCGCGGTCGTGGCCTCGGAGGTGCGCTCGCTGGCGCAGCGCTCGGCGGATGCGGCCAAGGAGATCAAGACGCTGATCTCGGCCTCGGTGGAGCGGGTGGAGAGCGGCTCGCGCCTCGTGCACGAGGCCGGCGAGACGATGACGGAGATCGTCGGCTCGGTCGGCCAGGTGACGGGCATCATGCAGGAGATCGCCGCGGCCAGCAGCGAGCAGAGCGGCAGCATCGTCGAGGTCAGCACGGCCGTCGGCCACCTCGACCAGCTGACTCAGCAGAACGCGGCGCTGGTGGAGGAATCCGCCGCCGCGGCCGAGGCGCTGAAGCAGCAGGCCGAGCGCCTCGCGGCGGCGGTCGGTGCTTTCAGGTTGACGTGACGGGGCGGGTCGCCCCGCCCCGCCCCGCGTCCTCAATGCGCCAGCCAGTGGCCGAGCTGCTCGGCCTGGAGCAGCCCCGCCAGCGCGGCGAGGTTGCCGCCGGTGAAGATGGCCCAGCCGAGGCCGTGTTGCAGGGTCCTTGCCATGGCGTCCTCCTTCAGCTCAGGTCGAAGCGGTCGAGGTTCATGACCTTGGTCCAGGCGGCGACGAAGTCCTGCACGAACTTCGCCTTCGCGTCGGCGCTGGCATAGACCTCGGCATAGGCGCGCAGCACCGAGTTGGAGCCGAACACGAGGTCGGCCCGCGTGGCCGTGTGCTTCACGGCGCCGCTCCTGCGGTCGCGGCCCTCGAAGACCTCGGCCTCGCCGTCCACCGCCTGCCAGGCCGTGCCCATGTCCAGCAGGTGGACGAAGAAGTCGTTGGAGAGGGTGCCGGGCCGGTCGGTGAAGACCCCGTGCGCGCTGCCGTCGGCATTGGCGCCCAGCACTCGCAGGCCGCCGACCAGCACGGTCAACTCGGGCGCGGTCAGCGTCAGCAGCTGGGCGCGGTCGATCAGCAGCGCCTCGGTGGGCGCGCCGAGGCCGCTCTTGCGGAAGTTGCGGAAGCCATCGGCCAGCGGCTCGAGCACGGCGAAGGACTCGACATCGGTCTGGTCCTGGCTGGCATCGACGCGGCCCGGCGTGAACGGCACCTCCACCGCGACGCCCGCGGCCCTGGCCGCCTGCTCGATGCCGACGCTGCCGGCCAGCACGATGACGTCGGCGAGGGACGCCCTGCCCGAGGCCTGCTGGATCTCGGCCAGCCGGGCCACGGCCTTCGCGACGGGCCGGTTGACGGTCCAGTCCTTTTGCGGCGCCAGCGCGATGCGTGCACCGTTGGCACCGCCGCGCTTGTCGCCGCCGCGGAAGGTCGAGGCCGAGGCCCAGGCCACCGACACGAGCTCGGCCACGCTCAGGCCCGAGGCCGCGATGGCGGCCTTCAGCGCCGCGATGTCGGCCGCGCCCGGCTGGTGCGTGGCGGCAGGCAGCGGGTCCTGCCAGAGCAGGTCTTCCTTGGGCACCTCGGGGCCGAGGTAGCGCGCCTTGGGGCCCATGTCGCGGTGGGTCAGCTTGAACCAGGCGCGGGCGAACGCGTCGGCGAAGGCCTGCGGATCCTCGAAGAAGCGCCGCGAGATCTTGCCGAACTCGGGGTCGAAGCGCAGCGTCAGGTCGGTCGTCAGCATCGTGGGCTTGTGGAACAGGCCCTTCACATGCGCGTCGGGAATGACGTCCTCGGCATCCTTGGCCACCCATTGCTTGGCGCCGGCGGGCGACTTCGTCAGCTCCCATTCGTACTTGAACAGGTTCTCGAAGAAGTTGTTGCTCCACAGCGCCGGGGTCTTGGTCCAGGTCACCTCCAGGCCGCTGGAGATGGTGTCCTTGCCATGGCCGCTGCCGAAGTCGCTGTTCCAGCCCAGGCCCTGCGCGGCGATGTCGGCGCCCTCGGGCTCGGGGCCCTTGTGCGACTCGGGCGCGGCGCCGTGGGCCTTGCCGAAGGTGTGGCCGCCGGCGATCAGCGCGACGATCTCCTCGTCGTCCATGGCCATGCGGCCGAAGGTGGCGCGGATGTCCTTGGCCGCGGCCAGGTAGTCGCCGCTGGCATTGGGCCCCTCGGGGTTCACATAGATCAGGCCCATGTGGGTGGCGGCGAGGTTGGCGTCCAGCTCACGGTCGCCGCTGAAGCGCTTGTCGTCGGCCAGCCATTTCGTCTCGGCGCCCCAGTTCACGTCCTGGTCGGGTTCCCACACGTCCTCGCGGCCGCCGGCGAAGCCGAAGGTGCGAAAGCCCATGGATTCCAGCGCGACGTTGCCGGCCAGGATGAAGAGGTCGGCCCAGGAGATCTTCTGGCCGTACTTCTGCTTGATCGGCCACAGCAGGCGCCGGCTCTTGTCGATGTTGACGTTGTCGGGCCAGGAGTTCAGCGGCGCGAAGCGCTGCTGGCCGCGCCCGCCGCCGCCGCGGCCGTCCAGCGTGCGGTAGGTGCCGGCCGCGTGCCAGGCCATGCGCACCATCTGCGGGCCGTAGTGGCCGAAGTCGGCGGGCCACCAGTCCTGGGTGTCGGTCATCAGCCTGACGAGGTCGGCCTTCAGCGCGCGGTAGTCGAGCTTGCCGAATTCCTCCGCGTAGTTGAAGCCGGCGCCCAGCGGGTCGGACTTGCTGGAATGCTGGTTCAGCAGGTCCACGCGCAGCTGGTTCGGCCACCAGTCCCGGTTCGTCGTGCCGCTGCCGGCGGCATGGTGGAAGGGGCACTTGCCTTCGATCTTGGCGGGGTTGTCGGTCATGTCTGCTCCTGGGTTGGGCTGAGAGAGAAGCAAAGCTTAATGACAACTATTGAGCGATGGTTCTAAATAGAACTAATCTAACAATAGCCAAAATCATCAAGCGCCGCCGGGCGGGCCCATGTCGTGAAGGTGCTCGCGATGCTCTGGCCGGCCAGGTCCAGCGCGCTGCACACGCTGCGGCCTTCTCCAGGCCGCTGCAGAAGTTGTAGGTGCCGCGGCCCTGGGCGTCGCGCACGCTGGCCGTGAAGCGGTCGCCCAGCTGGCAGGCCACCCAGGCGGTGCCGTTCCAGTGCAGGTCGCCGCGGCGGGCGCAGCTGCCGCCGACCGCCCAGGCCTGGTTCGTGCCGGCGGCGCTGTAGCCGCTGCTCTGGCTGAGCCTGTTGACCGAGGTGTAGTGGATGTTGCCGGCCGCGTCCGGCGTGTTGTCCGCTGACGCTGCTCTCGGCCGTCTTGCCGGCGATGGCGGGCAGGGCGCCGATGACGGCGCTCGTCACCTGCCTGGCCACGTCGGCCGCCGAGGCGGTGCCGCCGCTGAGGTCGGCCTGGCCGGCCACGGCTTTGAGCATCGGCCCGGGCCAGCGTCGTGGCCTGCACGAGGCGCGCGACGAGGGTGGCCTGCTTGCTGGCGGCGTCGCTGGCGGCCGTGAAATCGGCCAGCGGCGCAGTGCGGGACGGAGCGGCTTCATGGTGACGGTCCCCGGTTGTGCCGCTCTTGAGGCGGCGAGGGCTGCATGCTCGGCAGCCCCCGGCGGGGCGTCATCATCAGTTTTTGCGAGACCTGGCGCAGATGCTCAGGACAGGCGTTCGACGCCGTCGAGCTGGCAGTCGTAGACCGCATTGCGCAGCGCAGCGATGGCCTCGTAGCGCGTGAAGCTGCGCCGCCAGGCGAGCACGACGCGCCGCGTCGGGATGGGCTGGCTGAAGGGCACGAAGGCCAGATGCGGCGACGGCTCGCGCGGCACCGACAGTTGCGGCACCACCGTCACGCCCATGCCCGAGGCCACCATGTGCTTGATGGTCTCCAGCGACGAGCCCTCGAAGCTGCGGCGTATGCCCTCGGCGTCGCTGGAGAAGCGCGCGAACTCGGGGCAGACCTCCAGCACATGGTCGCGGAAGCAGTGGCCCGTGCCCAGCAGCAGCATGGTCTCGCGCTTGAGTTCCTCGGCGGAGATGGCCTTGCGGCCGGCCAGCGCGTGCGTGGCCGGCAGCGCGACGACGAAGGGCTCGTCGTACAGGCGCGCGGTGGCCAGGCCCGCATCGGGAAAGGGCTCGGCCATGATGGCGCAGTCCAGCTCGCCGGTGCGCAGCATCTCCAGCAGCTTGACGGTGAAGTTCTCCTGCAGCATCAGCGGCATCTGCGGATAGCGCTCGATGGTGTGCTTGACCAGCTCGGGCAGCAGATAGGGGCCGATGGTGTAGATGATGCCCAGGCGCAGCGCGCCGGACAGCGGGTCCTTGCCGCGCTTGGCGATCTCCTTGATCGCGCCGGCCTGCTCGATGACCGACTGCGCCTGGCGCACGATCTCCTCGCCCAGCGGCGTGACGCTGACCTCGCTGCCGCCGCGCTCGAAGATCTTGACGTCCAGCTCCTCCTCCAGCTTCTTGATCGCGACCGACAGCGTCGGCTGCGACACGAAGCAGGCCTCGGCCGCGCGGCCGAAATGGCGCTCGCGGGCGACGGCGACGATGTAGCGCAACTCGGTCAGGGTCATGGTGGCTGGGAGCTTCTCGGCGGGGACCCGAACGCTACACTGCGGCCGCCCTGGGTGGTGCTTCAGGGTTTATACGGAGAAGCCTCATGACGGACCGCAAGCCGATGACCCTGCCGCGCCTCGCGCAGATGCATGCCACGGGCGAGAAGATCGCGATGCTGACCTGCTATGACGCGGCCTTCGCGAGCCTGCTGGACGAGGCCGGCGTGGACATCCTGCTGATCGGCGACTCGCTGGGCAATGTGCTGCAGGGCCGCGGCTCGACGGCGCCGGTCAGCCTGGAGGACATGGTCTATCACACCTTCTGCGTGTCGCGCGGCCACAAGTGGGCCTGGATCATTGCCGACCTGCCCTTCGACAGCTACCACGTGTCCAAGGAAGAGGCCTGGAAGAGCTCGGCCGCCCTCGTGAAGGCCGGCGCCCACATGGTCAAGCTCGAGGGCGGCGGCTGGACGGCCGAGACCGTGCGCTTCCTGAGCGAGCGCGGCATCCCGGTCTGCGTGCATCTGGGCTTCACGCCGCAGACGGTCAACGCGCTGGGCGGCTTCAAGGTGCAGGGCCGCGACGAGGCCGGCGCCGCGCGCATGAAGCGCGAGTCGCAGGAGGCCGTCGAGGCCGGCGCCGCCATGCTGCTCTATGAGATGGTGCCGGCCGCGCTGGCCGCCGAGATCACTGCCGCCTCGCCGGTGCCCGTCATCGGCATCGGCGCCGGCGTGGGCTGCTCGGGCCAGGTGCTGGTGCTGCACGACATGCTCAACATCACGCCGGGCCGCAAGCCCCGCTTCGTCAAGGACTTCATGGCCGGCAAGGATTCCGTGCTGGCGGCCGTGAAGGGCTATGTGGACGAGGTCAAGGCCGGGACCTTCCCGGTCAACGAGGTGCACGGGTTCTAGGACAACAATGCCCCCACGCTCACTTCGCTCGCTGCCCCCAGATGGGGAGCGTCAGCGGCTTCGGGCGGCCGGGCGCCACTGACATGCAAGTCATCCACACCATCCACGAACTGCGCGAGGCCCTCGCCATCCACCATTCGCGCGGCTTCGTGCCGACGATGGGCAACCTGCATGACGGCCATCTGGCGCTCGTGAAGCAGGCGCGCGAACTCGTCGGCCCGGCCGGCGCCGTCGTCGCCAGCATCTTCGTGAACCGGCTGCAGTTCGCGCCGCACGAGGACTTCGACACCTATCCGCGCACGCTGGCGCGCGACTGCGAGCTGCTGGAAGCCGCTGGCTGCGACCTCGTCTTCGCGCCGAGCGAGAAGGAGCTCTACCCCGAGCCCCAGGGCTACAAGGTGATGCCGCCGGCCGAGCTGGCCGACATCCTCGAGGGGCATTTCCGCCCGGGCTTCTTCACCGGCGTCTGCACGGTCGTGCACAAGCTCTTCAACATCGTGCAGCCGACGCTGGCTGTATTCGGCAAGAAGGACTACCAGCAGCTGATGGTGCTGCGCCGCATGGTGGCGCAGATGGCCCTGCCCATCGCCATCCATGGCGGCGAGACCCGCCGCAGCACCGAAGGCCTGGCGCTGTCGTCGCGCAACGGCTATCTGAGTGAGGCCGAGAAGGCCGAGGCCCTGCGCCTCTCGCGCACGCTCAAGGCCCTGATCGCCCGCTGGCAGGCCGGCGAGCGCCACCTGGCGGTTATGGAAGCCGATGCGATGCAGGCCCTGCGCGACGCCGGCTGGGCGCCTGACTACGTCACGCTGCGCCGCCAGCACGATCTGGGCGAGGCCGTCGACGGCCAGCCGCTGGTGGCGCTGGCCGCCGCGCGCCTGGGCGGCACGCGGCTCATCGACAACCTCGAAGTCACCGGTTAGTTGTTGACGCTCACCAGCTCGATGTCGAACACCAACGCGGCGTTCGCCGGGATGGTGCCGTTGCCGGCGCCGGTGCTGCCGTAGGCCAGCGTGGCCGGGATGGTGATCGTGCGCTTGCCGCCGACCTTCATGCCGGTGACGCCCTGGTCGAAGCCCGGGATGACGGCGCCAGTACCAAGCGTGAACGTCAGTGGTGTCTTGCCGACGGAGGTGTCGAACTGCGTGCCCTTGGTGTCGGCAACTCGCACGTCGTAGATATAGCCCGTGTAGTTCACGGACACGTTCTTCGTCGTGTCGGCCTGCGTGCCGGTGCCCAACGTGGTGTCGACGATCTTCAGCGCCGTCACATTGGCCCAGCCATAGGCCGAGTAGTCCGTGGACGTGCTCGAGCTGCTGCTGCCGCCACCGCAGGCGGCGAGGCCGAGGCTGGCGCTCAGGGCGAGCAGGAGGGCAAGACGGCGGGAGCGAAAGGCGTGCATGGCAGGTACGGCAGGAGTGGAAAGGCGCGCCGCCCCAGGGCAGCGGCGCGGACTATAGCCAGCGCGTGTAAACGCTTGTAAGCCAGGTCAACAGCTCCGGAAACATCGCGTTGAACTCCCATCCACGGAGATGCCCATGCGCCTGCCCAGCCGCTTTCATGCCCGCCTCGCCGGCCTGTTGCTCACCGCCAGTGTGGCCGCGCTGCTGAGCGCTTGCGGCGGTGGCGCCGAAATCGACATCAGTGGTGGCGGTGGTGGTGGCGGAGGGGGTGGTGGCGGCACGCTCTACCCGCAGCCCAATCCCAACCCCGACCCGCCCACGCAGTCTTGCAGCCAGGCCGGCCTCGCCGCATCGGCGGCCAGCAAGTGGAGCACGGTCTGCATGCTGACCAGCAGCGGCGAGATCGTCGTCGAGCTCTACGACAGCTATGCGCCGCAGACGGTGGCCAATTTCTACAACTACGTGTCCGCGGGCTTCTACACGAGCACGCTGATCCACCGCGTCGACCGCGACTTCGTCGTGCAGGGCGGCGGCTACACGAGTGGCATGGTCGCCAAGGCGCCGCTGTACGCGCCCATCAAGCTGGAGAGCAACAACGGGCTGTCCAACCTGCGCGGCACGATCGCGATGGCCCGCCGCAGCGACCCCGACTCGGCGACCAGCCAGTTCTTCTTCAACGTGCAGGACGACGCCAGCCTGGACTACCAGAGCGCGGCCAACCCTGGATATGCCGTCTTCGGCCGCATCATCTCGGGCCTGGCCACGCTGGATGCGATCAATGTCGTGCCGACCTATACCTACAGCCCAACCGACATCGAGCCCCGCACCGAGGTGCTGGTCTATTGGGTGCAGCGCCTGAAGTAGGCGCCGCCTCCGCGGGTGGCAGACTTGCACCCATGCCCCCTGCCAACACCCGCCCCATCCGCCGCATCGCCATCACCACCGGCGGCGGCGACGCGCCGGGCCTGAACGCCGTTATCTGCGCCGTCACGCGGGCGGCGCTGCAGCGGGGCTGGGACTGCATCGGCATCCGCGACGGCTACGACGGCCTGCTGCGGCCCGAGCGCTACCCGCAGGGTGGCTGCATCACGCTGACGCGCGAGCGCGTCGAAGGCATCGCGGCCCTCGGCGGCACGTTGCTGGGCTCCACCAACAAGGGCGATCCCTTCGCCTTCCCGACCGCGCAGGCCGATGGCAGCATCGCGCTGCTCGACCGCTCCGAGGACCTGCTGGACGCCCTTGCCCGCGAGCGCGTCGATGCACTGGTGGCCGTGGGCGGGGACGGCTCGCTCGCCATCGCCCACCGGCTGGCGCAGCGGGGCCTGTGCGTCGTCGGCGTGCCCAAGACCATCGACAACGATCTCGACGGTACCGTGACGACCTTCGGCTTCGACACCGCCGTCGGCTTCGCGAGCGAGTGCATCGACCGCCTGCACACGACGGCTGCCAGCCACCACCGCGTGTTCGTCGTCGAGGTGATGGGCCGTTATGCCGGCTGGATCGCGCTGCATGCCGGCCTGGCCGGCGGCGCCCACGCCATCCTGCTGCCCGAGCTGCCCTTCGACCTGGCGGCGGTGGCCGGCCTGGTGGCGCAGCGCGACGCGCGCGGCCTGGCCTATTCCATCGTCGTCGTCGCCGAAGGCGCCTACCCCAGGGACGGCGTGCATGCGCTGCTGGGCGGCGCCGAAGCCGGCCACGCCGAGCGCCTGGGCGGCATGGGCGAGCAGGTCAGCGCCGCGCTGGCGCGGCTGACGGGCAAGGATGCGCGCTGCGTCGTGCTCGGCCACCTGCTGCGCGGCGGCAGCCCGAGCGCCTTCGACCGCGTCGCCGCGCTGCGCTTCGGCGCGGCGGCCGTGCGTGCGCTGGCCGCCGGGCAGGCCGATGTCATGGTGGCGCTGGACGGCAACGACGTGCGCCCCGTGCCGCTGGCCGACGTCGCCGGCCGCATGAAGGCCGTGCCGCTGGACGGCGACACGCTGGCCACCGCCCGCGACCTGGGCATCTGCCTGGGCGGCTGAGGCCCGCCCGCGCGTCGGGCGCCGCTGCGGCCCGGCCCCGCGCTTCTGCGCTTCGTCGGCTGTGGCGCGACACGGGCCCCGGCGTCGGCGACGATGCGCGCCTCTTTCAACCCCTGTCCTCGAGAACTCGAATGAACCGCTTCATCGCCTTCGCCGCCACCCTGGCCGCCGCCGCCCTGCTCAGCGCCTGCGTCTTCGCGCCGCCGGTCACGACCTCCACCGACTCGGTCTCCATCACCCGGATGAGCGAGCAGGCCGTCGCCACCTGCGGCGCCGGCAATGTGAAGGAAGTGAACGCCAAGAGCTTCACCTGCAAGTGAGCTAGGCCTTCAGGTACTCGGCCTTGGTACCCAGCCAGCGCGCCACCTGGCGGCGCGCGGCCTCTGGGTGTTCGTCCAGCAGCCGCGGCGCGAGCGCGCGGGCGGCGACGAGCAGGGGCGCGTCCTCCTGCAGGTCGGCAAAGCGCAGCAGCTCGGCGCCGCTCTGGCGCGAGCCCATGAATTCGCCGGGGCCGCGGATGTCGAGGTCGCGGCGCGCGATCTCGAAGCCGTCGGTCGTCTCGGCCATGGCCTTGAGCCGCGCCTTGCCGGTGTCGGACAGCGGCGGGCTGTAGATCAGCACGCAGGCGCTCGCCTTGGCGCCGCGCCCGACACGGCCGCGCAGCTGGTGCAGCTGCGCCAGGCCGAAGCGCTCGGCATGCTCGATGACCATCAGGCTGGCATTGGGCACGTCCACGCCGACCTCGATGACGGTCGTCGCCACCAGCACGCTCATCTGCCCGCCCGAGAACTGCGCCATCACGGCCGCCTTGTCGGTGGATGACATGCGGCCGTGCAGCAGGCCCACGCTCGCGCCGGGCAGGGCCGCGCTCAGCTCCGCATGCGTCTCGGTGGCGTTGCGCAGGTCCACCACCTCGCTCTCCTCCACCAGCGGGCAGACCCAATAGACCTGGGCGCCGTCGGCCACCGCGCCGCGGATCTTGTCGACGACGTCGTGGCGTTTGGACTCGGTGAAGACCTTGGTCACGATGGGGCTGCGGCCGGGCGGCAGCTCGTCGATGGTGGAGACGTCGAGGTCCGCGAAATAGGTCATCGCCAGCGTCCGCGGAATCGGCGTGGCGCTCATCATCAGCAGATGCGGCTCCAGGTCCATCGCCTTCAGCTTGTTCCTCAGCGCCAACCGTTGCGCGACGCCGAAGCGGTGCTGCTCGTCGATGATGGCCAGGCCCAGCTTCGCAAAGCGCACCTTGTCCTCGATGACGGCATGCGTGCCGATGACGAGCTGGGCTTCGCCCGAGGCGGCGGCGTCCAGCATCTTCTGCCTGGCCTTGCCCTTCACACTGCCGGTGATCCAGGCCACCTTGAGGCCCAGCGGCTCCAGCCAGCCGACCAGCTTGCGGAAATGCTGCTCGGCCAGGATCTCGGTGGGCGCCATCAGCGCGCACTGCCAGCCAGCGTCGATGGCGACGGCCGCGGCCAGCGCGGCGACGATGGTCTTGCCCGAGCCCACGTCGCCCTGCAGCAGCCGGTGCATGGGCTGCGGCCGGGCCAGGTCCTGCGCGATCTCCTCGGCCACGCGCTGCTGCGCGCCGGTCAGCTGGAAGGGCAGGGCCGCGAGCAGCTTCTCGTGCAGACCGCCGGGCCGCGCACGCAGCGCCGGTGCGACCAGCAGCGCGCGTTCGCGCTGGGCCTGCAGCTGCGACAGCTGCTGGGCCAATAGCTCCTCGAACTTGAGGCGGTGCCAGGCCGGGTGGTGGTGCTCGTGCAGCGCCTCCTGCGAGGCGCTGGGCGGCGGGTGGTGAAGGTAGTTGAGCGCGTCCTTCAGGCTCGGCAGGCCCCCCATGCCGACGCTCTGCACGACGCCCACCGGCAGGATCTCGCGCAGGTCGGCCCGCGCCAGGCCCGAGGCCACGGCCTTGCGCAGATAGGCCTGGGGCAGCTGCGCCGACGCCGGGTAGACCGGGGTCAGGGATTGCGCCAGCGGTGTGTCCTCGTCCACGACCTTGACGACGGGGTGGACCATCTCGCGCCCGAAGAAGCCGATGCGCGCCTCGCCGCGCACGCGCAGCCGGCCGCCGGCCGCCATCTGCTTTTGCTGCGAGGGATAGAAGTGCAGGAAGCGCAGCAGCAGGCTGCCGGACTCGTCCTTCAGGCGCACCAGCAGCTGGCGGCGGCCGCGCATCTCGATCTGGCAGTCGACGACGACACCCTCGACCTGGGCCGGCTCGTTCTCGCGCAGCGCGGCAATGGGGGTGATGCGGGTCTCGTCCTCGTAGCGCAGCGGCAGGTGCAGCGCGAGGTCGATGTCGCGTACGAGGCCGAGCTTCTCCATCGCTTTCTGGGGTGCGGATTTGACGCTGGCCTCGGGCATGGCCGGCATTGTGCCGGCGCACCTCACGAAACCAGGTATCGCGGGCCGAGCGTGCCCGCCGGGCCGCGGTTCCGGCCTCAGCGGAAGTAGCGCTGCCTCAGCCGCTCGTAGCGGCCGTCGTGCTTGATCGCGTCCAGCGCTGCTTGCAAGCGCCGCACCAGGGCCGGGTCGGCGTCGGGGTGCAGACCGTAGAAATAGCTGCGCGTGCCGTCCAGCTCCATCACTGCCTGCAGCGTGTCGTAGGGCAACTGCAGCTGGCGCAGATTCCAGGCGGCGGCCCAGTCCAGCAGGACCACGTATTGCATGCGGCCGGCGAGCAGTTTGCGCACGTTGGTGGCATCGTCCAGGCCGTGCTCGAGCTGCTGGCCGGGCCTGAGCCCGGCAGCCTGCAGCTGCCTGTCGGCAGCGGAATCGCGCACGACGCCGATGTGTGCATCGCCCAGCTCGCTCAGCTGCGTCAGCGTCAGGTCGCTGCGGCGGGCCAGCTTGTAGATCAGCACGCGCCGCTGCGCGATCGGGCCGACCCACTGGAACTGCGCCTCCCGCTCCGGCGTGCGCGTCAGCGAGAACAGCACACTGCCCGGCTGGGCCTCGGCCTGCTGCACGGCCCGCTGCCAGGGCAGCACCCGCAGCTGCAGCGGCAGGCCGGCGCCAGCGGCCATCAGGCGCAGCAACTCGACGCTGAAGCCCTGCGGCCCGGCCTCGTCCTGGTAGTTCAGCGGCGGCAGGTTCTCGGTAAAGCCGAACAGGCCGCGCTCGGCCCCGGCCGCCAGGGCCGGGATTTCCATGCCGACGAGGGCGGCCAGGGCGAGACAGGAGCGGCGCTTCACGAGGCCGCATTCTGGCCCGTCATCGTGACGCTGCCGGTTCCGACCCGGGACGCGCCCGAGCGGGCTCCGGGCTTCAGCTCGGCGTCGGCACGCCGGCCATGCGGTCGAAGGCGTTGAAGAACTGGCGCGCGAGCGCGAGCAACTGGCCCTGGCTCAGCTCCGCGGCGGGCCGGTAGTCGGCGATGCGCGTTGCGAGCTGCGGCCGGTGGGCCTCGACATAGTGCTTGAACAGGCCGATGACGGGGTGAGAGCCGGTCACCAGCACCTCGCGGGTGTCCTGCAGGGCCTGGCAGACGGCCTCGAACAGCGCATGCTCTTCGGCGTGCTGGTCGTCGCCATGCGGGCGCCGGTGGTGCGGCTCGATGCGCGCGGCGTGCACCTGGTGCGCATCGAAATGCAGCACCTGGGCATGGTGGTGGTCGAGGTGGACGACGGCATGGAACATCGGGCTCTCCGGGTTGCCGGGCTCGCGCGGCGCCGACGCCGACCTGCGGCGCCGGGGCTCGCCGAACCCCATGGCTCATGCTCCCACCGCGGCCCGGCCGCTTCCTTGAGATGGGTCAAGACGGGGCAATGGGACAATGCCCCACCTTTGGCACGGGTCTGTCCGGCCCTCAAGCGCGCCCATGAGCTCCTCCCCGCCGACGACCCATGCGGTCGCCGATTTCGATTTCGACCTCCCTCCCGAGCTGATCGCCCAGCATCCCGCGCCCGAGCGCAGCGCCTCGCGGCTGCTGGACGCGGCCGGCACCGAGGCGGTCGACCGGGTCTTCCGCGAATTGCCCGAGCTGCTCGCGCCCGGCGACCTGCTGGTCTTCAACAACACCCGCGTCATCAAGGCACGGCTCTATGGCGCCAAGGCCTCGGGCGGGGCCGTCGAGGCCCTGGTCGAACGTGTGCTGCCGGGCACGCGGGAGGTCTGGATGCACCTGCGCGCCAGCAAGAGCCCCAAGCCCGGCAGCCGGGTGCGCTTCGCCGAGGCCTTCGACGCGGAGGTGCTGGGCCGCTGCGGGCCGGACAACGGCCTCTTCCACCTGCGTTTCGACGGCGACCCCTTCGCGCTGCTGGAGGCCCACGGCCATGTGCCGCTGCCGCCCTATATCGACCATGCCGACGAGGCCGAGGACGAGCGCCGCTACCAGACCGTCTTCGCCAAGCAGCCCGGCGCCGTCGCCGCGCCGACCGCGGCCCTGCATTTCGACGAAGCCCTGCTGGCGCGGCTGGCCGCGCGCGGCGTGGCGAGTGCGCACGTGACCCTGCACGTCGGTGCCGGCACCTTCCAGCCTGTGCGCGTGCAGACCCTGGCCGAGCACAAGATGCACAGCGAATGGTTCGACGTGCCGCAACCGACAGTGGATGCGGTGGCGGCCTGCCGTGCGCGCAGCGGCGGCGTGGTGGCCGTCGGCACGACGACGCTGCGCGCGCTGGAGTCGGCCGCGCGCGGCGGCCAGCTGCAGGCGGGCGCCCGCGAGACCGACATCTTCATCACGCCGGGCTTCGAGTTCCGCGTCGTCGACCGCCTCGTCACCAACTTCCACCTGCCGCGCAGCACGCTGATGATGCTGGTCAGCGCCTTCGCCGGCCACGAGCTGGTCATGGCGCTGTACAGCCATGCCATCCGCGAGCGCTACCGCTTCTTCAGCTACGGCGACGCGATGCTGCTGCGGCGCGCGACAATCCCGGCCCCATGCTGAAGTTCGACCTGCTCAAGACCGAAGGCCGCGCCCGCCGCGGCGCGCTCACGCTCAACCACGGCGTCGTGCAGACGCCCATCTTCATGCCGGTGGGCACCTATGGCACGGTCAAGGGCGTCACGCCGCGCTCGCTCGAAGAGATGGGCGCGCAGATCATCCTCGGCAACACCTTCCACCTGTGGATGCGGCCGGGCCTGGACGTCATCACCCAGTTCGGCGGCCTGCACCGCTTCGAGAGCTGGAACAAGCCCATCCTGACCGACTCCGGCGGCTTCCAGGTCTGGAGCCTCGGCGACATGCGCAAGATCAGCGAGGAGGGCGTCAAGTTCGCGTCGCCGGTCAACGGCGACAAGCTGTTCCTGACGCCCGAGATCAGCATGCAGATCCAGACGACGCTGAACAGCGACGTCGTCATGCAGTTCGACGAGTGCACGCCCTACGAGAGCAAGGGCCAGCTCACCACCGAGCGCGAGGCCCGGCAGTCGATGGAGATGTCGCTGCGCTGGGCACGGCGCTGCGTCGCCGAATTCGACCGCCTGCAGAACCCCAACGCGCTGTTCGGCATCGTGCAGGGCGGCATGTACACCGGGCTGCGCGACGCCTCGCTGGCCGGCCTGGCCGAGCTGGACCTGCCCGGCTATGCCATCGGCGGCCTGTCGGTGGGCGAACCCAAGGCCGAGATGCAGCGCATCCTGGAACACACCGGCCACCAGCTGCCGGCCCACAAGCCGCGCTATCTGATGGGCGTGGGCACGCCGGAGGACCTGGTCGAGGGCGTCAGCCAGGGCATCGACATGTTCGACTGCGTGATGCCCACCCGCAACGCGCGCAACGGCCATCTGTTCACGCGCTTCGGCGACCTGCGCCTGCGCAATGCCCGCTACAAGAGCGACGAGAAGCCGGTGGATGAGACCTGCGGCTGCGAGTGCTGCCAGGGCTTCAGCCGCGCCTATCTGCACCACCTCGACCGTTGCGGCGAGATGCTGGGCCCGATGCTGACCAGCATCCACAACCTGCACTATTACCTGAACCTGATGCAGGAGATGCGCGATGCGCTGGACGCCGGCCGCTTCGCGGCCTGGCGGACCCAGTTCGCGGCCGACCGCGCGCGCGGGGTCTGACCTTAGTCATCCCGCCGCGGCGCCCCGCAAGATGCCGGCATGCTGAGACTCCTGTTCGCCCCGTTGCGCTGGCTCTTCCGGGTCGTCTTCGCGCTGCTCATCCTGTTCGAGGAATGGGGCTGGGAGCCGCTGCGGCGGGCCTTTGCGCTGCTGGCGCGGCTGCCGGTCATCCGGCATGTCGAGGCCCTGCTGCGCCGCCTGCCGCCGCGCTGGGCCTTCGTCGTGCTGCTGCTGCCCAGCCTGTTCATCCTGCCCATCAAGCTGCTGGCCGTCTGGTTCGTCGCCAGGGGCCATGTCGTGTTCGGCGTTGCCGTCATCGTCGCGGCCAAGGTGGGCGGCACGGCGCTGCTGGCCTGGCTGTTCCAGCTGATCCAGCCGGCGCTGATGCAGCTGCCGTGGTTCGCCCGCTTCTACGCGCGCTGGACGGGCTGGAAGGCCGAGCTGCTGGCCTGGGTGAGGGCCAGCGCGGTGTGGCGCACGGCGCGCGCGATCAAGCTGCGCCTGCGGCGCTGGTGGCGGGGGCGGTCGCAGGCGCCGCGGTGAGGCGCAGCCGCAGCGTCGCGGTCGTGCCGCGGCCGGGCTCGCTGCGCAGGTGCAGGCTGCCGCCCATCAGCTCGACGATCTCCTTGACGATGGCCATGCCCAGGCCGGTGCCGGGGATGGCGCCGGACTTGTCCGCGCGGTAGAAGCGTTCGGCCGCGCGCTCCAGCTCCTGCGGCGTCATGCCGATGCCGTGGTCCTCGATCTCGATGTCCACATGCCCGGGCCCGTTCGGCGCCACGCGCAGCGCGACGCCGCCGCCGCCCGGCGAGTACTTGTAGGCGTTGGACAGCAGGTTGCGCAGGGCCTGGCCGAGCTTGCCGGTGTCGACGTGCACCCACAGCGGCGCCTCCGGCAGCGCGAGGGCCGGCGGCTCGCGGCCCTCGGGCACGCCGAAGTCCCCGACCGTCTGGCGCACCAACCCCTGCAGGGCGGCGGGGCGGAACTGGAAGTCCAGCGCGTGGCGCGACTCGATGCGCGCCAGGTCCAGCAACTCGTCGAGGATGTCCATCATGGCGCGGCTCTGGCGGTGTACGCGCTGCAGCAGTTCGCGCTGGGTCTTGGGCGGGTGCTCGCGGTGGATCAGCAGCTCGGTGAAGCCGAAGATGCTGGTCATCGGGGTGCGCAGCTCGTGGGCGGCCGTGGTCAGGAACTCGCTCTTCAGCCGGTCCACCTCGAACTGCTGGCTGACGTCGCGGATATGCAGCAGCTGCGGCGTCTCGGCGCCGCCGCCGTCGTGCAGCGCGAAGGACAGGATGCGCGGCATTGGCCGCGCCATGCGCATGATGCGCGGCTCGTCGCGCAGCTCCTGCAGGCGCAGCGGGCGCTGGGTGCCGGCCTCCGCAAAGCGGCCCTGCAGCAGGTCCTCGAGGCCGGCCTCGTCGCGGCCGAGAACATCGCGGTCGGCCAGCGCGGTCAGCAGCGCGCAGGCCGGGCTCACGTATTGCACGCGGCGCTCGGCATCGAAGGAGATGAAGCCGTCGGGCGTCAGGTTGAAGATGGCGTGCAGCTGGTCGGTCTGGCGGCGCAGCCGCGCGACCATGTCACCGACCTGGCGCGACAGCTGCTCGATGGCATTGCTGTGGGCGGCCGATGGCGCCGAACCGGCAGAGCCGAGCAGCTCGCTCATGGCCTGCATCGCGTGAGCGCGGGTGTCGAGCTCGGCGCGCAGCCGGTCCTCCAGCGCCTGCTGCTTGCTCACGTCGCGCAGCACGAGCACGGCACCGGCCGCCTCGCCCTGCTCGGAGCGCACCGGCGCCAGGCTGGCCTCCAGCACCTGCTCGCCGCGCTCGAAGCGCCGGCCCTGCCAGCCGGTGTCGGCCGCGGGGTCGATGTCGAGCTCGGGCAGCAGCTCGGCGACGGCCCGGCCCAGCAGCGCGGGGCTGCTGCTGCCGAGCAGGCGGCCGAGCACGGGGTTGGCGAGCACGACGTCGCCGGCCCGATTGACGGTGGCGACGCCCTCGGCGATGGAGGCCAGCGTGACGGCGGCCTGGGCGCGTTCGGCCTGCAGCGAGGCGGCAACCTGGTTGACGATCTCGAAGGTGCGCTGGAACTCCAGCGGGGCCTCGTCGGTGCGCATCGGCTGGATGGCCTGGCCGCCCCCCTGCTGCAGCCGTGCGCCGAGGTCGCGCACGCGGTCGAGCTGGCCCAGCCAGCGCCGCAGCGGCCACCACACCAGCGCGCCGCCGGCGAGCGTTCCGACGACGGAGAACAGCATTGCCAGGCGCACCACCTGCCAGATGTCGGCCGCGATGCGCTCGCCCCACGGGGTCAGCCGCGTGACGCCGTAGTCGCGCCCGCCGACGGAGATGGTGGCGTTGGCCGGCTCGAGCTGTGCGGCGATGCGTGCGACCAGCCAGTCGGGCGGCGTGGGGCTGGGGTGGTCCTGGCGCACGACCTCGATGCGCCCGCCCTTGAGGTCGATGAAGGCGGCGCGCTGGAACAGCGGGTGGGCGATGGCGCGGTCCAGCGTGCGCTTGATGGTGTCGTAGTCGCCGATGACGGCCGAATCCGCCATGGCCGGTGCGAGCATGGCCAGCATGGCCTGCGAATCGGCCTCGGCGTCCTCCAGGCTCGAGTTGAACTCATAGGCGATGAAGATGCCGAAGGCCAGTGTCACCAGCAGCGTCAGCGCGGCCATGTAGAGCAGCAAGACGCGGCCGACCAGGGAGCGCGGGAACAGGGCGATGAAGGCGGCCATGCTCAGCGGAGCTGCGGCGGGGCGCTCTGGTAGAAGCGCCGGTAGGCCGCGTATTCGCGGCCATCGGAGGCGACGAAGACGGCGTCTGGCGGCAGGCCGATGAGCTTGCCGGTGGTGGCCAGGATCTCGCGCCCGCGCGGGTCGGCGGCCATGCCGATGAAGGCGCGGGCCACGGCCTGGGCATCGCGCTCGGGCACCTTGGGCGAGACCATCAGTGCGAGATCGTAATAGGGCTCGGAGGTCCACAGTACGCGGAACTGCCGGCCCTCGCGCCTGGCATAGCCCTCGACCAGCTGCGAGTTGGCCCCCACCGCCGCCACCTTGCCGCTGAAGAGCTGGGCGAAGGCGCCGTCCATGTTGCCGCCGAAGACGGTGCGCACATCGAGCTTGCGCTGCAGCATCTGGGCGTAGGTGGTCTTGTAGGCGATGAAGGCCTCGGGGCCGGGGAAGCCGACCTCCTTGCCTTGGAGCTGGCCGAGTTCGGTGATGGGTGAGTCGGCCGCGACGACGATCTGGCCGTGCAGAGGCGGTGTGTTGCGCCGGCCGAAGACCTTCCAGCCGAGCTGCTCGCGCTCCGGGCTGAAGAGATGGTTGGTGAAGGCGAACTCGACCTCCTGGGCCAGCACGAAGGCGGTCGTGTCGGCCGAGGTGCGGCCGAGCTTGAGCGAGAGCTTCACGCCGCTCTTCTCGGACACATAGGACACGATGGGGTTCCAGTAGGACGCCGCCGTCGTGAGATTGGCCTGGTTGACGGGTGAGAAGCGGTATTCGGTCTGGGCGCCGGCCGGCAGGGCCATCGCCAGGGTGGCCAGCAGCGAGAACAGGGCCTTCATCAATGCTCCATCGGCGCGACGCGGGCGCGCCAGGGCAGATTTTGAGCGCAGGGCCGCGACTTTTCCGTTTGGGCTGCGTCAAGGGCGGGCCACGCGGCCCGCCGGTCCGGCGGATTTCCGTGAACTCCTGCGCGGCTCGCCACCAAGGCAGCGGCCTCAGCGGGCCGGCGCGGCGCTGGCGATCGGGATCTCGCGCCGGCGGCGGGCCTGGTCCAGCCCGCGCTGGATGCGGCCGAGCTGCAGGGCGCGCTCGTCGCGGTGGAAGAGGTTGTAGGCCTCGAAGGGGATGAGGCGGCCGTCGGGTCGGGCGATGTGGATGCAGCTCTTCTTCAGCGCGCGGATGTCCAGGGACTGGGCATCCATGAACTGCACGATGAGCACGCGGAAGACGTCGCGATAGCTCAGGCGCGGCGCCTCGATCCTGGGCAGGCAGCACAGCAGCTCCGACAGGCAGCTGGACTGGCTCTCGGGCGAGTGGTTGGTGGAGAACAGCTTGAAGACCTGGGCCTTCAGCGCCGGGTCGCCCTCGAAGACGATGGTGCTGCGCTCGCCGGCCAGCAGCGTGGCGGCGTCGAGATAGCGGGTCAGCGGCACCAGGCCTTCGGGGCCGCCAGGATTGCGAAGGGCATAGGCCATCGCCAGCGTGTCGGGGTTGCAGGGCACGGGCAGCACGTCGGCCGGCGTGAACACGCCGCTCTGCTCGGCGATGCGGCGGCGCAGTTCGCTGACGGTCAGGCGGTGCTTCGCCGGGTCGTAGGCCTCGACGCGGCCGGCGTTCTGGATGGGCTGCAGCGTCACGCCGCGCACGCAGGAATAGCGCTGGCCATGGCGGATCACGTCGCCGATCTCGTCGTCGTTGACGCCGCGCTTGACGGTCATGACCAGCGTCGTCGACAGGCCCAGCGCGTCCAGCCGGGCCAGTGCTGCTTCGTGCGGGCCGCGCAGGTCGGCGCCGCGCAGGTCCATCAGCGCCTCGCGTTTGAGCGAGTCGAACTGCAGATAGACCTCCAGCCCCGGCGCATAGCTGGCCAGGCGCTCGGCGAAGGCGGCGTCCTGGGCGATGCGCAGCCCGTTGGTGTTGACCATCAGATGCTTGATGGGTCGGGCGCGGGCGGCGTCGAGGATGGCGAAGAACTCGGGGTGCAGCGTCGGCTCGCCGCCGGAGATCTGCACCACGTCGGCCTCGCCCTCGCTCGCGACGATGGCGTCCAGCATCGCGACGACTTCTTCGAGCGAGCGGTGCGAGAGCCGCTCCGGCCCGGAGGCGGCATAGCAGGTCGGGCAGCGCAGATTGCAGTGGTCGCTGATCTCGACGATGGACAGGCAGCTGTGCTGCATGTGGTCGGGGCAGAGGCCGCAGTCGTAGGGGCAGCCGTAGGTCATCGGCGTCGCGAAGCGCTGCGGCATCTCGGGCGGCTTCACATAGACCTCGCGGCACAGGCGGTAGTAGTCGGCGTCGTCGCTGACCAGCACGCGCTCGGTGCCGTGGGCCGGGCACCATTTGTCCATGTAGACCCGCTCGTCCTTGATGAGGATCTTGGCCTCGCAGGGGTGCAGGCAGGTCGTGCAGACGGACTGCGTGGTGTCGTAGAACAGATAGGGGCGGGTCTTGCGGTTCATGCGGGAACGGGAGGTGCTTGCCGTGCGCCACGCACGACGACGGGCAGGTAGGCGGCCAGAGCGACGAGGCAGGTCCACTGGATGCCCGACAGGCCCAGCGGAAACGCGACGGGGACGGGCTTCAGGAACTCGACCGCGAAACGCCACAGCAGATAAGAGCTCAGGAAGAGCTTGAAGGCCAGGCCCGGTGTTGCGAAGCGTGCGCGGTACAGCGCCCAGCCCAGCGGCAGCACGACGGCGATCTCGTAGAGCTGGGTCGGATGGCGCGGCGTGCCGTCACCGAAGTCCACGCCCCAGGGCAGGTCGGTCGGCAGGCCATAGGTGTCGTCATGCAGGCCGGCGAGGAAGCAGCCGATGCGGCCGATGGCGAGGCCTACGGCGATGGGCCACACCATCGCGTCTCCGGTGCTGCGGGTCTGGCCGGTGAGCTGCTTCGCGATCTCGACGCCGACGAGGCCGCCGAGCAGGCCGCCGACGATGCTCTGGCCGGGCCACAGCGCCTGGCCTCGCCAGGCGGCCAACGCGACGTCGGGGCGCTCGATCAGGAAGACGAGCTTGTTGCCGATGGCGGCGCCAAGCAGCAGACCGACGAGGACCGCGAAGTTGCCGGGCGCCAGCACGCCGTCCCCGCCCAGGCGGCGCTGCGTTGCCCGCCACATCGCCGCGCCCAGAGCCATGCCGGCCCAGGTGAAGGCGCTGTGCACCCAGGCGCCGGTAGTGGCGTCGGCGATCACGGCTGAGGCTTGAACAGCCGCCACAGCCTGCGTCCGGCCCACCATGTCAGCACCCCGCCGCCAATCAGGCAGGGGACCGAAAAGATAAGGACAACCGTACCGTAGCTGTTGGGGCCTTGGCGGAAGATGTCCGGCACGGCGCTCACGGTGAACACGGTTCCGCACAAGCCCATCGCGCCGAAGCCCAGCGTGGCGACCGCAAGCAGGGCAATCGTGAAGAAGCGTTCGAATTGGCTCATGCCGCGGCCTCCAGCAAGCCGAGAACACTCGTTTGAAGGCCTTCTGGCGACACGCTGGCGGCAGGTGCGGGCGTGCCCACGCTCAGGCTCACCCGGCTCCAGAACCCGCGCCGCACTGGCTTGACCATCGCTCGGCCGCCTTCGACGCGCGAGAAATAGCTGCCCCACAGATTGCCCAGGGCCATCGGGATGACGGGCACGTCGGGCAGGCCCTCGACGAGCTTCATGACGCCGCCCTTGAAGGGCTGCAGCGCGCCGTCGCGCGTGATGCCGCCCTCGGGGAAGATGCAGACCATCTCGCCGTCCTCCAGCACTGCGCGGGCCGCGGCGAACGCGGCCTCGTAGGTGGCCGGGTCGGTCTTCTGTGGCGCGATCGGGATGGCCTTGGCGAGCCTGAACATCCAGCCCAGCACTGGCGTCCTGAAGATCTGGTGGTCCATCAGGAAGCGGATGGGGCGGGGGCTGGCGGCCATCAGCAGCACGGCGTCGACGAAGCTGACGTGGTTGCAGACCAGCACGGCCGCTCCGGCGGTGGGCAGGCGCTCGTCGTGCACGATGCGGAAGCGATAGACCAGGCGCGTCAGCACGAAGGCGACGAAGCGCAGCAGGTACTCGGGCACGATCAGGAAGATGTAGGCCGCGACGACCGCATTGGCGATGCCGACGGCCAGGAAGACCTGCGGGATGGACAGGCCCGCGCCCAGCATCGCGCCGGCGATGACGGAGCTGGCGATCATGAAGACCGCGTTCAGGATGTTGTTGGCCGCGATGATGCGGGCGCGGTGCGTGGGCTGGGCGCGCAGCTGGATCAGCGCATACATCGGCACGCTGTACAGGCCGGCGAACAGGGCCAACGCGCCCAAGTCCGCCAGCACGCGCCAGTGCGCCGGCAAGACCAGGAAGCCGCCCACGCTGTAGGGCTCGCTCGCGGGCAGGCCGGTGGAGGCGAAGTAGAGGTCGATGGCGAACACGCTCATGCCGATGGCGCCCAGCGGCACGAGGCCGATCTCGACATGGCGCTTGGACATGACCTCGCACAGCAGCGAGCCGATGCCGATGCCGATGGAGAACACCGCCAGCAGCAGCGACGCGACCTGCGGGCCGCCGTGCAGCACCTCCTTGGCAAAGGCCGGGAAGTTGGCGAGGAAGACGGCGCCGAAGAACCACATCCACGAGATGCCCAGCAGCGAGCGGAACACGGCCACGCCCTCGTGCGCGAGCTTCAGGTTGCGCCAGGTCTCGGAGACGGGGTTCCAGTTGATGACGAGGCCGGCGTCGGTGGACGGGCTGGCCGGGATGGCCTGGGCCGTGGCGCGGCCGGCGATGGCGAGCCCCATGCAGGCCCAGGCGACATGCTGCGGCCCGACGACGGCCTGGTCCACCAGCACGCCGCCGAGCAGCTGACCGAGCAGGATGGCGACGAAGGTGCCCATCTCCACCATGCCGTTGCCGCCGGTCAACTCGCGCTCGTTCAGCTGCTGCGGCAGGTAGGCGTACTTGACCGGGCCGAACAGCGTCGAGTGCAGGCCCATCAGGAAGACGCACAGCAGCAGGGCCGGCACATGGGTGGCATAGAAGCCCCAGCCGGCGATGGCCATGATGGCGATCTCCAGGCTCTTCACGAGCTGCATCAGCCGCGCCTTGTCGTGCTTGTCGGCGAGCTGGCCGCTGGTGGCCGAGAACAGCACATAGGGCAGGATGAACAGCGCGCCGATGACCAGGCCCGCCATCTTGGGCGGCAGCCATGCCAGCTGCAGCTGGTAGGTGATCATCAGCGTGAACGCGAACTTGAAGACGTTGTCGTTCGCGGCGCCGAGGAACTGCGTCCAGAAGAAGGGCGCGAAGCGGCGCTGGCCGAGCAGGGCGAACTGGTTCGGGTGAGATGGCACCCCTCGACCGACGAAATCGTCGGCCGATCCCCCGAGGGGATGCGGGCCCGCTTGGGGGCGGCCCGGCGCTGGGCCCTTTGGCGTCATGGAGTCGTTGCTCATGGCTTGACCGGTTGCGGTGGTTCGGACAGGTTCGCGCGCGGCAGCCAGGCAAACATCGAGTCCACGGTGACCGTGTCGATGTGGCTGGTGAAGCGGCGCGCGCTCGGATGATCGTCGAAGGCGATGTTGGCCTGGGTCATGCGCCCGCCGAGGCGGGTCAGCGTGGACAGGTGCAGGTCGGTGGGCTGGTAGCCCTGGGCGCGCAGCCAGGCCTGGGCGTCGCGGCGGGTGGCCAGGCCCGGCGCGGCCGCGCCGGCCAGCGTCTCCAGCACCCACTGGTTGCTCTGCTGATAGGTCGTAGCGAAGGGGTAGGCCACCATGCTGTAGCGGCGCTCGTTGAAGCGCGCCACGCGGGCGTTGTCGGTCAGCACCGGCAGCAGGGCCTGCTGCAATTCGGGCTTGAGCGCGACATAGGCGGCGTCATAGCGGTAGGGCTTGTCCATGAAGAACTCGCCCAGGCCCTGGCGGTACAGGGCCGCGTGGTCGGTGCCGCAGTGGTTGAGCTTGTGCATCACGCGCCAGACGGCGGGCTGTTGCGTCGTGTCTTTGTAGACGAAGCCCAGGTGGGACCACTGCAGGCCGTACTTGGAGAGATCCTGGCCGGCGCGGGCCAGCAGCACGACCTGGGCGCCACTGGCGTCGAGCTGGCGGGCCGTGGCCTGGGCGAGGGCCAGGCCCTGCTCGACCTGGCGAACCGTCTGCGGCTTCTCCTCGCAGGGCCGGCCGGCCTGGGCTGCGGCCGCTGCGGCGAGCAGCAGCAGGGCAGCGATGCGTTTCACCGGCTGACCTGCTCGTTGTAGAGCAGGGCCTTGCCGATCTCGTTGGGGATGAAGGCGATGACCTCGCCCGCCACCGACAGCACGGTGCCCGCGCCGATGACCGAGACGGTCACCGCGGCGCCGGTCGACACGACGACGCCCCTGGCCAGCTGGCCCGAAGTGCGCAGGCTGATGCGCACGCCGTCGGAGGCCCGCTCCAGCACCCAGACGGTCGCGCCGCCGACCACCTCGACGCTGACGACGGTCAGCGTGACGCCCGCGGCCAGGATGGCCGACGGCGCGACGCTGAGGGCCGCGCCGGTGGCGCTGACGGCCATGACGGACAGGGCGACCGGCGCGACCGAGATCGCGCTGAGCTCTGACTGGGCCTGCGCGCAGGACAGGGCCAGGGACAGGGTGAGGGCGGCGAACAAGGGCTTCATGTCGAGGGCTCCCGGGGGTGGGTCACTGGGCTTCGGCGCTGGCGGCCATCGCCTCGCGGCGGCCCTGCAGGCGGGCCTCGAACAGGTCGGCCTCGTGGGCGTCGCGCAGCATCTTGGCCAGCGTGAAGACGTTGGAGATCAGGTAGAGCCAGCAGACGCCGAGGTAGGCCTTCCAGACCGGCTGTATCTCCATGCGCCACAGGCCCCAGCCCGTCAGGCCCATGGCCAGTGCGAAGCCGCTCCAGACGACGAGGCGCCACATCGGCGTGTCTACCTGGCGGTCCTGGTTGTCGCGGATGAACTTGGCCAGCGCGAAGGCGGTGGACAGGCAGAACACATAGCCCATCACCATGAAGGCGCGGTCCAGGTCGGCGCCGGGCAGCCAGGCCAGGCCCGAGCCGCACAGCATCACGCTGATGGCGAAGGACACCCAGACCTGGAGGCGCCAGGCGCCGGTGTCGCGACGGATGACGGGAGCGTTGGCCATGTTGTCGTCGTGTGACCGGCTGTTGCGATGGGCGCGATCTTGCGTGATGCCTGCGAAGGCCGGCTCGGGAATAGTGCCGAGGCGCACGGCGAGCGCCGCGAGGTAGCGTTTCATGCGCCCGATGGGCGTTCGAAGTGGGGGCGGGTCGCGAAAACGGGCGCGGTGAAGGCGGCACCGCGCCAGCGCGCGAGGCGCTTGAGGGCCAGGTCGAAGAGCAGCGGGTTGTGCTCGCGCAGCCGTTCCAGCGCGGGCGCATCGGTGGCCTCCAGCAGGCCCGCGCCGACCAGGGCGGGCAGGCGGATCGCGGCCGGGATGCCGGGCAGCGGGTAGTCCGAGCCATGCAGCAGGCGCGGGTGCCAGTCCTCGCGTGCCAGCAGCATGCGGGCGACATCGGGCCCGCGGTTGGCCTGCAGCACGACGGAGACATCGCCCAGCAGCCGGCCGCCCCAGTCCTCGTCCATCAGCCGGGCGAACAGCGAGAAGGAGCTGGCCGGGCGCGGGCGCCCGCGGTCCAGGTCCAGCGCCGTGCCCAGCGACGCGCAGTGTGCAACGACGATGCGGACACCCTGCTCCAGCGCGGCCCGCACCAGCAGCGGGTTGCCCAGCTCCTGCCGGCCGGCACCGGGAACTGCACGCTCCTCGCCGCAATGCACGATGACGGGCAGGCGCGTGGCGGCCAGCCGCTCGTAGAAGGGCCGCAGCCGCGTGTCGCGTAGGTCGATGTTCATGCTGGACGGCAGCCATTTCAGTGCGACGGCGCCGCCTGAAATGGCCGCTTCCAGCCGAGCCAGCGCATCCGGCCGGTAGGGGTGGATGGAGGCGACCCAGGCGAAGCGCCGTGGGTGGGCAGCGGCGGTCCGGGCCGCATAGGCGTCGGGCACATGGAAGGTCGTGCGCGCCGCGTCGGGCTGGCCGGCTTCGCTGCAGGCCTGGTCGAAGGCGAACAGCATCCAGCGCGCGCCCGCGGGGAAATCTTCGGCCAGCGCGTGCAGGCGCTCGACATAGGCGCGGTCCACGCTGGGCGCATCGGACGGCACGCAGGCTGCATTCAGGATGAGGCGCTTGCGCAGCATCTCGACCGGGTGCCACCACTGGCTCAACTGTGCGTTGACAGAGCATCCCGAACCGGAGTCGCCGGTGCCCAGCAGATGGGTGTGCACGTCCCAGAGCTGGGGCGGGTCGATGCCATCGAAGGCACGCTCGACCAACGGCCGCAGCGCGTCGGGGAGGCTGCCGCGGCATTGGTTGAGCAAGCCGGCGCGGGCCGGGCCGGCCAGGGACGTGAACAGGCCGGCGGCTGCGCCGCAGCACAGCAGGTGGCGTCGGGTGAGCATGTCGAGAGGCGAGAGTGGTGGGGCCGCGAGCTTCGGTCCGCGGGTTGCGCGCACGGCCGTTTTTGTCGGGGCGGCGCGCAGGCCGGGCCTCTCGGTGCCGCCATGCGCTACCGTTCATGCCCATGTCGAGCACGCAATCCCTCGTGGCCCTGATGAAGGCCGAGCTGAAGAGCCAGGGCCTGAGCTATGCCGAGCTGGCCCAGGCGCTGGAGCTGTCCGAGTCCAGCGTCAAGCGCATGCTGGCGCCGGGCGGCGAGATGCCGCTGTCGCGCGTGGACGAGATCTGCCGCGCGCTGAAGCTGGACTTCGCCGAGCTGGCCGGCCGCCTGGCCGCGCAGGCGCCGGAGCTGCGCGAGCTGAGCCTGGAGCAGGAGCGCGCCGTCGTTGCCGACCCCAAGCTGCTACTGATCGCGATCTGCTGCCTGAGCCATTGGGCGCTGGAGGACGTGCTGGCGCGCTATCGGCTGGCCGAGGCGGATGCGATCGCGGCGCTGGCCCAGCTGGACCGGCTCGGTGTCATCGAGCTGCGGCCGCACAACCGCTACAAGCTCAAGGTCGCCAAGACGTTGCGCTGGCGCCCGCAGGGGCCGGTGATGCAGTACTTCCGCGAGCGTGTGATGGCCGACTTCTTCGCCGGCGGCTTCGACGGCGAGGGCGAGCTGCTGACCCTGGTGCACGGCGAGTTCGGCGCCGGCCATGCACGCGAGCTGGCCGAGCGGCTGCAGCGCGCGGCCGACGACTTCGCGCGCCAGCATCTGCTGGACCAGAAGCTGCCGTCGGCCGAGAAGCGGCCCTACAGCGTCGTCATCGGGCTGAGGTCCTGGGTGTTCGAGGCCTTCAGGGACCTGGAACGGCCCGGCCTGGGCCTCGCTCGCACGCCCAACGGCCGGCCCCGCTGAGGCTCAGTTCGCCATGCGGCGCGGAGGGCGGCCCCAACCCGCCTGCAGGTCGCGCAGCACGGTCGGCGAGTCGAGCGAGCGGATCGGCACCTCGGTGTCGACCGGGATCCGCCCCTGCGCGATCAGGGCCTCGTAGCGCAGCGCGCTGACCCGCAGGAAGGACGCGAAGTTGCCGACCTCGCCGCGCGCGACCACCAGCTCGTCGTAGAGCTTCTCGATCAGCTGCACCACGCCCATGCCGTCGCGGCCGGCGATCTCCTCGAGCACCTGCCAGAACAGGTTCTCCAGCCGGATGCTGGTGACGACGCCGTGCAGCCGTACCGAGCGCGTGCGGCTCTCGTAGCTCTGCGGGTCGGCGCTGATGAACACCTCGCACATGCCTCGTCTCCTTCGTGCCGCGGGCGGCGACGGCCGACTCTAGCGCCGCGGCGCTGGTCAGTGCTCGATGCGCGTGCCCAGCACCTGGAGGAACTGGGCGATCCAGGCCGGATGCGCGGGCCAGGCCGGTGCGCTGACGAGGTTGCGGTCGGTCACGGCCTGGTCGACCGGGATGCCGACGTACTCGGCACCGGCCAGTTCGACCTCGACCTGGCAGGCCGGGTAGGCGGACAGCTTGCGACCGCGCAGCAGGCCGGTCGCCGCCAGCAGCTGGGCGCCGTGGCAGATGGCCGCCACGGGCTTGTCGGCCGACAGGAAGTGCTTGACGATGGCGACGACCTGGCCGTTCATGCGCAGGTATTCCGGCGCCCGGCCGCCGGGGATCAGCAGCGCGTCATAGGCCTCGGGCCGCACGTCGGCAAAGCTGGCGTTCAGCGTGAAGCGATGGCCGGGCTTCTCGCTGTAGGTCTGCGCGCCCTCGAAGTCGTGGACCGCGGTGTGCACCCAGTCGCCGGCCTTCTTGTCCGGCGCCACGGCGTGCACCGTGTGGCCCACGGCCTGCAGCGCCTGGAAGGGCACCATGGTTTCGTAGTCTTCCGCGTAGTCGCCGCAGAGCATCAGGATCTTGCGTGCCATCGTCGTCTCCTTGGGGTGTCTTGCCACGGCCCGCTCCGACCGGAGTGCGGTGCCGTGCGCCCATTGTTCAGACGCCGCGCAAGGCGCGGGTAGCAGCCCGCTGTGACCCCGGCCTCACCAGAACTCCCAGCGGCCGGTCCAGATGACCCACACGCCCAGCAGCGCATTGGTCACGGCGTGGGCGATGACGGCCGTCCACAGCTTGCCGCTGCTGCGGTAGAGCCAGGCATAGGCCAGGCCGGCGATGACGGCGGCCAGCCACAGGGTGTGGGCCAGCGTGAAGACGAAGGTCGACAGCGTGACGGCCTTGATGCCGACGGTCTGCGGGTCCACGCGCTCGAAGCCCGGGTGCTGCACCCAGCGCATCAGGAAGCTGCGCCAGAACAGCTCCTCCATGACGGGCACGACCAGGGCCGCGCCGGCTAGGCGCAGCGCGATCAGCGGCCAGATGGGCTGGCCGTTCGCGTCCAGCGGCACGAAGCTGGCCGTCGCCTCGCCGAGCTGCATCCACGGTGCGTCCAGCCGCACCCACAGGGCGAAGACGGCGATGCCGACGACGACGGCCCGGCCGGTTTCGCGGGCCTCGGGCAGGTTCTGGCGCGCCAGCTCGCCGTAGCCGCGCCAGAACCAGGCCAGCAGGCCGGCGACGACGAGGGTCTGCAGGCCGTAGATCCAGCGTGCATCCAGGCCGAGGCTGGCCGGCAGATAGCCCCGCAGCGCCAGCAGGGCCATGAAGGCGACGAAGGGCAGGCAGCGCGCGACGGCGGCGGGGCTGAATGCGGGTGGGGTGGCGGGCATGGCGGGCGCAGCTTAGCCCGGCGGGATGACGGCCCGGTCTGGAGCGAACCCCGAGCCTCAGGGGGCCGGCGCCTTCAGCAGTCCATCCTTGAAGGCGACGAAGACGCCATTGGTCCAGCCGAAGCCGTCCTGGGTCTCGTACTCGCCGCCGCCGCCGGGGCGGTCCTGGGCCACGTCGTATTTCTCGAGCAGCCGGCCGGTGGCGAGGTAGACGCGGTGCACGCTGGCGCACCAGCGCTCGGCGATGTCGCGCGCCAGCGCCGCGTGACCATAACGGACCAGTCCCTGGGCCGCCATCCATTGCAGCGGCGCCCAGCCATTGGGGGCGTCCCATTGCTGGCCGGTGTTCAGCGTCGTGGACAGCAGGCCGTTGGCGCCGAGCAGCCGGGCCTGCACCTGGGCGGCCATCGCGTCGGCCTGGGCCTGGGTGGCGATGCCGAGGTACAGGGGCACGAGGGCTGCGGCTGTCAGCGGGCGCCGGGCCTGGGCATCGGTCCGGTGCAGGTCGGTGAAATGGCCGCTTCCATTCCCGTCCTGGGCCAGCCAGAAGCGCGTCTGCAGCAGCTGGCGGCGCAGGGCGGCGCGGGCCTCGAAGGCGCCTGCCGTGGCCGCGTCGCCGCTGCGCGCGGCGCCCAGCGCGATGGCGTCCTCCAGGCCGGCGAGCAGCGCGTTGAGGTCCACCGGCGCAATGGCTGTGGTTTCGATGCTGGCGATGTCGGCCGGGTCCGCGCACCAGCGGCCGGAGAAGTCCCAGCCGCTCTCGGCGCCGGCGCGCAGGTCGCGCCAGACCTGCTCGCGCGGCCGGCCGCCGGCCTTCTCGGCCGTCCCGACGTCCTCGCGCCAGCTCTCCTCGCGCGGCGTGCAGCGGTCGTCCCAGTAGCGGTTCGCCAGCGCGCCGTCGGCCAGGCGCAGCACGCGGCGGTGGGCCTGGCCGGGGGCGAGGCCGGCCTCGCCGTCCATCCAGAACGCATGTTCGGCCCTGAGTGCCTGCAGGTGGGCGGCGAAGCCCGTGGCCGGGTCGCCCTCGTGCAGCAGCTCGACCATCTTGAAGAAGAAGGGCGGCTGGGAGCGGCTCAGCATGTAGCTGCGGCTGCTGTTGGGGATGAAGCCGTGGCGGTGGATCAGCTCGGCGAAGTTGGCGAGCATGTCCTCGGCCAGCTCGCGCCGGCCGTCGGCCGCCAGGCCCAGCATCGTGAAATAGCTGTCCCAGTAGTAGAGCTCGCGGAAGCGCCCGCCCGGCACGACATAGGGCCGCGGCAGCGGCAGCAGGCTGTCGCCCTCCTGCGCGTCGCGGTGCTCGCGCACCAGCAGCGGCCACAGCGCCTGGATGTGCTCGCGGATGCCCAGGCGCGGGCCGCTGGCCGCGGCGTGGCCGGGCAGCGCGAAGTGGGCATGCACGAAGCCGGGCAGCGAGAAGCCGGGCAGGCGGCGCTCGGCCTCGAAGCGCGCGCGGATCAGGGCCGGCGGGGCCTTGGGGCGGGCATCGACGAAGCTCTTGCCGTCGCCGAACACGCGCTGCATCTGCACGTCGACGAAGAGCTCGCCGTAGAGATCGTGAGGGGTGGCCGTGCTGCGGGAGGTGGCCGGGGCGACGGCGTGGATGGGCGCGGCGGCGAGCGGGTCGCCGGGGCGCTGGCGGGAGGAGGTCATGGGGCGAGTTGGCGGCGCAGCCGGGTGAGCGAGACGGCCAGTACCGCGACGGGCACCAGCAGCAGGGCGAAGGCGGTGGTGCCGTCGAAGGCGACGAAGAGGCGGCCGGTGATGAAGCTGCCCAGCGTGCCGCCGAGGGCGGAGAAGACGACGATGAGGCCGGTCATGGCCGCGTGCTGGCGCTGCGGGAGCGCGCTCAGCATGGCCGAGTTGATGGCCGGGTAGATGGGCGCCAGCAGCAGGCCGGTGGCGGGCAGCAGATAGGCCGTGGCGGGTGCGTTGAGCCAGCCGGCGTCGCTGCCCAGGGCCTGGGCATGGCCGGCCAGCGGCAGGGCGACGAGGATGAGGGCGGCGATGCCGGCCAGGCAGGCGATGACGACGGCGAACCAGCCCAGGCGCCCGATGACGGCGGCGCTCGTCAGCCGCCCCAGCGCCGTGCTGGCCGGCATGATGACGGCCAGGCCCACGCTCATCGCGGTGGGCAGGTGCAGCACCTCCTTGTTGAAGCTGGGCAGCCAGGTCGAGATGCCCTGCTCGACCAGCACGTAGAGGAAGGCCGACAGCAGGAAGACGACGACGAGGGCGAGCCTGAGCAGCGGCGCCATCGCGAGGAGGTCCTGGGCGACCGTGGTGCCGGGCGAGCGGATCGGGCCTTCGTCGAGCGGGCTCAGCAGCAGCAGCACGAAGGCCGCGCCGGAGAGGGCAGCGAGCAGCGGGTAGACGTCGAACCAGTGCCGGCCCTCGGCGTGGGCGGCCTGGCTGAACAGCAGGTAGCCGCTCAACACGCCGACCATGAAGAGGCCTTCGAGCAGGTTGGTGAAGCGGGCGTGGCCGGCGCGGTCCCGCGTGACGAGGCCGATCATGGAATAGGCCGAGACCTTGACGAGGGCGAAGCCGGCGCCGAGCGTGGCGAACAGCAGCTTGATGGCCCAGAAGGCCGACAGCACCGGCATGGCCAGGCAGGCCGCGCCGACGGCGGCAAGGGCCAGCAGCATCGATCGCTTCAGCCCCAGCCGTGGCAGCAGCGAGGCGACGAGGAAGGACGTGAGCGCGATGGGCAGGTCCTTCCAGGCGTCGAGCAGGGCGGCGTCCTGCCTTGCAACGCCCAGCGTCTGCACGACGAGCAGGTTGACCGCGCCGACGCTGTTCAGCAGCGCGCCGAACAGCATGTAGGTGAGGACGATGGCGAGCTTGATGCGCAGCGTGCCGGTGGCGGCGGGCGCTGCATGAAGCGAGCTGGATGGCTGTGTCATGGCTTTTGCGGCTTCTGGTTGGTGGCTATGGCCCAGCCAGGGCGAAACCCCGGCTGGGCCTTTTGCATCGAGACAGCGCTCCGAACAAGCGGGCCGGTCGTTCAGAACTGGAACCCGACGCTCAGCTCATACGCCCGGCCGAACAAGGGCCGCGCCAGGAACACCCCATCCTGCCCGACCGCCTGCCCCGGCACGCGGAAGTTGCCTTCCGTCAGCCCGACCTTGTTGCTCAGGTTGGTGCCGGTCAGGCGGATCTCCAGGCCGCTGTCCATCGTGAACACGGCGCCCGCGTCGATGGTCTGGTAGGCCGGCAGCTTCAGCGTGTTGGTCTGGTCCGCGAAGCGCTCGCCGACGTGGCTGAAGGTGGCGAAGGTGCGCAGCTGGCCATAGGCCGTCTGCGTCTGCCAGCTCGGCGTGAGGCGGGCCTGGAACTTCGGGGCGCGCTCGACGCGGTTGCCGCTGTACTGCTGGAAGTCCTCGTACTTGGCGTCCTGGAAGTTGCCGGTCGCCGCGATCTCGAAGCCCATGCCGGGGCGCAGCGCCAGCTCGAACTCCAGGCCGGTGGCCTTGCTGTTCGGCCGCAGCACGACGTTGCCGGCGTTGGTGAACTGCTGGGTCTGCGAGTTGGTCAGCTTGTTCGCATACGCGGTCAGGAAGGCGCTGTAGAGCTTGGTGGCGGTCTTCAGGCCGATCTCGTACTGGCTGATGTCCTCGACCGGAGCCTTGGCCTCGTTGGCGCTGCGGCCGCGCAGCACGTCGAAGTCGGGCATGCGATGGCCCTTGTTCACGCGCACGAAGGCGCTGAGTTCGCGGCTGAAGGCGTAGTTGGCGCCGCCGGTGAAGGAGTTGCGGCTGAGCTTGCTGTCGATCAGCGTGTTGCTGCCGTTGAAGTAGGCGAGGTTGTTGTTGTAGAGGGTGGTCGGGTCGTTGTCCAGGTCGCCGTTGCTGACGTTCGCGATGCTGCCGGTGATGTGCTGGGTCTCGCGGCGCGCGCCCAGGTCCACGCGCAGCGCCTTGGTCAGCTGCCATTCGTCGGCGATGAAGAAGGCGCGCGTGTCGCCGCTGTAGCTGGCGTCCAGGTCGAAGGAGAAGGGCGGCGTGACATAGCCGTTGCGCGAGGCCTTGACGCCGTTGTCCAGCGCCACGTCGATCAGGCGGGCATGGGGCTGCACCGTCATCAGCTGGGCCTGGCCGAGGGTCCAGACGTCGTGCGAGCTGTAGCCGGCCAGGTACAGGCCCACGGTCAGGTTGTTGCCCGGGGCGATCTCCTTGGACAGGCGGGTCTCGTTGGTGGTCGAGCGCAGCGTCTTGTCCACCGCCCACATGCCGTTGACGATGACCGGCATGGCCATATTGGTGATGGCGCCGCCGCCGTTCGTGAAGGTGGCCGTGCCGCCGGTGGCCGCCCTGCCGGCCGCCGCGACGACGCCGGCATCGCCGTTGGCCGCCGTGACCTGCGAGGCGATGTAGCTGCCCAGCGTCTGCGGGTTGGCGCCGGAGAACAGCGCATAGGTCGGCACGTCGCCGCCGGTGTGGCCGAGCTTGTTGGTCAGTGTCCAGTCGCCGAGCCTGGTGTCGAGGTTGGCGCCGAAGGTCTGCACGGTGGCGCCGCGGCCCTCGGCCAGGTCCTTGGTGACGGTGCTGCGCAGGATCTCGGGCTTGCCGTTGGGCAGGGTGCGGCCGGTGGCGCGGCCCGTCTCCAGCACGATGTTGCGCAGCTCGTTGCCGTAGAAATAGGCGGTGCTGGCATCGAAGCCGGGGTAGCTGGACACGCTCTTGCCGTCCGCGCTGCCGACGACCGGGATGGCCGTGTAGAAGGCGTTGCGGTCGTTCAGCGCGCGGGCGTAGAGCTGCAGGTTGCCGTCGTCGAGCTTGCGATTCAGCACCAGGCTGAGCTGGCCGCCGTCGTCGGCCGGGAACTGGGTGTCGCGCAGGCCCTGGCTCTGGCGCCAGAAGCCGCCGACCATGACGGTCCACTTGTCGGAGAGCGGGCCGGCGTAGACGCCGTCCACGCGCTTGAGGTCGCCGGTGCCGGTGGTCACGCGCAGGCTGCCCTCGGGGTTGCGGCCGTCCTTCTGGATGAAGTTGACCGTCACGCCGGGCTGGCCGCTGCCGAAGATGGGGCTGGGGCCGCCGCGCAGCACTTCCATGCGCTCGATGGTGTCGTCCAGGCGGAAGAGCTGCGAATGTTCCAGGAAGCTCAGCGCCGGCAGCGCATACAGCGGCGCGCCGTTCTGCTGGAAGGTGGAGTAGGGGCCGTCGCCCGGCGTCGGGAAGCCGCGCACGCGGATGTTGGCATTGCTCTGGCCGCCGGTGCTCTCGACGAAGACGCCGGGCACGGTCTTCAGGATGTCGGCCGTGCTGGTGGGCGCGGCCTGCTTGATCTGTTCCTCGGTCGCGGTCGTGATCGAGAAGCCGGCTTCGAGCTTGCGCACGCCTTCGCGGCGCGCCGTGCCGGTGACGACGACGGCCTCGAGCTCCTTCACTTCGGGAGCTTCCGCGCCAGGCTTGGCGGCGGGCTTGGTGGCCTCCTGGGCGAAGGCGGCGCCGCACAGGGCGGCTGCCGCCAGGGCGATCAGCTGCGGGCGGAAGAGGGCGCGTGCGCCGGCGCGCGGCGCTTGGGAGCTGTTCATCAGGTGTCTCCGGTGGTTGTTGTAGGGCCCGAAAGCCGGCGCGGCCGTCGTCGACTTTCGATGGAGCGGACTTTGATGGCAAATGTTATCGATGTCATTTGGGTAAACACCAGTGTGGCGCCGGAATGACATCGATGGCATCGATTGCGGTCCCTCAGGACGACGCAGGCAGGGCTCAGGGAGGGCTTGGCGCCGATCCTGTGGTGGGCGGGCGGCGGACCGGCCGGCGCCAACAAAAACGGGCGCCCAGGGCGCCCGTCGTCAGATGCGTCGAGGTCGCTCAGCCGATCTCGGCCAGCAGGCGGGCCTCGATAGCCGCCTTGGTCTGCAGCAGCGCGGCCGGCACCTTGGCGCCGAGCTGGGCGAACAGGTCGGCGTGCAGCTTCATCTCGGCATGCCACTCAGCGGCGTCGATGCGGGTCACGGTGTCGAACTGGTCGGCGCCGAAGTCCAGGCCCTGCCAGTTCAGGTCGCCGTAGTCGGGCGTCACGCCGAACACATGCTCGCCGCCCTTGCCGCTGCCTTCGATGCGGTCCAGCATCCACTTCAGCACGCGCATGTTCTCGCCATAGCCGGGCCAGACGAACTTGCCGTCGGCGCCCTTGCGGAACCAGTTGACGCAGTAGATGGCCGGCAGCTTGGCGCCCGCGGCCTGAAGCTTGGCGCCCAGGTCCAGCCAGTGCTGGAAGTAGTCAGCCATGTTGTAGCCCATGAAGGGCAGCATCGCGAACGGGTCGCGGCGCACCACGCCCTGCTGGCCGGCGGCGGCGGCGGTGGTCTCGGAGCCCATCGTGGCGGCCATGTAGACGCCCTCGGTCCAGTTGCGCGCCTCGGTCACCAGCGGCACGGTGGTGGAGCGGCGGCCGCCGAAGATGAAGGCGTCGATCTTCACGCCGGCGGGGTTGTCCCAGTTGGCGTCCAGCGCCGGGTTGTTGGTCGCGGCGACGGTGAAGCGCGCGTTCGGATGCGCGGCCTTGGCGCCGGTCTCCCGGGCGTGCGCGGGCGTCCAGTCCTTGCCCTGCCAGTCGATCAAATGGGCGGGCAGGGCCTTGTCGGCCGAGTCGGCCTCCATGCCTTCCCACCAGACGTCGCCGTCATCGGTCAGCGCGACGTTCGTGAAGATCACGTCGCGGTCCAGGCTGGCCATGCAGTTGGGGTTGGTCTTGTGGTTGGTGCCGGGCGCGACGCCGAAATAGCCCGCCTCGGGGTTGATCGCGTACAGCGAGCCGTCCGAATGCGGCTTGATCCAGGCGATGTCGTCGCCGATGGTCGTGACCTTCCAGCCCTCGAAGCCCTTGGGCGGCACCAGCATCGAGAAATTGGTCTTGCCGCAGGCGCTGGGGAAGGCGGCGGCGACGTGGTACTTCTTGCCCGCCGGGCTTTCGACGCCGAGGATCAGCATGTGCTCGGCCAGCCAGCCCTGGTCGCGGCCCATCGTGGACGCGATGCGCAGCGCGAAGCACTTCTTGCCCAGCAGCGCATTGCCGCCATAGCCCGAGCCATAGCTCCAGATCTCGCGCGTCTCGGGGTAATGAACGATGTACTTGGTCTTGTTGCAGGGCCAGCTCACGTCGGCCTGGTCGGCCTCCAGCGGCGCGCCCACGCTGTGCACGCAGGGCACGAAATCACCGTCCGCGCCGAGCAGCTCGATGACGGCGCGGCCCATGCGCGTCATCGTGCGCATGTTGACGGCCACATAGGGGCTGTCCGACAGCTCCACGCCGATGTGGGCGATGGGCGAGCCCAGCGGGCCCATGCTGAAGGGCACGACGTAGAGCGTGCGGCCGCGCATGCAGCCCTTGAACAGCGCCGGGGTTCCGTCAGCCTGGCCGGTCTGCAGCAGCTCGCGCATCTCGGCAGGGGCCATCCAGTTGTTGGTGGCGCCGGCGTCTTCCTTCTGCGCGGAGCAGATGAAGGTGCGGTCCTCGACGCGGGCGACGTCGCTCGGGTCGGAGTTGGCCAGGTAGCTGCCGGGGCGCAGTGCGGGGTTGAGTTTCTTGAAGGTACCGGCGGCGACCAACTGATCGCACAGGCGCTGGTACTCGTCGGTGCTGCCATCGCACCAATAGACCTCGGCCGCCTCGGTCAGCGCCGCGATCTCGGCCACCCAGGCAATCAGCCGGGCGTGTTTCACATAGGCAGGCAGGTTCAGACGCAGGCCCTGCATCGCGGGTTGGTTCATGGCGAAAGCTCCGATCATGGTGATGTGTTTGGGGCAGCCGGTCGGAGCTGGCCCAAGCACACGGGCCCGGGGGCAGGATTGTCGAATCCAATGTAATCACGCCGTAACCACCGGGATCGGTGGGGTCATGCAAAACCGGAATAAGCCCATGCGGGCGCGACCGCCGGGCTCACGGCGGCGGCGAAGTGGGGCTGGGGTTTACGCGAAGGCTGCGTGAAATGTCGAAAACCATTCATCTCTGAACTTTGTTCACTCAACTCTGAACTTTTTGTTGGTGGCGTCCGGCAGGCGCGGGGAGGGCGGAGGAGGGCTAAGCCTTCGTCGGCGGGCCGGTGGGCCGCCTGCGTCAAGGCGTCGGCGGGCGCAGCTCAGAAGTCGGCGGGTACAGCGCCACCAAGCTCTTGGCGCTGCTCGCCCAGCGAATTTGGCAGGTGAGCGGTGTCCGGCGCGGCCAAGAAGGCTCCGCAGAGCTGTTTGCCGGCCGAAGCGGGGGGCGTTGCAGGCTGAATGCCGACGACTGAAGCCTCAGCCCCGGCTGAACGACACGGGGCTGGACGGTCAAGGCTTTGGCAGCAAAAGCCGACAAGCGGCCAGCATCGGTCTCAGGCCTCTAGCAACTCAGGCGTCAGCAATTCAGCGATCGGCACTTGAAAGGCCTTTGCAATGCGCTCAACGTTGTCCAGGCTGATGTTCCTGACTTGGCGTTCTACATGCGCGATGAAGGTGCGGTGCAGCTCTGCTTCAAACGCCAACGCTTCCTGACTCCATCCCCGCTCTGCGCGCAGGCGAATCATGTTGAGCGCCAACACTTCGCGCGCGCTCGTGACTCTTTTGGCTGGGATCTGCGTTCTGGTCGGCACCTACGGCAGTGTTTGCGTCACCCGCCTTTCGGTCACCCGCGTTTAAGTCACAATAAGATTTCGTACAAATCGTTGGTTAGTTCGATGCGACGCGTCTGCACGGATGAAACCAAAGGGAGGCATCGATGCGAGCAGCTGCTATTGCGGCGATCGCCCTCGCGCTTGTAGGGTGCGGGGGAAAAGTGGAAGGTTCCTATGTCAGCGACAAGCCGGGACTCAAGGGGGTGGTTGTTATGACCGTCGCTGTCTGAGGCTTGCCAGGGCTTGATGTCCCAGGAACGTTGGGGGCGTTCGTGAGAACGCTGCCGCGGTCATCGCGGGACG
>NZ_SMBU01000008.1 GCF_004342485.1 Roseateles saccharophilus
GGTGCGAGTCCCGTCCAATTCTTCGCGAGACAGCAGCCTTGACTCAACCTCGAATAGCTTGGGATCGCGAGCCGAAATCTACGCGGGACGTAACACGGATCAGCCCGGCCTGCGCGCGCGTGGACGGTTCCGCCGAGCGATGCTCCATCAGCTCGGCAAAGCCGCGGATGCTCGTCAACGGCGTACGAAGCTCGTGGGAGATGGCGGCCAGGAACTCGGTCTTGGCCCGGTTCGCGGCCTCGGCGGCTTCGAGCGCTCGCGCCAACTCAGACGTCCGGGCGGCGACCTCGAACTCGAGCCGGCCGCGATGCAGGCTCATGCGATGGTCCCGCGCCGATATCAGCAGCGTCAGGAAGAGCAGCGCCAGCGTGGCGCCCGCGATCAGGGCGGCCAGCCCGTCGCCGCGCAGGCCGTCGACGCTGCGGCAGACACTGTCGGCCGGAACCTCTGCCGCGGCCATGCCGGTGTAATGCATGCCGGCGATCCCGCAGGCCATGACCAGCGCCGCGCCGGCCTGCCACCAGAACCCATGCCTGCCGGTGGCGTTGCGGATGCGGAAGAAGATCAGCAGGGCCAGCGCCGAGGCCACCACCGCTATGGCCGCCGACAGCGCCACGAGCCCGCCCGACCAGCGTATCGGCGGGTCCATGGACATGGCCAGCATGCCGATGTAGTGCATCGCGCAGATGCCCGCACCCATCGCCAGGGCCCCGCCGATCAGGCGCAGCCCGCCCAGCCTCTCGCCGGCCGCCAGGCCCAGCGCGATGGCCGACACGCCGACGGCAGCCAGCCAGGAGACCAGCGTGGCACCGTAGTCGTAGCCCAGTGGCACCGGCAGCGAATAGGCCAGCATGCCGACGAAGTGCATGGACCAGATGCCCGTTCCCATGGCCATGGCACCGGCCAGCCACCAGCCCAGGGCCGCCATGCGATCGGGCGTGCGAACCCGCCGGGTCAGGTCCAGCGCGGTGTAGGAGGCGACGGCGGCGATCAGGAAGGACAGCCCGACCAACCAGAGGTTGTAGGAAGCGATCATCGACAGGGAGCCCGCGCGGCGCGGTGCCGGCGATTATTCCCGAGCAATTCGGTGCCAGCCCGGTTCGCACGCGGGGCGCCCACAGGCTACGCGCAGGCCTGTGCCCGGCATGGCGCGCCACCGCGCCATGCCGGCATCAAGTCACGACGGCCAGGGGCCTCAGCGATCGTCGCTGCCCGCCCGCCAGACGAGGACCGGCAGCTCGGCGTGGGCCAGCACCCGCTGGGTCTCGCTGCCCAGCAGCAGGCCTGTCAGTCCGCGCCGGCCATGCGAGGCCATCACGATCAGGTCGCATTGCAGGCGCTTCGCGGCCTGGCAGATCGCGTCGTGCGGATGGTCGCTGCTCTCCATCAGGGTCTCGCAGGGGACCCGGGCCTCGGCAGCGGTCGTACGGACGAAGGCCAGGTAGCGCTCCGCGTGCGCCAGCACCTCGGCGGCGAACTGCTCCCGGGACTCCGAAAGCTCGGCCACCCGATAGCTGAGGACATGGAATTCGGGCGCCGCATGGATGCCCGTCACCTTGGCGCCGAACTGGCGCGCCATTTCGATGCCGCAGAAGACGGCGCGTTCCGAAAAACTCGATCCGTCGGTGGGAAGCAGGATGTGCTTGAACATGATGCACCTCCATGGTGGCCGGGTGCGCAGGCGGCACGGCTCAATCGGGCCCGTCCGAGCGGCCCGACCGGACCCGGCTCACAGGCGGGTCGCTTCGACGGAAATGCTACGCCGCTGCGAACCGGATAGAAAGCGGCGGCCCTGCCCTGTCGGCCGCCGCGGGCAGCGGCCGGGCAGGGTCTTGACCTGCATCAACCGCCGCTGGCCGCCCAGCCGCCGCCCAGCGCCTTCACGAGCTGGGCCGTGGCGGCCCATTGCGCGCCATGCAGCTGGGCCAGGGCCCGCTCCGTCGCCAGCGGCGTGCGCTCGGCCTCGGTCACGTCGAGGTAGCTGACCGCGCCCTTGTCGTAGCGGCTGCGGGCCACGGCCAGGGCCTGGCTGCTGGAGGCCAGCGTGCGGTTCTGGGCATCGACGACGGCGGCGCGGCCCTGCAGTTCGGCCAGCGCATCGTCCACCTCGCGCAGCGCCTGCAGCATGCGGCCGCGGAAGGTGGCGAGGGACTCGTCGACCTGGGCCTTGGCACCGGCCAGGTTGGCCTTGTTGCGGCCACCTTCGAAGACGGGCAGCGAGATGCTGGGGCCGACGCTGTACAGGCGCGCCGGCGCCGACATGAGGTCGCCGAGCGCCTTGCTCTGGTAGCCGAAGCTGCCGGTCAGGTGGATGGACGGGTAGAAGGCCGCCTCAGCGATGCCGACCTGGGCGGTGGCCGCGTGCAACTGCGCGAGGCTCTGGGCCAGGTCGGGGCGGCGCTGCAGCAGTTCGGACGGCAGGCCGGCGCGGATCTGCGGCGGCGTGGCCAGCGCCGCGGGCGCCTGCAGCTGCAGCTCGGCGGCGGCCTGGCCGGTCAGTGCGGCGATCTGATTGGTGACCAGTGCCTGGCGGCGCGGCAGGTCGGCCACGTCGGCGTCGGCCGAGGCGAGTTCGGCCCGCACGCGCTCCAGGTCCTGCATGGTCGACGAGCCGGCGTCGAAGCGGGTCTGCGCGACCTGGAAGGCCTTGGCGCGGCTGTCGCGCAGGCGCTGCAGGGCCGTGGCCTCGTCGGCCAGCGCGCGCCACTGCCAGTAGGCGGCGGCGACATCGGCGGTCAGCGCGACGCGCGCGGCGGCGGCGTCCAGCGTCGAGGCGTCGAGCTGGGCCTGGGCGCCCTCGGCCTCGCGCTTCACGCGGCCCCAGAGGTCGATCTCCCAGCCCAGCGACGCCTGCAGGCCGGCCTGCCAGCCTTCGAAGGTGATGGCCTTGCCGCCTAGCACGGGCGTCGTGACGGACTTGGCCGAGGTGCGCAGCCCGGTCTCGCTGGCACCGACCTCGACGCGCGGCAGTTCGTCGGCCTGCGTGGCGCCGAACACGGCGCGTGCTCTCCCGATGCGCGCGGCCGCGGCGGCCAGCGTGGGGCTGGCCTGCAGGGCCTGGGCTTCGAGCGCGTTGAGCTGCGCATCGCCAAACATCAGCCACCAGTCACGCTGCAGCTCGGCGCCGGCCACCGGCGCGGCGGCACGGTAGGCCGCGGGCGCGTTGGCGGCGGGGGCCTGGTAGTTGGGGCCCAGCGTCGTGCAGGCGGCGAGAGCGGCGGTGGCGACGAGGGTGAGGACGGTCTTGAGTTGGATCATGGTTGATCTCCCGGATTCAGTGGGCGGCTTCTGCGGCGGCAGCGCCACCCAGAACCTTCTTGCCGAGCCAGACGATGCCGATGCAGGCGCACAGCGAGATGCCCAGGACCAGGAAGGCGTCGTTGTAGGCCATCACGAAGCTGTCGCGGCGCACGACGCTGTCCAGCGCCCGCATGGCCATGTCCTGGGCTGCGGCGAGGTCCACGCCCTTGGACGCGAAGTTCTGCGCGAGCGCGTCCAGACGCGCTTGGGTGCTGGGATCGTAGAGGCTGATGGCCTCGCCGACGCGGTTGCTGTGCAGGTGCTCGCGGTTGGTCAGCAGCGTGGCCAGCGTGGCGATGCCGACCGAGCCGCCGAGGTTGCGCATCATGTTGAACATGCCCGAGGCGCTGGGCAGCAGCTGCGGCGGGATGCCGTTCACCGCGAAATTGGTCAGCGTGATCATGATCAGCGGCTGGCCCAGGGCGCGCACGATCTGCGCGGCGATCAGCTCGGGGCCGGCCGTGTCCGCGCTCATGTGGGTGTTCATGAAGCAGGAGGTCGCGAACAGCGCCAGGCCCAGACTCATCATGATGCGGTTGTCCAGCTTGGTGGACAGCTTGGCCGCGAAGGGCATGATGAAGAGCTGCGGCAGGCCCATCCACATGATCACCAGGCCGATCTGCATCGGCGTGTAGTTGGCGATCTGGCCGAGGTAGAGCGGCAGGATGAAGGCCGAGCCGTAGAGGCCCATGCCGGTCGTGAACGCGATGAAGCCGGCGATCAGGAAGCTCGGGCGGCCGAGGATGTGCAGGTCGATGAAGGTGTTCCTGCGCGTCAGGCCGCGCCAGGCCCAGCCATAGATGCCGCCGATGGCGAGCACGGCCGCCGCGACGATGAAATGGCTCTGGAACCAGTCCTTGGCATTGCCCTCCTCCAGCATCGCGGTCAGCGAGCCCAGGCCCACGGCCATGAACAGGATGCCCCACCAGTCCACGTCGCGCAGCAGCTTGAGGTTCATCGGCTCCTTGTCCAGACCGGCGCTGACGCCCAGCATCAGCAGCACGCCCGGCACCCAGTTGATGTAGAAGATGCTGGGCCAGCCGTAGAGCTCGGTCAGGTAGCCGCCCACCGTGGGGCCCAGGGTCGGCGCCAGCGTGGCGGTCATGCCGAACAGGGCCAGGCCGATGGGGCGCTTCTTCAGCGGCAGCTTGCGCGTGACCAGGGTCATCGCCATCGGGATCATCACGCCGCCCGTGAAGCCCTGGGCCGCGCGGAAGGCGATCATGCTCTCCAGGCTCCACGCCATGCCGCACAGCGTGCTGAAGACGAGGAAGAGCGCGACGTTGACGACCAGGTAGCGGCGCGTGGAGAACACCATCGCCAGGAAGCCGGCGAGCGGGATGACGACGATCTCGGCGACGAGGTAGGCGCTGGAGATCCAGGAGCCCTCTTCCTGCGTGGCCGACAGCGCGCCGAGGATGTCCTTCAACGAGGCGTTGGTGATGGCGATGTCCAGCACCGCCATGAAGGCGCCCAGCAGGCTGGACAGCACGGCCAGCCAGGTCCGCATCGGCACCTTGCTGCCGGGCGGCGGCGGGAGATAGTTTTCGTTGCCCATGTCAGTGGTCCGTCGAGCCGCGGTTCATGAATTTGCGGGCCGAGTGCCGGGCCGCTCCCAAGCCGGCCCGCGTTGGGCGATGTGCTTGCCGGTCGATACGGCAAGCATCGCCGTCCCCGCGGGGGACCGGCCAAGGTAATCCTTGGACGAGGGGCTCCATCTCACTCGCCCAGTTCGACTTCCACCTGCACCGACAGGCCCGGCACGATGCGCGCGGCCTGCTCGCCCAGGCCCTTCAGGCTGTCGGCGTCGAACACCAGCTTGACCGGCACGCGCTGCACGATCTTCGTGAAGTTGCCGGTCGCGTTGTCCGGCGGCAGCAGCGCGAAGCTGGCGCCCGAGGCGGGCGAGAAGCTGTCCACCTTGGCCAGCAGGTCCTGGCCGGGAAAGGCGTCGACCTTGACGTGCACCTTCTGGCCCGGCTTCATGCGGGCAAGCTGGGTTTCCTTGAAGTTGGCGACGATCCAGGTCTCGGGCTCGACGATGGCGGCGAGCTGCTGGCCCGGCTGCACGCGCTGGCCCACCTCGACCGTGCGCTTGCCGATGCGGCCGTCGGCCGCGGCGCGCACCTCGACATAGCCGAGCTGGTTCTGCGCATCCTTCAGCTGGGCCTGCGTGGCGCTCTTCTGCGCGTTGGCGGACTGGCGGGCGCTCTCGGCGGCGGCCACGGCCTCCCTGGCGGCATTGGCGCTGGCCTTGCGGGCGGCCAGGTCGGCACGGGCCACGTCGCGGGCGGCGAGCGCGGCGTCCAGCTCCTGCTTGGACGTGGCGCGCAGCTCGGCACCGAACAGCGCCTGGCTGCGCTTGGCGTCCAGCTCGGTGCGGGCCAGCACGGCCTCGGCCTGGGCCACCTGCGAGCCCGTAGCGGCGGCCTGCGCCTTGGCTTGGGCGATCTGCGCGGCGCTGGTCGCAATAGAAGCGTCGGCCTGGGCGATCTGGGCCTTCAGGCGCTCGACCTGCACGGCCGCGTCGGCCGGGTCCAGGCGCAGCAGCACGTCGCCGGCCTTCACGAGGACGTTGTCCTGCATGCGCATCTCGGTGACGACGCCGGCCACGCGCGTCGCGACCGGGTGCAGGCGGCCGGCGACAAAGGCGTTGTCCGTCTCGACCAGATGCTGGCTGCGCCACCACATGCGGCCGCCGAGGCCGAGGCCGCCAGCCAGCAGCAGAGCGCCGATGACCAGCAGCGGCACGGGCGGGCCGCTCTTTTTGTCGGCCTGGGCGGCAACGGGCGGCTTCAGCGCGGCGATGTCTTGCGGTGCGTTCATTTCGAGTTCCTTGTCGTCAAACGTGTGTGTGTTGCCGGGGGCAGAGGCGGCCCATGCCGCCGGACTGGAAGCGCTGCAGTGCCGCCACGACCTGGCCTTCGTCGCTCATGACGAAGGGGCCGTGGCGCACGATGGATTCGTACAGGGGACGGCCGGAAAAGCAGGCCAGGCGCAACGGCTCGTCCGCCGTCAACACGGCCCGACCGCCCAGCGGCAGGCACAGGGCGCGGCCGGCGGACAGCGGCAGCTCGCCGGCTTGCCCTCTGCCATGGATGACGACGGCGAAGCCCCGCTCGCCATCCGCCAGCGTGAAGTCGAAACTGGCCCCGGCCTTCACATCCACGATGGCCAGCGCCGTGGGCCAGGGCAGCGCCAGCTCCGCCGTGCCGCCGAAGACCTGCACGGCCTGCCAGCCGGGGCCCACGCGGCGCGGCATCTGCTCGGCAGCCAGGCGCATCACCGTCGGGGCGCGCAGCTTCTGCTCGGCCGGCAGGTTGACGAAGATCTGCAGGCCATGGGCCTCGCAGCCGGCCTCGGCCGGGAATTCGTCGTGCATGACGCCGCGGCCGGCCAGCGTCCAGTGCAGGCCGCCGGGCAGGATCTCGTGCTCGCCGCCCAGGGAATCGCGGCTGACCAGCCCGGTGGCCGAGTCGTCGAAGAGATAAGTCACCGCCGAGAAGCCGGCATGCGGATGCGGCGCGAAGGCCGCCTCGCTCATCCGGAAGTGGTCGACCAGGATGAAGGGGTCGAGCAGCGCCAACGGCTCGCGCCAGCCCTCGGCGTGAAAGCCAGCGCCGACGCGATGCGGCTGGGGCGGGAGCAGGCGAGGCGTTGACATGATGGCCGCGACTGTAGAGAGTTCCATTTACGGCGAATAGGCACAAAATTCAAACGCATCGTTCCAGAAACGAAACGAAATAAATCGAGATCATTCCCGCCATGAAGATCGATGACCTGCTGTTGCTGGCCCAGGTGCACAAGGCGGGGTCACTTTCGGCGGCCTCACGGCTGCTCGACTGCCCCAAGGCCACACTGAGCCGGCGCCTCACGGCGCTGGAGACATCGGTGGGCGCCCGCCTATTCGTGCCGGGCGCCAGCCGCCTGACCTTGACCGAGCTGGGCGAGCAGCTGGCCGAGCGCGCGGCGCGGCATGACGAGGACATCGCCGAGACGCGCCAGTGGCTGGCCTCGCGCGAAGCCACGCCGCAGGGCCGGCTACGCGTGTCGGTGCCGGCCGAATTCGCGATGCTGGTACTGGCCGAGAGCTTCTCGCGCTTCGTGCGCCGCTACCCCAAGGTGGAGCTGGAGATCGACACGTCGCCGCGCCGTGTCGATCTCTTCAACGAACCCTATGACGTGGCCGTGCGCATGGGCCCAGTGGACGAGCCCGAGCTGATCGCCCGCCAGTACATGCTGCTGGAGCGCGGCCTCTACGCCAGCCCCGTCTACTTGCAGGCCCGGCCCGCACCGCAGACGCCGGCCGACCTCGCCGAGCATGATTTCGTCGTGCTGAGCCAGGCCAGGGACGCCAGCAAGCGCAGGCTGCAGAACGGCGCACTGACCGCCGAGATCGACCTGCGCGGGCCGCTGGAGGCCAACTCCATCGGCGTGGTGCTGTCGCTGACGCGGGCGGGCGGCGGCATCGGCAGTTTTCCCTTCGGCATGGTGGCCTCCGATGTCGAGGCCGGCATGCTGGTGCCGGTGCTGCCGGGCTGGAGCTACGAGCCGCTGCCGGTCTATCTGCTGACGGCCAGCCGGCGCCTGATGCCGGCCAAGACCCGCGCCTTCATCGACCACCTGTTCGAGACCGTGCCCGAATGGGCCAGGACGGCCCTGCTCAGCCTGCCAGCAAAGTCCGCAGCCCCGCCTCGTCGAGCACCGTGACGCCCAGCGTGCGCGCCTTCTCGAGCTTGCTGCCGGCCTCCTCGCCGGCGACGACATAGCTCGTCTTCTTGGACACCGAGCCGCTGACCTTGCCGCCGGCCATTTCGATCAGAGCCTGGGCCTCGTCGCGGGACAGCGTGGGCAGCGTGCCGGTCAGCACCAGGGTCTTGCCCAGCAGCGGGCGCGGGCGGTCGTCGGCCTCGCCGGCGCTCTCCTTCGGCGCCACGCCGGCCGCCAGCAGTTGCTCGACGACCTCGACGTTGTGCGGCTGGGCGAAGAAGGTGTGGATGCTGGCCGCGACGATGGGGCCGACGTCGGCCACCTCCAGCAGCTGCTCGACGCTGGCGTGCATCAGCTTGTCCAGCGTGCCGAAGTGGCGCGCCAGCTCCTTGGCCGTGGTCTCGCCGACCTGGCGGATACCCAGCGAGAACAGGAAGCGGGCCAGCGTCGGCGCCTTGCTCTTCTCCAGCGCGTCGACGATGTTCTGAGCGCTCTTTTCGGCCATGCGGTCCAGCGCGGCCAGCCTGGCCACGCCGAGCTTGTAGAGGCCCGGCAGGCTTTGCACGATGCCGGCGTCGACGAGCTGCTCGACGAGCTTGTCGCCCAGGCCCTCGATGTCCATCGCGCGGCGGCCGGCGAAATGCAGCAGGGCCTGCCTGCGCTGGGCCGGGCAGAAGACGCCGCCGGTGCAGCGGTATTCGATGCTGCCCTTCTCGCGCTCGGCCGCGCTGCGGCAGACCGGGCATTCACGCGGCATGTGGAAGTTGGGCACATAGCCGGGCCGCTCGCCAGGCACGCGGCCGACGACCTCGGGGATCACGTCGCCGGCGCGGCGGATGATGACCTTGTCGCCGACGCGCACGCCCTTGCGGCGCATCTCGAACACGTTGTGCAGCGTCGCATTGCTGACCGTCGTGCCGCCGACAAAGACCGGCTCCAGGCGCGCCACCGGCGTCAGCTTGCCGGTGCGACCGACCTGCACGTCGATGGCCTGCAGCGTCGTCACCTGCTCCTGCGCCGGGTATTTGTGGGCCACGGCCCAGCGCGGTTCTCGGGTCTTGAAGCCGAGCTTGAGCTGCAGCTCGCGCGAGTTGACCTTGTAGACGACGCCGTCGATGTCAAAGGGCAAGGCATCGCGCCGGGCCGCCATCGCGCGGTGGAAATCGACCAGGCCACCGGGCCCCTGCGTGACGACGCGGTCGGCGTTGACCGGCAGGCCGAAGGCGGCCAACGCGTCCAGCAGGCCGGCATGGGTGGCCGGCTGCTCCCAGCCCTGCACCTCGCCCAGGCCATAGGCATAGAAGCACAGCGGGCGCTGGCGCACCAGCGCCGGGTCGAGCTGGCGGATGGCGCCGGCCGCCGTGTTGCGCGGGTTCACGAAGGTCTTCTCGCCGCGCTCGCGCTGGCGCTCGTTGAGGCGCTCGAAGTCGTCGCGGCGCATATAGACCTCGCCCCGCACCTCGAGCACGGCAGGTGCATCGCCGTGCAGCCGCAGCGGGATCTGGCCGATGGTGCGCACGTTCTGCGTGACGTCCTCGCCCGTCTCGCCGTCACCGCGCGTGGCCGCCTGCACCAGCACGCCGGCCTCGTAGCGCAGATTCATGGCCAGGCCGTCGAACTTCAGCTCGGCGGCGTATTCCACCGGGGGGTCGGCCTCGGTCAGCGCAAGCTCGCGGCGCACGCGCGCGTCGAAGGCGATGGCACCGCCCTCGGTCGTGTCGGTCTCGGTCGTGATGGACAGCATGGGCACGACATGGCGCACCGGCGCCAGGCCGTCCAGCACGGCGCCGATGACGCGCTGGGTGGGCGAGTCCGGCGCCAGCAGCTCGGGGTTGGCGGCCTCGATGGCCTGCAGCTCGGTGAAGAGCTTGTCGTACTCGGCGTCCGGCAGCTCGGGCGCGTCGAGCACGTAGTAGAGGTGGGCGTGGTGGTTGAGCTGGGCACGCAGCTCGGCGGCGCGCTGCTGCACTGCGGATTCATGGGCGGCGGTCATGGCGGCATTGTCGCGGGCACACAATGCCGCGCATGAGTTCGAAGATCGCCCTGCATGCCGGCCCCGCCGTCGGTTTCGACCAGCCCTTCGAGATGCTGGCCGCCTGCCACGAGCGCGTGCGCCGCAGTCTGGACCTGCTGCAACGCCTGCAGGCCCATGTAGCCCGGCATGGCGTGGACGGGCAGGCACGCAGCGCGGCGGCCGACGTGCTGCGCTATTTCGACCTGGCCGGCCCGGCCCATCACGAGGACGAGGAGCGCCATGTGCTGCCGCGGCTGCGCCGCGCCGGCCTGGCGGACCTTGCCGAGCGCCTGCAGACCCAGCACGACGAGATGGGCCGGCTCTGGGCCCTGCTGCGCCAGCCTCTGCAGGCCTGGGCGGCCGGCGAGCCTGCGGATTTACCGGATGAGCTGTTGCATAGCTACATAGATCTGTACGCAGTGCATATGCCACTTGAGGAAGGGCAGGCCTTCCCCGCCGCCGCGGCGAATCTGGAGGAGCCCGCCCTGGAATCCATGGGCAAGGAAATGGCCGAGCGCCGTCAAGGCGGCCAGCGCTGACACGCACTGAAACATCTTTCCCCATCTCAATCCAGGGGCGCCGCCCGCTGATTGGTAGTTTTACTACATATACATTGCCGAAAATTGCCTAGAGTCTGGCCACTTTCCCGGACCGGGAAAGGCGGCCGGGTCCTGCAGTCGATCGGCCGAAGCAGCCGCCCCACGACGAGGGCGGCGTCGAACCCAACGGAGACCGACCCATGCACAAGCTGCCGCCGAGCCGCCGGCTCTTCCACGCCCTGACGCTGGCCTCCAGCGTCGCCCTGGCCGCCTTCGCGCCCCCCGCCCTGGCCCTGAACCCGAACTCCGCCTCCGTGCAGATGTTCGAGTGGGCCTGGCCCGACATCGCCACCGAATGCACGCAATGGCTGGGTCCCAAGGGCTTCGGCGGCGTGCAGATCTCGCCCCCCGGCGCATCCAAGAACGCCAACGGCTGGTGGGGCGTCTACCAGCCCGTCAACTACGTGAACCTGAACAGCCGCATGGGCACGCCCGTGCAGCTGCAGAGCATGATCGGCAGCTGTCACGCGGCCGGCGTGCGTGTCTATGCGGACGTCGTCGTCAACCAGATGGCCGATGGCAGCGGCACCGCCACCGACGGCTCGACCTGGGATGCCGCCTCGCTGAGCTACCCCTACTTCAGCGCCAACGACTTCCATGCCAACTGCAGCATCGCCGACAGCGACTACAACTCGCCCGCCGGCCGCAGCAATGTGCAGAACTGCCGCCTCGGCGGCCTGCCCGACCTGGCCACCGAGAGCAGCTATGTGCAGGGCCAGATCGCCAACTATTTAAAGGCCCTGCTGGCCCTGGGCGTGGATGGCTTTCGCATCGACGCGGCCAAGCACATGCCGGCGAGCGCCTGGACCTCGATCATGAGCGCCGTCAAGGCCGCCTACCCGACGACGCTACAGGGCGAGCCCATCTGGGTCACGCAGGAGATCATCAACGACGGTGAGGTGGACCGGCCGAGCTATTTCCCGGTCGGCACGCTCAACGAATTCCAGTTCACGTCGGCCATGCGCGACGTCTTCCGCGGCAACAACGGCCTGAGCCTGTCCAGCATCCCCGGCGTCATGGGTACCTGGGGCAACTGGGGCGGCAGCTGGGGCTTCATCCAGCCCCAGAACGCGACCGTCTTCATCACCAACTGGGACACCGAGCGCAACGGCGGCTCGCTGAACATCAACAACGCCCTCAGCAACGACGCGGCCAATATGCGCTACACGCTGGCCAACATCTTCATGCTGGCCCAGGGCTATGGCGAAGCCCAGCTCTACTCGGGCTACAAGTTCAGCGACACCGGCGCCGACCGGCCCACCACCAGCCCCTACAGCGGCGGCATGGCGCAGATCAACGTCGTCTGGGACTTCGCCCACCGCTGGACGCCGCTGGCCAATATGGTGGCCTTCCGCAATGCCAGCATCGGCCAGGCCCAGCAGAACTGGATCGTCGGCGACAACGCCAACCAGGTGGCCTTCAGCCGCGGCAACGTCGGTTTCGCCGCGCTGAACAACAGCGGCAGCCCCTGGACGCGCACCTTCTCGACAGGGCTGCCGGCCGGCACCTATTGCAATGTCATCAACGGCACGAAGAACGCTACCGGCACCGGCTGCACGGCCGACTCGGTCACGGTGGACGCCAGCGGCAATGCCAGCTTCACGGTGCCGGCCAACAGCAGCGGCAGCACGCCGGCCGTGGCCTTCTACACCGGCCAGGTCGTGGGCGGTAACGGAGGTGGTGGCACCACCTGCGCCGTGAGCTTCACGATCGCCAACGCGAACACCAGCTACGGCCAGAACCTGCGCGTCGTCGGCAATGTCAGCGGCCTGGGTGCCTGGGCACCCGGCTCGGGCTTCGCCTTGACCATCCAGGGTTCAGGCGCCAACGTGCCGTGGACGGGCACCGTCAGCCTTCCTGCCGGCACCGCCATCCAGTACAAGTACGTAAAGTGGGACGGTTCGACCGCGGTCTGGGAAAGCAACCAGTCCACCGCCAGCGGCAACCGCGAGTTCACGAGTTGCACCGGCGGCGGCACGCAGTCGCGCAACGACGGCAACTTCAAGTTTTGAGCAGCGGTGCCGATGGCCCTGCCGGTGCGCCGGGCCTCGCTCAGCCGCGGTCGGCGAAGCGTTCGCGGATGAGCCGGCGCGCTTCGTCGTCGGCCAGCAGTGCGTCGACGCAGGGGCCGTCGATCAGGCCGCGCTCGACCTGGGCGCGAAGGCGGCGCGTTGGGTCGAGTCGAAGAACAGGAAGGCCGACAACTCGTCGCCGCGGAAGACGGGCAGCGTGTAGCTGCTGCGGTACTGCCGGGACTTGAGCCAGTCGCTGTGCGCGCTGGCGGCCTGGAAGCGCTCTTCGATGTCGTCCACGACCCGCGGCTGGCGGGTTTCGCGCAGCGCGCCCAGCGAGGGGACGTTGGCGAGCAGGGCCTCGTAGCGCACCAGTGTGGGCCCGCCCTGGTTGCTGCTGGTGAAGGTCTTCAGCAAGTCGGTCGCGGGGTCGTAGAGAGCCCGCGCGATCCGGTCGATGAAGGGGAAGCGCGCCAGCAGGATGCTGTGCAGGCTCTTCAGGCGCAGGCCCAGCCCCTACCGCTCGATCTCGACTTGGGTCAGGACATGTTCGGAGGAACTCATTGAGTGGGCAACGGCGGCGGGCCGCGGCATGTCATGCCCGTGCGGGGGCTGCATGCGCAGTTTCAGCTCGATACACGGGCAGTGCGGCATTTTTCCCCACCCCCGGCGTGTCGACCGGGGCGCCTCTTGACTGCGGTCAAGAAAGCGCGCCGGCCGCGCCCCTGGCCGGGGTGATCATCACCTGGTCCACCCGGTGGCTGTCGACGTCGACGACCTCGAAGCGCCAGCCTTCCCATTCGACGACATCGGTGCGCCGCGGGATGCGGCGCAGCATCACCATCAGGAAGCCGGCCAGCGTGTCGTAGGTGCCGGCATGCGGCCAGCCCTCGATGCCCAGCGCCCTCTCCACATCGGGGATGGGCGTGATGCCGTCGGCCAGGAAGGAGCCGTCCTCGCGGCGCACGATCTGCTCCTCGTCGTGCGGCGCCACCAGCGCACCCATCACCGTGCTCATCACGTCGTTGAGCGTGACGACGCCGACGACGCGGCTGTATTCGTTGACGACGACGGCGAAGTCCTCGTGGGCCTCGCGGAACTGGGTCAGCATCTCCGACAGCGTCAGGCGGTCCGGCACGATGAGCACCTTCTTGACGAGGCCGGCGGCCTCGTCGCGCAGGGCCAGGGGCTCCTCGCGCAGCACGCGCTGGAACAGGTCGGTCGCGTCCACATAGCCCACGACCTGGTCGACGTCGCCGTCGCAGACCAGGTAGGTGGAATGCGGCGCATCGGCGATGCGGTTGCGGATCAGCACGTCGTCGTCGTCGCGCGAGAAGAAGACGATGCGCTCGCGGGCCGTCATCACCGTCTCGACGGTGCGCGTGTCCAGCTCGAAGATGTTCTCGATGACCTGCTGCTCCTCGTCGGCGACGACGCCGGCCTGGTAGCCCGCCTCGGTCAGCGCCAGGATGTCGCGGTAGCTGATGGTCTCGTCGCGCTTGGCCGGCAGGCCCAGCACGCGGATCAGGCCCTCGGTGATGCTGCTGAAGAACCAGGCCAGCGGCCGCAGTAGCCGGCACAGCAGCAGCATGGGACCGACCAGGGTCATGGCCACGCGCTCGGGCTCGTTCATCGACAGGCGCTTGGGCACCAGGTCGGCCATCACAATGAAGAGGGCCGTGATGCTGGCGAAGGAGGCCGCGAAGCCCAGCGTGGCCGCCGGCTCGGGCGCGAAGGCCAGGCGCAGGGCCGCCTCGAAATGCGGCGTGAACGCGCCCTCGCCGACAATGCCGGCCAGGATGGCGACCGTGTTGACGCCGATCTGCACGACGGTGAAATAGTCGCCCGGGCGCTCCTGCACGGCCAGCACACGAGCGGCGCGGGCGTCGCCGGCATCGGCACGCTGCTGCAGGTTGAGCCGGCGCGACGCCGCCAGCGACAGCTCGGCCATCGAGAAGAACGCGCTGCCGAGGATCAGCAGGCCGATCAGCAGCAGCGACGGGGTCATCAGGAAAACAGCCTGCGTGCGGCCGGCGAACCCGCGGCCAGGTCGCGCCCAGCCAGCGCCTCGTAGAGCTTCTTCAGCTCCACGTCGATGGAGGCGAAGGCGTGCAGGCCCAGCACCTGGCCGCGGTCATCGCAGACCTCGGCCTCTAGGTCGCGGGCCAGCGCGCGGGCAGCCTCCTGCCAGGCGGCGAAGGGCTCGGCCTCGGCCGGCGTCTGCGGCACGTCCAGGGCCAGCGTCAGCTCGCGCAGGGACAGGGCCTCGGGGTCCTCGGCCAGCGCGGCCTGGGCGTCGAACTGCAGGGTCAACACCGGCGGCGCGCCCTCCTCGCCGGACGGCAGCACGAGGCGCCCCGGCAGCGCGCCGGCGACGAAACCGTGGCGGCCGGCGGACTGCTGAACGAAGCCCGGCGTCCAGGCGGCAGCCTTGGCGCGCAGCAGCAGCGCGAGCTGGGCATCGTGGCTGGCGGCGAACTGGTCCAGCTCACGGGCGCGGGCGACGACATCCAGCATGTCGGGAAACTGCACGAAGCCGCCGATGCCATCGGCAAAGGCCTGGATCTTCTGCACGAACTCGGAGTACTCGATCTCGTTGAGCGCCCCGCTGCGGCTGGCCATCTTCAACCCGGCCTGGAACTCGCCGTAGCGCTGGCCCGGCGCGGGCAGTTCCCAGTCACCGCTCGCGGCGTTCAGGCCTTCGATCTGCAGGGGCTTGGTGCCGGCGCGGCGGCTGCCGGGCTGGTGCTGCAGGGCCAGCTCACCGGAGACGGGCTGCTCGACGGTGATGGTGGCGATGGCGTCGATCAGCGCATCGATGCGCGCCGAGGGGCGGCGCAGCGGCCGGGCGATGGCAGGCAGGCCCACGTCGAGCGGCTCGGCCTCGGCCACTGCCTCGTCCGGGCCGGGCGGCAACTCGAAATGCGGCTCCTCCATCGGCGGCGGCGCCGCCCGCCGCGGGCCGGCCTTGCGCGCCGCCCAGGCGCCGTGGGCGACGACGCCGGCCAGTACCAGGCCGCCGGCCATTGCGAGAAGTTGAGTCAGGGTCACGCTCATTTACTTATCCATTTTGCATTCGGCCGAGCGCCGGACCGCTCCCAAGCCGCCCCTCGGGGGACCGCCCAAGGCAGTCCCTGGACGAAGGGCTCACATCTCGGCCATGGCCAGGGCCTTGTCCATGTCGACCGCGACGATGCGGGACACGCCCTGCTCCTGCATCGTCACGCCGATCAGCTGTTCCGCCATTTCCATCGCGATCTTGTTGTGCGAGATGAAGAGGAATTGCGTCACGCGGCTCATCTGCGACACCAGCTTGGCATAGCGCTCGGTGTTGGCGTCGTCCAGCGGCGCGTCCACCTCGTCCAGCAGGCAGAAGGGCGCGGGGTTGAGCTGGAAGATCGCGAACACGAGCGCGATGGCGGTGAGCGCCTTCTCGCCCCCCGACAGCAGGTGGATGGTGCTGTTCTTCTTGCCCGGCGGCTGGGCCATCACCTGCACGCCGGCATCGAGGATCTCGTCGCCCGTCATCACGAGCTTGGCCTGGCCGCCACCGAACAGCTCCGGGAACATGCGGCCGAAATGCTCGTTGACCTGGTTGAAGGTCGAGCCCAGCAGGTCACGCGTCTCCAGGTCGATCTTGTGGATCGCGTCTTCCAGTGTCTTGATGGCCGCATTCAGGTCGGCGCACTGCGAGTCGAGGAAGGTCTTGCGCTCGCGGGCGGCAGTCAGCTCGTCCAGGGCCGCGAGGTTGACGGCGCCCAGGGCGGCGATCTCCCGGTTGATGCGGTCGATCTCGCCCTGCAGGCCGTAGAGCTTGACGCCACCTTCTTCGACGGACTTGGCCAGCGCTTCGAGGTCGATGGCCGTCGCTTCGAGCTGCTCGCGGTACTGCGCACCGCCGAGCTGGGCGGCCTGTTCTTCCAGCTGCAGCTTGGTGATGGCCTCGCGCAGCGGGTCCAGGCTGCGCTCGAAGGTCAGGCGCTGCTCGTCGGCCTTGCGCAGGCGCAAGCTGAGGTCGTCATAGTTGGCGCGCACGGCGGAAAGCGCCTGTTCGCGCTCGACCTTCAGCGCCAGCGCGTCCTGCAGGCCGGCCTGGGCCGCGGCGTCGTTGAAGCCGTCCAGCTCGGTCTGCAGGCTGGTGGCGGAACTCGCAACGGTGGCGATCTGGGCCTGGGCCGTCTCGATGCCGCGCTGCAGTTCGCCGCGGCGGGCGGCCAGCGTCTGCGTGGCAAAGCGGGCTTCCTGCGCACGGCGCTCCAGCGTGCGCAGCTGCTCGCGGGCGTCGGCCAGCCTGCGTTCGGCGGCGATGACACCGTCGTCCAGCTCGGCATGGCGCTGCTGGGCATCGCCGAGCTGGATGTCCAGTTCCTCGAAGCGCGCCTCGCCGACCGCACGGCGCTCCTGCAGCGCCTCCTGCTGGGCGGCGATCTCGGCCAGCTCGGCGTCCAGCGCGCTGCGGCGCTGCTGGCTGGCCTCGGCTTGGCTGCTCAGGCGCAGCAGTTCGACATGGATCTGGTGGGCGCGGATCTGGGCCTCGCTGGCCTCGCGGCGCAATGCCGTCAGCCGCCCGTTCGCGTCGTTGAACTGATGCTCGACGCGGCTCAGGCCGAGGCGGGCCTCGTCGGCGATCAGGTTCTGGGCGCGCAGGGCCGTCGTCAGCTGCTCGATCTCCTGGGCGCGGGCCAGCAGGCCGGCCTGCTCGGAATCGGGAGCATAGAAGGTCACGGAGAACTGGCCCACCGCATGGCCGGCCGGCGTCAGGATCAGCTCGCCGTGCGTGAGCCTGCCGCGCGCGGCGAGTGCGGCATCGAGGTCGGGCGCCGTGTAGACGCCTTCCAGCCAGTCGTTGAGCAGCGCGACGAGGCCGGCATCGTCCAGCTTCAGCAGCGCGCTCAGCTTGGGCAGGGTCTCGTGGGTGTTCGCGATCGCAGCGGCCGGCGTCGAATAGAAGGCCAGGCGCGCCGGCGGCGCGTCGGCCTCGAAGGCGCGCACCGTGTCCAGCCGGCCCACGCTGAGCGCGCCCATGCGCTCGCGCAGCGCGGCTTCGAGCGCGTTCTCCCAACCTTGGCTGATGTGCAGGCGCGTCCACAGGCCCTGCAGGCCATCCAGGCCATGTCTGGCCAGCCAGGGCTTGAGCTTGCCTTCGGTCTGCACCTTTTCCTGCAAGGCCTTCAGCGCCTCCAGCCGCGCCGTCAGCTCGGACTGCTTGGCCAACTGGGCGTTGGCATCCTGCTGCGCGTTGCGGCGCTGCTCTTCGAAACGCGGCAGTTGCTCGGCCAGCTCGTGCAGGCGGGCGTCCGACAGGTCGCGCGCCTCGTCGGCCTCGGCGCTGCGGGCCTTCAGCGCTTCGAGCGCCTCGTGGTCGGGGGCGCCCAGCGCGCGTGACTCGGCCGTCAGCCGGTCCTCACGTTGGCGCAACGCCCTAGCCTGCTCGTCCACGCTGCGGCTCTCGGCGGCCAGCACCTGGATCTGCTGCTGCACCTGGGCGACCAGGCCGCGCTGCTCGTTGGCGCGGACCTGGGCGCTGCGCAGCGCCTCCTCGCTGTTCGGCAACTGGGCCTGTTGTTCCTCGGCCTGGGCGGCGAGGATCTCGCTCTGCTCGTCGGCGCCGGCGATCTGCTCGGCAATCCCTTCCAGCTCGGCCTCGGACTGCGTGACCCGTTCACGCCACTGGCTGTCCTGGGCATGCAGCTCGGCCAGCCGCTGCTGGGCCCGGTTGCGGCTCTCGACGACGAAGCGGATGCGTTCCTCCAGCCGGCTCACTTCCAGCTGGGCTTCGGCATAGCGGCCCTGCGAGGCATGCAACTCGTCGCCAGCGGCGTAGTGCTGCTGGCGCACCTCCTCGAGCGTGGCCTCTACGGCGCGCAGCTCGGCAGTGCGCGACTCCAGCGCGTTGACTGCTTCGGCATGCGCCAGCTTCACGCGCGTGGCCTCGTTGCCGGCGTCGCGCGCCTTCAGCCACCACAGCTGGTGCAGCTTCAACGTGCCGGCGTCCTGCAGGCTGCGATAGCTGGCCGCCACCTCGGCCTGGCGCTCCAGCTTTTCGAGATTGCTGTTGAGCTCGCGCAGGATGTCGTCGACGCGTGTCAGGTTCTCGCGCGTGTCCTTGAGCCGGTTCTCGGTCTCGCGGCGGCGCTCCTTGTACTTGGACACGCCGGCCGCTTCCTCCAGGAAGAGGCGCAGTTCCTCGGGCTTGCTCTCGATGATGCGCGAGATGGTGCCCTGGCCGATGATGGCGTAGGCGCGCGGCCCCAGGCCCGTGCCGAGGAAGACGTCCTGCACGTCGCGGCGGCGCACCGGCTGGTTGTTGATGAAGTAGCTGCTCGTGCCGTCGCGCGTCAGCACGCGCTTCACGGCGATCTCGGTGAACTGGTTCCAGGGCCCGCCGGCACGCGCCGATTGGTTGTCGAACACCAGCTCCACGCTGGAGCGCCCGGCCGGCTTGCGGTTGCCGCTGCCATTGAAGATGACGTCCTGCATGGACTCGCCACGCAGCTCGCTGGCCTTGCTCTCGCCCAGCACCCAGCGCACGGCATCCATGATGTTGGACTTGCCGCAACCATTGGGGCCGACGACACCCACCAGCTGCCCGGGCAGCTGGAAGGTGGTGGGTTCGGCAAAGGATTTGAAGCCGGCCAGCTTGATCGAGTTCAGCCGCATGTAGCTTGGACGTAAGCCCTTGATTTGGCTAAAGAAAAGCGCCTTCAACGGGCGCTTTGACGGGGCCGGATGATACCATTCGCACCCTCTCAGAAAGACCCAACGCCTAGACCGCCATGGCCACCAAGAAGTCCGCCACCGCCCCCGCCAAAAAGAGCAAGCCCAAGATGCGCGAGGTGCCGCCGAACCCGCCGAGCAAGCCCAGCAAGGACATCCTGGTCTTCCCGAACCCGAACCCGGAGCGCGACTACGTCATCCAGTTCCAGGTGCCCGAGTTCACCTGCCACTGCCCGCTGACCGGCCAGCCCGACTTCGCCCACTTCACGATCGACATGATCGCGGACGAGCTCTGCGTGGAGCTCAAGAGCCTGAAGATGTACTTCTGGAGCTACCGCAACGAGGGCGCCTTCCACGAGAAGGTCACGAACAAGATCCTGGACGACATCGTCAAGGTCACCGACCCGCGCTTCATCCGCATCACGGCCAAGTGGTATGTGCGCGGCGGCATCTACACCAATGTCGTCGCCGAACACCGCAAGCCGGGCTGGCTGCCCGCGCCGCGCGTGGAACTGCCGGCCCACGGCTTTGAGAGCGGGATGCTGGGCGCATGAATCCCTTGCTTGACCGGCTGCAGCCCTACCCCTTCGAGCGCCTGCGGGCGCTGACCGCCGGTATCACGCCCAACCCGGCGCTGGCTCCGATCTCGCTGGGCATCGGCGAACCCCGCCATGCCGCGCCGGCGCTGATCGAAGAGGCCATCAAGGGTGCGATGAAGGGCCTCTCCGGCTACCCGGCCACCGCCGGCACGCCGGCGTTGCGCGAGGCCATCACGGGCTGGATCGCGCGCCGCTACGGGTTGAGCCTGGACCCGGCGACGCAGATCCTGCCCGTCAACGGCTCGCGCGAGGCGCTGTTCGCGATCGCGCAGACGGTGGTCGATGCCAGTCGCGCGGGCGCCACGGTGGTCTGCCCCAACCCCTTCTACCAAATCTACGAAGGCGCCGCGCTGCTGGCCGGTGCCGACGTCGCCTTCGCCAACTCCGACCCGGCGCGCAATTTCGCGGTGGACTGGCGCCAGATCGATGAGGCGACCTGGGCGCGCACCCAGCTGATCTACGTCTGCTCGCCGGGCAACCCGAGCGGCGCGGTCATGCCGCTATCAGAATGGCAGGCCCTGTTCGAGCTGAGCGATCGCCACGGCTTCGTCATCGCGTCGGACGAGTGCTATTCGGAGATCTACTTCCGTGATGAAGCCCCGCTCGGCGGCCTGGAGGCTGCGGCCCGGCTGGGCCGCAGCGACTTCAAGAATCTGATCGCGTTCACATCGCTGTCCAAGCGCTCCAATGTGCCCGGCCTGCGCTCGGGTTTCGTCGCCGGCGACGCGGCGCTGCTGAAAAAGTTTCTGCTCTACCGCACCTACCATGGCAGCGCGATGAGCCCCCTCGTGCAGGCCGCCAGCCTCGCCGCCTGGGGCGACGAGGCCCATGTCGTCGAGAACCGTGCCCGCTACCGCCGCAAGTTCGCCGAGGTCACGCCGCTGCTGGCTTCAGCGCTGGACCTGGCCCTGCCCGACGCCGGCTTCTACCTTTGGGCCGGCGTACCGGGCGGCGACGACGTCGCCTTCGCTAAAGGCTTGCTCGCTCAATACAATCTCGCCGTCCTGCCGGGCAGCCTGCTGGCCCGGAGCGCCCACGGCGTCAACCCGGGTGCCGGGCGCATCCGGCTGGCCCTGGTAGCCGAAGAGGCCGAATGCCTCGAAGCCGCCCGCCGCATCGTCTCCTTCACGAAATCTCTCGCATGAACATCGTTGAACTGCAAAGCCTGATCGACCTCGCCTGGGACAACCGCGCCTCCCTGGACCCGACCAATGCGCCCGAGCTGCGCCAGGCTGTCGAGCATGTCATCGCCGAGCTGGATGCCGGCCGCCTGCGCGTGGCCAGCCGCGAGGGCGTGGGCCAGTGGACCGTGCACCAGTGGATCAAGAAGGCTGTGCTGCTGTCGTTCCGGCTGAACGACAACCGCGTGATGGGCGACAAGGACCTGACCTTCTTCGACAAGGTGCCGACCAAGTTCGCTGGTCTTAGCGAAGCCGAGCTGCGCGCCAGCGGCGTGCGCGTCGTGCCGCCGGCCGTCGCGCGCCGCGGCAGCTTCCAGGCCAAGAACGTCGTGCTGATGCCCAGCTACGTGAACATCGGCGCCTATGTGGACGAAGGCGCCATGGTCGACACCTGGGCCACCGTCGGCTCCTGCGCACAGATCGGCAAGAACGTGCACCTGAGCGGCGGCGTCGGCATCGGTGGCGTGCTGGAGCCACTGCAGGCCAACCCGACCATCATCGAGGACAACTGCTTCATCGGCGCCCGCTCCGAGGTCGTCGAGGGCGTCATCGTCGAGGAGAACTCGGTCATCTCGATGGGCGTCTACATCGGCCAGAGCACACCGATCTACGACCGCGCGACGGACACCGTCAGCTATGGCCGCATCCCGGCCGGCTCCGTCGTCATCTCGGGCTCGCTGCCCAAGGACGGCGGCCGCTACAGCCTGTATGCCGCCATCATCGTGAAGCGGGTGGACGCGCAAACACGCTCGAAGACGAGCATCAACGAACTGCTGCGCGCCTGATCATGGCGAGCAGCGGCAACATGGAGCGCATCCTGCGGCTGATGGCCGACAAGGGTGCTTCGGACTGCTATCTATCGGCCAATATGCCGGTGCTGATCCGCATCAACGGGCAGACTGTGCAGCTCTCCGACCAGCTCCTGACGCCGCCGCAGCCGCGCCAGCTGATCGCCGAGGTCATCGACCCGGCGTCGCTGGCCGAGCTGGACAACAGCGGTGAGCTGAACCTGGCGGTGGGCGTGTCCGGCGTCGGCAGCTTCCGGCTGTCGGGCTTTCGCCAGCGCGGCTCGATTGCCGGCGTGTTCCGCCACATCCCGCACGACATCCCGACGCTGGAGAGCCTGCAGCTCCCGCCCATCCTTGGCCAGATGGTCAAGGAAAAGCGCGGCCTCATCCTGATGGTGGGCGCCACCGGCACCGGCAAGAGCACGACGCTGGCGTCCATGCTGGAGCTGCGCAACCAGACCATGACCGGGCACATCCTCACCATCGAGGACCCGATCGAATACCTGTTCAGCAACAAGCGCTCGGTGGTCAACCAGCGCGAGATCGGCCGCGACACCGCCTCGCTGCAGATCGCGCTGAAGAACGCGCTGCGCCAGGCGCCGGACTGCATCCTGATCGGCGAGATCCGCGATCGCGACACGATGACGGCCGCCATCAGCTATGCGCTGTCGGGCCACCTCGTGCTGGCCACGCTGCACGGCAACAACACCTACCACGCGCTGAACCGCATCCTGTCCTTCTACACGCCGGAGTCCCGCCCGGCGCTGCTGAACGACCTGGCGGCCGGCCTCAAGGCCATCGTGTCGCAGCGCCTGGTGCGCGCGACGGCCGGCGGGCGCGTGCCGGTCATCGAGATCCTGATGAACACCAAGCTGACCGCCGAGCTTATCGAGCAGGGCGACTTCGCCGGTGTGAAGGAGGCGATGGAGAAATCCATCGCCGAGGGCTCGCAGACCTACGAAGAGCATTTCGCCAAGCTCATCACCGACGGCACCATCACCCGCGAGGAAGGCCTGGCCTTCGCCGACTCGCCGACCAACCTGCTGTGGCGCCTGCAGAACGAGGCCCCCGGCGCGCGCCTGACCAACGCGCCGCGCAAGGAAGAAAAGGCCGGCGACGAAGCCAGCTTCACCGAAATCACGCTCGACGTGCGCAACCCTTGAAACTGATCGCCTGCATCGAATCCCAAGCCGCCCGCCTTGCCCAGGCGGGTTTGTTTTTTGGCCATGGCACGACCAACGCCTTCGACGAGGCCATGTGGCTGGCGCTGTGGCGCCTGGGCCTGCCGCTGGATGCGCTGGACGAGCACGAGGACCGCGAGCTGACCCCGGCCGAGGAGGCCGCCATCGCGGCCCTGATGGACGAGCGCATCGCCACGCGCAAGCCCGCCGCCTACCTGGCCGGCGAGGCCTGGCTGCAGGGCGTGCCGTTCACGATCGACGAGCGCGCCATCGTGCCGCGCAGCTTCATCGCCGAGCTGATTGCCGATGCCAGCATCGACCCCTGGCTGAACCCGGCGAGCCGCCGCGTACTGGACCTGTGCACCGGCAACGGCAGCCTGGCCGTGCTGGCCGCGATGGCCTGGCCGGATGTCGAGGTCGACGCGCTGGACATCGACGTCAACGCGCTGGCGGTGGCCAAGCTGAATGTCGAACGCCACAACCTGGCGCTGCGCGTGCAGCTGCTGCAGGGCGACGGGTTGGCGGGTTGCAACCCGCCCTACGACCTGATCCTCTGCAACCCGCCCTACGTGAACAGCGCCAGCATGGCAGCCCTGCCCGCCGAATACCGCGCCGAGCCCGAACTGGCCCTGGCGGGCGGCAGCGACGGCATGGACTTCATCCGCGAGCTGCTGCGCGCCGCACCCGCTGCGCTGGCCGACGACGGCGTGCTGGTGCTGGAGATCGGCAACGAGCGCGAGCATTTCGAGGCGGCCTTCCCGACGCTGGAAGTCGTCTGGATGGAAACCTCCTCAGGCGCTGATCAAGTCCTCCTCGTCACGAAGGAGGCCCTGCTGTGATCACGATCCGCGACATCACGCTGCGCCGCGGCGTCAAGGTGGTGCTGGACGGCGCGTCTGCGACGCTTCAGCCCGGCGAGAAGATCGGCCTCGTCGGCCGCAACGGCGCCGGCAAGTCCAGCCTGTTCGCGCTGCTGACGAACCGCCTGTCCAACGACCGCGGTGAGGTCGAGGTGCCCAGGCACTGGCGCCGCTCCGAGGTGGCCCAGAACATGCCCGAGACCGACGACGGCGCGACCGACTTCGTGCTGCAGGGTGACCTGCCGCTGGTGGCGGCCCGCATCGCGCTGGCCGAGGCCGAAGCCGCCGAGGACGGCCATGCGATGGCCGACGCCCATGCCGCGCTGGCCGACGCCGGCGCCTTCGACGCGCGCTCGCGCGCCCAGGCGCTGCTGATGGGCCTGGGCTTCAAGACCGAGCAGCTCGACGCCCCCGTCAACAGCTTCTCCGGCGGCTGGCGCATGCGCCTGCAGCTGGCCCGCGCGCTGATGTGCCCGGCCGAGCTGATGCTGCTGGACGAGCCCACCAACCACCTGGACCTGGACGCCCTGGTCTGGCTGGAAGCCTGGCTGCAGCGCTACGACGGCACGCTGATCATCATCAGCCACGACCGCGAGTTCCTCGACGCGATCACCAAGGTCACGCTGCATCTGGACGAGGGCAAGCTGGTGCGCTACGGCGGCAACTACACCAGCTTCGAGAGCCAGCGCGCCGAGCGCATGGTGCTGCAGCAGGCGTCCTACGAGCGCCAGCAGGAGAAGGTCGCCCATCTGCAGAAATTCATCGACCGCTTCAAGGCCAAGGCCAGCAAGGCCAAGCAGGCGCAGAGCCGCGTGAAGGCGCTGGAGCGCATGGAGAAGCTGGCGCCGGTGCTGGCCTCGGCGGACTTCAACTTCGAGTTCCGCGAGCCGCTGAATCTGCCCAACCCGATGCTGATGTTCGACGATCTGTCGGCCGGCTATCGAACGGACGAGGGCGACAGGATCATCGTGCGCGGCGTGGACCGTTCCGTGCTCGCCGGCCAGCGCATCGGCATCCTGGGCGCCAACGGCCAGGGCAAGTCCACGCTGGTCAAGACCATCGCCCGCGCCCAGGCGCCGATGGGCGGCAAGCTGACCGAAGGCAAGGGGCTGTCCATCGGCTACTTCGCCCAGCAGGAGCTGGACGTGCTGCGCCTGGACGAAGGCCCGCTGGAGCACATGGTGCGCCTGGCCCGCGAGGTCGGCCCGCCCGGCCGGGAGCAGGAGCTGCGCGACTTTCTGGGCCAGTTCCGCTTCACCGGCGACATGGTCAACCAGCAGGTCGGCAGCCTGTCCGGCGGCGAGAAGGCGCGCCTGGTGCTGGCCATGCTGGTCTGGCAGCGCCCCAACCTGCTGCTGCTGGACGAGCCGACCAACCACCTGGACCTGAACACCCGCGAAGCGCTGTCGCTGGCGCTGAACGAGTTCGAGGGCACGGTCATGCTGGTCAGCCACGACCGCGCACTGCTGCGCGAGGTCTGCGACGAGTTCTGGCTGGTCGCGGACGGCGCCGTCAAGCCCTTCGACGGCGACCTGGACGACTACCAGCGCTGGCTGCTCGACCAGAGCAAGGAAGCCGCCCGTGCTGCCAAGAAACAGCCTGCCGCGGCGCCTGTGCCGGTGGCGGTGTCAGCGCCCGCCCCCGCACCGCGCGAGGACCGCAAGGCCTCCGGCCAGGCCCGCGCCAAGCTCGCCGAGCAGACCCGCCCGCTGCGCAAAGAGATGGAGGCCATCGACAAGCGCCTGCACACCCTGGCCGCCGAGCGCGGCGAGATCGAGGCCCAGCTCGCCGAAGGCGCCGCTGCCTCGGCCATCGCCGAGATGGGCCGACGGCTGAAGGCCATCGCCGACCAACTCGAAGCCGACGAGATGCGCTGGCTGGAGCTGGGCGAGCAGATCGAAGCACTATCCGCCTAGACGGCCAGTACGGCCGCCAGCGCCACGGCGCCCGGCAGCGCTTGCACGAACAGGATCTTGCGGGACGCCGTGGCCGCGCCGAACAGGCCGGCCACGACGACGCAGCCCAGAAAGAACACCAGCCAGGGCTTGCCAGCGCCCGCGGCGCCCAGCGCCAGCCCGTAGCCGAGACCGGCGACCAGGAAGCCGTTGTAGAGGCCCTGGTTGGCCGCGAGCGCCTTGCTCTGCTCGGCGAAGTCGGCCTTCAGCCCGAAGGCCTTGCGGCCCAGCGGCTTGGTCCAGAAGAACATCTCCAGCACCAAGAAGTACAGGTGCAGCAGCGCCACCAGCGCCGCCAGCGCGATTGCGACCATCTCCATCGTCTTTCTCCTCATTCCCTCGTGAATCGGGGTGGCGCATCGTCTCAGATCGACTCGGCTTGCTGTGTCGCCTGAAAGACCATTTCAATTGTGCGCAATTAAATTGCCAACTACATTAACAGCTATGGCACGCAGCAAGACACCCACCCCCAGCGCCGATCCCCGCGCGCAGTGGCTGCAGCTCGACCGCCAGCTCTGCTTCGCGCTCTACAGCAGCTCGCTGGCCATGACCAAGCTCTACAAGCCTCTGCTGCTGCCGCTGGGTCTGACCTATCCGCAATACCTCGTCATGCTGGTGCTGTGGGAAGCCGACGGCCTCAGCGTCGGCCAGCTCGGCCGGCGCCTGCTGCTGGACTCCGGTACGCTGACGCCCCTGCTGAAGCGGCTTGAGCAGCAGGGTCTCGTCGAACGGCGTCGCGCCGGCGACGACGAGCGCCGCGTCGACCTCTTCCTCACGCCGGCCGGCCGCAGGTTGCGCGCCCAGGCCCTGGACATTCCCGAGAAGCTCGCCTGCGCCAGCGCCTGCGAGCTGGACGAACTCGCGTCCCTCACGCAGCGCCTGCACGCGCTGCGCACCCGCCTCGCTGCGGCAAGCAGCGATTGAACCTCCCCCACCACCGACCGCCCTAAAAGGAGCCCACCATGGCCATCGAGAAAGCCCTCTACACCGCCACCGCCACCGCCACCGGCGGCCGCACCGGCACCGCCAAGTCGTCCGACGGCGTGCTGGACCTGGCCCTGTCCACGCCCAAGGAACTCGGCGGCGCCGGCGGCCCCGGCACCAACCCCGAGCAGCTGTTCGCGGCCGGCTATTCGGCCTGTTTCATCGGCGCGATGAAGGCCGTCTCGGCCCGCCAGAAGGTCGCCCTGCCCGCCGAGGTCTCGATCACCAGCGAGGTCGGCATCGGCCCCCACGCCAACAAGCCGGGCGCCTTCGGCATCCAGGTCGCGATGAAGATCTCGGTGCCCGGCATGGACCGCGCCCAGTTGGAAGCCCTGGTGGCCACGGCCCACGAGGTCTGCCCCTATTCCAACGCGACCCGCGGCAACATCGACGTGACGCTAACCATCGTCTGAATCCCGTTGGCCCGAGGGTGAATCAGCCCTCGGCCAGCAGGGCCAGGATCAGCTCGATCCTGGCCTTGACCGGGCTCAGCGCTCCCGCGCTGGGCAGCAGGCCCGGCAGGTCCATGACGGGCCCGGCATCGCAGCGCGTGCTGCGCCAGACCTTCACGCCGCCCGCGGCGGCATCGCGCAGCGCGGCATCCAGGCCAAGGCTCAGCGTGCCATTGCCCGTGCCGGCGGCGACCAGGCCGTCGATGCCGCCGCCCCAGAGCGCACGCACCAGGGCGCCATCCGAGCCCGCGTGGTTCATGACGACTTCCACGCGCGGCCAGCGCTGCACCGGTGCCGCGATGCGCGCCAGGCCCAGCGCCTCACCGGCCGGCCAGCGGCCGAGCAGGCGCACGACACCCTCCTCCACGCGCGCCACCAGCGCGCCATCGACCGACTCGAAGGCATCGACTCGATAGCTGTGGGTCTTGCGCACCTGGGTCGCGTCATGCACCCGCCCCGCAAACGCGACGACCACGCCCGAAGCGCCGTCAGAAGCCGCGACCCGCACGGCATCGAACAGGTTCTGCGGCCCGTCGGGCGCCAGCGCCGTTGCGGGGCGCATCGCCGCGGTCAGCACCACCGGCTTGGCAGGGGCCAGCACGCGGTGCAGGAAATAGGCCGTCTCCTCCAGCGTGTCCGTGCCGTGCGTGATGACCACGCCCGCGACCTCGGGCCGGGCGAGATGCTCGTCGACGGCAGTCGCCAGCCGCTGCCAGGTCGAAAAATCCATGTCCTTGCTGTCGAGCTGGGCGACCTGATGCGCCTCCAGCCGCTGCCCGGCCAGCGCCGGCACGGCGGCCAGCAGATCTTCGACGCTCAATTGCGCGGCGGTATAGCCCACGCCGTCGCTGGCGGTTTTGGCGGTACCGGCGATGGTGCCGCCGGTACCCAGAATGACGATCAACCGGTCGAGGGTTTGCAATTTGCTGGTTTCCTGGATGAAAATACAGTTGCTGGACAGATTTCCAGCTCCGCGATAAAGGCCGCCCCGTGCAAGACCGACCCAAGCTTACCGCCCGCCAGCAGCAGATCTTCGACCTGGTCCGCAACGCGATCGAAAGCACCGGCGCCCCGCCGACCCGCGCCGAGATCGCCGCCGAGCTGGGTTTCAAATCCGCCAACGCGGCCGAGGAACACCTGCAGGCATTGGCCCGCAAGGGCATGCTGGAACTCGTCGGCGGCACCTCGCGCGGCATCCGCCTCAAATCCGATGCATTGAGCGCCGTCAACCGCGCGCGCCAGTTCAGCCTGCCGATTCCCAATCTGGCCCAGCTCACGCTGCCGCTGATCGGCCGCGTCGCCGCCGGCGCACCCATCCTGGCTCAGGAGCATGTCGAGCAGACCTACAGCGTCGAGCCCGGCCTGTTCGCCAAGAAGCCCGACTATCTGCTCAAGGTCAAGGGCATGAGCATGAAGGACATCGGCATCCTCGATGGCGACCTGCTGGCCGTGCAGTCGGCGAAGGAAGCCCGCAATGGCCAGATCGTCGTCGCCCGCGTCGGCGACGAGGTGACGGTGAAGCGTTTCAGGCGCGGGCCCGAGGGCATCGAACTGCTGCCCGAGAACCCTGATTTCGAGCCCATCCGCATCGCGCCGGGCGGCGAGGATTTCAGCATCGAAGGCCTCGCCGTCGGCCTGATCCGCGGACAGGGCTTCAATTGACCCCGGCTCGATTGAAATGAAAAAGCCCGATCCGTCTGGATCGGGCTTTTGTTTTGGATGGTGGAGCCGGGGGGAATTGAACCCCCGTCCGCAAGCCATCACCGGGCAGATCTACATGCTTAGCCGGCTGATTTGAATCTCACGGTCAACTCGCGCAGTGGCACGCTAGTTTTCCCGCCAGTCACTAAATCTCGCGCCGTGCCGAGTGACCCGGTACGACGCCAGCCGATGTGAGTGACTTCTCAGCCTTGCCCCTTGCGGAACTCAGCCCGGCCCATCGGCCTGCCGTTGAGAAGCTCATCCGCAATTAAGCGGCGAGTGCGAACGTAGAGTCGTTTGCAGTTACTTTGTTTCCAGTGGTTTTACGAGCGGACTGGTGCTCGGCATGCCCTACTCCGGATCCGCACCCACGTCGAAACCAGGTCGGCCCCAGAACCTGCCATTTTAGGCCAGACCGAGATGTTTCAAGAGCACACCGGGAACGGCCAGTTCCAGGTCGGCCTGCCAATGCCTGAATTCGCCCTGCTGCCCCAGATAGCCCCAGGCGGCGACGGCGGTCGCCATGCCTGCGGCGCGGCCGGCCAGGATGTCGCGCTCGTCGTCACCGACATAGAGGCAGGCCGCTGGCGCCACGCCCAGGCGCCGTGCGGCCTCCAGCAACGGCGCGGGATGGGGCTTGGTGTGGGCGGTCGTGTCGCCGCCGACGACCGCGGCCGCCCGCAGCCCCAGCGCCGCGACCAACGGAAGCGCAAAGCGCTCGGCCTTGTTGGTAACGACGCCCCAGGCCAGGCCGGCTTCGGCAAGGGCGCCAAGCTCGGCCTCGATGCCATCGAAGAGGCGCGTGCTGTCGTGCATCAGCAATTCGTAGCGGTCGAGAAATTCCCGCCTGAGTTCGTCATACGTCGCATGCCCGGGGGCAACGCCGAAGGCCTGGGACAGCATGCCGCGCGCGCCCGAACCGCCGTGGGGCCGGTACTGGGTCAAGGGCAGCGCTTGCAGGCCGCGGTCCGCGCGCATCGCATTGGCCGCGGCGGCAAGGTCGGCGGCGCTGTCGATCAGCGTGCCGTCGAGATCGAAAAGAACAGCCTGCAGATGAGCCCAGCGACCGGAGAGTTTCACGGCGCGCGGCGGCAGGCCAGCAGGTAGTTCACGCCCGTGTCCGACCCGATGCTGTAGCGCTGCGTCAACGGGTTGTAGCCCAGGCCACGGCTCGATTGCAACTCCAGGCCGGCATCACGGCAGAACTGGGCCAGCTCGGAAGGTTTCAGGAAGCGTGCGTACTCGTGCGTCCCCTTGGGCAGCATCTTCAGTACATATTCGGCACCGACGATGGCCAGCAGGAAGGACTTGGCATTGCGGTTCAGCGTCGACAGGAAAACCCAGCCACCCGGCTTGACCAGCGTCGCGCAGGCACGCACGACCGACGCCGGGTCGGGCACATGCTCGAGCATCTCCATGCAGGTGACGACATCGAACCCCGCCGGTTGTTCAGCAGCCAGGTCTTCGACGGCGACCTCGCGGTATTCCACGCCTTCGGTGCCGGCTTCCATCGCATGCAGCTCTGCGACGCGCAGGGGCTTGGTGGACAGGTCGATGCCCAGCACCTGGGCGCCGGCGCGCGCCATCGAATCGCTCAGGATGCCGCCGCCACAGCCGACATCGACGACGCGCTTGCCCGCGAGCGGGCAGAGTTGCTGGATCCAGCCCAGACGCAGCGGGTTGATCTGGTGCAGGGGCTTGAAGTCGCTCTCGGGGTCCCACCAGCGATGGGCCAACTCGCCGAACTTGGCGAGCTCTTGTGGGTCGGCATTGATCGTCATGACGTCCTGAAAATGAAAAAGCCCCGACGGCGAGCCGGCGGGGCTTTGCGCAAAACGCCCGAGGGCGCTGTGCTTACTTGTTGCGCGTACCGACGACTTCGATCTCGGTGCGGCGGTTCTTGGCGCGGCCTTCCTTCGTCTTGTTGTCGGCGATGGGCTGCTTCTCGCCCTTGCCTTCGGTGTAGACGCGGTTCGGCTCGACGCCCTTGCTCACCAGATAGGCCTTGACGGCTTCCGAGCGGCGGATCGACAGCTTCTGGTTGTAAGCATCGCTACCGACCGAGTCGGTGTGACCGACGGCAATGATGACTTCCAGGTTGATGCTCTTGGTCTTGCTGACCAGATCATCCAGCTTGGCCTTGGCCTCGGGCTTCAGGGTCGACTTGTCGAAGTCGAAGAAGGCGTCAGCCGCGAAGGTCACCTTCTCGCTGACCGGAGCCGGGGGAGGCGTCACGGGCTTCGGAGGAACCGGAGCGGGAGCCGGGGGCGGGGGAGCGACCGGCTTCGGAGCCTCGACCTTGGGTGCCGGCTTGATTTCGCCGTCGCAGCCCTTGGCGGCGGTGGCGGGCGTCCAGAAGTTGTCGCGCCAGCAGTATTCGTTGGTGCCGTTCTTCCAGACGGTGCCGTCGGTGGCGCGCCAGTTGTCAACAGATTGGGCCAGCGCGGCCGACGAAGCCGCAGCGGCGACCGCAGCCACCGCAAACAGCGACGCCACGCGATTCAGTTTCTTCATGATTCTCCTCTCAAGGAATGCCGCAGTTGCCCTGCGAGAGTCAGTACTCAACCTCTAACCTTAGGAAAGACCGAGGGTTTTTCCTAGGGACTCGACGATTGTGCCATGGGGGCACCGGGACGAACGCATTGTGGCGGCCTACGTTCGTAGGCACGGTGACGATGTTGCGCTGCTGCTACAGGGGCGCGGCCGCTTAGAATCCGCGCCTTTCGCCACCCATCCGTCGCGCCCATGTAGCGCACGCGAGAGCCAGCCCGCATGACCCAGTTCGCCAAGGAAACCCTGCCGATCAGCCTCGAGGAGGAGATGCGTCGCTCCTACCTCGATTACGCGATGAGCGTGATCGTGGGGCGCGCCCTGCCCGATGCCCGCGATGGCTTGAAGCCCGTGCATCGCCGCGTGCTGTACGCGATGAACGAGATGGGCAACACCTACAACGCCAAGTACCGCAAGAGTGCTCAGGCCGTGGGTGAAACCATGGGTAAATATCACCCGCACGGCGACTCGGCCATTTACGACACCATCGTGCGCATGGCCCAGCCCTTCAGCCTGCGCCACATGCTGATCGACGGCCAGGGCAACTTCGGCTCCATCGATGGCGATAACGCCGCGGCGATGCGATACACCGAGATTCGTCTCGACAAAATCGCTCACGAAATGCTGGCCGACATCGACAAGGAAACCGTCGATTTCGGACCCAACTACGACGGCAGCCACAAGGAACCGCTGGTACTGCCCACCCGATTGCCGAATCTGCTGGTGAACGGCTCGGCGGGTATTGCCGTCGGCATGGCTACGAATATCCCGCCGCACAACCTCAACGAGGTCATCGATGCCTGCCTGCTGGCGCTGCGCAACCCCGAGGTCACCGTCGACGATCTGATGGAGATCATCCCGGCGCCGGACTTCCCCACCGCGGGCATCATCTACGGCTTGGCCGGTGTGCGCGACGGCTATCGCACCGGCCGCGGCCGCGTCGTGATGCGCGCCAAGGTGCACTTCGAGGACATCGACAAGGGCAACCGCCAGGCGATCATCGTTGACGAGATCCCCTATCAGGTCAACAAGAAGACCCTGCTCGAGCGCATCGCCGAGCTGGTGCAGGAAAAGAAGATCGAGGGCATCAGCCACATTCAGGACGAGTCCGACAAGTCGGGCATGCGGGTCGTCATCGAGCTCAAGCGCGGCGAAGTCCCCGAGGTGGTGCTGAACAACCTCTACAAGCAGACCCAGCTGCAGGACAGCTTCGGCATGAACATGGTCGCCCTCGTCGACGGCCAGCCCAAGCTCTGCAATCTGCGCGACATGATCGTCGTGTTTCTGGAGCACCGCCGCGAGGTGGTGACCCGCCGCACGATCTACGAACTGCGCAAGGCGCGCGAGCGTGGCCATGTGCTGGAAGGCCTGGCCGTCGCCCTGGCCAACATCGACGAGTTCATCGAGACCATCAAGACCTCGCCGACGCCGCCCGTCGCCAAGGCCGCGCTGATGTCCAAGAGCTGGGACTCGTCGCTGGTGCGCGAGATGCTGGCGCGCGCCGAGGGTGGCGGCCAGTCCTACCGCCCTGAGGGCCTGGAGGCCCAGTTCGGCATGCAGGCCGACGGCCTCTACCGCCTGTCCGAAGCGCAGGCCGGCGAGATCCTGCAGATGCGCCTGCAGCGCCTGACCGGCCTGGAGCAGGACAAGATCGTCGGCGAATACAAGGACGTGATGGCTGAGATCGCCGACCTGCTCGACATCCTGGCCACGCCCTCGCGCGTGACGACCATCATCGGCGACGAGCTGGTGCAGCTGAAGACCGAATTCGGCCAGACCAAGCTGGGCGCGCGCCGCAGCGTCATCGAGCACAACGCGCAGGAGCTGGGCACCGAGGACCTGATCACGCCGACCGACATGGTCGTGACGCTCTCGCACACCGGCTACATCAAGAGCCAGGCACTGAGCGAATACCGCGCCCAGCGCCGCGGCGGCCGCGGCAAGCAGGCCACGGCGACCAAGGATGACGACTGGATCGACCAGCTCTTCATCGCCAACACCCACGACTGGATCCTGTGCTTCTCTGACCGCGGCCGCGTCTACTGGCTCAAGGTCTGGGAGGTGCCGCAGGGCTCGCGCAACTCGCGCGGCAAGCCCATCGTCAACATGTTCCCGCTGCAGGCCGGCGAGAAGATCACCGTCGTGCTGCCGCTGACCGGCGAGTTCCGCAGCTTCCCTGAAGATCACTTCATCTTCATGTCCACGGCCATGGGCACGGTCAAGAAGACCTCGCTGAAGGACTTCAGCAACCCGCGCAAGGCCGGCATCATCGCCGTCGACCTCGACGAGGGCGACCACCTGATCGGCGCCGCGCTGACCGACGGCCACCACGACGTGATGCTGTTCAGCGATGGCGGCAAGGCCGTGCGCTTCGACGAGGACGATGTGCGCCCGATGGGCCGCACCGCCCGCGGCGTGCGCGGCATGATGCTCGAGCCCGACCAGCGCCTGATCGCGATGCTGGTCGCCGAGGACGAGAACCAGTCCGTGCTGACCGCCACCGAGAACGGCTATGGCAAGCGCACCGCCATCACCGAGTACACCCGCCACGGCCGCGGCACCAAGGGCATGATCGCCATCCAGCAGAGCGAGCGCAACGGCCGCGTCGTCGCGGCGACGCTGGTGCGCCCCGAGGACGAGATCATGCTAATCACCGACAAGGGCGTGCTGGTGCGCACCCGCGTCGCCGAGATCCGCGAGCTCGGCCGCGCCACCCAGGGCGTCACGCTGATCGCGCTGGACGACGGCGCCAAGCTGTCGGGCCTGCAACGCATCGTCGAGAACGACGCCAACGAGGCGGATGCCTCCGCCGAGCCTGAAGAATCCGGCGACAACCCCGAAGCCCCCAAGGACTGACATGATGTCTCGCAAGCTGGGCCTGGCCCTGGCGGTGTCCCTAGCACTGGCCGCGGGCACCGCGCTGGCCGAACCCTCGCCCGCCAAGAAGGCCCTGATCGACAAGCTGGTGCAGCTGCAGCAGCCGCAGGCCGAACTGCTGGCTCGCAACATCGTGCAGCAGCCCATCGGCCCGCTGATGCAGAGCGCCGGCCAGGCCCTGCAACAGGTCCCCGCCGAGAAGCGCGAGGCCACGGCCAAGGCGATGGAGGCCGAGATCAAGAAATTCGTCGACGACAACGTGGCCTATGTGAAGGACAAGGCCGCCCGGATGGCGCCGACCACCACGGCCGCCTTCCTCGACGAGCGCTTCACCGAAGACGAACTCAAGCAGGTCCTGGCCTGGTTCGAGTCGCCGGTCAGCAAGAAGTTCGGCCAGACCCAGATGGAGCTGAACAAGGCGCTGCTCGACAAGGTCCTCGGCGAGGCCGGCCCCACGCTGCAGGATCGCTTCAAGGCCCTGCACGCCTCGCTGGCCAAGCAGCTGGGCATCCCCGCGCCCACCGCCTCGGCCCCCAAGCCCGCCGCGCCCGCTCCCACAAAGAAGTAAACCCGCCCCTCGATGACCTCGCCCCGCCCGTTCAACTTCTCCGCCGGCCCTGCCACCCTGCCCGAACCCGTGCTGCACCAGGTGGCAGCCGAGATGCTGGACTGGCAAGGCAGCGGCATGAGCGTCATGGAGATGAGCCACCGCGGCAAGGAGTTCATCTCGATCTACGAGCGGGCCGAGGCCGACCTGCGCGAGCTGCTCGCCGTGCCGGCCAACTTCCGCATCCTCTTCATGCAGGGTGGCGGCCTGGGCGAGAACGCCTTCCTGCCAATGAACCTGAGCCGTGGCGGCAAGGTCGACGTCGTCGTGACCGGCTCCTGGTCGCGCAAGAGTGCCGCCGAGGCACGCCGCTATGCCGACGTGCAGATTGCCGCCGAGGGCAATGGCCGCGAGATTCCGCGCGACTGGCGGCTGCGCGATGACGCCGCCTATGTGCATGTCTGCACCAACGAAACCATCGACGGCGTCGAGTTCCACGAACTACCGCAGCTGACCCACGGCGTGCCGCTGGTCATCGACTGTTCCTCGCACCTGCTTTCCCGCCCCATAGCCTGGGACCGTGTCGGCCTGGCCTTCGGCGGCGCACAGAAGAACATCGGTCCGGCCGGCCTGACCCTGGTCTTCGTCCGCGACGATCTGCTCGGCCACGCCCTCGACATCTGCCCCTCGGCCTTCAACTACCAGACCGTGGCCGCCGCCCAGTCCATGTACAACACGCCGCCGACCTTCGCGATCTACGTCGCCGGCCTCGTGTTCCAGTGGGTCAAGGGTTTCGAATACGCCGGCAAGCAAGGTCTTGCCGCCATCGAGCAGCGCAACATCGACAAGGCTGCTCTGCTCTATTCGGCGTTCGACGCCTCCGGCCTCTACGAGAACCGGGTCGACGCCTCCTGCCGCTCGCGCATGAACGTGCCGTTCTTCCTGCGCGACGAAAAACTCAACGATGCCTTCCTCGCCGCGGCCAAAGCCGCCGGCCTGCTGCAGCTCAAGGGCCACAAGTCCGTCGGCGGCATGCGCGCGTCCATCTACAACGCCATGCCCTTGGAGGGTGTCAAAACCCTGGTCGACTTCCTGAAGGACTTCGAGGCCCGATATGGCTGAGCCCGTTTCCACCCCCGCCCTGCTGGCCCTGCGCGACCAGATCGATGGCCTGGACAAGCAACTGCTGGAGCTGCTGAACCAGCGCGCCCGCGTCGCCGAGCAGGTCGGCGAGATCAAGCGCGCCGAGGGCACGCCCTTCTTCCGCCCGGATCGCGTGGCCCAGGTCATCGACAAGATCCGCGCCGCCAACCCCGGCCCGCTGAAGGCCGAGCATGTGGCCGCCATCTGGCGCGAGATCATGTCCGCCTGCCTGGCGCTCGAATCGCCGCAGCGCGTGGCCGTGCTTGGCCCCGTCGGCACCTTCTGCGAACAGGCCGCCATCGAATACTTCGGCGGCGCCGCCGACATGATCTATTGCGCCAGCTTCGACGAGGTCTTCCACGCGACGGCCTCCGGCAGTGCGCAGTTCGGCGTCGTCGGTGTCGAGAACATGACCGAGGGCGTCGTCACGCGCTCGCTGGACCTCTTCCTGCACACGCCCTGCCATGTGGTCGGCGAGGTCAGCCTGCTGATCCGGCACCACCTGATGCGCAAGGAACCGTCCATGCACGGCATCGAGGCGGTGCTGGCCCACCCCCAGGCCCTGGCCCAGTGCCAGAACTGGCTGAACAAGCACCTGCCCGACGTCGAGCGCCGGGCGGTGTCCAGCAATGCCGAGGGCTCGCGGCTGGCCGCCACCAACCCGGCCTGGGCAGCGCTGGGCAGCGAGCGCGCCTCCACGCTGTTCGGCCTGCACATCACGGCCCACGCCATCCAGGACGAGGCCTACAACCGCACCCGCTTCGCCGTCATCTGCCTGCCGCAGACCATGGCCGCGCCGCCCGCCACCAGCCGCGACTGCACCAGCCTCGTCGTCTCCGTGCCCAACCGCCCTGGCGCGATGCACGACCTGCTCGTGCCGCTGAAGAAGCACGGCGTGTCCATGACCCGCCTGGAGTCCCGCCCGGCTCGCACCGGCCAGTGGGAGTACTACTTCTACATCGACCTCGACGGCCATCCCAGCCAGCCCCATGTCGCCGCGGCGCTGGCGGAGTTGCGCGAGCTCTGCGCCTTCTTCAAGATGTTGGGTGCCTACCCGGTAAAGGCCTGAGACGATGTTCAACCAGCTTGGCGTGATCGGCTGCGGCCTGATGGGCGGCAGCTTTGCGCTGGCGATGAAGCGCGCCGGCCTGGTCAAGCGCGTCATCGGCTACAGCAAGTCGCCCTCCACCACCGAGCAGGCCAAGAAGCTCGGCGTCATCGACGTCGCTGCCGAATCGGCCCTGCTGGCCGTGTCGGGCTCGGACATCGTGCTGATCGCCGTGCCGGTGTCGGCCACCGAAATCACGCTGAAGGCCATCCGCCATCTCGTGAACCCGGGCGTACTCTTCATGGACGTGGGCTCGACCAAGTGCGACGTCATCGAGTCGGCCCGCCGCGCGCTGGGCGACCGCGCCGCCAGCTTCGTGCCCTGCCACCCCATCGCCGGCAAGGAGTCAGGCGGCGTGCAACACGCCGAGGCGACGCTCTACGAAGGCCGCCAGGTCATCCTGACGCCCCAGCCCTTCACCAACCCGCAACTGGTGCAGAAGGCGACCGACGTCTGGTCGGCCCTGGGCTCGACGGTGCTGAAGATGCGGCCCCACAACCACGACGCCGCCTTCGCCGCCGTCAGCCACCTGCCGCACCTGCTGGCCTTCGCTTTCTTCCAGGCCATCGCCGAGCAGCCCGCCGCGCGCGACTACCTCAGCCTCGCCGGCCCCGGCTTCCGCGACTTCACGCGCATTGCCGCGGGCGAGCCGGCCGTCTGGCGCGACATCTTCCTGGCCAACAAGCATGAAGTGCTGGCGCAGTCCAAGCGTTTCCGCACCATGCTGGACCAGCTCGAAGCCCTGATCGAAGCCGGCGACGCGGCCGCGCTGGAAGCGGCGCTGCGCCCCATCTCCGAAGGCCGCTCGGCCTGGAGCCTTCCCACGATCCCTCCCGGCCGCCCTGCGGCTAAGTGATGTTCAAGATCCCCTTCCTCGACCTGCCGCCGCTGCGCGGCGCCGCGGGCACGGTGCGCCTGCCCGGCTCAAAGAGCATCTCCAACCGCGTGCTGCTGCTGGCCGCGCTTAGCGAAGGCCGCACGGTCGTGCGCGACCTGCTGGCCTCCGACGACACCGCCGTCATGCTGGACGCGCTGCGCGCTCTAGGCTGCGGTGTGGCGCAGGACGACGACACCGTCAGCATCGTCGGCCTCGGCGGCAAGCTGCTGGCCAAGCACGCCAAGCTCTTCCTCGGCAATGCCGGCACGGCCATGCGCCCCCTGACCGCGGCCCTCGCGCTGTTGGCCGCGACCCAGGGCGGCAGCTTCGAGGTCTCGGGCGTCGCGCGCATGCACGAGCGGCCCATCGGCGACCTCGTCGACGCGCTGCGCGGCCTGGGCTGCGCCATCGACGACCTCGGCAACCCCGGCTACCCGCCGCTGCGCTTGAACGGGCCGACCGCACTCGCGCTGGCTACCCCGGTACGCGTGCGCGGCGACGTGTCCAGCCAGTTCCTGACCGCGCTGCTGCTGGCGCTGCCGCTGGTGGCCGAACGAGACATCCGCATCGAGGTCATCGGCGAGCTGATCTCCAAGCCCTATATCGAGATCACGCTTGCTCTGCTGGCGCGCTTCGGCATCGATGTGCGGCGCGAGGGCTGGCAGGCCTTCGTCATTCCGGCCGGCAGCCGCTACCGTTCGCCGGGCGAGGTCTTCGTCGAGGGTGATGCGTCGTCGGCGTCCTACTTCGTCGGCCTGGGCGCCATCGCCGCGACGGACACACCCATCCGCATCGAAGGCGTCGGCAGCGAGTCCCTGCAGGGCGACGTGCGCTTCATCGAGGCCGCCGCCGCGATGGGCGCGGACGTCAAGGCCGGCCCGAACTGGCTGGAAGTACGCCGCGGTGCCTGGCCGCTGAAGGGCCTGACGCTGGACTGCAACCACATCCCCGACGCGGCGATGACGCTGGCCGTCATGGCGCTGTATGCCGACGGCCCGACGACGCTAACCAACATCGCCAGCTGGCGCGTCAAGGAGACCGACCGCATCGCCGCGATGGCGACCGAGCTGCGCAAGCTCGGCGCGACTGTCGACGAAGGCCCGGACTGGATCCGGGTGCAGCCACTGCAGGACTGGAAGGCCGCCGCCATCCACACCTATGACGACCACCGCGTCGCGATGTGCTTCTCGCTGGCGGCCTTCAACGGCCTCGTGACCGACGCCGCCGTGCCGGTGCGCATCCTCGAGCCGCAGTGCGTCGCCAAGACCTTCCCGGACTATTTCGAGACGCTGTTCGGCGTGGTCACCGCCAACGCCGCCGACATCCCCGTCATCACCATCGACGGCCCCACCGCCTCCGGCAAGGGCACGCTGGCAGACGAAGTGGGCAAGGCCCTGGGATTCGGCGTGCTGGACTCGGGGGCGCTCTACCGCGTGACCGGCCTGGCCGCGCGCCGTGCCGGCCTGGACCTGGACGACGGTGCGGCCGTCGCGGCCATCGTGCCTTCGCTGAGACTGCGCTTCAGCGAAGGCCATGTCTTCCTTGGCACCGAGGACGTCAGCGCCCGGCTGCGCGCCGAGGCGACCGGCCTGCTGGCCTCCCAGGTGGCCGTGCATCCCCAGGTGCGGGCCGCCCTGCATCAGCTGCAGCTGGACTTCCGTCGCCTGCCCGGCCTCGTCGCCGACGGCCGCGACATGGGCACCGCCCTCTTCCCCGCCGCACCGCTCAAGGTCTTCCTGACCGCCAGCGCCGCCACGCGCGCCGAGCGCCGGTATAAGCAATTGATTTCCAAAGGAATTTCCGCTAATATCGAAAGCTTGCGCGAAGATCTAGAGGCTCGGGACGAGAGGGACAAGAACCGCTCGGCCTCGCCGCTGGAGCCCGCGCAAGACGCGCTGCTGCTGGACAACTCGGCGCTGGGTATCGAGGAATCGGTCACCCAGGTGCTGGGCTGGTGGCAACGGCGCCGGCCGTTCTGACCTCCGTCGGGGCGGCCCAGGCCTGAGAAGCCACGGCCCGCCGCACTCCCCTCCCGAGCGTCAGCTCACCGGGTGCGGCGATGTCAACAACTTAACCCGCAGCTCGTCTGCAAGCAGCGCCGGGGCTCCCTGGTGCTATCCAAGGTCAATCAACATGTCCCAAACCCAAACCGCCCAAGCCTCCGGCATGGAATCCTTTGCCGCGATGTTCGAGGAGTCGCTGCAGCGCTCCGACATGCGCGCCGGTGAAGTGATCTCGGCCGAAGTCGTTCGTGTCGAACACAACTTCGTCGTCGTCAACGCCGGCCTCAAGTCCGAAGCGTATGTGCCCATCGACGAATTCAAGAACGACCAGGGCGAACTGGAAGTCCAGGTCGGCGACTTCGTCTCCGTCGCCATCGACGCCATCGAGAACGGCTACGGCGACACCATCCTGTCGCGCGACAAGGCCAAGCGCCTGGCCTCGTGGCTGAGCCTGGAAACGGCCCTGGAGTCCGGCGACTTCGTGACCGGCACCGTCTCCGGCAAGGTCAAGGGCGGCCTGACCGTCCTGGTCAACGGCATCCGCGCCTTCCTGCCCGGCTCGCTGCTGGACACCCGCCCGGTGAAGGACATGAGCCCCTTCGAGGGCAAGACCATGGAATTCAAGGTCATCAAGCTCGACCGCAAGCGCAACAACGTTGTGCTGTCGCGTCGCGCGGTGGTCGAGGCCTCCATGGGTGAAGAGCGCGCCAAGCTGCTCGAGACGCTGTCCGAAGGCGCCATCGTCAACGGCGTGGTCAAGAACATCACCGAATACGGTGCGTTCGTGGACCTGGGCGGCATCGATGGCCTGCTGCACATCACCGACATGGCCTGGCGCCGTGTCCGTCACCCGAGCGAAGTGGTGACTGTCGGCCAGGAACTGACCGCCAAGGTCCTGAAGTTCGACGCCGAGAAGAACCGCGTCTCGCTGGGTATCAAGCAGCTGGGCGACGACCCCTGGTTCGGCGTGGCCCGCCGCTACCCGACCGGCACGCGCCTGTTCGGCAAGGTCACGAACATCGCCGACTACGGCGCGTTCGTCGAGATCGAGCCGGGCATCGAAGGCCTGGTGCACGTCTCCGAAATGGACTGGACCAACAAGAACATCGCCCCCAGCAAGCTGGTCTCGCTGGGCGACGAAGTCGAAGTCATGGTCCTGGAAATCGACGAAGACAAGCGCCGCATCAGCCTGGGCATGAAGCAGTGCAAGGCCAACCCGTGGGAAGAGTTCGCCGAGAACGTCAAGCGCGGCGACAAGGTCAAGGGTCCGGTCAAGTCCATCACCGACTTCGGCGTGTTCGTGGGCCTGGCCCAGGGCATCGACGGCCTGGTGCACTTGTCCGACCTGTCCTGGGACGAGTCCGGCGAGACCGCCGTTCGCAACTTCAAGAAGGGCCAGGAAGTCGAAGCCGTCGTGCTGGCCGTGGACGTCGAGCGCGAGCGCATCTCCCTGGGCATCAAGCAGCTGGACAGCGACCCCTTCACCGCCTACACCACGATCAACGACCGTGGCGCCTCGGTGACCGGCAAGGTCAAGACCGTCGACCCGCGCGGCGCTGAAGTCGAGCTGGCCGATGGCGTGATGGCCTATCTGCGCGCTTCGGAAATCTCCCGCGATCGCGTGGAAGACGCCCGCAACGTGCTGAAGGAAGGCGACGAAGTCACCGCCGTCATCGTCAACATCGACCGCAAGACCCGCAACATCCAGCTGTCGATCAAGGCCAAGGACAACGCCGACCAGCAGGAAGCCATGCAGCGCATCAGCCAGTCGAACGAGCGTGAGAACGCCGGCACGACCAGCCTGGGCGCCCTGCTGCGCGCCAAGCTGGACAACCAGGGCAACTAAGCCCTCGTTGACCGCCCGGCCTGCTTGCAGGCCGGGTATGCTCCCCACAGGCTCGCCGGCCTCGCCAGCGGGCCTGTTTCAATTCCGAATTCAGCAAAACTTCGTCATGACCCGCTCCGACCTCGTCGCCGTGCTCGCCGAACGATTTGGCCAATTGACCCAGCGCGACACCGAGTTCGCGGTCAAGACCATCCTCGACGCGATGAGCGATGCGCTGGCGCGTGGCCACCGCATCGAGATCCGCGGCTTCGGCAGCTTCTCCATCAGCCGCCGCCCACCCCGCGTGGGCCGCAACCCGCGCAGCGGCGAGCAGGTCATGATCCCCGAGAAGCTGGCGCCTCATTTCAAGCCCGGCAAGGCGTTGCGCGAGGCCGTCGACGAGCATCTGCCGGTCACCGACTGACGCAAAATCCGGGGCCATGCGCACCCTCGTCTGGCTCCTGCGAGCCCTGCTCTTCTTCACGCTGTTCGCCTTCGCGCTGAACAACAGCCACGAGGCCGTCGTGCGCTGGTTCTTCGGCCACGAATGGCGCGCGCCCCAGGTCATCATCGTGCTCCTGGCCTTCGGCCTGGGCGCCGCCTTCGGCGTGCTGGCCATGGTGCCGGCCTGGTGGCGCCACCGCCGCGCCGCCCAGCGCATCGAGCCCCAGCCCGCCGCCGCCCCCACTCCCGCGCCCGAGGCGCCTGCCGTTCCCTACGCCGCCCACCAAGATGGAGTTTGATCCGCGCTGGCTGCTCTTCGTCCTGCCCGTCGTCTTCGTTCTCGGATGGCTGGCCTCCAAGCTCGATTCGCGGCAATGGAAGCTCGAACAGCGTGAATCGCCCAAGGCCTATTTCAAAGGGCTCAACCTGCTGCTGAACGAGCAGCAGGACAAGGCCATCGACGCTTTCATCGAGGCCGTCCAGAACGACCCCGACACCTCTGAGCTGCACTTCGCACTGGGCAGCCTGTTCCGCCGCCGTGGCGAGACCGAGCGCGCCGTGCGCGTGCACGAGCACCTGCTGCGCCGCGGCGACCTGCCCAAGGCCGACCGCGACCGCGCCCAGCACGAGCTGGCCCAGGACTTCTTCAAGGCCGGCCTGTTCGACCGTGCCGAGGACGCCTACGCCGAGCTGCGCGGCACCGCCTTCGAGCGCGAGGCCCGCCTGGCCCTGCTGTCGCTGTACGAGCGTTCACGCGACTGGGCCAAGGCTGCCGAGGTCGCCGCGGAGCTGGAGGCCGCGGGGACCGGCTCCTTCTCCAACCGCATTGCGCACTACCTCTGCGAACAGGCGCTGGTGGCTCAGGCCCAGGGCCATGCCGATCTGGCCCAGGAACTCCTCGGCCAGGCCCAGCGTCGCGCCCCCGAAGCCGCGCGCGCCTATGTGCTGCAGGGCCAGATGCTGCTGAAGGCCGGCCAGCCCGAAGCCGCACTGGCCGCCTTCACGCAGCTGCTCGCCGCCAACCCGCCGGCCTTCAACCTCGTCGCCGCCGACTGCGCCGCGGCGGCCAAGGCCCTGGGCCAGCCCGAGCGCGCCGTCGCGCTGCTGGAGGAGCAATACCAGCGCAGCCCCAGCATGTCCCTGCTGCGTGCGCTGGCCGGCCTGCAGCCCGGCCCCGACGCCAGCATCCAACGCGAGCGCCTCGCCGCCCATCTGCGCGAACAGCCGGTGCTGTCCGCCGCCACCGACCTGCTCAAGCTCAACGCGCAGTCCCTGCCCGCTGACGAAGCCGGCCCCATGATCCAGGCGCTGGAGAAGGCCGCCAAGCCGCTGCAGCGCTACCGCTGCGCCGCCTGCGGCTTCGAGGCCGCCCACTATTTCTGGCAATGTCCTGGCTGCCTGAACTGGGACAGCTACCCGCCACAATCCATCGAGGAACTCGCGTGATGAACGCAGCCGAAGACCGCTTCGTCATCTGCATGAAGTGGGGCAGCAAATACGGCCCCGAATACGTCAACCGCCTCTACGGCATGACGGCCCGCCATCTGCGCGGACCCTTCCGTTTCGTCTGCTTCACCGACGACAGCCAGGGCATCCGTCCCGAGGTCGAATGCCTGCCCCTGCCCGAGACGCACGCCGCCCAGGGCAAGCGCGACGGCGGCTGGAAGAAGCTCGGCACCTACCAGGCCGACCTGTTCGGGCTGAAGGGCACGGCCCTCTTCCTGGACCTGGACGTCGTCATCGTCGGCGACATGACCGAGTTCTTCGAGCGGCCCGGCGAATTCCTCATCATCAAGGACTGGAAGCGCCCCTGGCGCGTGACCGGCAACTCCTCGGTCTACCGCTTCCGCATCGGCGCCCACGCCGACGTGCTGGCGCACTTCATCGCCCACCAGGACGAGGTGCGCGCCAAATACCGCAACGAGCAGGAATACCTCAGCCACTTCCTGGCCGACCAGGGCAAGCTCGGCTACTGGCCCAGGGACTGGTGTGCCAGCTACAAATACCACTGCCTGCCGCTGTGGCCCACCAGCTTCTGGCGCGACCCCTTCATCCCCCAGGGCGCCCGCGTGCTCGTCTTCCACGGCGTGATGAACCCGCCGGACGCGCTGGTCGGCCGCTCCGAGGGCAACTGGCGCCACGCCCGTCCTGCAAGCTGGATCGCCGACCATTGGCGGGAGTGAACATGAATGACCGCATCGTCACCGTCGATAGCCGCGACTGGGCCAGGCCCATCGCCGGCCTCGTGCCCGAACTCGAAGCCGGCAAGCTGCTGCGCGCCGACGTGCGCGACGAGAAATCCCGCAACATCAGCCTGCGCAACGACGGCGTGCTCGCCGGCGCGGCCGTGCAGGGCGAGGAGAAGGAGCGCCTGGCCGCGATGATCGGGCGCTTCCGCACCCAGGCCTGCGCCCTCATCGACGCCATCGCGCCGGCCTACAAGCCCGCGCTGCGCCTGGCGCCGACCAGCTACCGCCCCACCCAGGTCGAGTCGCGCAGGCAGTCCTGGCGCGCCGACGACCGCCGCCTGCATGTCGATGCCTTCCCGTCGCGCCCCAACCGCGGCGAGCGCATCCTGCGCGTGTTCACCAATCTGAACCCCAATGGCGAGCCGCGCGTCTGGCGCGTTGGCGAAGCCTTCGAGGACATCGCCCGCCGCTTCGTGCCGCGCGCCAAGCCCTACTCCGCCTGGCAGGCCAAGGTCTTGCGCGCCCTGCACGTCACCAAGTCGCTGCGCACCGAGTACGACCACCTGATGCTGCAGCTGCACGACGGCATGAAGGGTGACCTCGACTATCAGCGCGACTGCCCCCAGGTCACGATGCCCTTCCCGCCCGGCTCGACCTGGGTCTGCTACTCCGACCAAACCGCCCACGCCGTCATGTCGGGCCAGTTCATGATGGAGCAGACCCTGCACCTCGCGGCCGAGGCCCAGACCGTCCCCGAGGCCAGCCCCTTGGGCATCCTGCGCCGCGTCACCGGCCGGCCGCTGCTCTGATAATTCGCCGCTCGCCAAGGCCCGGTATGAGTTCCCTGTTTCTACGCAATCTCGACGAACACCTGCAGCTGATGCAGATCCTGGGCGCCCTCGACCCGCAAGTGCAGAAGGCGGGCCAGCGCCTCGCCGCCGTGCTGGCGGCGGGCGGCAAGATCATGTTCTGCGGCAATGGCGGCTCGGCGGCCGACTGCCAGCACCTGGCCTCCGAACTGACCGGCCGCTTCATCAAGGACCGCCGGCCGCTCGCCGGCTTGGCACTGACGACCGACAGCTCGGCGCTGACCTGCATCGGCAACGACTACAGCTTCGACGACGTCTTCACGCGTCAGGTCCAGGGCCTGGGCCGCGCCGGCGACGCGCTGATCGGCATCTCGACCTCGGGCAACTCGGCCAATGTGCTGCGCGCCGTCGAAGCCGCCAAGACCATGGGCATCTACACGCTGGGCCTGCTGGGCCGCGATGGCGGCAGGCTGGGCGCGCTGTGCGACGACGGCATCGTCGTGCCGCATGGCGTGACCGCGCGCATCCAGGAAGCCCACCTGCTGATCGGCCACACACTGTGCGGCCTGATCGAGGCCGAAATGGGGCTGGGTCAATGACCACGCTGCCAAGCCGCGAACGGCTTGCCGCGCAGCGCGTGCTCGTCGTCGGCGACGTGATGCTGGACCGCTACTGGCACGGCGCCGTCGAGCGCATCTCACCCGAGGCGCCGGTGCCCGTCGTGCGCATCGAACGCGAGGAGGAGCGCCTGGGCGGCGCGGCCAATGTGGCGCTCAATGTGCGCACGCTGGGTGCACGCGTCACGCTGCTGACCGTCGTCGGCAATGACGAGCCCGCGCGCCGCCTGCGCGAGCTGCTGCATGAGCGCGACATCGCGACCGCGCTGCGCGAGGACAAGCAGCTCTACACCATCGTGAAGCTGCGCGTCATCGGCCGGGCCCAGCAACTGCTGCGCGTCGACTTCGAGAACGAACCCGATCACGAGGCCCTGGGCGAGATGCTGGACGACTTCGCCGCCCAGCTGCCGCAGCACGACGTCGTGCTGTTCTCCGACTACGGCAAGGGTGGCCTCACCCATATTCCGCGCATGATCGAGCTGGCCCGCGCCGCGGGCAAGCCGGTGCTGGTCGACCCCAAGGGCAGCGACTACCAGCGCTATGCCGGCGCCAGCATCATCACGCCCAACCGCGGCGAGCTGGCCCAGGTGGCCGGCGCCTGGAAGGGCGAGGCCGAGCTGCTGAAGAAGGTCGACGCGCTGCGTGCCGACATAGCCGTCGGCGCCGTGCTACTGACGCGCTCCGAGGAAGGCATGACCCTGTTCGACGCCAGCGGCGTCACGCACGAGCCGGCGCGCGCCCGCGAAGTGTTCGACGTGACCGGGGCGGGCGACACCGTCATCGCCACGCTGGCCGTGCTGACCGGCGCCGGCATGCCGCTGCCCGAGGCCATGCGCCTGGCCAACAAGGCCGGCGGCATCGTCGTCGGCAAGTTCGGCACGGCCACGGTCAGCTACGACGAGCTGGCGGCATGAGCGCCGCGCCGGGCCGCCCCAAGCAAGCTCGCTCCCGCCTGGCGGGACAGGCCGCAGGCCGAAGGGTGCACCAATGAATTCGCTGGAAGACAAGCTCATCGACGCAGCAGCGCTGGACGACGCGGCGCTGGCCGCACGCCTGGCCACGCTGGGCCGGCCCATGGTGTTCACGAATGGCGTGTTCGACGTGCTGCACCGCGGCCACGTCGCCTATCTGCATGCGGCGCGCGCGCATGGCGCCAGCCTCGTCGTGGCCGTCAACTCCGACGCGTCCGCCCGCGGCCTCGGCAAGGGGCCTGACCGGCCGCTGAACCGCGACGTCGACCGCGCGTTGGTACTGGCCGGGCTGGCATCCGTCGACGCCGTGCTGTTCTTCGACGAAGCCACGCCCTGCGAGCTGCTGAAGCGCGTGCGCCCGCAGCTCTATGTGAAGGGCGGCGACTACGACATGGAAAAGCTGGAGGAGACCCGCCTGGTGCGCTCCTGGGGCGGCGACGCACTGGCCATTCCCTTCGTCGACGGTTATTCGACGACCGCGCTGGTCAGGCGCATCCGCGCGACCCCATGAAGACCCTGTTGTTCTGCACCAGCTACGTTGGCGACCAGGCGGCCTGGACCAGCCGCTATGCGCGCTGGGTCGACTTCTATCTGCGCCACGACATGGGCGCCGAGCAGTTGTTCCTGATCGACGACGCATCGCCGCAAGTTGCTCAGGCCTCGGGCCTGCCCTGCCTGAACGCGCAAACAGAGCTGGCCCAGGCCCGCCACCGCGTGCAGGTGCTGCGCTTCCAGGATCGGCTGGGGCGTTCTGCGAGAGCCGTCTACCCCGGCTGGTGGCGCAGTTTCACGCACGCGGCCAAGCTGGCTCGCACCTTGGGCGCAGGCAAGCTCATCCATGTGGAGTCGGATGCCTTCATCCTCTCTCCCCGGCTGCGCGACCGGCTCCAGTCCCTGGAAGAGGGATGGAGCGTCCTGTGGAGTGCCCACCATCAGATGCCCGAGACGGCCATCCAGGTGATCTGCGAAGACCAATTCGAAGCGCTCGCCGCATTCGGCGATGGCCGCTGGGCCGCCCACGACGGTCGCCTTGCCGAGCATGTGCTGCCATTCACGCAGGTCTTGAAGGAATTCCGAGGCGACAGGTATTCCGAGATGAAACGGCACCGGGGCATCTTCCGTTCCAAGAAGTTCGACAGGGTGCCGATGTTCCAAAGGAACTTCTTCTGGCAGCCCATCCCCACCGATGCCGACTTCGTGACCCAGACGGTCGAGCGGCAATGGCAGCGCTGCGAAACCCTGCAGTCATGTTTCCGAGCCTGAACGCCACGCCCGGCGCCAGACGGAAGGCGGCCTTCCTCGACCGAGACGGTGTCATCAACATCGACCACGGCTATGTCTACCGCTGGGAAGACTTCGCCTACGTGCCCGGTGTCGTGCAGGCGCTGCTGCGGCTGCAGGCGGCGGGCTATGCACTGGTCATCGTGACCAATCAGTCCGGCATCGCGCGCGGCTACTACGACGAGGCCGCACTGCAAAGCCTGCACGACGCGCTGCGCACCGACCTCGTCCAGCAGGGCGTGACGCTGGACGCCATCGAGTATTGCCCTCACCTGCCCGATGGCTCGGTGGCCCGCTACGCCGTCGACTGCGACTGCCGCAAGCCGGCACCCGGCATGCTGCTGCGCAGCGCCAAGGCGCTGGGCATAGCCCTGGCCGATTCACTGATGTTCGGCGACAAGTTCTCCGACATCGAGGCCGGCCGGGCTGCCGGCGTGGGCCGCTGCCTGCGGCTTGCGAAGAACGGCGAGCCGGGCAGGTCAGGCGTGGATCACCCGGACTTGCCACAGGCGCTGGACGCGCTGGGAATCCCATGAGCCACCCGCCCGTCTTCGCCATCGAAGCCACCAACCTGACCGACGAGACCAGCACCGGCATCGGCCGCTACACGCGCCAGCTCATCGAAGCCCTGTCCGCACTGGATGTGCCGCCGGAGCAGGAATTCGGGCTGCTGCAGATGTGCAAGCGCTCGCGCTGGAAGCTGCGCGCGCGCCTCGCCCATGGCCCGCGCCTGTCGAGCGGCTGCTGGTTCGGCTCGCTCTGGCCGCTGCCACGGCCGGCCTGCACACTGCTGCATGTACCGGATCATCGCCAGCCACCCTGGCGCGTCCCGGTCGTGGCCACCGTGCACGACCTCTACGCCGCGCTGAACATCAACTACACCGACCCAAAAAAGCGCCAACGCACGCTGCGGCACTACGAACATCTGCGCGACAGCTGCGCACGCCTGGTCTGCGTCAGCGAGAACACGCGGCAGGACTTCCTGCGCCTGGTCGGCGGGGACCCGGCGCGGCTCAAGGTCGTCCACCTGGGCGTGTCGCCGGAGTTCCGCCCGCACGAGCCGGCCGAGGTCGACGCCGTGCGCGCGCGCCACGGGCTGGGCGGGCCCTATCTGATGTTCGTCGGCTCCACGCCCAACAAGAACCTCACGCGCACGGTCGAGGCCTTCGCCGCGGGTGGCTTCGGCAAGGACTACACGCTGCTAGTCTGCGGCGAACGCGCGCGCGCGCAGGGCGAGACGCTGGCCTCCCGCCTCGCCGAGCTGGGCATCACGTCGCGCGTGCGCTTCGCCGGCTATGTCAGCGACGCCGACCTGCCCCTGCTGTATGCCGGTGCGGCGGCCTATCTGTTCCCGTCGCTGTACGAGGGCTATGGCCTGCCCATCCTGGAGGCCATGGCCTGCGGCACGCCGGTGCTGACCAGCAACCGCGGCAGCTGCCCCGAGGCTGCGGCGGGCCATGCCGTCATCGCCGATCCCGAGGATGTCGATGCGCTGTCCGCCGGCATCGGTGCGGCACTGAGCATGACCGGGGCGCAGCGCGCGGCTGCACTGGCCTACGCCCGCACGCGCACCTGGGAAGCCACCGCACGCGGCACGCTGGCCGTCTGGCGGGAAGTGCTAGCCGAGCAGGGCTAGTACGCTGGCCTCGACATCGGCCGCACTGATGTCCACCAACCGCGCGGCCTGGAGCATGTGCACATGCTCGGGGTCGTGTTCCAGCGGCGGGCGCGGGCCCAGTACGACGAAGGCACGCGTGCCCACCGCGGCCGCGAACTGCACGGCGCCGGTGTCGTTGCCGATGCAGCTCCGCGCCAGCGACACGGCCGCGATGCTGTCGGCCACGCTGCCGTCGGTCAGCGTCGCGACGCGCTCGCGCAGCGCCGGCTCGATGCGCGCGAGGATGTCCTGCGCCAGCGCCTTCTCGGCCGGCCCGCCCAGCAGCAGCACGCCGTGGCCACGCGCGACCAGCCGGCTGGCCAGCTCGACGAAATTGCCCTCGCCCCATTGCTTGTAGGGCTCGGATGCGCCGATGGCCAGCGCGTGCAGCGGCCGCGGCAGCGTGGCCAGGCGCTGCTGCATGCGGGCCAGCGCGTCGGGGCGCACGCTGATGCGCGGCACGATCGGCGCGCTGCAGAAGCCTTGCGCGATGGCAAAAGCCGTCGCGTCCTTGTAGCCCGCCACGGCGGGGCCGCGGTAGCGCTGTATCCACGGCGACTTCGTCAGCAGCAGCCGCTGCAGCCAGGTGTCGCCGAAGCCGAGGATGGTGCGGATGCCGGCCCGCCAGCAGACCATGATGGCGCGGCCCGGGTGGTCGGAGAACAGCACCATGCGCTCAAAGCGCTTGGGCGCCAGCTCCGCGCCGAAGCGCCACAGCCCGTCCAGCCCGCTGTGACGGCCGCGGCGGCGTTCGCTCTTGCGCGGGCGGCGGTCGAAGTCGATGACCTCGCGCAACCAGGGCTCGTGGCCGATGATCTCGCGCGCCATCGTCGTCGGTGCGGCGATGAGGCTGATCTGGCCACCCTGGCTCTGCTCGGCCACGCAGCGCAGGTACTGCGCATGCCAGACCAGGTCGCCCATGCCGTTGAGCTGCAGTTGCACCGCGGTGCGCGGGCGGGTGTCCACGGCACTCATGCGGCCAGCGCGATGCGGGCCACGTCGCCCGGCCTGATGTCGGCCAGGCCGGGCGCCGTCAGGTTGTGCAGCTTCTGCGGGTCGTGGTTCAGCAGGGGCCGCGGACCCAGCATGACCCAGGTCGGCGTGCCGACCGCGGCGGCGATCTGCACGCCGCCGGTGTCGTTGCCCAGGCAGGTGCGCATCAGCGACATCGTGGCCACCGTGTCGGCCACCGTGCCGTCGGTGGCGTCGAGGACGCGTGTGCGCAATGCCGGCTCCACGCGCTGCAGGATGGCCTGGGCCATCTCGCGCTCGGCCGGGCCGGCGACCAGCAGCACGCCATGGCCTGCCCCGGCCAGCTCGGCGGCCAGCTCGGTGAAGTTGTCCATGCCCCATTGCTTGTAGGGCTCGGACGAGCCGATGCACAGGGCGTGCAAGGTCCCGGGCAGGGCTTGCACGCGCGCCTTCGCACGCTGCAGCGCCTCGGGGCGCACCAGGAGGCTGGGCGCGATGGGCGCATCGCACCAGCCCTGCGCGATGGCAAAGCTCGTCGCGTCCTCATAGGTGCCGACGGCCGGGCCGGCGTAGCGCCGGATCCACGGCCCGTGCGACAGCAGCCGGCGCTGCAGCCAGGTCGTGCCATAGCCCAGGCGCTCGGGAATCCTGGCGGTGACGGCGACCAGCGAGCGGTTCGTGTGGTTCGTGAACAGCACGATGCGGTCGAACTGCCGCTCGCGCAGCTCGATGCCCATGCGGAACAGCCCCATCACGCCGCGATGCCGCCCCTGGCGGCCCTCGTGGCGGCGCGGGTGGCGGTCGAAGTCGATGATGTCGGCCACCCAGGGCTCGTGCCCCACCAGCTGGCCGGCGAAGACGGTCGGCGAGGCGATCAGCGACACCTGGCCGCCCAAGCTGGTCTCGGCGACGCGGCGGAAATACGGCACATGCCAGACCAGATCGCCCATGCCGACCCACTGGAGCATGACCGCGGTGCGCGGGCGGGAATCGACAGTGGCGGGCAACGGGGTTGGAGGCATCGAAACGGAAGCGCCAAGGAGGCCGGGGGCGCGGCATTCTAGGTGGCAGCTTCCGGCACCATGCCTGCGCAGCACAGGGCGAAGGCAATGTTTCGTGAAGCAGGCCGCACCCCGACACCGACGACAATCGCGCCCCATGTCTCCCGACAATGTCTCTCCCGCCCGGCGCCTCGGTCAGTTCGTCTACCCGCACCGCTGGGGCGCCGTGCTGACGGTGCTGGCCTACATCGGCCTGGCCACCACCGAGCCCGCCATCCCCAAACTCATCAAGTACGCCTTCGGCGAGGGCTTTGCGAAGAACGCCTTCGAGCTGTGGATGGTGCCGGTCGTGCTGATCGGGCTCTATGTCATCCGCGGCCTGTTCGGCTTCGCGGGCCAGTACCTCTTCAACTGGACGGTCACGCGCTGCGTGATGGACTTCCGCGGCGCACTGGTCAACGCGCTGCTGCGGCTGGACGCCCAGGTCTACACGCGCATGCAGCCCGGCACGGCCGTCAGCAAGGTCGTCAACGACCCGCAGCAGATCCTGCAGCTCGTCGGCGAGGTCGGCATCAACGTGCTGCGCGACGGCCTGCCCGCCATCGCGATGCTGATCTACCTCTTCTACGTGAACTGGAAGCTGACGGTGCTGAGCCTGGTCATCACGCCGCTGATGGCCCTCGTCATGAAGAAGGTCAACCAGCGCGTGCGGCTGATGGCCTCGCGCTCCTACGACACCCAGCTGGCGCTGGTGAACCATGTCGACGACATCACGCGCGCCTGGCGCGTCGTGCGGCAGTTCGGCGCGGCGCCGCATGAGCTGCGGCGCTTTGCCGAGGTGTCGCAGGAGGTCCGCCGCGCCAACCTGAAGACGGTGACGGCGGGCGCGCTGTCGCAGCCGCTGTCGCAGCTGGTGGCCTCCGTGGGGCTGTCGGCCATCATCTGCATCGCACTCTGGCAGGCCCGCCACGCGGGCACCGGCGTGGGCGACTTCGCCGAGTTCGTCGCCGCGCTGCTGCTGCTCACGTCGCGGCTGCGCCATCTCTCCGACCTGGCCGCGCCCGTCACGCGCGCGCTGATCATCGCCGACGGCTGCTTCGAACTGCTGGACGCCCCCAAGGAAGTCGACGCCGGCACGCAGGAGCTGGAAGGCCCGGCGCGCGGCGAGATCCAGCTCGACGCGGTGCGGCTGACCTACCCCGGCGCGGCCCAGCCCGCACTGGATGGGCTGAGCCTGCTGTTCCCCGCCGGCAAGACCTCGGCACTCGTCGGCGCCTCCGGTGCCGGCAAGAGTTCCATCGTCAATCTGCTGCTCGGCTTCGGCGTGCCCGACGGCGGCCGAGTGCTGCTGGACGGCGCCGACATCGAGACGCTGACCCGCGCATCGCTGCGCCGCCAGTTCGCCGTCGTGTCGCAGGACATTGTGCTGTTCGACGATTCGGTGGCCAACAACGTCGCCTACGCCCAGCCACGCGACGAAGCCCGCCTCGAGGCGGCGCTGCGGGCCGCCCATCTGTGGGACTTCGTGCAGACCCTGCCCGAGGGCGCAGAGACCTTCGTCGGCGCCAACGGCAGCAAGCTGTCGGGCGGCCAGCGCCAGCGCCTGGCCATCGCACGCGCGCTGTACAAGGACGCGCCGATCTGGATCTTCGACGAGGCCACGTCCGCGCTGGACACCGAGAGCGAGCGCGCCGTGCAGCAGGCGCTGGCGCAATGGTCGGGCCGCAAGACGCTGATCGTCATCGCGCACCGGCTCTCCACCATCCGCGACGCCGACGCCATCCAGGTGCTGCGCGGCGGCCGGCTGGTCGAAGCCGGCACGCATGCCGAGCTGATCGCGCGCGATGGCGCCTATGCGGCGATGGTGCGCGCGCAGGCCGGCGAGGTCTGATGCGGCGCCGGGCCTGGCTGCTGTGGGCCGCCGCCCTGCCGGCGCTCGCCCAGGCCGAGGTCGAAGCCAACACGGCCAGCCGCGCCCAGCTCGAATCCCTGCCCGGCCTCGGTCCGGCGCTCGTGCAGCGCCTGCTGGCCGCACGGCCGTTCACGGACTGAGCGGACCTTACGCGGCGCGTGCCGGGCATCAAGGCCGCCAAAGCGCGCAAGCTCTCGGCGGCGGGGCTGCGCGTGGCCGCCGAGGCCTTCTCCCAAGGAAACGCCGGGCCGCCCCAAGTTTCCTTGACCCCCACGGGGGGCGGGCTGGGCGCGGCCCAGCCCTGGGGGGCACTCAGCAGCCGGCGGCGAAGCCGGCTGAGCGGCTGCGCCGCAGCGACGCCGGATCGATCTGCGGCGCACGCGCCGGCCAGCCGAAGAAGCGCTGCACCTCCGCGCGCTTGGCCAGCGTGTCGCTCATGCCCAGGTGGATGAGCTCGCCGACAAAGCTGGGCTCGAACAGCAGATAGCTGACCAGGGCCGAGCCGCTCATTGCCTTGCCCTTGCCGCTGGCGCCGAAGGCCCGCAGCAGCGCGCGCACCGAGGGCGGCAGGCTGGCCTGGTGCTCGCCGGCCAGGTCGTCCAGGCGTCGGCTGGGCGCGATGACGAGCAGCTCGATGGGCCGCAGCGCCGTGGCCGAGCGGTTCTCGCGCGGCAGCAGGGCCAGCGTGCGGTTGATGCGGCGCAGCCGCTCCACATCCACGGCCAGGGCGTCCAGGAAAATGTTGGACAGCGCATGGCCGGCGATCTGGGCCATGCTGGGATGCTCGTCCGTCACGCCGACGCGCCGGCCCTCGGGCTCCTTCATGCGGCCCGCGCCGATGACGAGCACGCGCTCGGCGCCCAGGTGCACGGCCGGCGAGATCGGTGCGCTCTGGCGCATCGAGCCGTCGCCGAACCACTCGGCCATGCCGTCCAGCTCCACCGACTCGGCCGGAAAGATGAAGGGAATGGCCGACGAGGCCATCAGGTGGCTCAGCGTCAGCCGCGCCTGCACGGCCATGCGCTGCTCGCGCAGCCAGGGCACGATGTGATGATGGGTCTGGTAGAAGGTGACGTGCTGGCCCGTGGTGTAGCTGGACCCGGTCAGCGCCAGCGCGCGCAGGTGGCCGCCGCTGAGCATGCCCTCGATGCGGTCCATCGGAAGGTAGCGGCCCAGCAGTTCTCGCAGTGGCTGGTTGTCGAGCAGGCTGCGCGGGTGGCTGCGCGTCCAGCGCGCGATGGCCCAGCCCAGGCTCAGCATGCTGAGCCAGCGCGCCCCGCTCTTCACGGCCTCGAAGGCGTCGGCGCGATAGATGTTCTCGACATGCAGGCCCTGCCAGAGATGCACCAGGCCGTCGACGGCGGCGTCGAAGTCATCGGCATGGCAGGCCAGCGTGGACGCGTTGATCGCGCCGGCCGACGTGCCGCTGATGATGGGAAAGGGGTTCTCCTGGGTCGCGCCGGCATCGCGGCGCAGCTGCGCGATGGCCGCCAGCACGCCTACCTGGTAGGCCGCACGGGCGCCACCACCGGTCAGGATCAGGCCCGTGACCGGCTGCGGACGGATCAGCCCCGCGACGGGCTTGGGCACGGCATGCAGCATCGGGCGAAATCATCGCCGATACCAGGCTTCATCCGGCCTCGTAGATGACCTCAGCCGCCGTGCCCAATTTGGCTAAAGCCTCGTCGGCGGGCCAGAAGCGGCTGGCCTCGCCCAGCTCCACCAGCCAGCGCGCGCCGACGCGCCCGCCCTCGGGCTCGGCCCGCATGGCGACGCGCACGGCCAGGCCCTGCTGCCGGGTCTGGCCGTCCTCGGTCTCGACCTGGCGTGGCGGGAAGCGCTCCACCAGGTCCTTGATCAGCCCCGCCGCGCCGGCATTGCCCAGCAGCAGGTGGCGGCCGAAGCGCGCCCGCGCCGCGGCCAGGCTCCAGACGGCCTGCACATTCATGCGCAGGCCGCCCGAGAAGCGGTCGTTCTGCACCTTGCCCTGGGCGATGACGAGCTCGTCCTCGGCCAGCAGCTCCTTGGCGGAGTTCAGCAGCTCCTCGTTGGCGACGGCCTCGATGGCGTCGCTCTTGTCGTCGAGCTTGAAGATGCCGACACGGCCGCGCTGGCCGTTTATGACGCGCATGCCGCTGACGATGCCGGCCACCAGCACCGGGTCGCGGCTGTCCACGAGGTCGGCGATCTGGCGCTTGACGATGCGCCTCACCTCGGCGCCGCTCTGATCGAACAGATGGCCCGACAGGTAGAAGCCGATGGCCGTCTTCTCCAGCGACAGCCTCTCCTTGATGCTCCACTGCGGCGCCTCGACGAGGTCGGGCTCGGCCGTGGACGAGGCATGCGAATCGCCGAAGTCGAACAGGCCGCCCTGGTCGGCATTGGCCTCGGTGGTCTCGGCATGCGTGTAGCCGCGCGCGACGCTGGCCAGCAGCTTGGAGCGCTCGGCATTGATGCTGTCGAAGGCGCCGGCCTTGACGAGGGCCTCGACGACGCGCTTGTTGACGGCCTTGCGGTCCACACGCAGGCAGAAGTCGTAGAAGCTCAGGAAGGGCCCGCCGGCCTCGCGGGCCGCGATGATGGCCTCGATGGCGCCGCGGCCCGTACCCTTGATGGCACCCAGGCCGTAGTTGACGAGGCGGTTGCTCAGCGGCTCGAAGCGGTACTGGCCCTTGTTCACGCAGGGCGGCTGGAAGTCGATGCCGAAGATCTTCGCGTCGCCCAGCAACACCTTGAGCTTGTCGGTGTCGTCCATTTCGATGGTCATGTTCGCGGCGTAGAACTCGGCCGTGTAGTGCTGCTTCAGCCAGGCCGTGTGATAGCTCAGCAGCGCATAGGCCGCGGCGTGCGACTTGTTGAAGCCATAGCCCGCGAACTTTTCCATCAGATCGAAGACCTCGTCGGCCTTAGCCTGGTCGATGTTCTTTTCGGCCGCACCCTTGCGGAAGATCTCGCGGTGCATGGCCATTTCCTCGGCCTTCTTCTTGCCCATCGCACGGCGCAGCATGTCGGCGCCGCCCAGGCTGTAGCCGCCCAGCACCTGGGCGGACTGCATCACCTGCTCCTGGTAGACGAAGACGCCATAGGTCTCGGCCAGCACCTGGCCCAGCAGCGGATGCGGGTACTCGATGACTTCCTTGCCGTGCTTGCGCGCGACGAAGGACGGGATCAGGTCCATCGGGCCCGGGCGGTACAGCGACACCAGCGCGATCAGGTCCTCGAAGCGCGAGGGCTTGGCATCCTTCAAGAGGCGCTGCATGCCGGGCGATTCAAACTGGAAGATGCTTTCCGACAGGCCCTTGCCGAACAGGTCGAAGGTCTTGCGGTCGTCCAGCGGCACCTTGGCCCAGTCGAAGTCAGCACGGTCGGCGTGGCGGGCGACGATGAAGTCCTTGGCCAGTTCCAGGATGGTCAGCGTGGCCAGGCCCAGGAAGTCGAACTTCACGAGGCCGATGGCCTCCACGTCGTCCTTGTCGAACTGGCTGACCGCGCTGGTGGAGCCGGGCTGCTGGTATTGCGGGCAGAAGTCGGTGATCTTGCCCGGCGCGATCAGCACGCCGCCGGCATGCATGCCGATGGAACGCACCGTGCCCTCGACGCGCGCGGCCATCTCCAGCAGGCCGGCCACTTCCTCGTCGGATTTCTCACGCTCCTCGATCTCCGGCGACTCGTGGCGGGCATAGACCATCTTGGCCTTGTCGGGGTCGAAGTTCGGCGGCAGCTTGGCCAGCGTCACCGTCTTGCCGGGCGGCGCCGGCACCAGCTTGGCGATGCTGTCCACATGGCCGAAGCCCATGCCCAGCACGCGGCCGATGTCGCGCAGCGCGCCCTTGGCGGCCATCGTGCCGAAGGTCGCGATCTGGCTGACCGCCGGCCGGCCGTATTTGTCCTTCACATAGTCGATGACGCGGTCGCGGTTGCCCTGGCAGAAGTCGATGTCGAAGTCGGGCATCGAGACCCGCTCGGGGTTCAGGAAGCGCTCGAACAGCAGGTTGTAGCGCAGCGGGTCCAGGTCAGTGATCAGCAGCGCGTAGGCGACGAGCGAGCCGGCGCCCGAGCCCCGGCCCGGGCCCACCGGGCAGCCGTTGAGCTTGGCCCAGCGGATGAAGTCCGACACGATGAGGAAGTAGCCCGGGAAGCCCATCTTGATGATGGTGTTCAGCTCGAACTCCAGGCGCTCCACATAGCGCGGGCGCTGCTTCTCGCGCTCGGCCTCGTCGGGGAAGAGATGGACGAGGCGGTCCTTCAGCCCGTCGTGGCTGAGCTCGCGGAAATACTGCTCCATCGGCATCGGCGTGCCGTCTTCCAGCAGCGGCGTCGGGAAGTTGGGCAGCTGCGGCTTGCCCAGCACCAGGGTCAGCGAGCAGCGGCGCGCGATCTCGGTCGTGTTCAGGATGGCGCTGGGAACGTCCTTGAACAGCTCGCGCATCTGCGCCTGGGTCTTGAAGTACTGGCTGGGCAGGAAGCGCTTGATGCGCTTGGGGTTGGCCAGGGTCTCGCCCTCGGCCACGCAGACGCGCGCCTCGTGAGCCTCGAAGTCGTCCTCGCCGAGGAACTGGATGGGATGCGTGGCCACCACCGGCAGGCCCAGCTCGGCCGCCAGCGGCACGCTGGCCTGCACCAGCGCCTCCTGGCCGGGCAGGCCGGCGCGCTGCAGCTCGATGTAGAAGCGCCCGGGGAAGACGGCGGACAGTCGCTGTGCCCACTCCGTGGCGCGCGCCTTGTCGCCCTGCATCAGCGCCTGGCCCAGGCCGCCATGCTGGGCGCCGGACAGGCAGATCAGGCCGCCGCCCAGTTCCTGCAGCCATTCCCACTTCAGGCAGGCCTGGTTGCGCTGTACGTTGTCGATCCAGGCGCGCGACAGCAGCTCGGACAGGTTCAGATAGCCCTGTCGGTTCTGCACCAGCAGCAGCAGCCGCGTGGGGGGCTTGTCGGTGGCATCGGCCTCCAACCAGCAGTCCGCGCCGAGGATAGGCTGCACGCCCTTCTTGCGGGCGGCGGAATAGAACTTGATGCCGCCGAACAGATTGGCCAGGTCCGTGATCGCCGCCGCCACCTGCCCGTCCGAGGCGGCCGCGGCGGCCGCGTCGTCGGTGCGCAACGTGCCATCCACGACCGAGAACTCGGTGTGCATGCGCAGGTGGACGAAGGGCAGATCGGTATCGGGGGAGACAGGCATCGCGGCATTGTAGAAACGCCTTTAAGCTCGCCCGCCATGCACAAGACCGCCCTCTTCCTTGCCGCCGCCCTGCTCGCCTGCGCGGCCCACGCCGCAGCCCCCAAGCCCGCCAAACCAGCCAGGTCCGCGGCCGACGTGTTGAAGGACAGCCCGACCAGCGACTGGCGCGCGCTGGATCCCGACAACACGCTGCTGATGGACCTGGCCGCGGGCCAGGTCATCATCGAACTGGCACCACGCTTCGCGCCGGCCCACGCGGCCAATATCCGCGCGCTGGCCCATGGCGGCTACTGGGACGGCCTGGCCATCGTGCGCGTGCAGGACAACTTCGTCACCCAATGGGGCGACCCCGACGGCGACGATGCCGCCAAGGCCAGGCCGCTGCCGGCCGGGGCCAGCCCGAAGCTGCCGGCCGAGTTCTCCGTGCCCATCGAGCGCATCGGCAAAAGCGCCGGCTTCACCAAGCTACCCGACGTGGACGGCTGGGCGCCGCGCGCGGGCTTTGCCCAGGGCTTTCCGGTCGCGGCCGATCCCAGGACCGGCCAGGCCTGGCTGGCGCATTGCTACGGTATGGTCGGCGCCGGCCGCAGCGACGCGGTGGACTCGAGCAACGGCACGGAGCTCTATGTCGTCATCGGCCACGCACCGCGTGGGCTGGACCTGAACATCACCGTCGTCGGCCGCGTGCTCAAGGGCATGGAACTGCTGTCTGCCCTGCCCCGCGGCACTGGCGCAATGGGCTTCTACGACAAGCCCGAGCAACGCGTCGGCATCCAGCATGTGCGCCTGCTGGCCGATGTGCCCGTTGCCGAGCGCCCGGCCCTGCAGGTGCTGAAGACCGACTCCACGACCTGGCAGCAGTTGCTCGACGCGCGGCGTTTTCGCGGTGGCTGGTATGTGCACAGCCCTGCCCACGTGGACATCTGCAGCGCCGGCGTGCCGACGCGGCCGGCGCCCTGAGCGGCGTCAGGCGCCGAGCGCGGTGGCGACGCGGAAGGTGATGAATGAAGCCAGGTAGGCCAGGCCGAACAGATAGGCCGTCATGATCACCGGTATCTTGTAGCCGCCGGTCTCGCGCTTCACGGCGGCCAGCGTCGCGATGCATTGCGGTGCGAACACATACCAGGCCAGCAGGGACAGCGCCGTCGCCAGGCTCCAGCTCTGCGCGATCAGCGGCCCTAGCGCCTGGGCCGCGTCCTCGCCGGTGCTGGACAGCGCGTAGACCGTGCCCAGCGCACCGATGGCGACCTCGCGCGCGGCCAGCCCCGGCACCAGGGCCAGGCTGATCTGCCAGTTGAAGCCGATGGGCGCGAAAACCTTGGCCAGGCCGGCACCGAGGTAGCCGGCGACGCTGTACTGGATGGCTGCACCCGTCGCGCCCTCAGGCGGGCCGGGGAAGCTGGCCAGCAGCCACAGCGCGATGGTCAGCACGAGGATGATGCCGCCGACGCGCTTGACGAAGATCATCGCGCGCTGCCACAGACCGATGGCGATGGAGCGCGGATGCGGCCAGTGGTAGCTCGGCAGCTCCATCATCAGCGGGCGCACCAGGCGACCCGCGCTGGTGAAGCGCTTCAGCACCCAGGCGACCAGCAGCGCGCCGAGGATGCCGGCCAGGTAGAGGCCGAACAGCACCAGGCCCTGCAGCTCGAAGCCCAGCACCTGGCGGTGCGGGATGAAGGCACCGATCAACAGCGCATAGACGGGCAGGCGCGCCGAACAGGTCATCAGCGGCGCGATCAGGATGGTGACGAGGCGGTCGCGCGGATTGGAGATGGAGCGCGTGGCCATGATGCCGGGGATGGCGCAGGCAAAGCTCGACAGCAGCGGGATGAAGCTGCGCCCCGACAGACCGACGCTGCCCATCAGGCGGTCCAGCAACAGCGCAGCGCGCGGCAGATAGCCCGACTCCTCCAGCACCAAGATGAAGAAGAACAGGATCAGGATCTGCGGCAGGAAGGCCAGCACGCTGCCCGCGCCAGCGATGACGCCGTCGACGATGAGGCTGTGGAACCAGCCCTCGGGCAGCCCCTGGCCGGCCTGCTGGCCCAGCCAGGCCATGCCGGTCTCGATGCCGCCCTTCAGCGGCTCGGCCCAGGAGAACACCGCCTGGAAGAGCAGGAAGAGCAGCACGGCCAGGATGACCGAGCCGGCCACCGGATGCAGCAGCACGCGGTCGACGCGGTCGCTGGGCAGCTGGGGCAGCTCGTGGTCGAGGTTCAGCGAGGCCAGCAGCGTCTTGACGGTGACGTGGTCGTCCGCATGCTCGACCGCCACCGGCGCCGCAGCACCGGCCCAGACCTCGGGCTGGTCCAGCAGCGCGCGCAGCTCGTCCAGGCCTTCCTTGTGGATGGCAACGGTGCGCACGACCGGCAGGCCGAGCTGGGCGCTCAGGGCCGCGGGGTCGATATGGATGCCGCGCCGCGCCGCCAGGTCGGCCATGTTCAGCGCGACGACGATGGGCAAGCCCATGCGCCGCACGGCCAGCACCAGGCGCAGGTTGCGGCGCAGATTGGTCGCATCGAGCACGCAGATGACGAGGTCGGGCCGCTTCTCGCCCTTGGCGCGGCCGGCCAGCACATCGCAGGTCACGCGCTCATCGGGCGAGCGCGGATGCAGGCTGTAGGTGCCGGGCAGATCCAGCAGGCGCAGCGCCTTGCCGGCGGCCGAGACGAGGCGGCCCTCCTTGCGCTCGACGGTGACGCCAGCGTAGTTGGCCACCTTCTGGTGGCTGCCGGTCAGGCCGTTGAAGAGCGCGGTCTTGCCGCAGTTGGGGTTGCCGACGAGGGCAACGAGCTTGCCGCCGCGGTGGACGTGGATGATGGCCTCAGCCATGACGCGGCGTCACGGCGATGCATTCGGCCTCGGCGTGGCGCAGCGCGAACGTCGACTGGCCGACGCGCACGACCAGGTTGCCGGTCCGCTGCGCGCCGCGGCGCAGGATGCGCACCGCCTCGCCGGGCAGGAAGCCCAGGTCGGACAGCCAGGCGGCCCACTCCGGCGAATGCCCGGGCGCGCTGACCTGTTGAACGGTCAGCGCCTGGCCCGTGGGGGCGACGGCGAGGCTGGAGGGCAGCGGCTCGAGCATGTCGGTGACTCGCGGCGGCGAGCAATTCGAATGAGAATGATTCGCATTGTATGCCAATCAGCCTTGCCTGTGGCTGTCATCCGGATGCCTGCGCCTCGTGCGCCACAGCAAGCTTGCAGACAGCTTCGCCACAACGCCACCTCGGGTAACATAAATGCGAATTACTCGCATTCTCAAATTGAACCCAAAATCAACGCGGAACCAAGGCCTCCGGGCCGCGCACGGCTGGCGCCAGGCCTTGCCGTTGCTGGCAGCCTACGGCAGTGCAGCGCTGCTGGCGGCCTGCGGCGGCGGTGGCACGCCCGCGCCGGCCGCGCCCGCCCTCTCCCCGGCCGCAGCCCTGGGTGAAAAGATCTTCAAGGACGCCTCGCTGTCGGCCTCCGGCAGGATGAGCTGCGCCACTTGCCACGCCCCTGCAGCGGCCCATGCGCAGACCAACGACCTCGCCGTCCAGCTCGGCGGCCCGGGCCTGGACGTGGCGGGTTTTCGCGCCGTGCCCTCGCTGCGCTACCTGGGCTCGACGCCGGCCTTCTTCTTCGCCAAGGACGGCACGGCCACCGGCGGCTTCAACCGCGACGGCAGCGCCGACAGCCTGCTCGCCCAGGCCGCGCGGCCCTTCCTGGCCGCGCACGAGATGGCCAATGGCGATGCGAAGACCGTCGTCGACAAGCTCGCGCGCGCCAGCTATGCCGCGGACTTCCGCAAGGCCTTCGGCGACAACGTGCTGGTCGACCCCGACGCCGCCTTCCTCGCGATGCGCCACGCGCTGCAGCGTTATCAGCTCGAAAACACGGCCGAGTTCGCGCCCTTCACGAGCAAGTACGACGCCTTCCTGGCCGGCCAGCTCAAGCTGAGCGACCCCGAGCTGCGCGGACTGGCGCTGTTCAACAACTCGGCCAAGGGCAATTGCGCGGCCTGCCACCCGAGCGCGCGCGGCAGCGATGGCTCGGCGCCGCTGTTCACCGACTTCAGCTTCGACAACCTCGGCGTGCCGCGCAACACCGACATCCCGGCCACGGCCGACGCGGGCTATTTCGACCTCGGCCTGTGCCAGGCCAGCCGCCCCGAGCTCGCCGCGCGCAGCGACCTCTGCGGCGCCTTCAAGGTGCCCACGCTGCGCAACGTGGCGACACGCCGGGCCTTTTTCCACAACGGCCGCTTCAAGACGCTGCGCGAGGCGCTGCGCTTCTACGTCACGCGCGACACCAACCCCGAGCTCTGGTACCCCGTCGTCAACGGCCTGGCCGACAAGTTCAACGACCTGCCCCCGGCCTACCGCGCCAACGTGAACACGAGCGAGGTTCCCTACAACCGCAAGCCCGGCGACGCACCCGCCCTCAGCGACGCCGAGATCGAAGACCTGCTCGCCTTCCTCGCCACGCTCAGCGACGGCTACGCGCCCTGAGCCAACACAACCCGAAACATCCAGGAGTCCCCATGTCCCGCCCCCTCCCCGCCGCGCCGCTGTCGCGCCTCGCTCTGGCTGCCGCACTGGCACTCGGCGCGCCGGCCGCCTTCGCCCAGAGCCAGTCGCCCACGCAGGAGCAGTTGCTGCAGCGCGTGGAACTGCTGGCGCGCGAACTCGAACGCGTGAAGGCCGAGCTGCAGCAGCTCAGGCAGGCCCAGCAGGCCGCCCAGCCGGTGGCGCCCGCCGCCGCGCCGCAGGCCGCGGCTGTTCCCGTCGCACAGCCCCCCGCCGCCCCGGCCGAGCCCGCCACCGTCATCAGCTCCTACGGCGAGATCAACTACAACCGCCCCAAGGATCACAGCCAGGCCCAGGCCGACATCCGCCGCTTCGTCATCGGCCTGCAGCACCGCTTCGACGAGCAGACCAAAATGGTCTCGGAGCTGGAGGTCGAGCACAGCATCGCGTCGGCATCCGACAAGGGCGAGGTCGAGGTCGAGCAGCTCTATCTCGAACACCGCCTGAACGACACCTACGGCCTGCGCGCCGGCCTCTTCCTGATGCCGGTCGGCCTGCTCAACACCAACCACGAGCCCACCGCCTACTACGGCGTGGAGCGCAACTTCGTCGAGACGGCCATCATCCCGTCGACCTGGCGCGAAGGCGGCCTGCAGGTCTTCGGCGAGCACGACAACGGCATCAGCTGGAGCGCCGGCATCACCACGGGCTTCGACCTGACCAAGTGGGATGCCAGCTCGAGCGAAGGCCGCGAATCGCCGCTGGCCTCCATCCACCAGGAGATGCAACTGGCCAAGGCCAACAACCTCGCATATTTCGGCAGCGTCGACTGGCGCGGCATCCCGGGCCTGCGCCTGGGTGCCTCGGTCTTCGACGGCAAGGCCGCGCACGGCACGGCCGGCTTCGCCTCGCCCGGCGCCAAGGTCGGCCTGTGGGACCTGCACGCCAAGTGGACGCCCGGCGCCTGGGACCTGTCCGCCCTCTACGCCCGCGGCAGCATCAAGGGCGCCGGCGACTTCAACCTGACGCTGGCCGGTGCGGCCACGCCCGTGCCCAATGCCTTCGACGGCTGGTATGCCCAGGCGGCCTACCGCTGGCAGCTCGCGGGCGACCGCGTGCTCGCGCCCTTCGTCCGCTACGAGCGCTACAACACCGGCCGCGGCTTCGACGGCCTGCCCGTCGGCCTCAACCCGGGCAGCTACGGCACCGAAGGCGTCAGCACCGTCGGCCTGAACTTCCAGCTCAACCCCAACGTCGTGTTCAAGGCCGACCTGCAGCGCTTCAGGCTCGACACCGGCCGCAACCGCCTCGACCTCGGCGTCGGCTACGCCTTCTGATGGGCACGCTGCACTGGCTCCCGCTGGCCCTCGCGGCGCCTGCCCTCGTGCAGGCGGCGCAGATCGCCACGCTCGACGAGGCTGCGAAGCGCGCCTTCCCCGAGGCCACCGCCTGGCGCGACCAGCTCGTGCAGGCCAGCGCGGACGACATGCGCGCCCTCGCCGCGCTGGGCGGCGCCGCGCCGCGGGCGTCGACCTGGCGCAGCCTTGTCGCGCTCAAGGGCGAGCAGGTGCTGGGCGTCGTCGTGGCCGACGGCGTCATCGGCAAGTTCGAGCTCATCGACTACGCGGTCGCCGTCGGCAGCGACGGCCGCATCCGCAGCGTCGAGGTGCTGAACTACCGCGAAAGCCACGGCTACGAGATCAAGCTGCCGGCCTGGCGCAAGCAGTTCGCGGGCAAGAACGCGCAAGCGCCGCTGCGCGTCGGCGACGACATCGCCAACATCAGTGGCGCGACGCTGAGCTGCAGCCACGTCGCCGATGGCGTGCGCCACATCGTCGCGCTGCTGGAACGCCTGCGCGCCAGCGGGCGGCTCTGAGGCCCGCCGTGAACGCATCGCGGCGCCGCGCCCAGGTCCTGCTCGGCACTCTCGTCGACATCACCGTGCAGGCGCCTGCCGAGCTGGCCGAGGCCGCGCTGGAGCAGGCGTTCCGGCGCGTGGCCGAGGTGCAGGCGGCGATGAGCTTCCACGACACCGCCAGCGACCTGCGCCGCATCGCGCGCGCCTCAGCCGGCGAGGTGCTGGGCGTCGCGCCCGACACCCATGCCGTGTTGGCGCTCGCGCTGCAGCTGGAGGCCGGCAGCGGCGGCGCCTTCAACCCCTGCTGCGCCGCGGCCCTGGTCGAGCGCGGCCTGCTGCCCCGGCCCGAGGGCGCGAGCCCCGGCCCTGCCGCCTCCCTGGCCGAGGGCATAGCGCTGCTCGCCGGCTCAAGGCTGCGCCTGCGCCGGCCGGCCTGGATCGACCTCGGCGGCATCGCCAAGGGGCATGCGGTCGACGTGGCCGTCGAAGCCCTGCGCGCGGCCGGCGTCGAGGCCGGCACGGTCAACGCCGGCGGCGACCTGCGCACCTTCGGCCCGCAAGCGCTGACCGTGCAGGTGCGCGACCCGCGCCGGCCCGGCCTCATCCAGCCGCTGGCCAAGATCAGCGACCTGGCCTGCGCCACCAGCGCCTGGCTGCTGGACCGGCCCGAGCGCCGGGCCACCCATCTGGTCGGCGCCGCCGAGGACGTCGAGGACAATCCGCCGATGTCCGTGACCGTGTTCGCCCCCCGCTGCGCCCTGGCCGATGCGCTGACCAAGGTGGTCTGGCTGCGCGGCACCCATGCCGCGCCGCTGCTGCGCGAGCACCAGGCTCAGGCTTTCCTGTGGCGCGAACGCGGCGAGCCCCAGGTCATCTGAGTGGACCGCCCCCACACCCCTCGGGCCGCGCAAGGCCATGCTCGCCACCACCTTCACCGGCCGCCGGCGCCGCGCGTTCCGGCCATCGGCCTGCGCCCGCAGCGCTGGCAGCGCTGGGCCGTGCATGCCTGCACGCTGGCCCTGGCGCTGAGCGGTGTGGCCTGGCTGCTGGCCCACCATCTGCTGCGCGCCACGGGCGGCTTCGGCGAAGAGGTGCCCAGCCCCATCGAACCCTGGGCGCTGCGGCTGCACGGCATGCTGGCCTATGTCTTCCTGCTCGTGCTGGGCTCGATGACCGCCGTGCACATCGTCTTCGGCTGGCGCCTGAAGCGCAGCCTGTGGAGCGGTGGCAGCCTCGTCGCCGCCAGCCTGGTGCTGCTGGCCAGCGGGCTGGCGCTGTACTACGCACCCGAGGACTGGCATGGCGGCGCCAGCGTGCTGCACTGGGCCGTCGGCCTGGGCCTGCTGCCGCTGGTCTGGGTGCATGTGCTGGCAGCGCGCCGCTCGCGCCCGCAGCCGCCGCGCGTCAACGCGGATTGAGCCGGTCCAGCAGCAGGTCGCAGGCCTTCAGCGCCTTCGCGAAATCCAGCCGCGCGACGGCGGCATTCAGCGCGGCGAACTCCAGCCCCAGCGCGCTGCCCTGGCCGGCGGCCAGCTGCTCGCAGGCCGCCACCGAGCGCATATTCCTCTCCACCAGCAGTAGGCGCAGCTGCCGCAGCGCGTCCAGCGGGTCATCCGGCGCCTCGGCGGGTGATGCCGGCGGCAACGGCGCCGCGGGCGCAAGCTGCTTCAGCGAGTCGTCGAGCAGGGCCTGCAGCTCCGCCAGCCCGGCCTCGGCCGCGGCAACATCGCCGCTGGACCGCAGCGCCTGCTCCTGCCGGCCGGCCAGGGCGGCGAGTGCATGCGCGCCGACGGCGCCGGCCAGGCCGCGCAGCGTGTGCAGCACGCGCACCGCGTCCGCCGCCCCCTGCTGGCGCAGATGGTGGCGCAGCGCCTCCATCTCGACCGGGGCGTCCGCGGCGAAGGATTTGGCGAGGCGGTCATAGAGCGCCTGCCGCCCGCCCAGGCGCTGCAGCGCGGCGCCACGGTCCAGCAGCCCGGGCGCGGCGGCCGCCTCGCGCGCCACGGCCGGCGCCGGCTCGATGTGAGCGACATGGCGGCGCAGGCAGGCGACGAGCTGCTCCAGGTCCACCGGCTTGGCGACATGGTCGCGCATGCCGGCGGCCAGGCAGGCCTCGCGGTCGGCGGCCATCGCGTTGGCCGTCATCGCGATGACGAGGGCGTCGGGGCGGCGCGCCAGGATGCGCTGCGTCGCCTCGAAGCCGTCGATGTCGGGCATCTGCAGGTCCATCAGGACGGCATCGAAACCGGGCCCGACGACCGTGGCCAGATGCACGCCCTCGACGCCGCCGCGCGCCAGCGTGACGACGGCGCCCTCGCCCTCCAGCAGCTCCTGCGCGACCTGGCGGTTGAAACCGTTGTCCTCGACGACGAGTAGCCGCATGCCGCTCAGCCGCGGCTCGCCGCCCTCGGCCGGGCGCAGATGCACCGGCTCGCCACGCGTGGCCTCGGCGACCACGTCGTGCAGCATGGAGGCGGTGACCGGCTTGACGAGGTAGCCGCCCAGGCTGGCGATCTCCTGCTCGCTGCGCTCGGCCAGCAGTTCGCGGCCGTGGGCGGTGACCATGATGATGACGGGTGCGTCGGACTCGTGGCTGTCGCGGATGCGGCGCGAGGCCTCCCAGCCGTCCATGCCGGGCATGCGCCAGTCCATCAGGATGAGTTCGTAGCGTGGCTCGCCGCGCTTGGCGGCCTGATGCACCAGGGTCAGGGCCTGCTCGCCGCTGGCGGCCAGGTCGCAGTCCCAGCCCAGGCTCTCGCCCATGCCCTGCAGCACCTCGCGGGCCATCGGGTTGTCGTCGACGATGAGGACCCTGAGCCCGGGCCGCACCGGCTCCAGCGGCGTGACCTCGGCCGGCGCGACCGGCAGCGCCAGCTCGAAGTGGAAACGACTGCCCTCGCCGACACGGCTGGCAACGCGCAGCTCGCCGCCCATCAGCGCGACGAGGCGGCGGCTGATCGCCAGGCCCAGGCCGGTGCCGCCATAGCGCCGCGAGGTCGACTGCTCGGCCTGGCTGAAGCCGGTGAAGATGTGCTCGAGCTTGTCGTCGGGGATGCCGATGCCGGTGTCGCTGACCTCGAAGCGGATGCGGGCCTGGCCGCCCTCGTCCTTCAGCAGCGTCAGCGCGATGACGACCTCGCCATGCTCGGTGAACTTCAGCGCATTGCCGGCCAGGTTCAGCAGCACCTGGCGCAGCCGGGTCACGTCACCGACGAGGGCCGCCGGCAGGCGCGGGTCGAGGCGGAACAGCACCTCGACGTCCTTGGCGCCGACATTGGCCGACAGGATGACGGCCAGCTCGCGCATGAAGTCGCTGAGCTCGAAACGGTGCGGGTCCAGCTCCATCTTGCCGGCCTCGACCTTGGAGAAGTCCAGCACGTCGTTGATGACGGCCAGCAGCGCCTGCGCCGCCGTGCGGGCCTTGCTGGCGTAGTCGTGCTGGCGCGGCGTCAGCTCGGTGCGCAGCAGCAGGTTGAGCATGCCCAGCGCCCCGCTCATCGGCGTGCGGATCTCGTGGCTCATATTGGCCAGGAAGTCGCTCTTGGCCTGGCTGGCGGCCTCGGCCACGACGCGGGCGCGCACCAGCTCGACCTCGGCGCGATGGCGCTCCGTCACGTCGATCAGCATCTGCACGACATTGACCAGGCGCCCACGCCGGTCGCGGATGGCGCTGGCATTGCCGTCGACGAAGAGCTCGCCGCCGCCCGGCAGCGCGAAGCCGCGCTCGAAGCGGACGTGGTCCAGCCGCGCACTGGCCAGGCGGTTCAGCTCGCCGCCGTGCAGCCGGCCGGGGCGGAAGTCCGGCAGGTCGGCCAGCTTGGCGCCGCGCAGCGACTCAGCGGTGCGGCAGAGCATGGCCGTCAGCGCCGTGTTCACGTCGAGGATGAGGCCGTGGGCGTCGCACAGCGCGATGCCGACCTGGGCGCGCTCGAACACGCCGCGAAAGCGCCGCTCGCTGTCGTTGAGCGCACGCGTGCGCTCCTCCACGCGCGCCTCCAGCAGCTGCCTCTCGGCCGCCAGCTGTTCGGTCATGCGGTTGAAGCTGTGCGCCAGCGTGCGGAACTCGCGGAAGCCCCGAACCGGGGCCCGCTCGTCCAGGCGCCCGTCGGAGATGCGCACGACCGAGCGGGTCAGCCTCAGCACCGGTGCCAGCAGCCGCCGCCCGACCAGCAGGGCCAGCGCGAAGGCGCCCAGCGAGGCCAGCGCCACGGAGAGCAGCAGCCGCTGGCGCAGCACACGGGCCGGCGCGAGGGCCTCGCCCGCGTCGATCTTGCTGGCGATGCCCCAGCCCAGCGCCGGCAGGTGCGCCCAGGCCGAGATCACCTCGACACCGGCATAGTCGCGCGCCGGGCCGCTGCCGTTCTCGCCGCGCAGTCCGCGCAGGGCGGGCACGGGGTCGCCCATTCCCAGGTCCACCGAGCGGGGCAGCGGAGCACCGGCCGCATGCCGGCGTTCGCTGACGAAGAGCGCCTGCTGGCCGTCGCGTTGCAGCAGCACCGTCTCGCCGCTCAGGCCCAGGCCCGAGCGATCGGCGGCAACGGCCGTCAGGCGCCGCAGGTCCAGCTGCAGCACGACGCTGCCGAGCACGCGGTCCGCGGCGACCACGGGCTGGATCAGGAAGGGCGAAGCCTGGCCCGCGCCGCGCAGCGGCTGCACGCCGGTCAGCTGGGGGTTGAGTTGCTCGATGGCCAGGCGATGGGCCGCGAGCAATCCGCTGCCCTCGAAGGGACCGCCGCCCAGGCTGGCGGGCGGCGCGCCGGCCTGCGGCTCCAGCGCGTAGGCGATGCGCCCGTCGGGCTGCACCAGCAGCATGTTGAGGTATTTGCCGTTGTCGCGAAGGCGCTGGAAGAAGGCGCGGCTGCTCGCCGGGATACGCGTGGCCGCCGCGTCCTTCTGCTGCGCCAGCAGGTCCAGCGTGTCGCTGGCCTGGGCCACGAAGCGCGCATCGACATCGACCTCGTTCAGGTATTCGTTGATCTCGTGGACCTTCTTGCGCGTGATCGCGACCAGGCCCTCGGTCACCGTCGCGCGCAGCTGGGCCTCGGAGGCCTGCACCTGCCACCACCCGGCCAGTCCGAGAGGCAGCACCGACAACAGCATGAAGCCGATCAGCAGGGCGGCGCCCAGGCCCAGCGTCCGGCGCCGCGGTGTCCCGGCGGGGAGGGCGGTGTCAACGCTCTGCATGGCTTTCCGGCAGGGCTTCCCAATAGGCCTTGGGCCGGTAGGTGGGCCAGGGCGAGGGCCTGATGTAGCGTGGCGACGCGAACACTTCGACGAGCCCGCCGTCGGGTCGGACCTGGGCAATCCGCAGCTGCCGCCACAGGTGGCGGGTCTGCGCATCGATGACGGCGATGCCATGGGGCGCGAGGACCGCCTGCTGGCTGATGTTGGCGTTGACGGCCTCGGTCTGCGGGTCGCCGACCTCGCGCACCGCCGCCGCCCAGAGCCGCACGCCGACATAGGCCGACACCGCGGGGTCGCTGGCTTCGGCCGCGGCGCCGGCGAAGCGGTGCAGCCGGGCGCGGAAATCGTCGTTCTCGGGACCCGGCAGCGACACCAGATAGCTCCAGGCCGCGAAATGCCGGCTCAGCCGGCCGCCGCCACCGGCACGCAGCAAGGGCTCGGCGGCGCTGAAGGACAGCAGCGGCAGATCGCCCAGCCCAGCATCCGCCAGCGCGGCGAAGAGCGCCGCATTGCTGTCGCCGTTGATCGTGCTGAGCACCAGGTCCGGCTTCAGCCGGCGCAGGTCGTCGACGACGGCCGTCATCCCGGTTTCGCCCAGCGGCAGCAGGCGCTCACCCAGCACCTGGCCGCCGCCGAGCTGGATGAAGTCGCGCAGCAGCGCATGGGCGACACGCGGGAAGACATAGTCCGAACCCACCAGATAGACGCGCCGCCCGAAGCCCTGCATGGCCCAGCCGGTGGCGGGCAGCAGTTGCTGGTTCGGGGTCGCGCCCAGGTAGACGATGTTGGGCGACTGCTCCAGGCCTTCGTAGGGCACCGGGTAGAACAGCAGATGCCGGTGCCTCTCGACGACAGGCTTGACCGCCTTGCGGCAGGCCGAGGTCCAGCAGCCGAACAACGCCACCGCCTGCTTGCCGGTGATGAGGCGCTCGGCCGCGGCGGCGGCCGTCGCGGGATCGGAGCGGGTGTCTTCGACAAGCACCTGCACCGGCCGCCCGAGCAGACCACCCGCCGCGTTGATCTCGGCCGCCGCCATCTGGACGGCGGCCACCAGCGGCGCCTCGCTGACGGCCAGCGTGCCGCTGGCCGAATGCAGCACGCCGATGACGATGGGCGCGCGCGCGCCGGGCGGATGCCACAGCGCCCATGCCAGCACCGCCACCGCGGCGACCAGCGCCGCCTGCAGCAGACCCCAAGCCGCGCGCCGGCGCATCCTGTTCAGCCTGCAGCGCTGCGCCGCGCCTCGGGCGAAATCATCGGCAGCGCCAGCCTGACCGTCGTGCCCAGGCCGGGCGTGGACTCGACCTGGATCTGGCCGCCCAGCGCGAAGGTGACGAGGTTGCGCACGATGTAGAGCCCGGGCTCGCTGCGGTTGGGACCGAAACGGGTCGAGAAGAAGGGGTCGAACACGCGGCCGAGCAGCCCCGGCGGGATGCCCACGCCATGGTCCTGCACGGTGACGACGAGCTGGTCCGTGCCCAGCGGCCGCACGCGGATGTGCACCTCGCCGCCGGCCTCGCGGTAGGCATGCTTGATGGCGTTCTGGATCAGTGTGGACAGCACCTTGGCCAGTGCGCCACGGAAGCTCAGCAGATGCAGGTCGTCGCCCGCATCCAGCTCGCAGTGCACCTGGTGCGTCTCCAGCGCCTCGGCCAGCCCGGCGACGACCTCGTGGATCAGCTCCAGCAGCGAGAAGCTGCGGCGCTGGTCGCCGAAGTTGTCGGCCGTGGACTGCAGGAAGGAGTCGACGATGGACAGCGTGCGCTGCAGGTTGGACAGCACCAGGCCGACGCTCTCCTCGCTGACGCGCAGATGCTTCTCGAGGTCGCTGCGCTTGATGTGGCCGCCCTGGGACAGCGTGTTCAGGTGGGCCAGGTCGTCCTGCAGCGTGCAGGCCGAGATCAGCGCATTGCCGAGCGGCGAACTCAGCTCCTGGGCGATGCCGGCGATGGTGCGGCCGACCGAGGCCAGCTTGTCGCGCTGGAAGAGCTCGATCTGCGAGCGCGCAAAGCTCTCGGAGGCCAGCTTGAGCGCCAGCTGCGTGCGCACCCGCGCCTTCACGACGACGTCGACGAAGGGCTTGGGGATGTAGTCCACCGCGCCGTGCGCGAAGCCCTCGGCCTCATCGGCCGAGCTGCCCTGCACGGTGACGAAGATGACCGGGACGGCGCGTGTGCGCGGATCGGCCTTGAGGCGGTCGCAGACCTCGTAGCCGCTCATCTCGGGCATGAGGACGTCGAGCAGGATCAGGTCGGGCAGCTGCTGGGCGCAGAAGGCCAGCGCCTCGGCGCCGCTGGTGGCCATCGACACCTCGCATTCATCCACCAGCAGCTGGTAGAGCGCGTGGATGTTGCTGGGCTGATCGTCTACGACGAGTATGAGCGGCATGGTCGATCAGGATAACCGCAGCGCCGGCCCGCACGAGGGGGCACTGCCGGTGGTTTTCCCCAGGGCGCAGGCGTGCAATCCGCCGCAGATCCGCGCCGCCATGCCAACCCATAATCGGCGGGTACCACGCTACCGCCCATGCCCCAGCGCACGCTCACGCTCGGTCTCCTCTGGTTTGCCATGGCGGCGCTGCTGGCGCTGCTGGCCCTGTTGCTGAGCCTGCGCGGCAGCGGCGGCGCGGCGGTCGACGCCGCACTGGCCGTCACCCTGCTGCTGCTGCCCCTGCCGGCGCTGTGTGCCGCCGCGCTGCGCCGCCGCGACGCAGCGCAGGCCCGTCATGCCGACGGCGAGGCCAGGGCCCGCTTCCTGGTCCAGATCAGCCATCAGGTCCGCACACCGATGAACGCCATCATGGGCATGACCCAGCTGGCGCTGCAGACCCAGCTCACGCCCGAGCAGCGCGAGCTGCTGGACAAGGCCGACGCCGCCTCGCGCAGCCTGCTCGGCCTCATCAACGACGCGCTGGACGTGGCCAGGATCGAGGCCGGCCAGCTGGAGATCGCCGCCCTGCCGCTGCGGCTGGAGGACGCGGTGACCCAGGCCGTCGAGCTGGTACGGCGCCTGCACCGCAACCCGGCCGTCACCCTCATCTGCGACTGGGCCGACGCCAGCCTGCTGGGCCAGCGCGGCCAGCTGCGCGGCGACGCCCAGCGCCTGCAGCAGGTACTCGTGCACCTGCTGTCCAACGCCCTCAAGTTCACGCCGGCGGGCCAGGTCCTGCTGCGCCTGGGCGCCGAGCCCACCGACGCCGCGGGGCGCGTGCCCCTGGTCCTCACCGTGAACGACAGCGGCGTGGGCATGAGCGCCGGGCAGCTGGCCGGCCTGTGGCAGGTGCCCCAGGGCGGCACGAGCCTGGGCCTGGTCGTCACGCGCCAGCTCGTCGAGCTGATGGGCGGCAGCCTGAGCGCACAGAGCATCCTCGGCCGCGGCAGCAGCTTCGAGGTCCGCCTGGCCCTGCCGCTGCAGGCCGGCGCTGCCGTGCCGGCGGCGCTGAAGCCCCGGCGCGTGCTGCTCGCCAAGGCCTGCGCCGACAGCCGCGAGGCCACGCTGGCCCTGCTGAGCCATCTCGGCCTGGCCGGCTCCGTGGGCGCCAGCACCGATGTCGCCGCCACGCTGGCCGCGCTGGAGGGGGCGCGCCAGGAAGGCCGGGCCTTCGACTGGCTGCTGCTGGACTGGCAGCTGCCCGGCCCCGGCCCGACCGGCGCCGAGTTGCTCGCGCAGCTGCGCCGCGACCACCCGGCCCTGCGTATCGCCGTGCTGAGCCCGCCCGGCCAGGACGACGGCCCGGCCCAGGCGCGCGCCTTCGGCGCCCGCGCGCTCTGCCCCAAGCCGCTGCTGCCAGGCGAGCTGCGCCGCCTGTTCGACGACGCACCCGACGAGCGCGGCGCAGCGGCCGACGGCCAGGCCCTGGCCGGGCTGCGCGTGCTGCTCGTCGAGGACCATCCCATCAACCAGGAGATCGCGCTGCGCCTGCTCGGCAGCCGCGGCGCCCGGGTCGACGTCGCGGGCAACGGCCAGGAGGGGCTGGAGCGGCTGGTGGCCCTCGGCCCCGCGGCCTACGACCTCGTGCTGATGGACCTGCAGATGCCCGTGCTCGACGGCCTCGGCGCGACGCGCCGGCTGCGCGAGCTGGCCGGCTTCGAGGCCCTGCCGGTGCTGGCGATGACGGCCCATGCGCTGCCCGAGGAGCGCGCCGAATGCCTGGCCGCCGGCATGCAGGGCCACATCGCCAAGCCGCTGGACGTGGCCCGGCTGGTGCGCGAACTGCAGCGGTATCTGCCCGCCGCGCCGCCCGAGCCTGCGGCCCCCGTGCTGGACATGGGCATGGGCCTGCGCCAGTTCAGCGGCCAGACGCAGCTCTACCGCCGCACGCTGCGGGGCTTCGCGGACCAATACGCCGGCGGCCTCGCGGCCTGGGCCGGCTGGCTGGCCGGCGGCGAGTGGAGCGAGCTGCGCCGCGCCGCCCACACGCTGCAGGGGCTGGCCGCCACGCTCGGCGCCCGGCCCCTGCATCATCTGGCGCTGGCGCTGGAGCGCAGCGCGCTGCAGGCAGACGCCGCTGCGGCCGGCGGCCAGTTGGGCCGCGTGGAGGTCGCGCTGACGGCCCTGCTCGACGAAATCCGCGCGCTGCTGGCCCGCGACGGCGACGCCGGCGCCACGCCGCCCGCAAGCGGCCCGGGCGACCTGGCCGAGCTGCGCGCCCTGCTCGGCCAGAGCGACAGCCGCGCACTCGACTGGTGGCAGGCTCACGGCGCGCACAGCGGCCTGGACGCCGCCACCGCCCGGCGTGTCGAGCAGGCCCTGGCCGCGCTGGACTTCGACGCCGCCGCCGCCGCGCTGCGGGAGGCCGCCTGATGGCCGGCGCCAGCTTCGTCGTGCTCGGCCCGGTCGGCACGCGCTGGCTGTTCGCCGTCATCGTCGCGTCCGTGCTCGGCGCCTGGGGCAGCGAGGCGCTGCTGGGCGTCATCGACGCCAACGACCGCATAGGCTACCCCTGCCTCGCCGCGGCTTTCTCGGTGCTGACCGCCCTCGCCTGGCGCCGGCCGCAGCAGCTGCGCTACTGGCAGCGCAGCGGTGTCACGCTGCTGGCTCTGTATTTCAGCCTCGACCTGCTGGCCCTCACGCTGCGGCCCGACCCCGGCCCCAGCCTCTACACATTGGGCATCTTCGCGCCGTGGACGCTGGGCGGCTGCCTGCTGCTGTTCATGACCTGGCGTGCCGGCCAGGCCCTGCTCATCTCGCAGGCACTGCTGGTGCTGATGCTGGCGCCGCCCGCGCTGCTGCGCTTCGCCGGCCATCCGCCGCAATGGCTGTTCGCCGCCTGGCCGCTGCTTGCCAACCTGGCGCTGTGCCAGCTGATGTTCTGCCTGGCGCTGTGGGGCCTGTCGCGCCAGCTCGCCCGGTTGACCCGGCTTGCCCCTGTCGCGCCCGGCCCGGCCACCGCGGACGACCTCGTCAACGCCCGCCTGGCCGAGCTGGAGCGCTCGCGCGCCGCAGCCGAGGCCGCCTCGCGGGCCAAGTCCGACTTCCTCGCCACCATCGGCCACGAGATCCGCACACCGATGAACATCGTGCTCGGCCAGACCCGGCTGCTGCTGGGCGGGCGGCTGCCGACCGAGCAGCGCGGCCAGCTGGAGCAGGTGGCAAGGGCTGGCGAAAGCCTCGTCAAGCTCATCGACAGCCTGCTCGACTATGCCGACCTCGACGCCGGCCGCATGCAGCTCGCGGCCGAGCCGCTGCGCCTGGAGCAGTTGCTCGGCAGCGCCTTCGACGCAGTGCGGCCGGAGGCCCAGGCCAAGCAGCTGGAGCTGCTGTGCGAGATCGCCGCGCCCGAGCTGCTGGGCGCCGCCGGCAGCCGGCACGGCGATGCGGCGCGGCTGACCCAGCTCATCACCGAGCTGCTGGTCAACGCGGTCAAGTTCACGCCGGCCGGGCAGGTCAGGCTCAGGGCCTCGCTGGACGCCGGCGGCGCCTGGCTGCTGCGCGTGAGCGACAGCGGCGTCGGCCTGACGCCGGAGCAACTGGCGCGCCTGTTCACGCCCTTCGCCCAGGCCGAGGTCGGCTCGACGCGGCGCTTCGGCGGCACCGGCCTGGGCCTGGCCATCTGCAGGGCGCTGGCCGAGCGCATGGGCGGCACGCTGACGGCACGCAGCACGCCCGGTCGCGGCAGCGAGTTCGAGCTACGGCTGCCGCTGCCGCCCTGCGACGAGGCGCCACCCCCCTCCTTCGCCCGGCCGCGCAGCGTCGTCATCGTGCAGGGCGCCCAGAGCGCGGGCCATGGGGCCCTGGTGGGCCTGATGCGCGCGCTGGCGTCGACGGCGCGCATCGAGGTCCTGACCCAGGGCAGCCAGGCGCTGGCCCGGCTCGGCGCCACGCCGGCCGGGCAGCCCCACGACCTGCTGCTCGTCGACTGGCTGCTGCCTGACATGGAGGGCGGCGAACTGCTCGCCCGGTTGGCCGAGACGGGCCCGCCACGGGCGCGCCGCACCGTGCTGCTGAGCGCCTTCGACACGCCGGTGCTGCGCGAACGCGCGCTGCGCCAGGGCGCCCAGGCGCTGTGCGCCAAGCCGCTGCTGCCGCACACGCTGCGCCGCCTGCTCGACCTCGAACGGCCGCTGCCGGCCGAGGCGCCGGCGCGGCTGGCCGACGCCGGCACGACCGGCGCCGACCCCGCCGCACTGATCAACCAACTCGACACCCTGCTCGGCGAGGCCGACAGCCACGCGCTGACGCTGTGGGAACAACACGAGTCCGCCTTCATCGACGTGCTGCCGGTCCGGCGCGCCAAGGCCCTGGCCGGCGCGATGCAGCGCTTCGACTTCGACGAGGCCCAGGCCGCGCTGCGCGGCGAGACCCAGGACAAGCCATGACGCCGCCCGAGCCCCACGCCGTCCCGCAGGCCACCATCCTCGTCGTGGACGACACGCCCGCCAACCTGACGCTGCTGGCCCAGGTCCTCAAGCCCGACTACCGCGTGCAGCTGGCCGTCAGCGGCGCCAAGGCACTGGAGATCTGCGCCCGCCAGCCGCCCGACCTCATCGTGCTCGACGTGATGATGCCGGAGCTGGACGGCTACGAGGTCTGCCGCCGCCTGAAGGCCGACCCCGCCACACGCCGCGTGCCGATCATCTTCCTGACGGCCCTGCCCCGGCCCGAGGACGAGAGCGCGGGCTTCGAGGCCGGCGGCGCCGACTTCATCCACAAGCCCTTCAACCCGACCACGGTGCTGGCGCGCGTGCGCACCCATCTGCAGCTCAAGCTGGCCGAGGACCGCCTGCTGCACCACAACGCCCTGCTCAGCGGCGAGCTGGAGGCGCGTCAGCGCGAGGTCGAGCGGCTGCGCGACACCACCCTCTTCGTCATGGTGAGCCTGGCCGAGTTTCGCGACGCCGACACCGGCAACCACATCCAGCGCACCCAGGAATACGTGCGCACGCTGGCACGCTGGATCGCGGCCCAGCCCGACGGCCCGGCCGAGCTGACCGAGGCCGCCATCGACGAACTGGCCAAGGCGGCACCGCTGCACGACATCGGCAAGGTCGCGATACCCGACGGCATCCTGCTCAAGCCCGGCAAGCTCTCGGCCGACGAATGGCAGGTCATGAAAACCCATGCCGAGCACGGTGCCGACCTGCTGCAGCGGGCCATCGACCGGCTCGGCGACGACGCCGGCCCGATGCTGACCTTCGGCAAGCAGATCGCCCGCCATCACCACGAGAAATGGGACGGCAGCGGCTACCCCGACGGCCTGGCCGGGCCGGCCATCCCGCTTTCGGCCCGGCTGATGGCCGTTGCCGACGTCTACGACGCGCTGATCAGCGTGCGCCCCTACAAGCAGGCCATGAGCCACGACGAGGCCCTGGCCTTCATCCGCGCCGGCAGCGGCAGCCACTTCGACCCGCGCGTCGTCGAGGCGCTGGACGCCTGCCTGGACGAGATCCAGTCCATCGCGTCGAGATGGGCCGATTGATGGCCCACGGATAATCCGGCCCCCATGCAGTCCGGCACCATCCTCAACATCTCCTGCTACCTCTTCGTCTCGCTGCCCGACGCCGCGGCACTGCGCGAGCGCCTGCATGCCCATGCCGAGAGTCTGGGCCTCAAGGGCACCGTGCTGATCGCCGAGGAGGGCATCAACCTCTTCCTGGCCGGCCCTGCGGATGCCGTGAACGCCTGGGTGGACGCCCTGCGCGCCGACCCGCGCTTCGCCGCGCTGACGCCCAAGCGGAGCTGGAGCGAGACCCAGCCCTTCCGGCGCCTGAAGGTCAAGGTCAAGGCCGAGATCATCCGCATGAACCAGCCGGCCATCCGCCCCGACCGGGCCCCCCGCGCGCCCGCGCTGGCACCGGCGACGCTGACGCGCTGGCTGGACCAGGGCCACGACGACGACGGCCGCGAGGTCGTCATGCTGGACACCCGCAACGGCTTCGAGGTCGACCACGGCGGCTTCGACGACGCGATCGACTGGCGGCTGCACAAGTTCAGCGACTTCCCCGCCGCGCTGGCGGCCCACCGCGACGAGCTGGTCGGCAAGACCGTCGTCAGCTACTGCACCGGCGGCATCCGCTGCGAAAAGGCGGCCATGGTGCTGGAGGACCAGGGCCTGAGGGCCTGGCAGCTGGACGGCGGCATCCTGAAGTATTTCGAGGACACCGGCGGCCCGCATTACCACGGCGGCTGCTTCGTCTTCGACGAGCGTGAGTCGTTGGCGCCTGACCTGAGTCCTGTCGAGTGAAAAGCTGGAGCGACTGGGCGCTGAAGATCGTCGGCATCCTGCTGATGCTGGCGGCGCTGGGCTTTGCCGTCAGCAAGGCACCGGACCGCTCGCTGGACAGCCTGGTGCCGCGCTGGGCGCCGCCGCCTTCGGACTTTCTCGACCTCGACGGCCAGCTGGTGCACTACCGCGACCAGGGCCCGGCCAGCGATCCCGTGCCTCTGGTGCTGATCCACGGCACCGGCGCCAGCCTGCACACCTGGGAGGGCTGGGCGACGGCGCTGTCGCAGACGCACCGCGTCATCAGCTTCGACCTGCCGGGCTTCGGCCTCTCCGGGCCGAACGCCGATGGCGACTATCGCGACGCCCGCTACGTCACCTTCGTGCGCCGCCTGCTGGCGCGCCTGGGGGTCGGGCGGGCCAGCGTCGCTGGCAACTCGCTGGGCGGCGAGATCGCCTGGCAGCTGGCCCTGGCCGACCCGGCCCGCGTCGCCGGCCTTGTCCTCATCGACGCGGCCGGCCACAACTTCGTGTCCGAGTCCATGCCGCTGGGCTTTCGCATCGCCCGCATTCCGGTGCTGCGCGAAGGCATGCGCTGGGCGCTGCCGCGGCGCGCCATCGAAGCCAGCGTGCTCGACGTCTACGGCGACCCCAGCCACGTCAGTGCCGCGCTGGTGGACCGCTACTACGAGCTGACGTTGCGCGAAGGCAACCGCATCGCGCTGATGCAGCGCATGGACCAGCTCGCGCCCGGCCCGGTGGAGCGCCTGCCCGAGATCAAGGTGCCGACGCTGATCCTCTGGGGCGGCCGGGACCGCCTGATCCTGCCGCGCTGGGGCGAAGCCTTCCACCAGGCCATTGCCGGCAGTCGATTGGTGGTTTTCCCGGGGCTCGGCCATGTGCCGCAGGAGGAAGACCCGGCTGCTACCCTTGCGGCCTTGCGCGACTGGCTACCCAACGTCGCCCGCTGAACACCGTCCAACCCAAGAGGTCCGACATGAAGAAAACCCTGCTGTTCGCCCTGACCCTGGCCGCGTCGCTCGCCCAGGCCCAGGCCCCCGAGTGGAAGAAGCTGCGCATCGGCGTCGAGGGCGCCTACCCGCCCTTCTCCGAGATCGGCCCCGACGGCAAGCTCAAGGGCTTCGAGATCGAGCTGGTGCAGGCCTACTGCGCCTCAATGGGCGCCCAGTGCACGCTGGTGCAGCAGGACTTCGACGGCCTGATCCCCGCGCTGCAGTCGCGCAAGGTGGACGCCATCTTCGCCAGCGTCTCCATCACGGACGAGCGCGAGAAGGTCATCGGCTTCTCCAAGCCCTACTACAACACCCCGGCCCGCCTGATCGCCAAGGCCGGCGTGAAGCTGGAGGCCACGGCCGCCGGCCTGAAGGGCAAGAAGATCGGCGTGCAGCGCGGCACGACGCACGAGACCTATGCCGCCGGCCATTTCACGCAGAGCGAGATCGTGCGCTACGGCAGCCAGGACCAGGTTTTCCTGGACCTGAAGTCCGGCCGCATCGATGCCACGCTGATGGATGCGCCCGCGGGCGACTTCGGCTTCCTGAAGAAGCCCGAGGGCAAGGGCTATGCGTTCTCCGGCGGCCCCATCCTCGACGAGAAGATCTTCGGCGTCGGCACCGGCGTGGGCATGCGCAAGGCCGACGAAGCGACGCTGGGCAAGAAATTCAACGCCGCAATCGACGCGCTGCAGGCCAACGGCACGTTCAAGAAGCTGGCCGACAAATACTTCGACTACGACATCGCACCGCGCACCAAGCAGTGATGCGACGCCGCTCCGCGTTCGCCGCCGCGACGCTGGCCCTGGCCGGCACCGCGCTGGCCCAGCCGCCACAGCGGCTGCGCATCGGCTTTGCCGTCGGCTACGCGCCCTTCAGCGAGGTCGGCAGCGACGGCCAGCTGCAGGGCTTCGAGATCGACCTGGCCCGGGCGCTGTGCGAGCGCCTGCAGCTGCAGTGCCTACCGGTCATCCTGGACTTCGACGGCCTGATTCCGGCGCTGCAGTCGCGCAAGATCGACGCCATCATGGCCTCGATGGCGATCACGATCGAGCGCGAGCAGGTCATCGCGTTCACGTCGCCCTACTACTACTCGCCCGCCCGCATGATCGCGGCGCGTGATTCGCGGCTCAACGTCAGCCCCTCGGGGCTGCGCGGCAAGCGCATCGGCGTCGAGCGCGGCACGGTGCATGAGCGCTTCCTCGGCAGCGTGTTCAAGGACAGCCAGATCGTGCGCTACGGCACCCAGGACCAGGTCTTCCTCGACCTGAAGTCGGGCCGCCTCGATGCCGCCCTGGCCGACGCCGCCATCGCGGAGTTCGGCTTCCTGAACAAGCCCGATGGCCGCGGCTTCGGCTTCATCGGCCCCGACTTCCGCGAGCCGCAATACTTCGGCAAGGGCATAGGCATTGGCCTGCGCCAGGCCGACGCCGCCGGCCTGGGCCGGCACCTGGACGAAGCGCTGGCCGCGCTGCGCGGCAGCGGCGCGCTAAAGGCCCTGAACGACCGCTATTTCGGCATCGACCTCGTCAGCCCTCCGCACTGATTCCTCTTTCCAACACGATGCTTCACGGCTTTCTACCCAGCCTCATCGAAGGCGCCACCGTCACGCTGTCCGTGGCCCTTTCCTCACTGGCCGTGGCCGCGGCGCTGGGTCTGGCCGGCGCGCTGGCCAAGCTGTCGCGCTCGCGCCTGCTGCGAGCCACTGCCGGCACCTACACCACCCTCATCCGCGGCGTGCCCGACCTGGTGCTGATGCTGCTGGTGTTCTACGGCGGCCAGATCGCCGTGAACGCCGTCGCGCCCATGCTCGGGCATGAGGACTATGTCGACATCGACCCCTTCTTCGCCGGCGTGCTGACCATCGGCTTCATCTTCGGTGCCTACCTGACCGAGGCCTTCCGCGGCGCCTTCCTGGCCGTGCCGCCGGGCCAGCGCGAGGCCGGGCTGGCCTATGGCATGTCGCCGCTGCAGGTACTGCGCCGCATCACCCTGCCGCAGATGCTGAGGCACGCGCTGCCGGGCATCTCCAACAACTGGCTGGTGCTGATCAAGAGCACGGCCATCGTGTCCCTGATCGGCCTGTCGGACCTGATGACCCGCGGCAAGCAGGCCGCCGGCACCACGCGCGAGCCCTTCACCTTCTTCCTGGCCGTGGGCCTGATCTACCTGGTGTTCACCAGCATCTCCGAGCTGTTCTTCGCCTGGGCGCAGCGGCGCCTGGCCATCGGTGCGCGGGAGGGCCGACTGTGAACTTCGACGCCATCGCGGAGAACCTGCCGCTGTATCTCGGCGGGCTGGTCGTCACGCTGCAACTGCTGGCCCTGTCACTCGTCGGCGGCATGCTGCTGGCAGTGCCCCTGGCCATCGTGCGCACGGTGTTCAGGGGCTGGCCGTCGCGGCTGGTCTGGGTCTACACCTATGCCTTCCGCGGCACGCCGATGCTGGTGCAGCTCTTCCTCATCTACTACGGGCTGGCGCAGTTCGACGCGGTGCGCGACAGCTGGGCCTGGCCCTGGCTGTCGTCGGCCACCTTTTGCGCCTGGCTGACCTTCACGCTGAACACGGCCGCCTACACGACCGAGATCATCGCGGGCAGCATCCGCGCGCTGCCGGCCGGCGAGATCGAGGCCGCCAAGGCCTTGGGCATGAGCCGCGGGCTGATGCTGCGCCGCATCGTGCTGCCCGCCGCGCTGCGCCGCGCGCTGCCTGCCTACGGCAACGAGGCCATCTTCATGCTGCACGGCACGTCGCTGGCCAGCACGGTCACACTGGTGGACACGACCGGCGCGGCCCAGATGGTCTATGCCAAGTACTACCTGCCGTTCGAGGCCTTCATCACCGCCGGCGCCTTCTACCTCGTGCTGACGCTCAGCCTGGTCGGCCTGTTCCGCTGGGCCGAAGGCCGCTGGCTGAAGCCCATGATGTCCCGCTGAACATGCAAGCCATCCACCATCCCCTGCTCTCCCCCGCTCCCGGCACGCAACGTGAACTCGTGTCGCTGCACTACGGCCAGCCCGGCGGCCCGAAGGCCTACATCCAGGCCTCGCTGCACGGCGACGAACTTCCCGGCATGCTGGTGGCCCACCATCTGCGCCTGCAGCTCGACGCGCTGGAGGCCGCCGGCCAGGTCACGGGCGAGATCGTCCTCGTGCCCGTGGCCAACCCCATCGGCCTGAGCCAGTTCCTGCTGCACGCCCATCTCGGCCGCTTCGAGTTCATGTCGGGCGAGAACTTCAACCGCCACTACCCGGATCAGATCGATGCCGTCGCCGCCGCCGTCGGGCCGCAGCTCGGTGCGGATGCGGCGGCCAATGTCGCCCTGCTGCGCCGCGCGCTGAAGGCCGCCGTGCTGGCCGCGCCGGCAGACACCGAGTTGCAGTCGCTGCGCCGCACGCTGATGAGCCTGTCCTGCGATGCCGACATCGTGCTGGACCTGCACTGCGACGCCCAGGCCGTGATGCACCTCTATGCCGAGACGCCCTGCTGGCCCGACTGCGAGCCGCTGGCGCGCTTCCTCGGCGCGCGCCTGACGCTGCTGGCCCAGGACTCCGGCGACAACCCCTTCGACGAGGCCAGCTCCCAGGTCTGGTGGAAATGGAACCAACATTTCGCCGGCCGCTTCCCGATCCCGCAGGCCTGCCTGTCGGCCACGGTCGAGCTGCGCGGCGCCGCCGACGTGACCCACGAGCTGGCCGCCGCCGATGCGAAGAACATCATCGACTTCCTGCGCTGGCGCGGCCTGATCGCGGGCGACAAGCCAGCCCTGCCCGCGGCGAAAGGCGACGCCCGGCCACTGGCCGGCAGCATGCCGATCAAGGCGCCGGTGGCAGGCGTGCTGACCTTCCTGAAGGAAGTCGGCGCCGACGTGAAGGCCGGCGAGGTGCTCGCCCATGTCATCGACCCCATCACGGCCCAGGTCACCGAACTGAAGAGCCCCGTCGACGGCCTGCTGTTCGCGCGCGACTTCCTGCGCTTCGCGAATGCCGGCATGCGTGTCGCGAAAGTTGCCGGCCGCGAGGCGCTGCGCACCGGCAAGCTGCTCGGAGCCTGAAAGAAATGTCCATCCAACTCCAAGCCACCAACATCCACAAGCGCTTCGGCGAGCGCGAGGTGCTCAAGGGCATCTCGTTCAGCGCGCAACGCGGCGACGTCGTCACGCTGATCGGCTCCTCGGGCTCGGGCAAGAGCACGCTGCTGCGCTGCCTGAACCTGCTGGAGCAGCCGCACGAAGGCGAGCTCAGCCTGGGCGGCGAGGCGCTGAAGCTCGTGCGCGACCGCGACGGCAGTCTGAAGGCGGCCGACGCCCGCCAGCTGCAGCGCTGGCGCGCACGCCTGGCGATGGTGTTCCAGAACTTCAACCTCTGGGCCCACATGACGGTGCTGGAGAACGTCATCGAGGCGCCCATCCATGTGCTGGGCCGGCCCAAGACCGAGGCCGTCGAGCGCGCACAGGCCCTGCTCGCGCGCGTGGGCGTCTCGCACCGCGCCAACGTCTACCCGGCCCAGCTCTCCGGTGGCGAGCAGCAGCGCGTGGCCATCGCCCGCGCGCTGGCCGTGGACCCCGAGGTCATGCTGTTCGACGAGCCCACGTCGGCGCTGGACCCCGAGTTGGTCGGCGAAGTCCTCAAGGTCATGCGCGACCTGGCCGCCGAAGGCCGCACGATGATCGTCGTGACCCACGAGATGGGCTTTGCGCGCGAGGTCTCCAACCATTGCCTCTTCCTGCACCAGGGCCGGGTTGAGGAGGAAGGAAACCCGAAGGAAATGCTGCTGAAGCCGCAATGCGAGCGGCTGCAGCAGTTCCTGTCGGGCGGCCTCAAGTAGGGCCTGTTAGCACCGCGGCAGCAGGTCGCCGTGATGTGAACAGGCCCTAGGCGAGCAGGCCGCGGTCCTTCAGCATCGGCTCGACGACCGGGTCGCGCCCACGGAAGGCACGGAAGGCCTCGCCGGGCTCGCGGCTGTTGCCGCTCGAATAGATGCATTCGCGCAGCCGCGCAGCCACGGCCGGGTCGAACGCATTGCCGGCCTCGATGAAGGCGTCGAAGGCATCGCAGTCCAGCACCTCGGCCCACAGGTAGACGTAGTAGCCGGCCGCATAGCCGGCACTGCTGAACAGGTGCTGGAAATGGGTCAGCCGGTGGTTCAGGCCGACCTCGGCCGGCAGACCCCAGGCCGCCAGCGTGTCGCGCTCGAAGGCAACGACGTCGCCGGGTGCGGCCGGCAGCGCGTGCACCGCCATGTCGACGAGGGCGCTGGCCGTGTAGCGCAGCGTCTCGTAGCCCTGACCGAACTGGCGTGCCGCCTGCAGCCTGGCCAGCAGCGCGTCGGGCAGGGGCGCGTCGGTCTGCCAGTGGCGGGCGAACTTCTTCAGCACCTCGGACTCGGCCATCCAGTGCTCGAAGAGCTGGGACGGCAGCTCGACGAAGTCGCGCAGCACCTGGGTGCCGGCCAGGCGCTCGTGCTCGACGCTGGACAGCAGGCCGTGCAGGCCATGGCCGAACTCGTGGAAGAGCGTGCGCACGTCGTCGAAGCTCAGCAGCGTCGGCTCACCGGCGGCACCGCGCGCGAAGTTGTTGTTGTTCAGGATGACGGGCGTGGTGCCCAGGGCGCGGCTCTGGTTGCGCAGCGCGCTCATCCAGGCGCCGCTGCGCTTGGATGAACGCGCGAAGTTGTCCTGCAGGAACAGGCCGCGCAGGCCGTCGTCGGAGTCGAAGACCTCCCAGGCGCGCACGTCGGCGTGATAGCCGGCGATGTCGGGCCGAGCCTTGAACCGCAGGCCGAACAGGCGGCCCGCGCAATCGAACATGGCCGCCACCATGCGATCCAGCGGAAAGTAGGGCTTGACCTCGGACTCGTCCAGCTCGAAGCGGGTGCGCCTGGCCTGCTCGGCGTAGAAGCGCCAGTCCCAGGGTTCCAGCGCATGCGTGGCGCCAGCCGCGGCCATCGCGCCGAGCACGGCCTCGCGTTCGCGCGCCTGGGCGGCCAGGGCCGGGTGCCAGACGCGCTCCAGCAGCTCCATGACGGCCTGCCGGCTGCGCGCCATCGTGTCCTCCAGCGCGTAGTCGGCATAACAGGCATGGCCGTGCAGCCGCGCGGCTTCAGCGCGCAGTTCGAGGATCTCGCGGCAGATGGCGCGGTTGTCGCTGTCGCCGGTGTCGTCGCCGCGCCCCACCCAGGCGCGCCAGGCCTGCTCGCGCAGGTCACGCCGGGCGCTGAAGCCGAGGAAGGGCAAGATCAGCGAGCGCGACAGCGTGATGACGTGCAGGCCCTCCTGCATCAACCCGCGGTCGATGGCGGCCTGGCGGGCCGCCGTGCGCACGAAGCCGGGCAGGCCGGCAAGCTCGGCCTCGGTCGCGAGCCGCAGCTGGTAGCCGTTCTCGGCGCCCAGCACGTTCTGCGCAAAGCGGGTGTTCAGCTCGGCCAGGCTTGTCATCACGGCGGCATAGCGTTCCCGCGCCGCCGGTTCGAGGCGGGCGCCGGCGCGCACGAAGTCCAGGTGCACGCGCTCCAGCAGGCGGCGCTGCTCCGGCGTCAGGCCCAGGGCTTCGCGCCGTTCGAAGAGCGCATCGATGCGGGCGAACAGGCCCTGGTGCATGTAGACGGCGCTGCCATGGGCGGCCAGCGGCGCGGCCAGCGCGCGCTGCACGGATTGCAGGGCGGGTGACGTGGCCGACGCAGCCAGTGTGTAGAAGAGATGCTCCAGCCGGGTCAGCTGCCGGCCGCTGGCATCGAAGGCGGCCAGCGTGTTCGCAAAGCCTGGCGCCTCGGCCTGGGCGGCGATGGCGTCGATCTCCGCGCGATGTTCGGCCAGCGCGACCTCGAAGGCGGGCGGGAAGTGCTCGGGCGCGATGGCGTCGAAATCGGGCAGGCCATGGGCCTGGGGCCAGGCCAGCAGCAGCGGATTGCCAAGTGCGGTCATGGAGTCTCCTGGAAGCGAAACGGGCCGCTCCCGGAGGGGAGGCGGCCCGTCGAGGGGGTCAGCAGGTCGCGGCGATCACTTGCCGGCGGCAGCGGCCTTCTCCTTGCGGATGGCCTTCTCGTCGTTCTCGTCGTAGGCCTTGTTCTGGCACTCGGCCTTCCACTTGTCGTTGGCGTCGTAGTGCTTCTCGGTGCGGTCCTCGATGGCCTTGAACTGCGCGTCCAGCGCATCGACCTTCTCGCTGAAGGCCTTGCGCTTGACGCCCTGCTCGGCATCGGCGGCCTTCACGGCATCGACCATCGGGCCGAAGGCGTTCGCGCGGGCCATATAGGCCTCGTTGCGCGCCTTCAGCTCGGCCTTTTCGAGCTTGGGGGCGTCGGCCGTCAGCGCCTCGTGGGCCTTCAGTATGGCTTCCTTCTCGGCCTTCACGGCTTCGACCTGCTTGCCCAGCGCGGCTTCGCCGGCCTCGATCGTGCCCTTCTCGGCCTTGAGCTTGTCGGCGTTGGCCTTGTAGGAGGCCTGTTCGGCCTTGATGGCCTCGGCCTCCTTGCCATTGGCTTCCTGCGTATCGATGCAGGCACGCAGTTCGTCGCGCGTCATCAGCTTGGGCTTGGGTTTTTCCACGACCGGGTTGCTGACCTTGTTGTTCTTCGGGTCGACCTTGGCCTTGGTGTTGGTGGTGACCTGCGCCTGGGCAGAGACAGCGATGACCAGGACCAGCGGGAGGAGGATGCGTTTCATGTCGAGCGCGCAACGCGGGGTTGCGAAGGTTCAGAAGCGGGAGCCGGAATCATGCCACGAGGCTTCGCGTCGATAATGGCGGGCTGCCCTTAGTAACCACCGTTTCATGGCGCTCAAAGCCACCATCTACAAAGCCCAGCTCCAGATCGCCGACATGGACCGCCATGTCTACGGCGACCACAACCTCACGCTCGCCTGCCACCCCAGCGAGACCGAGGAGAGGCTGATGATCCGCGTGCTGGCCTTCGCGCTGAATGTGCCGGCCGACGACCTGCGCGGGCGCCTGGAGTTCACCAAGGGCCTGTCCGACGTCGACGAGCCCGACCTCTGGCAGCTCGACCTGACCGGCGACGTCGTGCACTGGATCGACCTTGGCCAGCCCGACGACCGCCGCCTGATGAAGGCCCACGGCCGCAGCGAGCGGGTCAGCGTCTACAGCTTCGCGTCCAGCACCGAGGTCTGGTGGCGCAACCTCGAGAACAAGCTGACCCGCGCACCCAAGCTGGCCGTCTGGCAGATCCCGGCCGAGCAATCGCAGGCGCTGGCGGCCCTGGCCGCGCGCAGCATGCAGCTGCAGATCAGCATCCAGGATGGCAGCGTCTATGTGTCGACCGCGGACGCGTCGGTCGAGATCCACCCCGTCGCGCTGAAGACGCCTGCCCAATGACGCCCCGGCACGAGCCCGAGCAGCAGCGCTTCACGCTGCCGACCACGCCGCCCAGCGTGCTCGACTACGAGCTGCTGCCGGGTCGCGTCGTCTTCACCCACACCGGCGTGCCCGACGCCTGCCGCGGCCAGGGCCTGGCCGCCCAGCTCGTCGAGGCCGGCCTCACCTGGGCCCGCGCGCAGGGGCTGAAGGTCGTGCCGGCCTGCAGCTACGTCGCCCTTTTCCTCCAGCGCCATCCCGAGTGGCGCGATCTTTCGTGAGCAATCCATGAGCACCATCCTGCAATCCGTCCCCGTCGGCCAGAAGGTCGGCATCGCCTTCTCCGGTGGCCTCGACACCTCCGCCGCCCTGCACTGGATGAAGCTCAAGGGCGCCCTGCCCTATGCCTACACGGCCAACCTGGGCCAGCCCGACGAGCCGGACTACGACGAGATCCCGCGCAAGGCCATGCTCTACGGCGCCGAGAAGGCCGTGCTGGTGGATTGCCGCGCGCAGCTCGTCGCCGAAGGCATTGCCGCGCTGCAGGCCGGCGCCTTCCATATCAGCACCGCCGGCGTCACCTACTTCAACACCACGCCCATCGGCCGCGCTGTGACCGGCACGATGCTGGTGGCCGCGATGCAGGCCGACGGCGTCAACATCTGGGGTGACGGCAGCACCTTCAAGGGCAATGACATCGAGCGCTTCTACCGCTACGGCCTACTGACCAACCCGGCGCTGAAGATCTACAAGCCCTGGCTGGACCAGACCTTCATCGACGAACTGGGCGGCCGCGCCGAGATGTCGGCCTTCATGACGGAGAAGGGCTTCGCCTACAAGATGAGCGCCGAGAAGGCCTACTCCACCGACTCCAACATGCTGGGCGCTACGCACGAGGCCAAGGACCTGGAGCACCTGAGCAGCGGCATCCGCATCGTCAACCCCATCATGGGCGTGGCCTTCTGGCGCGACGACGTCGTCGTCAAGGCCGAGGAGGTGACGGTGCGCTTCGAGGAAGGCATGCCGGTCGCGCTGAACGGCGTCGAGTACCGCGACCCGGTGGCGCTGCTGGCCGAGGCCAACAAGATCGGCGGCCGCCACGGCCTGGGCATGAGCGACCAGATCGAGAACCGCATCATCGAGGCCAAGAGCCGCGGCATCTACGAGGCCCCGGGCCTGGCCCTGCTGCACATCGCCTACGAGCGCCTCGTCACCGGCATCCACAACGAGGACACCATCGAGCTCTACCGCGACAACGGCCGCAAGCTCGGCCGCCTTCTCTACCAGGGCCGCTGGTTCGACCCCCAGGCCATCATGCTGCGCGAGACCGCCCAGCGCTGGGTGGCCCGCGCCGTGACCGGCGAGGTGGCCATCGAGCTGCGCCGCGGCAACGACTACTCGCTGCTGGACACCCGCAGCCCCAACCTGACCTATGCGCCCGAGCGCCTGAGCATGGAAAAGGTCGAGGACGCGCCCTTCAGCCCCGCCGACCGCATCGGCCAGCTGACGATGCGCAACCTCGACATCAGCGACACGCGCGGCAAGCTCGGCGTCTACACCGGCGTCGGCCTGCTGGCAGGCGGCGGCCTGCCCCGCCTCGAGTAATCGCACACCCTCTGGCAGGGTTTTGACGAATACTGTATAAAACTACAGCATTCACTGAGGAGCCTGCCATGTACGGTCAATACCGCCAGAACTACGTCCCCGGTCGCCCCCTGCCGATGTGGGTCCAGAAGCTGCTGAGCTGGCTCTGAGAACGAGCCCTGGGAGCCGCCGTCAGAACTCATCAGCCACACGGACGAAGCTGGCAAAACGCGGTTTTCCGCCCGGCGTCAGCTCACGGTAGCGGTAGGTCACCGTCGAGCCCATCGGCGGCGGGTTGCGGCGTTGGGCGTCGGTGAAACCCGTGCCCAGCTTGAAGCGCAGGCCCTCGGGCGTCTGCAGCACCAGGGCACCAAGCTGGCCGGCCAGCCGCCCCTTGCCGGGCATATGGCCGACGACGACGGCCTCGGCGTCCGCCAAGGGCTTGAGCTTGAGCAGCAGGTCGCTGCGCCCCGCCGCCAGCGGTGCGTCGGCGCGACGCAGCATCAGGCCCTCGCCGCCCGCGTCGACCACCTGCTTCAGCAGCGCGAGCAGTTCGGCATTCGAGCCGCAGCGCTGCTGCACCACGGGCAGCAGGACACCGCCAGCCAGGGTCTCGAGCTTGGCGGCCCGCTGGGAGAAATCGCCGCCGCTCGCCGGCAGTTCGAACACACGGTAGCTGACGCGATGCCATTCCGCGTCCACCGGCTCGGCGCGCCGCACGGTGGCCGACAGCGTGTCGAAGCTGCGCCGCGCGATCCACAGCTCGCCGTCCAGCGCCAGCCTGGGCAGCGAGGTCAGGAACCAGGCAGGCGCGGCGACCACGCGGCCGCTGCGAAAGCGCAGCGTCGCCCCGTCCCACAGCGCCCGCACGCCGTCGAGCTTCTCGCTGACGAGATAGGGCCTCGGGTCGATGCCGCAGGCCCGTTGCGAGCCAGCAGCGGCTCCAGCGCCAGCACCGGCCCGCTCAGGCTGCCCAGCCAGGCCAGCAGCACCCGCCGGCGCAGTGTCTTCACGCTCATCGCCACCCTCGCTCATGGACCGAAGGCGGCCATCATCGGGCCGGCCTATCTACCGTGCGTGGCAGGATTCACCATCAGACCACCACCGGCTCCGGCTCCAGCCGGATGCCGAAACGGCCATAGACGCTTTCCTGGATGGCCCGCGCCAACGTGACGACCTCGGCACCACGCGCCTCGCCCTTGTTGACCAGCACCAGGGCCTGTTTCTCGTAGACCGCCGCTCCACCCACCGTCTTCCCCTTCCAGCCGCAGGCGTCGATCATCCAGCCGGCCGCGAGCTTCACGCTCCCATCCGGCATAGGGTAGTGAACGATGCCGGGGTCGCGGCCGATGATGTCGCGGCACTGCTCCTCGGTCACGACCGGGTTCTTGAAGAAGCTGCCGGCATTGCCGATGACGGCCGGGTCGGGCAGCTTGGCGCGGCGCACCGCGACGATCCAGTCGAAGATCTGGCGCGCATCGGGCGCCGTGATGCCGGTCTCGGCCATCCTGCGCTCGATCTCGAGGTAGCCGAGCACCGGCCGCCAGGGCCGCGGCAGCCTCAGCCGCACCTTGGTGATGACGCTCTTGCCGGCCAGGCCGCCGAAGTCGCTGTGCTTGAAGACGCTGTCGCGATAAGCGAAGCGGCAGACCTCGGCCGGCAGCAGCGCCGGCCGGCCGGTGACGAGGTCCATCACCTCAACCGCCTCCAGCCTGTCCTTGACCTCGATGCCGTAGGCGCCGATGTTCTGCACCGGCGCCGCGCCTACCGTGCCGGGAATCAACGCCATGTTCTCCAGGCCCGGCAGGCCCTGCTCCAGCGTCCAGCCGACCAGCTCATGCCAGACGACGCCGGCACCGGCCTCGACGATCCAGGCGTCGTCGCGGGTCTCGAGCAGCCGGATGCCGGGGATCTCCACCTTCAGCACGACGGAGTCGACGTCCTTGGTCAGCACCAGGTTGCTGCCGCCGCCAAGCACGAACTTCGGCGCCCGGCCCAGCTCCGGATGGTCCACGACGCGGCGCACGTCGGCCGCCTCGCGGATGCGCACGAGGCGGCGCGCGACGGCGGGCAGCCCGAAAGTGTTGTACGGCCTGAGGTTGACATCGGTCTCGATCAGGACGCCGGGGGCTTCATTCGCGGGGGGCGCGGCGCTGGCAGGGGTTAGGCTCATGGGAAAATTTTCGCAGACGCCAACCCAACGAGCTTTCAATATGCCCAGCTTCGACACCGTTCTCGAACCCGACCACGTCAAGATCCGCAATGGGGTGGACAACAGCATCAAGGAAATCGGCACCCGTTTCGACTTCAAGGGCACCGGCGCCAAGGTCGAACTCAAGGACAAGGAAATCCACAGCACCGGCGACAGCGAGTTCCAGCTCGAGCAGATCGAGGCCGTGCTCTACGCCAAGCTGACCAAGCAGGATGTCGTCATCAGTTTCCTGGACAAGCAGGACAAGATCGAAAAACTCGGCGGCGACAAGGTCCGCCAGGTCTACAAGATCAAGGAAGGCATCGAGGCCACACTGGCGAAGAAGATCGTCGCCTCGCTGAAGGAGAGCAAGCTCAAGGTGCAGGCCAGCATCCAGGGCGACGCGGTGCGCGTGACGGGCAAGAACCGCGACGATCTGCAGACGGCCATCGCCCACCTGAAGAAGAGCTTCAGCGACACACCGCTGACCTACAACAACTTCCGCGACTGAACATGCACCGCCTCGCGCCCCTCGCCCTGCTGTTGGCTCTCGCCCTGCTGGGCCGGGCCGAGGCCCAGCCCCTGCCGCCCTCGCAGGTGCAGCTCAACGGCACGCTCGGCACGCGCGCGGCCCTGCTGCTGATCGACGGCGAGCCGCGCACCGTCGAGGTCGGCGCCACCGTCAACGGCGTCAAGCTCATCGCGCTGGAGGACGGCCGCGCCGTCGTCGAATACGGCGGCCGGCGCCAGAGCCTGACCCTCGGCGCGGCGCCGGGGCGCGTCGTCTCTCAGAACGCGGTGACGCCACGCCAGATCGTCCTGTCGGCCGGGCCGGGCGGGCACTTCACGACGATGGGCGCGATCAACGGCCACGCCACGAACTTCCTCGTCGACACCGGCGCGACCGCGGTCGCCATCGGCCAGCCCGAGGCCGACAGGCTCGGGCTGCGCTACCTCAACGGCCGGCATGTCATCACGCAGACGGCCAACGGCCTTGCGCCGGCCTACCAGATCCAGCTCGCCAGCCTGCGCATCGGCGACGTCGAGGTGCGCAATGTCGAAGCCATCGTCATCCCGGGGCTGCTGGGCTATGTGCTGCTCGGCAACAGCTTCCTGAACCGCTTCCAGATGCGTCGCGAGAACGACGTCATGACGCTGGATCTGCGGTACTGAACCCCTTCGGCAGGCCTCTGCAAGAATCCGGCGCCCATTTCAGCCGGCCAGCCTCGATGCCCCGTCATCCTGCCTCGCTCGCCGGCCTGCTGGCTGCCCTGCTGATCGCTGCAGCGCCGCGAGAGGCGCGGCATCGCCGGCGCCATCATCCAGCTGAAGAACGCGCTGCAGGCCGACAAGACCCAACTGCCGGTGCATGTGCTGCCCGGCAAGGCCCCACTGGCGGAAAGCCGGCCCTCGGCGGCCGAATTCGAGCTTGGCGAGGCCATTCGCCCGGGCGTCAACCGCGCCGAGGTCGCCGTCGCGCTGGCGATGGACGCGCAGGGCAAGCAGACCGAGATGCTCGACGACCCGCGCCTGCAGCGGCGGGCCTGCCGCCAGGCATCCAGACGCAATTGCTGCTGGAGCGCTCGCTGGCCCCGTCCGATCTGGGCGGAGGCAAGGCCGCCCTCGCCTCCGTGATGGCGGCCCGCGCCGCGCCTTCAGCCCGAGTGACTTCAACACCTGGGTCGCCGAGCAGCCGCCAATTCACCGAGGCCATGGCCGCGGCCGACCAGGCCATCAAGCTGGCGCCCACCAATGGCGAGGCCCTGTGCCAGAAGGCGTCCCTCTAACACGCCAACAGCCAGATTGCGAAGGCCCAGCCCGACGACGGCCAGGCCCTGATCACCGTCTACCTGCGTGACAAGCAGAGCACCAAGGCGCTGGGCGTGGCCGACTCCCTGGCCCGGGCCGGCCGCAAGGCCGAGGGGCGCGAAGAGCTCAATGCCGCACTGCGCAACCGCGCGACATTTGGCACGGCGGCCGATGCCAGGCAATTGCTCTCCACCGTTGACTGAGGGGAGTTTTGCCGTTGTTGGCTCGTCGGGGGGGGGGGGGGAGCAATTTGACAAACAGGGACTCCTGCGCGACCCGAAAGGCGCTCCTCGGAATGCCTTTTTTGCTTTCTGCCCCCTGGTTCGCACTGTCCCTGGCCGGACAGCCAGGATACGAACGACCGTGCTAAAAAGCTCGGCATTCCCATCACGACACAGGGACGCGGAGACACATGGACCTCAACTTCACCGATGCGGAGCTGGCCTTCCGCGCCGAGGTGCGCGAATGGGTGCGCGCCAATCTGCCGGCCGACATCGCCCACAAGGTGCGCAACGCACTGCGCCTGAACAAGGACGACCTGCAGCGCTGGGCCAGGATCCTCGGCGCCAAGGGCTGGCATGGCTGGGCCTGGCCCAAGCAGTTCGGCGGCCCCGGCTGGAACGCCGTGCAGCGCCATCTGTTCGAGGAGGAATGCGCCCTCGCCTGCGCGCCGCGCGTCGTCCCTTTCGGACCGGTGATGGTGGCGCCCGTCATCATGGCATTCGGCTCGCCGGAGCAGCAGCAGCGCTTCCTGCCCGGCATCATGAGCGGCGAGGTCTGGTGGAGCCAGGGCTATAGCGAACCGGGCTCGGGCTCGGACCTGGCCTCGGTGAAGTGCCGTGCGGAGCGCAAGGGCGACAAATACATCGTCAACGGCCAAAAGACCTGGACGACGCTGGGCCAGTATGGCGACTGGATCTTCTGCCTGGTGCGCACCTCCACCGAGGGCAAGCCGCAGACCGGCATTTCCTTCCTGCTGATCGACATGAAGACGGCCGGCGTGACAGTCAAGCCCATCATCATGCTCGACGGCGAGCACGAGGTGAACGAGGTCTGGTTCGACAACGTCGAGGTTCCGGCCGAGAACCTGATCGGCGAGGAGAACAAGGGCTGGACCTATGCCAAGCACCTGCTCTCGCACGAGCGCACCAATATCGCCGACGTGAACCGCGCCAAGCGCGAACTGGAGCGGCTCAAGCGCATCGCCAAGGCCGAGGGCCTGATCGACGATGCGCGCTTTCGCGACCAGATCGCGCTGTGCGAGGTCGACGTGGTCGCGCTGGAGATGATGGTGCTGCGCGTGCTGTCCGGCGAGCGCAGCGGCAAGCAGCCGCTGGATGTGGCCGGCCTCTTGAAGATCCGCGGCAGCGAACTGCAACAGCGCTACACCGAGCTGATGATGCTGGCCGGCGGCCCGCTGGCCCTGCCCCATGTCCACGAGGCGATGGAAGCCGGCTGGCAGGGTGACCAGTGGCTGGGCGGCGCCTGGATCGGCGGCGCCACGCACGCCATCCCGCTGACCGGCAACTACCTCAACGTCCGCAAGACGACGATCTACGGCGGCTCGAACGAAGTGCAACGCAATATCGTCGCTCAGACGGTGCTCGGCTGATCGCGGAGGCAGACAAGATGGATTTCGATTTCACTGAAGACCAGCAGGCCCTGCGCGATGCGGTGCAGCGCTTCGTCGACAAGGACTACGCCTTCGAGCGCCGCGTGCAGATCGCACGCGCCGGTGGCTTTGACCGCGCCGTCTGGGACGGCCTGGCCGGCCTGGGCCTGACCGCACTGGCCGTTCCCGAGGCCCATGGCGGCTTGGGGCAAGGCGCCGTCGAGGCGATGGTGGTCATGGAGGAGCTCGGCCGCGGTCTCGTCATGGAGCCGCTGGCCCAGGGCGCATTGATAGCGCCGGCCCTGCTGAGCAAGGCGCCCGATGACCTACAGGCCGCCTGGCTGCCACGCATCGCCGGCGGCGAGGCCCTGGTCGTGCTGGCCCATCAGGAAGCCAAATCACGCTACCGGCTGCATCAGGTTGCCACGCGCGCCGTCGACGGCAGGCTGAGCGGCGTGAAGAGCCTGGTGCCGGCCGGCGACGTGGCCGATGCCTTCATCGTGCCGGCGCGCGTGTCCGGTGCCGACGATGCGGCTGAGGGCATTGCGCTCTACCTCGTCGAGCGCTCCGCAGCCGGCGTGCACACGCGGCCCTACTCGCTCTACGACGGCTCGCGTGCCGCCGAAGTCCACTTCGACAACACGCCGGCCCGGCTCATCGCCGGCCCCGACCGGGGCCTCGCGCTGCTCGAACTGGCCGCCGACATCGGCATCGCGGCCCAGGCCGCCGAGGCCGTGGGCGTCATGGAGCGCCACCTCGCGCTGACCGTCGACTACCTGAACACGCGCAAGCAGTTCGGCGTCGCCATCGGCAGCTTCCAGGCCCTGCGCCACCGCACTGCCGACGTGAAGATGCAGCTGGAGCTGGCCCGCTCGATGAGCTACTACGCGACGCTGCGCCTGGGCGATGCGCCCGCAGTGCGCCGCCGCGCGCTGTCGCAGGCCAAGGTGCAACTCGGCCAGGCGATGCGTTTCGTCGGCCAGCAGTGCACGCAGATGCACGGCGGCATCGGCGTCACCGACGAATACGCCGGCAGCCACTACTTCAAGCGCCTGACCGTCATGGAGATGCAATGGGGGGACAGCATGCATCACCTGGGTGAAGTCAGCGCCCGGATGCTGGACACTGCGGGGGTATTTGCCTGAGCAGCGCCTGTCGGCGCTGCCCTCTCTCTGCCCTCGTGGAGGTCACCCGATGAAGTTCCCTGCCGCCCTGTTGCTCGCCGGCCTTGCCGCCGTTCAGTTTTCGACACTGGCCCATGCCCAGACGATGAAGCCCGGGCTGTGGGAGTTCAAGCAGACCCCGCAGCTCGACCCCGCCCGCCAGGCCCAGATGGCCCAGGCGCAGAAGGCCATGGAGAACATGCCGCCCGAGCGCCGCCAGATGATGGAACAGATGATGGCCCAGCGTGGCGTCAGCATGAACATGGCCGGCGGCACGATGACGATTAAGACCTGCGTGACCAAGGAGCAGGCCGAGCGCAACATGGCGCCGGTCACGCATCACGGCAACTGCAGCCAGGATGTGAAGCGCAGCGGCAGCGTCATCCAGACCCACTTCGTCTGCACCGACCCGGCCTCGGAGGGCGATGCCACCGTCACGCTGCGCGGCAACGAGGGCTTCACGAACGAGGTCAGCGTGCGGCACCAGCGCCAGGGCAAGACCGAGGTCACCAAGGTCAGCGGCGAAGGCCGCTGGCTGGGCGCCGACTGCGGCGACGTGCAGCCGATGAAGTCCCAGGCCAAGTGAAGCAGAGGCTGTCGCAGATCCTGTTCAGTCAGGGCTTCGGAACGCGGCGCCTGTGCGCCGGGCTGGTGTGGAACGGTGAAGTCACGGTCAACGGCGAACTCGTCGATGACCCGGATGCGGAGTTCGAGACGAACGGCCTGCGCTTCACGATCGGCGGCCAGGAATGGCCTTGCTACGACAAGGCACTGATCCTGCTGAACAAGCCCGCCGGCTACGAGTGCTCGCAGAAACCCAAGCACCATCCCAGCGTGATGAGCCTGCTGCCGGCACCATTGCGCGAACGCGGCGTGCAGCCCATCGGCAGGCTGGACGAAGACACGACCGGCCTGCTGCTGCTGACCGACGACGGCTCGCTGATCCACAAGCTGACCTCGCCCAAGCACCATGTGCCCAAGGTCTACGAGGCGCGCTGCAAGCATCCGCTGACGGCCGTGATGGCCGAGCAGTTGTTGGCCGGCGTCGAGCTGAAGGAGCCTGAAAGCAAGGCGCCGGGCAAGTTCCAGCGCCCGCCCGAGATCAGCAAGGCCGAAGGCGCCGAGATCGTCGACGAGACGCTGCTGCGCCTCACGTTGCTAGAAGGCAAGTACCACCAGGTCAAGCGCATGGTGGCGGCCGTCGGCAACCGCGTCGAGGCCCTGCACCGGCCGCAGTTCGGCGCTCTGACCTTGCCCGCAGACCTCAAGCCGGGCGAATGGCGCTGGGTGCCGAGCCCGGACCTTGTCTGGAGCCAGTGACCCAGCAGGGACAATGCGCCCGATGCGAGTTTTCAGAGGCTTCCACCACCCCGGCATCGCGCCCGCCTGCGCGCTGACCATCGGCAACTTCGACGGCGTGCACCGCGGCCACCAGGCCATGCTGGCACTGTTGCAGTCCGAGGCCCGCCACCGCGGGTTGCCGACCTGCGTGATGACCTTCGAGCCCCACCCGCGCGACTTCTTCGCCGCCAGGGCCGGCAAGCCCGAGCTGGCCCCGGCCCGCATCGCACCGCTGCGCGACAAGCTCGGCGAGCTGGAGCGCTGCGGCATCGACCAGGTCGTCATCCTGCGCTTCGACGAGGCCCTGGCCTCGCTGCCGGCCCAGGACTTCATCCGCCAGGTGCTGGTCGACGGCCTGGGTGCGCGCTATGTGCTCGTCGGCGACGACTTCCGCTTCGGCGCCAAGCGCCAGGGCGACTACGCGACGCTGGACGCCGCCGGCCAGTCGCGCGGCTTCGACGTGGCCCGCATGATGAGCTACGAGGTGCATGGCTTGCGCGTCAGCAGCTCGGCCGTGCGCGAGGCCCTGGCCGCGGGCGACATGGCCGCCGCCGCGTCGCTGCTGGGCCGGCCCTATGCCATCTCGGGCCACGTCACGCACGGGCGCAAGCTCGGCCGCCAACTGGGCGAGAGCGCGCCGGGCGCCGCCGATGGCTTTCGCACGCTGAACCTGCGCTTCCCGCACGACAAGCCGGCCGCCCACGGCATCTTTGCCGTGCTGGTGCATGGCCTGACGCCCGAGCCCCTGCCCGGCGTCGCCAGCCTGGGCAACCGACCCACGGTGGAAGACGCGGGCCGGGTGCTGCTCGAAGTCCACTGCCTGGAGTGGCCCGAATCCAAACTCGGTGCCGAGGGGGGCTACGGTAAACTCGCCCGCGTGGAACTGTTGCACAAACTCCGCGACGAAGCCCGCTACGACGGGCTGGAGGCGCTCACGGCCGCTATTCGCGCCGACACCGAAGCAGCGCGCGCCTTTCTGGCCACCCACGCCGCTCAACGTCGCCAGACCACGCGCGACCGAATTTGAAGCGGCGCCCCGCCGCTCTTCGTTCCGCCCTCCCCGTCTTCTGAATCGCCAGACTTTTCGTCTGGCCGCATGCCATGACCACCCCGGACTACCGCTCCACGCTCAACCTGCCCGACACGCCCTTCCCGATGCGCGGCGACCTGCCCAAGCGCGAGCCGGGCTGGGTCAAGGCCTGGGATGAGCAGGGCCTGTACAAGCGCCTGCGCGACGCGCGCTGCGGCAAGCCCAAATTCGTGCTGCACGACGGCCCGCCCTATGCCAATGGCCAGATCCATATCGGCCACGCCGCCAACAAGATCCTGAAGGACATGATCGTCAAGGCGCGCCAGCTGGCGGGCTTCGACGCGGCCTACATCCCCGGCTGGGACTGCCACGGCCTGCCCATCGAGAACCAGATCGAGAAGACCTTCGGCCGCGGACTGCCGCGCGACGAGGTGCAGGCCAAGAGCCGCGCCTACGCCACCGAGCAGATCGACGGCCAGCGCACGGACTTCAAGCGCCTGGGCGTGCTGGGCGAGTGGGACAACCCGTACAAGACGATGAACTTCGCCAACGAGGCCGGCGAGATCCGCGTGCTGAAGCGCATGTTCGAGCGCGGCTTCGTCTACCGCGGCTTGAAGCCGGTGTACTGGTGCTTCGACTGCGGCTCCTCGCTGGCCGAGTTCGAGATCGAGTACGCGGACAAGCAGTCGCCTGCGGTCGACGTGGCCTTCCTGTCGGCCGAACCCGAAAAGCTGGCCGCTGCGTTCGGCGTCGCGTCTCTGGCCAAGGATGCCTTCACCGTCATCTGGACCACGACGCCCTGGACCATCCCGGCCAACCAGGCGCTGAACCTGAATCCCGAGCTGCCGTATGCGCTGGTGGACACGCCCAAGGGCTATTTCGTCGTCGCCGAGGCCCTCGTCGAGAAGTGCCTGGCCCGCTGGCAGCTGGAAGGCAGCGTCGTCGCAACGACGCCGGGCCGCTCGCTGGAACTGCTGAAGTTCAAGCACCCGCTGGCCCACGTACATCCCGGCTACGACCGCGAGAGCCCGGTCTACCTGGCCGACTACGCCACTGCCGAGGACGGCACCGGCGTCGTCCATTCCGCGCCCGCCTATGGCCTGGACGACTTCCAGAGCTGCGTCGCCCACGGCATGGCCTTCGACGACATCCTGAACCCGGTGCAGGGCAATGGCGCCTACGCCGCCGAGTTGCCGCTGTTCGGCGGCCAGCACATCTGGAAGGCCAATGCCGTCGTCGCGCAGACACTACTGGACAACGGCCGGCTGATGGCCCAGTCGAAGCTGACCCACAGCTACCCGCACTGCTGGCGCCACAAGTCGCCCGTCATCTACCGCGCCGCGGCGCAGTGGTTCGTGCGCATGGACGAAGGCGATGGCCTGTTCACGACGAGCAAGGCGCCCGACTGTCTGCGCAAGACCGCGCTGGCCGCCATCGAAGCGACCAGCTTTTACCCCGAGAACGGCCGCGCCCGGCTGCACGACATGATCGCCGGCCGGCCCGACTGGTGCATCTCGCGCCAGCGCAGCTGGGGCGTGCCCCTGCCCATCTTCCTGCACAAGGACACGGGCGAGGCGCATCCGAACACGCTCGAGTTCATCGAGCGTGCGGCCCAGCTCGTCGAGGCCAACGGCATCGAGGCCTGGTCCAAGCTCGACGCCGCCGAGTGGCTGGGCGCCGAAGCCGCCCACTACACCAAGGGCAACGATATCCTCGACGTCTGGTTCGACTCCGGCTCCACCTTCGAGCATGTGCTCAAGGGTAGCCACAAAGGCGCCGCGCACGAGAGCGGCCCCGAGGCCGACCTCTACCTGGAAGGCCATGACCAGCACCGCGGCTGGTTCCACTCCTCGCTGCTGATCGCCTGCGCGCTCTACGGCCGCGCGCCCTACAAGGGCCTGCTGACCCACGGCTTCGTCGTTGACGGCCAGGGCCGCAAGATGAGCAAGTCCATGGGCAACGTGGTCGCACCGCAGGCGGTGTCGGACAAATACGGCGCCGAGATCCTGCGCCTGTGGACGGCCGCGACCGACTATTCCGGCGACCTGGGCCTGGACGACAAGATCCTGGCCCGCGTCGTGGACAGCTACCGCCGCATCCGCAACACGCTGCGCTTCCTGCTCGCCAACGTCAGCGACTTCGACCCGGCCACCGACACGGTCGGCTCCGAACAGCTGCTGGAAGTGGACCGCTACGCGCTGGCACGCGCGGCCGAGCTGCAGAAGGACATCCTGGCCCATTTCGAGCGCTACGAGTTCCACCCGGTCGTCGCCAAGCTGCAGGTCTACTGCTCCGAGGACCTCGGTGCCTTCTACCTCGACGTGCTGAAGGACCGCCTCTACACGACGGCGCCCAAGTCGCTCGCCCGCCGCTCCGCGCAGACCGCGCTGTGGCAGATCACGCACGCGATGCTGCGCTGGATGGCGCCCTTCCTCAGCTTCACGGCCGAGGAAGCATGGCAGGTGTTCGTGGACAGGCGGTTGGGCGAGAGCATCTTCACCGAAACCTATTGGGACTTCGGCGCCACCGACAACGCGCTGCTGTCCAAGTGGGACCGCATTCACCAGATCCGCGACGAGGTCAACAAGGCCATCGAGGCGGTCCGCGTGACGGGTGCCGTCGGCGCCTCGCTGCAGGCCGAACTGGTGCTGCAGGTCAACGAGCAGGACCAGGCCCTGCTCGCCAGCCTGGGCGAAGACCTGCGCTTCGTCTTCATCACGTCGGCGGTCAGGCTGGTGTCGGCAGCGCAGTTTGGCGTCAGCGTCACGCCCAGCAGCCATGCCAAGTGCGAGCGCTGCTGGCACTACCGCGCCGACGTCGGCAGCAACCCCGAGCGTCCGACGCTGTGCGGCCGTTGCGACAGCAACCTCTACGGCGCTGGAGAAACCCGCACCGTGGCCTGACCCCGCCGCCGCGGACCGGCGCCGGGCCGCTCCCAAGCCGGCCCGCAGGCGATGTGCTTGCGGCTCAATGCCGCAAGCATCGCCGTCCCCTCGGGGGCTGAGCCCGGACACGTTGAGCCCAGTGGGCTCGACGTGCCTGGCGAAGAGCTGCGGCACTGCCGCAGCGCGGTCTGCAAGACCGGCTGGACTCACCGGCGTTCAGCCGGCGTGAGGCCGGACGAGGGGCCTACGGAAACGCCGGCACGTTCGGCTCCATCCCCTCGAAGTGCGCTTCGGGATGGGTTCGCTCCAGCAACTGCTCGATCTCGGTGATGCGCGTGCGCGGCACGTCGACGATGAGCAGGTACTGCCCTGCGGCGATAGGGCTCTCGAAGCGCTTCAAGCGCCGGTTCGGTGCGGCGCTACCGATCATGCTGGACGACCAGGTGCCCAGCATCGCGCCCAACGCGGCCAGGCCGATGACGACCGCCGCCGGCGAGCCGGCATTGATGGCGAACGCCGCCGCGACGCCGCCCGCCGCGCCCAGGCCCGAGCCGATCAGCGCGCCGGATTGGGCCGCCTCGACCAGGTCTGAGGTCTGCAGCACATTGGCCGCATGCAGGCCGTCCATGCTCGCGCCCTCGGCCGCAACGAAGTGGATGTGATGCTCGGTGATGCGGGCGAGCAGCAGCTCGTCCATCGTCCGCCGCGCGCTGCCCAGGTCGGGCAGCAGCCAGTAGATGCGTTTGCGCATGGCGCTCTCCAGCAGGTTGGGAGAATTCCGCTTCTACGCCGCTTCTCCTGCGCCTACAAGCCCCGCACCGGCGGCAAGTTACATTGACGCCCCCCGCCTCGCGCCCCACCCCATGCCTCCTCGTTCCTCTTCCTCCTCTTCCGGCCTGACCGCCTGGCTGCTGATCGCCGCCGTCATCGTGCTGGCCGACCAGTTCACCAAGATCCTCATCGTCGGCAGCTTCCAGCTGGGTGAGTCCCACCCCGTCACCAGCTTCTTCAACCTGGTGCGCGCCCACAACTTCGGCGCCGCCTTCAGCTTCCTGCACGGCGCGTCGGGCTGGCAGCGCTGGTTCTTCCTCGGCCTGGGCCTGGCCGCCGCCGCCTTCATCGTCTGGATGCTGCGCCGCCACGGCCACCAGAAGCTGTTCGCCTGGGCGCTGACGCTGATCCTCGGCGGCGCCCTGGGCAATGTCATCGACCGCGCCATCCACGGCTATGTCGTCGACTTCATCCAGGTTCATGCGGGTGGCTGGTATTTCCCCGCCTTCAACGTCGCAGACAGTGCGATCACCATCGGCGCCATCCTGTTGATCCTGGATGAACTGCGCCGTGTCCGACGCACCTGAACCTCCCCCACCCGGCTACATCCCCTACGTTCCCGAGCCCGCCGTCGAGCTCGGCCCGCCGCTGCAGCGCCTGCCGCTGTCGGCGCCGCTGCACTGGCTGCAGCTGGGCTGGGCCGACCTGAGGCGCGCGCCCGCCATCGGCGGCTTCTTCGGCGCCTGCTTCGCGCTGATGGGCCTGGCGGTGCTGATGGTGTTCCGCCACGCACCCATCTACACGCTGGCCCTGTGCGCCGGCTTCCTGCTGCTGGGCCCGCTGCTGTGCCTGGGCCTCTACCAGGTCAGCCGGTGCCTGGAGCGCGGCGAGGCGCCGCGCATCGAGGATGCCCTCGGCGCCTGGCTGCCCAATGTCCGGCAGATCGCGATCTTCGGCTTCGTGCTGCTGATCCTGGAGATGCTCTGGGGCCGCGCGGCCCTGGTCGTCTTCGCGGTCAGCTTCAACGGCATGCCGGATTTCGCCGGCTCGGTGTCCAGGCTGCTGAGCGCCGACCACCTCGGCTTCATCGTGGCCTATCTGGCCGTCGGCGCGGTCTTCGCCGGCATGATCTTCGCGGTCAGCGTCGTCGCCATGCCCCTGCTGCTGGACCGCGACACCGATGCCGTCACCGCCGGCCTGGCCAGCCTCAAGCTCTGCCTGACCCAGCCCGCCGTCATGCTGTTCTGGGGCCTCGTCGTGACGACGCTGGCCGTGCTGGCCATGCTGCCCTATTTCGCCGGCCTGCTCGTCGTCGGCCCCTGGCTGGGCCATGCCAGCTGGCATGCCTACCGGGCGGCCCTGGGCCCGCCGAGCACCGTATAGCGAAGTAGTTCACGCGAGAGTCTGTGTCCAAAGGTGACAATCGCGCGCCGCTTGCCACCCCACATGCTCCTCGACTTCGCCAGCCTGAGCCACTACGACTGGCTCGACGTCCCGTTGTGGGTCTTCGACCCCGAACAACAGCGCAACCTCTGGGCCAACGCTGCGGCCCTGCGCTTCTGGCATGCCGACAGCGCCGAGGAGTTCCTGTCGCGCGACTTCTCCGAGCATGGCGACACCGTGCGCGAGCGCCTGGCCGTCACGGCCGCCGACCATGCCCAGGGCAAGATCGTGCGCGAGCAGTGGACGCTCTACCCCAAGGGCGAGCCGACGACGGTGATGCTGGTCTCGCGCGGCATGCGCACGCCCGACCGCCGCCAGGTCATGCTGTTCGCGGCCGACTCGCTCGGCGGCGGCGCCGACGTGTCGATGCTGCGCGGCGTCGAGGCCCTGCAGCACACCTCGGTGCGCATCGCCATGTTCGGCCTGCAGGGCGGCGAGCTGCTAATGCGCAACCCGGCCGCCGCGCTGACCTTCGGCGACACGCCGCCCGGCCCCGGCCAGACCGAGTTCACGCGCCTATTCGCCCATCCGATCGACGCCACCGGCATCCTCAGCCGCGTGCAGCGCGGCGAAGCCTGCCGCCAGGACGTGGAGCTGCAGACCCTGGCCGGCCAGCGCTGGCATGCGCTGGACGCGCGGCCGATGCGCGACCCGGTCACCGGCGACACGACGCTGCTGTTCAACGCCCGCGACATCGCCGACCTGAAGGCCAGCCAGGCCGCGCTGGTGGCCGCCCGCGAGGCCGCAGAAGCCGCCAGCCAGGCCAAGAGCAGCTTCCTGGCCAACATGAGCCACGAAATCCGCACGCCGATGAACGGCGTGCTGGGCCTGACCGAGCTGGTGCTGCAGACCGGACTGGACGAGCGCCAGCGCCGCTTCATCGGCATGGCCCACCAGTCCGCCAAGGGCCTGATGACCATCATCAACGACCTGCTGGACGTGGCCAAGATCGAGGCCGGCCGCATCATCATCGAGGAAGCCCCCTTCAGCCTGCACGACTGCCTGAGCGAGGCGCTGCAGCCGCTGCTGCTGCAGGCCCACGAGAAACACATCCAGCTGCACACCGTCGTACAGCCCGGCGTGCCGTCATGGATGGTGGGCGACGCGCTGCGCCTGCGCCAGGTGCTCATCAACCTGATCGGCAACGCGCTGAAGTTCACCGAGCACGGCGAGGTGCGCGTCGAGATCGCGCAGGCCGCGACCCAGGAGGGCGACCCGCCCGCACGGTTGCGCCTGCGCTGCGCCGTGACGGACTCCGGCATCGGCATGACGCGCAAGCAGATCAGCCAGATCTTCGACCCCTTCACCCAGGCCGACGGCAGCATCACGCGGCGCTACGGCGGCACCGGCCTGGGCCTGACCATCGTGCAGCGCCTCGTGGCGCTGATGGGCGGCAGCATCGGCGTCGAGAGCGAGCCCGGCCGCGGCTCCTGCTTCAGCTTCGAGATCCTGCTGCGGCGGATCCTGTGAGCCCCGGAATCCGCTTCAGGGCAGCAGCACGGCGCTGCCGGTGATCGCCCGCGCCTCCAGGTCGCGGTGGGCCTCGGCCACGTCGGCCAGCGGATAGCGCCTGTCGATGCGGATCCTGATCTTCCCGCTGCCGACCATGCTGAACAGGTCGTCGCCCATCTCCTGCGTCGCTTCGCGCGTGGCGATGTGCGAGAACAGCGTAGGCCGCGTCACATAGACCGAGCCCTTGGCGGACAGCGTGCCGATGTTGATGGGCGGCACCGGCCCCGAGGCGCCGCCGAAGCTGGCCAGCAGGCCGAAGGGCGCCAGGCTGTTCAGCGAGCCCTCCCAGGTGTCGGCGCCGACCGAGTCGTAGACCACCTTCACGCCGCGGCCACCGGTGATCTCGCGCACCTTGGCGGCGAAGTCCACATCGCGGCGGTAGTTGATGACATGGGCCGCGCCGTTCTCCAGCGCGAGCCGGCATTTCTCGTCGCTGCCCGCCGTGCCGATGAGCTGCAGGCCCAGCGCCCGCGCCCACTGGCAGGCGATCAGGCCCACGCCACCGGCCGCCGCGTGGAAGAGCACGAAGTCGCCCGCCTGCAGACCGCCCTGCGGCAAGGTTCGGCGCAGCAGGTATTGCACCGTCAGGCCCTTGAGCATCATGGCCGCGCCGGTCTCGAAGTCGATGGCCTCGGGCAGCTTCAGCACGCACTTGGCCGGCATCACGCGCGCCGTCGCATAGGCGCCCGGCGGCTGGCTGGCGTAGGCCGCGCGGTCGCCCACCCGCAGGTGCGTGACGCCCTCGCCCACCGCCTCCACGACACCGGCGCCCTCCATGCCCAGCCGGGCAGGCAGCGGCAGCGGATAGGCGCCGTTGCGGTGGTAGACGTCGATGTAGTTCAGCCCGCAGGCGTGGTGCCGGATGCGGATCTCGTCCGGCCCGGGCGCGCCCACCTCCAGATCCACCAGCTTCAGTTGCTCCGGGCCACCCGGAGCCTCGATGACGACGGCCTTTTCCTTCATCTGTCTCTCCTTGTCGAGTTGTCGGCTATCGTGCCAGCCCTTTGTCCACTGCGTCGCCCCTTTTGAAGCTGACCCCACGCCTCGCTCTGCTGTTGACGCTGCCGCCGCTGTTCTGGGCCGGCAATGCCGTCGTCGGCCGCGTGGTGCGCGACGCCATCCCGCCGCTGACGCTGAACGCGCTGCGCTGGCTGCTGGCACTGCTGCTGCTCGCGCCGCTGGCCTGGCCGCTGCTGGCCAGGCCGGGCCCGGCCCTCGCGCGCTGGCGCGGCCTGGCCTGGCTGGGCTTTCTCGGCATGGGTTGCTACAACGCGCTGCAATACCTGGCCCTGCATACCTCCTCGCCGCTGAACGTGACGCTGATCACCGCCAGCATGCCGGTGTGGATGCTCGGCGTGGGCGCCCTCGCCTATGGCGTGAAGCCGACGCGGCGCCAGCTCGCCGGCGCTGGCCTGTCGCTGCTGGGCGTGGCCCTGGTCATCGCGCGCGGCGAGCCCGCGGCCCTGCTGGAGGTGCGCTTCGTGCCGGGCGATCTGCTGATGCTGCTGGCCATCTTCACCTGGGCCGTCTACTCGTGGATGCTTGCGCGGCCCGCCCGGGGCCTGAGGCCCGGCGAGAAGCCCGACTGGAACTGGGCCGAGGCGCTGATGGCCCAGCTGATGTTCGGCGTCGTCTTCTCGGGCCTGTCGGCCGGCGTCGAGCAGGTCGTCGCGCCGGCGGCCATCCATTGGAGCCCGGCCCTTGTCGCGGCGCTGTTCTACGTCGCCATCGGGCCGTCGCTGATCGCCTACCGCTGCTGGGGCCTGGGCGTGGCCGAGGCGGGGCCGGCGCTGGCCGGCTTCTTCGTCAACCTGACGCCGGTGTTCGCGGCCGTCATCTCGGCGGCCCTGCTCGGCACGGCGCCGGCCTGGTACCACGGCGCGGCCTTCGTGCTGATCGCGGCCGGTATTCTCGTGTCCTCGCGCTGATGCAGATCGTCCACGCCGACGAGCGCATCGTCGTCATCGCCAAGCCCGCCGGCCTGCTCAGCGTGCCCGGCCGCACCGAGCCCGACTGCGCCGCCGCCCGCGTGCAAGCCCGCTACCCCGACGCGCTGATCGTGCACCGGCTCGACCAGGCGACGTCCGGCCTGCTGTTGTTCGCACGCGGCGCCCAGGCCCAGCGCGAGCTCAGCGCCGACTTCGCCGAACGCCGCGTCGGCAAGCTCTACGTCGCCATCGTCGAAGGCCTTCTCGAAGGCGCAGGCCTGATCGACCTGCCGCTGGCCGCCGACTGGCCCAACCGCCCGCGCCAGCAGGTCGACCTGCTGCGCGGCAAGCCCTCGCAGACGCGCTGGCGCGCGCTGTCGCACGAGGGCGGCCACACCCGTGTCGCGCTGGAGCCGCTGACCGGCCGCAGCCACCAGCTGCGCGTGCACCTCGCCCATCTCGGCCATGCCATCCTCGGCGATACCCTCTACGCACCGCCCGATGCCGCCGCCGCCAGCCCGCGCCTGCTGCTGCACGCGAGCGAGCTGCAAGTGGCCGGCCACCACTTCCTCTGCCCCCCGGAGTTCTGAATGCATCTCTACATCGTCACCGGCAGCTCCCGCGGCCTGGGTGCCGCCCTCGCGCGGCAGCTGAGCCAGCCCGGCAACGTCGTCATCGGCATCGCGCGCGGGGCCGACCCGACCCTGCAGGCCGAGCAATGGGCATTGGACCTGGCCGATCCCTTGCCCGCCGCCGAGCGCCTGCAGGCCTGGCTGCGTGCCAGCAAGGGCTGGGACAGCGCCACCCTGGTCAACAACGCCGCCCTGCTCAGCGAGCCCGGCCCGCTGGCCGCCAGCGACCTTGCCGGCCTGTCTGCCGCGCTGCGCGTAGGGCTGGAGGCGCCGGTGCTGCTGAGCCGCGTCTTTCTCGCCGAGACCGCCGGCGTGCCGCGCCGGCGCCTCCTCAACATCTCCTCCGGCCTGGGCCGCCGTGCGATGGCCGGCAGCGCGGCCTATTGCGCCGTCAAGGCCGGGTTGGACCATCTCAGCCGCGCGCTGGCGCTGGAAGCGCCCGATGTCGGCGTCGTGTCGCTGGCGCCCGGCGTCATCGACACCGACATGCAGGTCCAGCTGCGCGGCGCCGACCCGGCCCGCTTCCCCGAACAGGCGCGCTTCCAGGGCCTGAGGGACGGCGGCCAGCTGCAGACGGCCGAAGCCACGGCGGCAACCGTGCTGCGCTACTTGGCTCGCCCCGACTTCGGCCGCGACGTCATCGCCGACGTCCGCGACATCTGACGCAGGCCGTCAGGCCGCGGGGCGCGCATAGCCGAGCGGCGCCGGCCAGGTCGCGGCGGTCGGCAGCTGGCCCGGCCTTTGCGCAGCCCACTGCCACGCCGTGATCCAGCCGGCATGCCCCACGGCCAGCGCGCATGGCGGCTGCCAGGACGATGCCCGCCGCAGCAGCGCAGCCAGCGACTCGCCGCCGTCGAAATCGAAGCCGCAGAAATCCTGCATCCAGCGCTCGAACTCGGCGGTGGGGATGTCCGCCCAGGGCCTGCCGTCCCAGGCCCCGAAATCGGTCTCGGCCAGCGCCGCATCCACCCGCCAGCGAAAGCCCCAGTGCCGCAGCCAGCGGCCCACGTCCGCGGCGCGGGCCAGCGGTGACGTGACGACCTCGCGCGGCAGGCCGTGGCGGCGCGCATGGGCGCGGATGCGGTGGGCCAGGCGCTTGGCCTTGCGCGGGTCGACGGCCAGGTCCGTGCGGCCACCGATGCAGCGCGCCGCCGCGCCGCACGGCCTGGGGTGGCGCCAGATCGTGAAGGCCACCGTCAGAACGAGGCCGTGAAGGCCAGCAGCACGGCAATCTCGGCGAGCTGCTCGGTCGCGCCCAGGCCGTCGCCGGTATAGCCGCCCAGGCGCCGCTTCAGCCACCGCTGCATCGCCCAGGCGACGGCCGCCGTCGCGGCAAATGCCAGCAGCAGGTGCGCCGGCTGGATGCCCAGCAAGCCCAGCGCCAACGCGAGCAGACCGCACCAAGCCAGCGCGATGCCGAAGTTGCGCGGTGCCACGGCCAGGGCCAGTGGCTTGGCCTTGGCATGGTCCGCGTCGCCGCCGTAGGGCAGGCTGACCATTACGCCGACTGCCGCCGCGCGCGCGAAGGCATGGCTGGCCAGCAGCGCGGCCACGGCGCCCGGCAGCGGCCGCGCTGCCAGCACGGCCAGCAGGGCCGCGCGCAGCAGCAGGCTCAGACCCAGGGCCAGCGCGCCATAGCTGCCGATGCGCGAGTCCTTCATGATGGCCAAGGCCTTGTCGCGCGGCACGACACCGCCCAGCGCATCGAAGGTATCGGCCAGGCCGTCCTCATGGAAGCCACCGGTCAGGGCCACGGTCGCGGCCAGCGCGAGCACGGCGGCGATCCAGGCCGGCCAGAGCAGCGCGGCGCCCGCCAGCACGACCGCGCCGATCGCACCGACGACCATGCCGACCCCCGGGAAGTGCCGCACGCAGTCGTTCAGCCAGGCCGGCTCGAAGCGGCTCAGCCGCACCGGCAGCCGGGTCAGGAATTGCAGTGCGACGAGAAAAAGTCGCACGGGCCTACTCGCGGTTGCTGACCCCGGCGCTCTCGAAGCTGGCCATGTCGGCGAGCAGCGCGCAGGCGGCCGTCAGCAACGGCCAAGCCAGGGCCGCACCGCTGCCCTCGCCCAGGCGCAGGTCCAGTTCCAGCAGCGGGCGCGCAGCGAGCTGCTGCAGCCAGCGCGCATGCGGCCCCTCGGCCGAGCGGTGGGCGAACACGCAGGCCGCCAGCAGGCCCGGGCGCAGGGCCTCGGCCAACGCGACGGCGGCCGTCGTGATGAAGCCGTCGACGAGCACGACGCGCCGGCTCGCGGCGGCGGCGATGACACTGCCGGCCATCGTCAGGATCTCGAAGCCGCCCAGGGCCGCGGCGATCTGCAGCGGCGTCTGCGCGGCGGCATTAGCGGCCAGGGCCTCAACGAGCACGGCGAGCTTGCGCGCCACGCCCGCGTCGTCCAGACCGGTGCCGCGACCGACGCAATCGGCCAGCGGCAAGCCGGTCAGGCGCGCCATCAGCAGGCTGGCAGACGAGGTGTTGCCGATGCCCATCTCGCCCAGCAGCAGCGCGTTGCCGGGCAGGCGCTCGACCAGGGCCATGCCGTTGCGCAGCGCGCGCTCGGCCTGCTCGATGGACATGGCCGGGCCGGCTGCCGCGTCGGCCGTGCCGGCCGCGATGCGCAGATCGACGGCGCCCTCGGCCAGCGGCGCATCGACGCCGCAGTCCGCGATCGTCAGCGCCAGGCCCTGCTGGCGCGCCAGCACCGACACCGCCGCGCCGCCAGCCAGCATATTGGCCACCATCTGCGGCGTGACCTCGCGCGGATAGGCCGACACGCCGCGCCGTGACAGGCCGTGGTCGGCCGCGTAGACGACGAGCTGCGGCTGCTGCAGCTCCGGTCTCTCGACGCCCTGGATCAGCGCCAGCTGCAGGGCCAGCGCCTCGATGCGGCCCAGCGCACCGAGCGGCTTGGTCTTGTGGTCGATGGCGTGCTGGACACGCGCGCTCAGGCTGGGCTCGGCCAGGGCCGGCAATTCAGGGAAGTTCATTCGGAGTACCAATGCAAGAAATCTGCAGGCCGAGCGCCGGGCCGCGCCCAAGCCGGCCCGCTCTGGCGACGTGCTTGCCGGCCAATCCGGCAAGCATCGCCGTCCCCTCGGGGGACCGACCGGGCCCGCCTGCGTTCAGCACGGCGAGACTGGGCAAGGGGCTCCATGACTAGCCGACGAGATTGGCCAGGGTCAGCAGCGCCAGCAGCAGCATCCACAGCACGACCGAGCGCCAGACCAGGCCGACGACGCTCTGCAGGTGGCCGAGCTGGGGGGGGGCACCGGACGTGGAGCCGGCGGCGCCGGTGGCCTCGGGCTCGGAGCCGGCGTCGAAGGTCTTGCTGCGGTCCGGCGTGATGCCGGGCGCCGCCGCACCGCCGAGCTGCAGGCCGACAGCCCCGGCGGCGGACGCGAGGATGATGCCCTCGTTGGGATGCAGCCACAGGCTGGCGTCGCGGCGCCAGCCGTTCACCGCCTCCTCGAAGTTGCCGACAATGGCGAAGCCCGTCGCCGTCAGCCTTGCGGGCAGGTGGTCGATCAGCGTGAAGGCCTGGCGCGACAGCGCGAGCAGGCGCGGGTTGGTCGGCGCGTCCAGCGTGCGGCTCTTGAAGGCCCAGTAGCGGCTGGCGAACTCGGCCATGCGGTAGAGCACCGCGCCGGCCGGCCCCAGGCCGATGGTGGAGCAGACGATGAACCAGAAGAACACGCCGAAGACATGACGGTGCGCGGCGAGCAGGGAATGCTCGATGACGTGGCGGATCAGCTCGGTGCGCGGCAGCTCGCTGGCGTCCAGGTGGCGCCACTCGGCCAGCAACTGGCGGGCCGTGTTGTCGTCGCCGCTCTCCAGCGCGTCGCGGATGTCGGTGAAGTAGTGGCTGAATTGCCGGAAGCCCAGGGTCAGGTAGAGGATGAGGACATCCAGGCCAAGCGCCAGCAGCAGGCTGAAGTGGCGCAGGCCCCAGTAGAGCAGCGTGACGACGAGGCCGGGCACCAGCACGGTGATGGCCCAGACGATGGCGGCGTGGTGCTCGTCGCCGGCATCGAAATTGCGGCCCGTCCAGCGCACCCAGCCGATGACCGACTGGTGCACGCGGTTGCCATGCCTCAAGGGCTTGAGTTGCTCACACAACAGGGCCAACAGCACCGCGAAGAAATTCATGGGCCGGGATGATAGTGGCGTGATCAGCTGCTGCTGAGGAGTCGGTAGAGGTTGCGCAACATCGCGGCCGTCGCGCCCCAGATGAAGTACTCGCGCTCAGGCCCCTGCCAGGGCATAGACAGGAAGCGCCTCTCGTGGCCGCCGAACTCGAAACGGTGGTGCTGGTGGTGGGCGGGGTTCATCAGGAAGGCCAGCGGCACCTCGAAGGCCTCGGCGACCTCGAAGTCGTCGAGCTGCAGCCTGAAGCCGGGCGCGACGAGGGCGACGACCGGCGTCACCTGGAAGGCCGTCACCGTCGCGTAGACGGGCAACTGGCCGATGACGTCGATGTAGTTGCGCGACAGGCCGATCTCCTCCTCTGTCTCGCGCAATGCGGTCGCGACAGGGCCGTCGTCCTCGGGCTCGACGCGGCCGCCGGGGAAGCTGATCTGGCCGGCGTGGTCGCGCAGATGGTCGGCGCGGCGGGTCAGCAGCAGGTTCAGACCGGCCTCGCGCTGCACGAGCGGCACCAGCACGGCGGCCCCCGCGGGCTCGCGGTCGACGAACAGGCCGCCATCGCCGGCGAATTCGGGCGTCCAGAACGGCTGCGCCCGCAGCCGGGCACGGATGGCCTGCGGCGTCAGTGCCGAGGCCGGGACGGCGGGCAGATGGCTGTCGATGCTCGTGACCGGCGCGAGCTGGGGCTGGGTGATGACGGGACGTTTCATGCGCAAAAAGCAAAAGCCGCCGAGAGCGTAGCTCCAGGCGGCCTTGGTTTGGACGGGGCAGCTTTTGGCTGCGTTCATGCCGCTGCGCGACATGAACTCGCCCAAAACTCGCGGTGGACTGCTACGCAGCCCACAGTGGCCGAAGGCCACTTCTTCGCTTCGCTCAGGCGAGTTTTTCCTTGATGCGGGCCGACTTGCCCGAACGCTGGCGGAGGTAGTACAGCTTGGCGCGGCGGACATCGCCACGGCGCTTGACTTCGATCGACGAGATCAGCGGGCTGTACAGCTGGAAGGTGCGCTCGACGCCTTCGCCGCTGGAGATCTTGCGGACGATGAAGCTGCTGTTCAGGCCGCGGTTGCGCTTGGCGATGACGACGCCTTCGTAGGCCTGCACGCGCTTGCGGCTGCCTTCAACGACGTTGACGCTGACGATCACGGTGTCGCCGGGGGCGAAGGCCGGGATGGTCTTGTTCAGGCGAGCAATTTCTTCCTGCTCGAGGGTTTGGATCAGGTCCATCTATAACTCCTACGGATCTTGGCGGGCCGCTATTTATCGGGGTGTTTGCAGCCGGCCTTCATACGAAAGCCAGCCACTCGGCCTGCCAGAGGATCGGACAGCCCGCTAGTGTAGCCGGAAATCGAGGGTTTCGCCTAGAGCTTGGCCAGGAAGGCCTCGTCGGCCTTGCTGAGCCGGCCGGCGGCACGGGCGGCCTCGATCAGCTCAGGGCGACGCGCGGCGGTCAGTGCGAGCGAACGCTCGCGGCGCCAGCGCCGGATGTCGGCATGGTGGCCGGACAGCAGGACGGCTGGCACCTCGCGACCATCGGGCAGCACCTCGGGCCGGCTGTAGTGCGGGCAGTCGAGCAGCCCGTCCGAGAAGCTGTCCTGCTGATGGGATTGGGCATCGCCCAGCACACCGTCCTGCAACCGCGCGACAGCGTCGAGCAGGGCCAGGGCCGGCAGTTCGCCGCCGGACAGCACGAAGTCGCCGAGGCTGATCTCCTGCGTCACATGGCGATCGAGCACGCGCTGGTCTATGCCCTCGTAGCGGCCGCAGAGCAGGATGGCGCCCGGGCCGGCGGCAAGCGTCTGCACCAGGGCCTGATCCATGCGCCGGCCCGTGGGCGTGAAGTGGATGACGGCCGGCGCGGCATCACCGCGGTCGGCCGCCGCCGCCGCCAAAGCACGCTCCAGCGGCTCCACCAGCATGACCATGCCGGGACCGCCGCCATAGGGCCGGTCGTCGATGCGACGGTAGTTGTCCTCGGCAAAGTCGCGCAGCGGCCACAGCCGCACATCGACCTGCCGGCTCTCGAAGGCGCGCCGCGTGACGCCCTGCGTCAGGTGCGGCGCAAACAGCTCCGGGAAGATCGTCAGGACGTCGAAGCGCATGACTCAGAAGTCCAGACCCCAGTCGACCGTGATCCGCTTCGCCTCGAGGTTCACATCGTCGACAAAGGCACCGACGAACGGTATCAACCGCTCCTGGTCGGGCTTCGCCGGCTCTTCCACGCCCGGCGGCAGAATGCGCAGCACCGCATGCGGACCTGTATCGATGAGGCCGACCACACGCCCCAGCGGTTGCGATTCGCGATTCACGACGTCCAGGCCGATCAGGTCGACCCAGTAGTACTCACCGTCGGGCGTGCGCGGGAAGTCGCTGCGCGGGATATGGATCTCGTGGCCGCGCAGCGCCTCGGCGGCATTGCGGTCGTCCACGCCCTCGGCCATCGCGACGATGCCCTCGCCCTGTTCGCGCACCGAGCGTACGGCCAGCACCAGCTGGCCCGGCTTGGGGCCGGTGGACTTCAGGTACCAGCGCTTGGCGCCGAACAGCGCATCAGCATCGGCCGAATAGGCCTGCACCTTGAGCCCCCCCTTGATGCCCCAGGCATCGAGGATGCGGCCCACCGGCACGAGATCTTCGGGCCATGAAGCAAAAGACGGCGCCGAAGCGCCGTCTTGCTGAGGCTTGTTGCCTGCCACGCTGCTTTAGGCGGCGACTGCAGCCGTCTTGGCTTCGCCGACCAGGCGGGCCACGGTGGGCGACAGCTGGGCGCCGACGCCGATCCAGTAGCTCACGCGATCCTGCTCGACGCGCAGCTTCTCGGCGGCGCCGGAAGCGACGGGGTTGTAGAAGCCGACGCGCTCGATGAAGCGGCCGTCACGGCGCTGGCGGCTGTTGGCGACGACGATGTTGTAGAAGGGGCGCTTCTTGGAGCCGCCGCGAGCCAGACGAATCACAACCATGATGTTTCCTAAAAATTGGGCGACCACCGCACGAGGAGACACTCAGGGCGAGCAAGTCGAAAAAGGCAGAAAACCCCTGCCGGGGGAGGCACCGTAGATACGCCGCAGCCCAGATTGACTGCGACCGGCGCCAAAACCGCGCATTATAAACTCGGCCAGGCCCCTTTTGGGCAACTCCCGAAACCGACAGATGTCACAGCCCTCCCCAGCCACCGCGCCCCTGATGATCCGCCCCAGCACCGACGCCGACCTGCCCGCCATCCAGGCCATCTACGGCCAGGCCGTGCTGGAAGGCACCGGCACCTTCGAAACCGAGGTGCCCGCCGTCGAGGAAATGGGCCGGCGCCGCGCCGAGGTGCTGGGCCGCCAGCTGCCGTGGCTGGTGGCCGAACGCGGCGGCGATATTCTCGGCTATGCCTATGCGAACTACTTCCGCCCTCGCCTCGCCTACCGCTTCTGCGTCGAGGACTCCATCTATCTCTCGCCCGCGGCCCAGGGCCAGGGCGTGGGCCGGCTGCTGCTGGCCGAATTGATCGCCCGCTGCGAAGCGGCCGGCGCGCGCCAGATGCTGGCCGTTATCGGCGATGCGAACAACGCCGGCTCAATCGGCGTGCATTCGGCCCTGGGTTTCCAGCACACCGGCGTGCTGAAGAGCGCCGGCTGGAAATTCGGCCGCTGGCTGGATGTGGTGCTGATGCAGCGCACGCTGGGCCAGGGCGACAGCGTCGGGGCCGGCCAATGAGCGCCCCAATCAAGCACAAGGCGGTCGCGACCTGGCTGGCCCTGCTGGTCGGCAGCTTCGGACTGCACCGCTTCTATCTGCACGGCCTGAAGGACCGCTGGGCCTGGCTGTTCCCGCTGCCGACGCTGCTGGGCATCGTCGGCGTGCAGCGCATGAACCACCTGGGCCAGGACGACCAGCTCGCCTGGGTGCTGATCCCGCTGCTGGGCATCAGCCTGGTCGCGGCGCTGATCGGCGGCATCGTCTACGGCCTCACACCCGACGAACGCTGGAACGCACGCTTCAACCCGCAGCAGCCGGCCGCGCCGGCCGGCTGGGGCGCCATCATCGGTGTCGTGCTCTGCCTGCTGATCGGCGGCACGGCCATGATGGCGACCATCGCCTTCAGCGCCCAGCGGTATTTCGAATCGCAGCATTCCGATACGCCCTGAGTTCGCCGCGCACGTAGTGCCGCGGCCCCTCCGGTGGCTGCCGTGGAACCGGTTTTGCCGGGCCACTGGCAGCGCCCCCTTGAGGGGCGGCCGTCAGGCCGCAGGGGGTGGGTCAATACAGCGTGAAGCTCACCCAGTAGCAGACGCCGGCCACGAGCGCTGCGGCCGGGATCGTGAAAATCCAGGCCCAGACGATGCTGCCGGCCACGCCCCAGCGCACAGCCGAGGGGCGCTGCACCGAGCCCACGCCGACGATGGCGCCGGTGATGGTGTGGGTGGTGGACACCGGCACACCCAGGGCCGTGGCCAGGAAGAGCGTGATCGCACCACCGGTCTCGGCGCAGAAACCACCCACCGGCTTGAGCTTGGTGATGCGCTGCCCCATGGTCTGCACGATGCGCCAGCCGCCGAACATGGTGCCCATGCCGATGGCGATGTAGCAGGCGACGATGACCCAGGCCGGCGGCGCCTTGTCGCCGACGCCGACCATGCCGGCAGCGATCAGCAGCATCCAGATCAGGCCGATGGTCTTCTGCGCATCGTTGCCGCCGTGGCCCAGGCTGTACAGGCCGGCGGACACCAGCTGCAGCCGCCGGAACCAGCGGTCGATGCGGATCGGCGACTTGTGCCGGCAGATCCAGGCCACGATGACCATCATCAGCGAGCCCAGCACATAGCCCAGCAGCGGCGAGACGATGATGAAGGCCACGGTCTTCCAGATGCCGCCGGCGATCAGCGCCGAGGGCCCGGCCTTGGCGACGACCGCGCCGGCGATGCCGCCGATCAAGGCATGCGAAGAACTCGACGGGATGCCCCACCACCAGGTGATGCCGTTCCAGGCGATGGCGCCCATCAGCGCGCCGAAGACGACATGGTGGTCCACGACGCCCGGCTCGACGATGCCCTTGCCGACCGTGGCGGCCACCTTGAGCTGGAAGATGGCAATGGCGACGACGTTGAAGAAGGCCGCGAACAGCACGGCCTGCTGGGGCTTGAGCACGCCGGTGGAGACGACGGTGGCGATGGAGTTGGCGGCGTCGTGGAAGCCGTTCATGAAGTCGAACAGCAGGGCCAGCACGACGAGCAAGGCCACCACCCAGAAGGCGATTTCTGCCTGAGGCATGGTCGCTCCCGGATCAGGAGTTCTCGAGGACGATGCCCTCGATGAGATTGGCCACGTCCTCGCAGCGGTCGGAGATGGACTCCAGTTGCTCGTAGATCGCCTTCAGCTTGATCAGTTCGCGAACGTCGGCCTGCTCGCGGAACAGGCTGGACATGGCCGAGCGCATCACGCGGTCGGCGTCGGACTCCAGGCGGTCGATCTCCTCGCAGGTCTTCAGCGCGGCCTCGGTCGTGGCCGGTTTGCTCAGGTGGGGCAGCAGCGTGACGGCATGCTGGACGCGCTCGCAGCAGCGCACGGACAGCGTCGCCAGCTGCAGCACCTGCTCGGGCACGCTGCGAACGTCGTAGAGCGACATGGTCTCGGAGGAGTCCTGCAGCAGATCCAGGATGTCGTCCATCGCGTTGATCAGGCCATGGATCTGCTCGCGGTCGATGGGCGTGATGAAGGTGCGGTGCAGCAACCGGTTCACCTCGGCCGTCACGCGGTCGGCCGCGTGCTCGGACTTGTCCACCTCGTCGGCATATTGCTGGCGCAGCGCCGGGTCGGCGTAGTTCTCGATCATCTTCAGGAAGGCCCGGGCGCCTTCCGCGATGTGGTTGCCGTGCTCGTTGAACAGCTCAAAAAAATTGCCCTCTCGGGGCAGCAGCTTGCCAAAAAGCATGGGCATCCTTGGATTTCTAAGAAGGCCGGCATTTTACCGGGCGCCGTCACGGCGCCGTCATCAATCCGACTTGAAGCGGCTGTATCAGTTGGGGCCGACGCCGAACAACAGCACGTAGCCCAGGGCCGCCGCCACCAGCAGCGCCGGTATCGAATAGGCGAGAAAGCTCAGCCAGGCCCGCCGGTCGCCCGACAGGCGCAGCGCGATCAGGTTCGCCAGCGAGCCGACCATGAAGCCGAAGCCGCCGACATTCACGCCGTAGGCGATCACGCGCCAGTCCCGTGAGTACTCGGCCAGCGCAATCGCCGCCGGCACGTTGCTGATGAACTGGCTCAGGCCGATGCCGGCGGCGTAGAGCATGACCGGCCGGTCGAGACCGAGGCCCAGCATGGCCTCGCGCACCACAGCCAGGCCCGCCAGCAGCCGCAGGTCGATGAACATCAGCACGAAGATCAGCAGCAGCCCCCAGTCGATCTGCGCCAGCACGCTCCGGCGCACGAGCAGGAAGACGGCGGCGACCGCTGCGACGGCCCAGGCCGCCTGGTGCAGGTCGGTGGCGACCAGGAAGGGCCCGTAAAGCAGCAGCGACGCGGCCAGCAGGCCGCGGTCCAGCGCTGCCGGCGGCGTGTCGTCGTGCAGCCGGATCGGGCGGGCCTCGAAAGCGAACGCCGTCAGCGCCAGCAGCGCCGCCATCAGGCCACCAACCAGCGGCAGCAGTTGCCAGACGAACGCACCGAAGGACACGTTGGCCAGATGCCAGATGAAGAGGTTCTGCGGGTTGCCGATCGGCGTCAGCGCCGAGCCGACGTTGACCGCCAGCGCCTCGAACACGATGAGGCGGGTCGACCGCATCTTCGTCAGGCGGCACACGCCCAGGGTCAGAGGCACGACGACGAAGAGCGCCACATCGTTGGTCAGCGCCGTGGACAGCAGCGCGGCGGCGGACACGAGGCTCAGCGCCGCGGCACGCTCGGTGGCCATGGCGTCCACCATCGCATGGCCGAGCCGGTTCAGCGCGCCGCTGAGCTCCAGCCCCTTGGTCAGCGCCAGCAGGCCGGTCAGCGCGGCAATGGTCGGCCAGTCGACCAGGACCGCATAGCCGGCGATGCGAGCCGGCGCCATGGCGCTGAGCAGCACCAGTGCGGCCAGCAGGATCAGGAAGAACCTGTCTTCACGCAGGCTGCGCAACAGCCTTCGGAATGGGGCGGTCATCGACCGGGCTTGAGCTCAGAGCGACAGCGGTCCCAGCCGCTCCAGGCGCTGGGACAACCAGCCGTCGCCAGCGGCCAGCCGGCCGAGGTCGGGGGCGATCTCGAGCAGCGGGCGCAGCACGAAGGCCCGCTCGCCGAGGCGCGGATGGGGCAAGCTCAGTCGCGGCGTGTCGAGCACGAGGTCGTCATAGAGCAGCAGGTCGAGGTCCAGCGTGCGCGGCGCATTGCGATAGGGTCGCTCGCGGCCATGGGCATGTTCGATGGCCTGCAAGGCTTCCAGCAACGCCAACGGCGCCAGCGCCGTGTCCAGCGCGGCGACGGCGTTCAGGAAGTCTGGGCCGCTCGCGTCGACCGGGGCGCTGCGCCAGACACTGGACAGCGCCACCACCTGCGTGTCGGGCAGGGCCGCGAGGCTGAGCGCAGCCTGGGTCAGCGTGGCTGAGAGATCGGCGCCGAGATTGGCGCCGAGGCCAATGTAGGCGCGCGAGCTCATTCGGCGGCAGGCGCGGCGGCGCCCTCCCCGCCACCCGCCGGCTTGCGGCGGCGGCGCCGGCGCTTCTTGGCCGGCGCGTCCGCGGCGACCTCGGCCTCTTCGTCTGCGGGGGCTTCGGGGCGAGGCGCACGGACGACGCGCGGCGCCTTCTGCTGGGCAGTGCGGACATCCGCCAGCAAGGCCTGGCGGTCGTCGTCGCTGCCGAGCGCGAAGTCCTCCCACCAGTCGGCCAGGGCCGGGTCGATCTCGCCGGCGTCGGCGCGCAGGCGCAGGAAGTCGAAGCCGGCGCGGTAGCGCGGCTGCTCGATGAGGCTGAACACGCCCGAGCCGCTGCGGCGCTCGAAGCGGGTCTGCATCATCCAGATCTCACGCATGTCGGCGGCCAGCTTGCCGCGGCCGGAGATGTCGCCGATGCGGGCATCGAACACGGCATCGATGGCCTGGGCCAGGGCCGGCACCACCGGCTCGCCACCGTTGCGGATCTTGGTCCAGCGGTCCAGCACCTCGTGCCAGAGCATGCAGGCCAGCATGAAGCTGGGGCTGACGCCACGGCCGTCCTTCACGCGGCGGTCGGTGTCCTCGAAGGCCTGGCGCACGAAGGCGCCACGCACGCCCTCGGGCAGGTCGCCGGTCTCGGTCAGCATGGCATCCAGCACGGCGAACACGCCCTTACCGCCCTGCCCCACCAGGCCCAGCTTCTTCAGCTGCACGAGGCTGGCCAGGGAATGGCCGGTCTGCAGCAGCTTGATCATCTCGTCGAACAGGCGTGAGGCCGGCACGTTGGACAGCAGCGGGATGCAGGCCTTCACCGGGGCCAGCGTCTTCTTCTCGAGCTCGAAGCCGAGCTTGGCCGCGAAACGCACGGCACGGACGATGCGCACCGGATCCTCGCGGTAGCGGGTCTCGGGGTCACCGATCATGCGCAGCAGCTTGGCCTTGGCGTCGGCCAGGCCGCCGTGGTAGTCCACGACCAGGCGGCGCTGCGGGTCGTAGTACATCGCGTTGACGGTGAAGTCGCGGCGGGCCGCGTCCTCGATCTGCGGGCCCCAGACGTTGTCGCGCAGCACGCGGCCGCTGGCATCCACCGCGTGGGACTTGCCTTCCAGTTCGCCCTTGGCCGTCTTCTCGTTGCCCTGCACGGCCTCGGATTCGGTGGGCAGCGCGCGGAAGGTCGAGACCTCGATGACCTCGTGCTCGCGGCCACGGCCATAAACGACGTGGACGATGCGAAAACGCCGGCCGATGATGAAGGCGCGGCGAAACAGGCCCTTGACCTGCTCGGGCGTGGCATTGGTGGCCACGTCGAAATCCTTGGGCCGCACACCCAGCAGCAGGTCGCGCACGGCGCCACCGACGATATAGGCCTCGAAGCCGGCGTCGGTCAGCGTCTTGACGACCTTGACGGCGCGCTCGTCGAGCAGATCGGGGTCGATGCCATGGACTTCGGCGGCGATCTCGACCCGCTTGCCCAGGGGGCTGGTCTTCTTGGACGCTGCGGCGGGCTTGCCGAGCAGCTTGTCGATGAACTTCTTGATCATGCGAAGAGATGGAGCTGGGGCCAGCCGCGTTCGGTGGCGATCTGCGCCAGCGTGGGGCTGGGGTTGGTCGCCACCGGGTGGCTGACGCGTTCGAGCAGGGGCAGGTCGTTGGTCGAGTCGCTATAGAAATTGATGCGCTCGAAATCGCGCCATTGTGCCCCCAGGCCCTGCAACCAGTCGTCAACGCGCCGGATCTTGCCTTCGCGGAAGCTCGGCACACCGTCGACGCCACCGGTGTAGCGCCCCTCGGCGTCGCGCACCAGCTTGACGGCGATCAGGTGTTCGATGCCGAAGGCGTCGGCGATCGGCGCGGTGACGAATTCGTTGGTGGCCGTGACCAGCGCGATCAGGTCGCCGGCTGCGCGGTGCTTCTCGACCAGAGCCACGGCCGCGGGTCGCAGGGCGGGCTTCATGACCTCGGCCATGAAGCGCTCGCGCATCGCCAGCGCCTCGGCCAGCGGGCGGCCGCGCCAGGCCGACGTTGCGAAGTCGACATAGGCCGGCAGGTCCAGCGTGCCGGCGTTGTACTGGGCGAAGAATTCGTCGTTCTTCGCACCCCAGACCGACGCATCCACCCAGCCCACATCGACCATGAAGCCGCCGAAGGCATGGTCGGAATCCACCGGGATCAGCGTCCCGTCGAGGTCAAACAGTGTCAGATTCATCAGAGTCGGTTTTCTTTTCGCCACCTTCGTCGGCCAGCATGGCTTTCAGCAGTGGCAGGGTCAGCGCGCGCTTGGCAGACAGCGCGAATTCGTCGAGGCGCTCCAGCAAGGCCATCAGGCCCTTGAGGTTGCGCTCGAAGCGGGTCAGCAGATAGGACAACACATCGTCGCCGAGCAGCAGGCCGCGGCGGTCGGCCTCGCGGCGCAGCACGGCGCGCATCTCGGCCTCGCGCAACGGTTCGAGGGCGAAGCTCGGGCCCCAGCCCAGCCGGGTGCGCAAGTCCTCGCGCACGGCCAGGTCGACGGCGGGGGCGTCGGCGGTCGCGACGACGTTGTAGCCCTGCCCCGCCGACGCGACGAAGAGCGCAAAGGCCGCATGCTGCTGGCCCGCGTCGAAGCGGTGGCAGTCGTCCAGCAGCAGCAGGCTCTCATGGGCCGGCAGCTCCCAGGGCAGCGGGGTGTCGGCGTCATACCAGGCCACGCGCTGGCCGGCTGCCTGCCAGCGCTCGGCCAGGGCCTGCAGCAGATGGGTCTTGCCGGAGCCGGTCGGCCCCCAGAGCAGCACCGGCGGGTCGCCCGGCATCAGGCCGAGCAGATAGGCCAGCGCCTCGGCGTTGGCGCCGGTCACGAAGTTGTCGAAGCTGTGGGCCGGAGGCGCCAGCAGCGCAAGCGGGATCTGCCTCATCACCGGAACAGCGCGCTGCCGAGATAGGCCGCATGCAGGCGCCGCACGGCGACCACCGCCAGCGCCGACAGCGGCAGCGCGATCAGCACGCCGACGAAGCCCAGCAGATGGCCGAAGGCCAGCAGCGCGAAGATGACCATCAGCGGGCTCAGGCCGATGCGCTCGCCGACGAAGCGCGGCGTGAGCACGAAGCCCTCCAGCAACTGCCCGATGCCGAACACGACGGCGACGGCCGCGACGCCATACAGGTTGGCGAACTGCAGCAACCCGGCCAGCAGGGCCAGCAGCAGGCCGAGGCCGAAGCCGACGTAGGGAATGAAGACCGCCAGGCCGGTGAAGACGCCGATGGGCAGGGCCAGGTCGAAGCGGGCGAGCGAGAGCGCGATGCTGTAGTAAGCAGCCAACGCCAGCATCACCAGCAACTGCCCGCGCAGGTATTGGCCCAGCATGGCGTCGCATTCGGCCAGGAAACCGCCCACCGCCTCGCGCGCCACCGGCGGCACCAGGGCCCAGGCGCGCGCCATCAGCGAAGGCCAATCGTGCAGCAGATAGAAGAGCACGACGGGCAGCAGCACCGCGTTGCCGACGAAGGCCAGCAGGAAGCTGCCGCCGATGCGGGCCGAGCTCAGCACCGTGGCCAGCCAGTCCTCCAGGTTCGCGTCCAGATACTTCAGCACGAAGGCCTTGATGCTGGCCGTGTCGAGCTGGAGCTGGATGCCATGCTGGGCCAGCCAGGGTGCGAGCCGCTCGTTGGCCACCTTGGCCAGGGCCGGGATCTGCTCGCGCAGCGCCGGGATCTCCTGGTTCAGGATGGGCAGCACGAGCAGCAGCAGGGCCAGCAGCGCCACGCCGAGCAGCAGCTCGACGACCAGCACGGCGACGACGCGCGGCAGGCGCCGACCGACCAGGGCCTGCACGGCCGGCGCCAGCGCATAGGCCAGCACGGCGGCGGTGATGAAGGGCGCAAGCACGGGCGCCAGCAGCCACAGCAGCAGGGCTGCGGCGACGGCGACGGCACCCCAGGCCAGGGCGGTGCGTTGGTGCTTGCTGAGCTTCATCATGGCATTGGGCGGCGGGCGCGGATTGTCACTGAAGCGGCGGCCTGCCCCGCTCCAGCAACACGGCCAGGCGGGCGCGCAACTGGGGGGCGTCGGCCGCATCGCCGCGCTCGGCGAGATAGGCGGCCAGATCCTCGGCCGCGGCGCCGGTGGCGCCCAGGGCGGCCAGGGCCAGGCCGCGGTCGCGCTTCTCCACGGGGTCGTCGGGCAAGAGCACGACGAGGCGCCGCTGCACGGCCAGCACGCGCGGCCAGTCCTGGGCGGCGCGATGCACCTCTTTTAGATTGCGCAGCATGCGGGCCAGGATCTGGCGTGGCGAGGCCGCGCGCAGGAAGAACTCAAGCGGCAGCTGCAGGTCGTCCGGCAGGCCGCTGCCCTGCCGGTACAGGGCCAGGCGCTCGTCCAGACGTGCGGCCGACAGTGATTCGCCGGTGAAGGGATCGACGATGGCCTCGCCCGGGCCGATCTTGCACTTGACCAGGAAGTGGCCGGGGAAGGCCACGCCCGAGACGCTCAGGCCGATCTGCTCACCCAGTTCCAGCAGCAGCACGGCCAGCGAGATCGGCAGGCCGCGGCGGCTTTGCAGCACGCGGTGGATGAAGCTGTTGTCCGGCGCGTAGTAGTTGTTCAGGTTGCCCGCGAAACCAAGCTCGCCGTGGAAGAAGCGTGTCAGCAGATGCAGGCGATGAGCGGGTGCCGCGTCCACGGCGACACGCTCGCGCAGGCGCCTGGCCAGGCCGTCCACCTCGGCCAGCACGGCCTGCACATCGAGCTGGGGGTATTCGTCCTGGGCCAGGCTGACCGCCGCCTCGAGCAGGTTCAGCCCCGCGTCCTCGGCGACGAGGCTGGCGAAGTAATCCAGGGGCGTGGGCGGGGCGAAGCGCATCAGGCGGGACGGGACAGGGCCTTGAGCTTGACGCCAGCCAGCATCAAGACGCTGAAGTAAACGACGGCGCTGCCGGCCAGGCTGGCCGCCATCACCAGGGCACGGTGGAACTCATGCGCCCCCAGCGCGATCCAGTCCAGGCGCGAGGCCAGTTGCCATTGCAGCAGGCCCATGGCCACGCAACCCGCGCCGACACGCAGGCCAAAGGCCAGCCAGCCCGGCTCGGGGCGGTAGCTGCCCAGCTTCCTCAAGCCCAGCAGCAGCCAGCTCGCGTTGACCAGGGCGCCCAGGCCGATGGACAGCGCCAGGCCGGCCACGCCGATCCAGGGCACGAAGACCAGGTTGAAGCACTGGGTCAGCACCAGCACGACGACGGCGATCTTGGCCGGCGTACCGGTGTCCTGGCGGGCGTAGAAGCCGGGCGCCAGCACCTTGACGGCGATCAGGCCCAGCAGGCCGACGCCCCAGCCCATCACCGACTGCGCCGTGTGGGCCACGTCCGCGGCACCGAAGGCCTTGCGGTGATAGAGCACGGCCGTCAGCGGTTCGGCGAAGACCAGCAGCGCAACGGCGCAGGGCAGCGCCAGCAGCAGCACCATGCGCAGGCCCCAGTCGAGCAGGTGGCTGTAACGCGCATCCTCGCCAGACGCCTGCGCGGCGGAGAGCTGCGGCGTCAGCACCGCGCTGAGCGCCACGCCCAGCAACCCGATCGGAAACTCCATCAGCCGGTCGGCGTAGTTCAGCCAGGAGGTCGCGCCCTCGGCAAGATGGCTGGAGATCTGCGTATTGATCATCAGCGACAGCTGCGACACGCCCACGCCCAGCAGCGCCGGCCCCATCGCCAGCAGCATCCGCCCGACGCCGGGATGGGCTCGTGAATCCCGCAGGCCACCCAGGGTCCAGCGCATGCGCGGCCGCATGCCGATGCGGCTCAGCGCCGGCCATTGCACGGCCAGCTGCAGCAGGCCGCCGAGCATCACGCCCGCCGCCATGCCGTAGATGCCGGGCCAGCCGGCGCGCTGCAGCGGTCCGACCAGGGCCCAGCCGCAGGCGATCATGCTCAGATTCAGCAGCACCGGGGACGCCGCCGGCACGGCGAAGCGCCGCCAGGTGTTCAGGATGCCGGCCGACAGCGCCACCAGCGACATGCAGCCGATGTAGGGGAACATGAAGCGTGTCATGACGACCGAAGCGTCGAAGGCCTTGGCGGACAGGCCCGAGCCCAGCAGCCAGACCAGCAGTGGCGCCGCGACGATGCCCAGCACGGAAGTGCCGATCAGCACCCACAGCAGCACGGTGGCCACCGCGTCGACGAGCCGGTGAGTGGCCTCGTCGCCCTCGGTCGCCCGCGTGGCCGCCAGCAGCGGCACGAAGGCCTGGGAGAACGCCCCCTCGGCGAACAGCCGCCGCAGCAGATTGGGAATGCGAAACGCCACCAGGAAGGCGTCGGTCATCGCGTTGGCGCCGAACAGGCCGGCCATCATCTGCTCACGGACGAGGCCGGTGATGCGCGAGGTCAGGGTCAGCAGGGAAATGGTCGACGCAGCGCGCAGCAGATTCATGGCGGCGGATTATCTGTGTCGCCAATGGCGTCATTTTCGGAACTCCGCCCCGACGCTTGGCTGAAACCCTGATGTCATGCTATACTCGTCGTCTTTGCACCAACTGGGTATAGACACAGCATGGCAACCAGCTCCAAAGCCAAGAAGAAGACGGTTCGCCTGGCGTCGGGCCGCAAGCGCGCCCGCCAGGACGTCAAGCTCAACGCCGCGAACACCGCGCTGCGCTCCAAATTCCGCACCGTCATCAAGAACGTGCAAAAGGCCGTGACGGCCGGCGACAAGCCCAAGGCCGCCGACCTGTTCAAGACCGCCCAGGCCGTCATCGACTCCGTCGCCGACAAGGGCATCTTCCACAAGAACAAGGCTGCTCGCCACAAGAGCCGCCTGTCCGCCAAGATCAAGGCGCTCGCCGCCTGATAACCAATCCAGCCCTGGTGCAAGCAAAAGGCCCGCTGTAGCGGGCCTTTTGCATTTCCAGGCCGTGTGGCGGGCTCGCTCGGACTTGGGCGATGGCCCGTCAATGCCACTCGCCGGGCTCGACGCCCTGGATGCTGCGGTCACGCAGCCACTCGGCCACGGCACGGGCCACCCACTGCGGATCGTCCAGCGGCAGGTCGTGGCCGGCCTTGGTATGCAGGCGCAGCGGCGCCCCCCAGGCGCGGCTGATGGCCTGGGAGCAGCGCCAGTCGACCAGGTCGTCGGCCTTGCTGCACAGCAGCAGCATCGGCGCGGCGGGGCGCGTGCGGCTGGCCCGGTAGCGCATGCTGGCGATCAGTTGGCGCGCCGTGTTGCGCACGCCCAGCGGATGCAGGCGTTGCAGCTCCAGCCAGCGATCGATGACGGCTTGCGCCGGCGTCAGGCGCGTCGTCAGGCTGAGCACGCGCTCCTCGCGCATGCGGGCGCTGAAGCGGCTCAGCGAGAGCAGCAGCAGACCCAGGTAGTTCAGCGGTCGCGTCTTGCGAAAAAGCTCGTTGAACGGCCGCAGGCTGGGGTTGATCAGCACGCCCGCCTCGACTTCGTCGGGATAGCGGTTGGCCCAGTCCGCCAGCACCGCGGCCCCCAGCGACATGCCCACCAGCGACACCGGCCCGGCGACACCCCGGGCCTGCAGCTCGCGGCGGCAGGCATCGACGATGGCCGAGACCTGCATGGGGCTGGCCTGGCCGCGCAGCGTGCCGGTGCCCGGCAGGTCCAGCATCAGCAGCTGCGAGGCCGGCTGCAGCTGGCGCAGCTCGCGCAGCAGGAAATTGGGAAAGGCGCCCCAGTGGCCGCTCTCGCGCGACAGGCCACGCAGCAGCACCCAGACCGATGCGCGCGCCTGCGGCACGCGCAGGGGTGTGGCCTGAGGCATGTCGGCAGGTGAGGACGCAGCGCGGATGTTCATCGGCATGTTGCTGAGCAGCACCGAGGATAGCGGCCGCCCGTGGCACCCTGCCCTGGGAATGTCGATAGGACTGGGGAAATCAGGCGCCCGGTTTGCCATCCGGCAACAGGCAGGCGTCGGCGACTTGCAGGTTGTTGTCGCGCGCGAAGTTCATGACGAAGTCCCAGGCCATGGGCTCGAGGCGCTTGAGCTCCTCGTTGACGATGACGCACTTCACGCCATTGATGACGGTGGGCACGCAAAACGGCGAATAGCCGATGTGGGAGCCGATGCCCGGACGCACGCCGCCCGGCCGGAAGCAGGACATCGCGCCCGCCAGACGCTCGGCCCAGTCGCTCGGGCGGAAGGTGCGTCCATCCTGGGTGATGCCTTGGATGAAGACTTCGCGCGGCGGTGGAGCAACGGTCATGGACGGAGGGGCTTCGCTGTGCAGCGGAGCACCGCTGCCAAAGACCGCTATTGTGCCTTGGCGCGGGCTGATCTGTTGCGGCGCAGCAAATGTCCCGGCATCGACTCTAGAATCAAAAGCCCAATTTTTCTCAACCTCGATCAGGAGACCTGATGAACGCTGTCCCGCCCTCGTCCGAGCCCCATGTCATGCCGACCTACGGCCGCCTGCCCGTTGCGCTTTCGCACGGCCAGGGCTGCTGGGTCTGGGACACGACGGGCCGACGATTGCTCGACGGGCTAGGCGGCATCGCGGTCAACACGCTGGGCCACAACCATCCGCGCCTGGTGCCGGCGCTGCAGGACCAGACGGCCAAACTGATCCACTGCAGCAACTACTACCAGATGCCGCTGCAGGAGCAGCTCGCGGCCAAGCTCTGCGAGCTTTCGGGCCTCGTCAATGTCTTCTTCTGCAACAGCGGACTGGAGGCCAACGAGGCGGCGCTGAAGATCGCGCGCAAGTTCGGCCATGACCGCGGCAACGACTCCCCCGAGGTGCTGGTGTTCGAGGGCGCCTTCCACGGCCGCTCGATCGCGACGCTGTCGGCCACCGCCAATCCCAAGATCCACGCCGGCTTCGGGCCGCTGGTGCCGGGCTTCGTGCGGGTGCCGCTGAACGACATCGCCGCCGTCGAGGCGGCCATCGCCGCGCATCCCAACATCACGGCCATCTTCCTGGAGACCATCCAGGGTGAGGGCGGCATCAACCCGGCCCGCATCGAGTTTCTGCAGGCGCTGCGCCGCGTCTGCGACCAGCACGACCTGCTGCTGATGCTGGACGAGGTGCAATGCGGCATCGGCCGCACCGGCAGGTGGTTCGCCCACCAGTGGGCGGGCATCCAGCCCGACGTGATGCCGCTGGCCAAGGGCCTGGGTTCGGGCGTGCCCATCGGCGCCGTCATCTGCGGCCCGCGCGCGGCCGGCGTGATGAAGGCCGGCAACCACGGCACCACCTTCGGCGGCAATCCGCTGGCCATGCGCGCCGGCATCGAGACGCTGAAGATCATGGAAGAGGACGGCCTGCTGGCCAATGCCGAAGCCGTCGGCGCCACGCTGCGCGGCGCGCTGACTGCAGGGCTGGCCGGCGTGGCCGGCGTCGTCGAGATCCGCGGCCAGGGCCTGATGCTGGGCATCGAGCTCGACCGCCCAGCCGGCCCGCTGCTGGCCCAGTGCCTCGAAGCCGGCCTCTTGATCAGCGTGACGGCCGAGCGCGTCGTGCGCCTGCTGCCCGCGCTGATCCTCACGCACGACGAAGCCCGCGAGATCGCTGCCCGTCTCGTGCCCCTCATCAAGGCGCTGCTCGCGCAGCCCAAGCCATGAAGCCGGGAGACGGACTGATGCGTCACTACCTGCAGTTCAAGGACCTGCGCGCCGAGGAATACGCCCACCTGTTCGACCGCGCCGCCATCATCAAGCGGCGCTTCAAGAACTACGAGAAATACCAGCCGCTGCAGGACCGCACGCTGGCCATGATCTTCGAGAAGGCCAGCACGCGCACCCGCGTCAGCTTCGAGGCGGGCATGTACCAGATGGGCGGCTCCGTCGTGCACCTGACCACCGGCGACAGCCAGCTCGGCCGCGCCGAGCCGGTGGAAGACTCGGCGCGCGTCATCAGCCGCATGGTCGACATCGTGATGATCCGCACCTTCGAGCAGAGCAAGATCGAGCGCTTCGCGGCGTACTCGCGCGTGCCGGTCATCAACGGCCTGACCAACGAGTACCACCCCTGCCAGATCCTGGCCGACCTGTTCACCTTCATCGAGAACCGCGGCATGGACCGCCGCGGCGCCATCGACATGGACTGCCTGAAGGGCCGCGTCGTGGCCTGGGTGGGCGATGGCAATAACATGGCCAACACCTGGCTGCAGGCGGCCGAGATCCTCGGCTTCAAGGTGCATGTCAGCACGCCCAGCGGCTACGGCATCGACCCGGCCGTCGCCGGCGTGAAGGACGCCGGCTGCTACAAGGTCTTCAAGGACCCGCGCGAGGCCTGCGAAGGCGCCGACCTGGTCACGACCGACGTCTGGACCAGCATGGGCTACGAGGCCGAGAACGAGGCCCGCAAGGCCGCGTTCGCGGACTGGTGCGTGGACAAGGCCATGATGACCCGCGCCAAGCCGGATGCCCTCTTCATGCACTGCCTGCCGGCCCATCGCGGCGAGGAGGTCGCGGCCGAGGTCATCGACGGCCCGCAATCCGTCGTGTGGGACGAGGCGGAAAACCGCATGCACGTCCAGAAGGCGCTGATGGAGTACCTGCTGCTCGGGCGCATCGGCTGAAGAACCGGCTCGGAACTCTGTTGGCCCAGCGTCAGCCCCCCGTGGCAAGCTGCGGGCGATGCGCTGGGCCCTGATCACCGACATCCATGCCAACCTGCAGGCCTTCGAGGCCGTGCTGGCCGACGCCCGCGCCCAGGGCGCCACGCGCTATGCGCTGCTGGGCGACTTCGTCGGCTACGGCGCCGACCCGGCCGCCGTGCTGGCCCAGGTCATGGCCCTGGCCGCCGACGGCGCCATCGCCGTGCAGGGCAACCACGACGAGGCCGTGGCCCTCGGCAGCAGGCCGGGCATGCACCCCGACGCCCGCGCCGTCATCGACTGGACGCGTGCCCAGCTGGACGAAGACCAGCTGCGCTTCCTCGCCCGGCTGCCGCTGCAGGCCCACGGCGAGCCCGGCAACTGCCTGTTCGTGCATGCCAACGCCTTCGAGCCCGACGGCTGGGCCTATGTGCAGGGCCGCGCCGAGGCGGTGAAGAGCCTGCACGCCAGCCCGGCGCGCATCCAGGTTTGCGGCCACATGCACGAGCCCATGCTCTTCCACCTGTCGGGCACCGGCAAGGCGGGCGAATTCCGGCCGGTGGCGGGCGTGCCCATGCCCCTGCCCGGCCACCGCCAGTGGCTGGCCATCCCCGGCTCCTGCGGCCAGCCGCGCGACGGCAACCCGGCCGCCTGCTATGCGCTGCTGGACCCGGCCCGCTCCGACCTGGACGACGCCCGCATCAGCTTCCGGCGCGTCGCCTACGATGTCGAGGCCGCCTGCGCGGCGTTGCGCGCCAGCGAGCTGCCGCCGCTGATCGCCGATCGCCTCGCACGCCGCCTCACGCTCGGCGAATGATGACGACGACCCAACCGCTGCCCGCGCCGCCCAAGCCTCTCGAACCCGGCCGGGTGCTGGACGGCTTCCGGCTGGAGGAAAGGCTGCACCAGGGCGGCATGGCCAATCTGTGGCGCGTCAGCCGCATGGACGGCGGCGAAAGCGACGCCGACGCCGGCGGCCTGCTGATGAAGGTGCCCCGCATCAAGGGCGGCGAAGACCCGGCCACCATCGTCGGCTTCGAGGTCGAGCAGATGCTGATGCCGCAACTCAGCGGCCCGCATGTGCCGCGCTTCGTCGCCCGCGGCGACTGGACGCGCCAGGCCTTCATCGTCATGGAGCGCATCCCCGGCGACACGCTGCGCCCGCGCCTGGACGACGCGCCGCTGCCGCCCGAGGAGGTGGCCGACATCGGCGCCCGCGTCGCCACCGCGCTCGCGGCCCTGCACCGCCAGCATGTCGTGCACCTGGACATCAAGCCCAGCAACATCATGTTCCGGCCCGACGGCACGGCCGTGCTGGTGGACTTCGGCCTCAGCCGCCACGAGCAACTGCCCGACCTGCTGGAAGAGGAGTTCACGCTCCCCATGGGCACCGGGCCCTATATGAGCCCGGAGCAGGTGCAGTTCGTGCGCAACGACCCGCGCAGCGACCTGTTCGCCCTGGGCGTCATGCTCTACCACCTGGCCACCGGCGAGCGCCCCTTCGGCCAGCCGAACTCGGTGCGCGGCCTGCGCCGCCGGCTCTATGTGGAGCCGGTGCCGCCGCGCGCGCTCCGCCCCGAGCTGCCGCCCTGGCTGCAGGAGGTCATCCTGCGCTGCCTGGAGGTCAGGCCCGAGCGGCGCTACCAGAGCGCGGCCCAGCTCGCGCTGGACCTGCGCGAACCCGGCGGCGTGGCCCTCACCGGCCGCGCCGAGAAGCTGCAGGCCAGCGGCGCGATGCGCCGGCTCAAGCGCTGGTTCTTCGCGCTCGGCGCCGAGCCCGCGCCGGTGCAGCCGGCCGGCCAGCAACTGGCGCGCAGCCCCATCGTCATGGCGGCGGTGGACGTGGGCAACGCCACGCCCGAGCTGCTGGCCCAGCTCTGCGAGACCGTGCGCCGCATCGTGCAGACCGAGGCCGGCGCGCGCCTGGCCTGCGTGTCGGTCATGAAGGTCAACCGCATCGGCATCGACGAACTCACCGACAAGCAGGGCCAGAGCCTGCACGTGAAGCAGCTCATCGCACTCAAGCACTGGGCGCGCCCCATCAGCAAGGCGCTGGCCCTGGAAGACGGGCGGCTGACCTTCCATGTGCTGGAGGCGCCCGACGCGGCCGGCGCCATCATCGACTTCGCCCACCGCAACGGCGTGGACCACATCGTCATGGGCGCACGCGGTGCGTCGGCGCTGCGGCGCTACCTGGGCAGCGTGTCGGGCCAGGTGGTGGCCGAGTCGGACTGCACCGTCACCGTCGTGCGCGAGCCGGCCACGGGCTGAGCCCCGGGGTCATCCCGCAGCCATCAGCGGGTGGACGAGCAGCCCGACCAGCGCGGCGACCAACACGACGAGCGGCTCGGGCAGCTTCTTGAAACGCCACAGCGCCGCCGCGCTGGCAAGCGCCAGCCCGGCCGTGACCCAGTCCGTGATCGAGCGATGGCCGATGACGATCACGGCGCCCGTGATCGCGCCGATGGCGGCGGCCGTCACGCCGTCGACAAAGGCCACGATACCGGGTCGCTTGCCGTGCTTCTTGAAGTACGGCGCCGGCAGGATCGTGAACAGATAGCAGGGCACGAAGGTGCCAAGCGCAGCCACCACGGCGCCCCAGAAACCGGCAACGAGGTAACCAATGAAGCCCGTCGTGATGACGACCGGCCCCGGCGTGATCATGGCGACTGCGACCGCGTCGACGAACTGCCGGTCCGTCAGCCAGTGGTGCTCCTGCACGACGCCGCCGTACAGGAAGGGCACGATGGCCAGGCCGCTGCCGAAGACGAAGCTGCCGGCATAGGCGAAGAAGGCACCGATCTCGACGAGGCGCGGCCACTCCGCCGCCGCGACGGCCCCAGCCAGCAGCGGCGCCGAGGCCGCGAAGCCATGCAGCCGCCCGCCGGGCCGCGGCGGCGCGCGCAGCAGCCAGACCAGCACACCCGCCCCCAGGAAGAGCCAGACCACCTCGGACCGCGTGATGACGGTCACCGCCGCGCTGGCGAGGCAGATGGCCCACAGCAGCCTGTCGCGGCCGATGTTCTTGGACGTCAGCTTGTAGGCACTCATCGCGATGATGCCGATGACGGACGCGCCGACACCATAAAAGACCGACTGCATCCACGCGATGCCGCCGTAGGCCCGGTAGGCGACACCCAGCCCCAGCACCATCAGGAAGGACGGCAGCACGAAGGCCAGCCCGGCCAGCGTCGCACCCACCACCCGGTAGTGCACATAGCCGAGGTAGATGGCGAGCTGGGCGGCCAGCGGGCCGGGCATCAGCTGGGCCAGAGCCATGCCTTCCTTGTAGTCGGCCTCGGACACCCACTGCCGGCGCTCCACCAGGTCGCGGTACATGAAACCGACCAGCGCCACCGGGCCGCCAAAACCCCAGCTGCCCAGGCCCGCCATATAGGCCACCAATTGCCCCAGCCTGTAGCACGGGACACCTTGAGGCTCGGCCAGGGTCTTCCCGCTCATGCCTCGCCGCCTCGCGTCTGCAAGGGCCGACCCGCGCGTGTCCAGCCATCGATGCCGCCGGGCAGGAAGCGCGCCTGCACGCCCAGCGCGCAAAGCTTCATCGCCGTCGCACGGCCGACCTCGTGGCCGTAGATGCAATACACGAGCACCTCGCGGTCCCTGGGCAACTCTCCCGCCCAGTCCTCGACATGAGCGGGGTCGCACCAGCGGGCACCGGGCAGCATGGTCCGGGCCTGCACGAACATGCCCGCGCGGCGCACATCCAGCACGATGGCCTGGGCCAGGTCCACGCCGCCCGCATCGGCCGCGAGGCCCTCGCTGCAGGCGTGCACCGTCTGCTGGTAGCGCTCGTAGACCTTGGTCCAATCGATGCGGGCCATGAAGGCATCGACATAGCCCGACGCCGCGGCGCCGTAGTCCAGGTGGTAGGCGTGTTCGTACATGTCCAGCGCCAAGATGGGGATGGCACCGGCCAGCGCATGGGTGTGATCGGCGGCCCACTGGTTCACGAGCAGACCTTCGCGCGGCAGCAGGCTCAGCAGCACCCAACCCGAGCCGCCGCCCAGGGCCTTGCCGATGGCCGTGAACTCGTCCCGCCAGGCTTCCACGCTGCCGAAACTGCCGTCCAGCGCAAGCGCCATCGCCGGCGCCATCTCGTCGGGCTGGGCCGCCAGGCTGTCGAAATAGAGTTCGTGCAGCAGCATGGAGTTGGCCGCGATCAACTCCTCGCGCTTGAGTCCGTTCAGCTCGAAGCCCGGCAGCGTGCCGCGAGGGATGGCACCCAGTCTTGTGCGAATCGCGTTCAGGCGCTTGACCGCGCCGCCATAGTTGTTCTGGTGGTGGCTGAGCAGCAGCCGCTCGGACAGGCCGGGCAGGTTGGCGGCATCGAAGGGCAGTTCGCGGGGGATGGCATTCATCGGGGTTCCTCGGGGCTTTGAAAGGCGGTCAGCAGGCCTTCGAACACGCCGGCGCCGGCGAGCAACAGCTGATCGTCATCGGTGATGGCCTCGCGCATGCCGGCGAGCACACGCTCGACGCCGGCGGCCTCGGGCGGCAGCACGCCACCGACATCCAGGCCGTGCACGAGCACGCCCAGGCGCAGCAGGGCCGGCGTCTCCAGGCCGAAGCTGGCCAGCAGGGTCTCGAAGCTCACGCGCGCGCCGACGTGGGTGAAGGTGGCGCCATCGAAGTCGAAGCCCAGCGCCTTCTTCGGGCAGTCGGCCGGCGACTTCAGCCACAGGAAGCGGGCCTGCGGGTCGATGAAGCGCCGGATCAGCCAGGCACAGGCCAGCCGGTCCACCCAGGGCCTGGCGCGCGTGGCCCAGACACGGCCTTGGTAGTCCTTGGCGTCCAAACGCGCGATGGCCTGCTCGGCCGCGCTCGGTTCGTCGGGCGACAGCAGGCGGCCGGCCCTTTCCTCGAAATCTCCCAGGGCCTGCTGCGCCTGGCGCTGCGATTCGCCGGCGAAAAAGTCGATGGCAACGAGCTGCTCCAGGCTCTTGCGCAGCTTGCGCGCCTGCCTCATGGCTTCGGTCGCCTGGGATTCGGTCAGCAGCGCGCGGGCGTCGCGAATCTCGGCGAGCAGTTCACCGAAGTCCGCGCTGCGGTCGAACAGCGCGGCGAAGTCGTCGGTGGGTGCCTCGGTCTTCAGCAGATGTGCCGTGCCTTCGTTGCGACGCAGGTCATCGGCCACGTCAGCCAGCAGGGCTTCCTGGCCCGGCCCGGCCGGCAGCAGGTAGACACCATCCCGCAACACCGCGGCCCCACAGCCCTTGAGCGCCCGCCAGCAGCGCATGCGGGCCGTCGCGTTCTGGGTCGGCAGGGAAAGAATGAGTAGCAACCATTTCATGAAGTAGAGATTACTACAAATATTGGCAATCTCCACTTCTTTGACGGCACAGGCCAGGCCGGCGTCAACGACCTGGCGAGTCATCGACGCATGGACGGTGGGACATCAGACTTGCCCACATCAACACCAAGGAGTCCAGATGCCCGCCTTCGATTCGCTGCCCCTCGCCGTCGCACTGCTGATCGGCATCCCCGCCTTCGGCTCCTGCCTGGGCATCGGCCTGGCCAGCATGAAGCTGCTGGAGGGCATCGCCCGCCAGCCCGAGCTCGCACCCGAGCTGCAGACCAAGTTTTTCCTGGCCGTCGGCGTGACGGACGGCGCCTTCATCATCGCCACCGGCATCGGGCTGTGGTTCGCGACGGCGAACCCCTTTGTGCGCTGAGCGCGGCTCATCACCATCCTGCCTACACTGGCCGCATGAGCGACAACCCCTGTTTGAGCTGCGGCGCCTGCTGCGCGAGCTTCCGGGTCGATTTCGACCGCAGCGAGCTGGAGAGCGAGGGCGGCCGCGTGCCCGACGGGCTGGCGGTGGAGCTGACCGGCCGGCTCGTGCGCATGCGCGGCACCGACCACGCCCAGCCGCGCTGCGCGGCGTTCAGCGGCCAGGTGGGCGCGCGGGCGAGCTGCGGCATCCACGAATGGCGCCCCTCGCCCTGCCGCGAATTCGGCGAGCGTGCGCCCATGGGCATAGGCGACGCGGCCTGCGCGCGCGCGCGGGCCCGGCACGGGCTGGCGCCGATCTAGGGCCTAGGAACCCGGCCGCGGCGCCAGCAGCAACTCCCGGCGCCGCTGCTGATCGCGCAGTTCGTTCAGCCAGGCCAGCTTGGCACCGTAGAGCTCCCGGTCCTTGACGGTGGCGCTGTTCTCCAGCGCCTTGGCGATCTCGCCGCGGGCGCCGTTGACGTCGCCCAGGCCCCAGTCGGCCAGGCCCAGCCAGAAGTGGAATTCGGGCACATAGGCCGCGCGTGCCACCTCCTTGCGGAAGAGCTGGCGCGCCGTCGCGAACTCGCCCGCCTTCATCGCGGCGACCCCGTCGTCGAAGAACTTGTACGGCGGCACGGGCTGGATCTGGGCCAACTGGTTGGCGTAGTTCTGCGCCTCGGCCTGGCGGCCGGTGTCGCTGAGCACCAGAATGAGGTTGGACATGGCCTGGATGTTCAGCGGCTCGCGCTCCAGCACGACGCGCAGCGTGGATTCGGCGCGGTCGTACAGGCCCTTGCGGCGGTAGAGCACGGCCAGCGTGTTGTAGGCCGCCAGCCAGCGCGAGTCGGTCAGGATGGCGGCGCGGGCCCACCAGTAGGCATCGTCCACCTGGCCAACGGTCAGGGCCTCGGCCGCGCGGTTGTTCAGGAACATCGCGATGATGGTGGACTCGTCGATGACCCGGCTGCGATGGTTGCGCACCTGCTCGGGTGGCAGGAAGTCGATGGTCAGCAGCTCCGGTTCGCCGAAAACCGACGACCACGTCGTCGACAGGCGCGAGCGCTCGAGGCTGATGTTGACGTGGCCGGCGACGAAGAAGATGTTGTGCGCGCGCGTCCAGCTCTCTTCGAGGTAGACGCTGTTGAAGCGCACCGGCAGGTTGAGGTGGCGCGCGAAGGCGGCCGTCATCAGCACCAGCGACATGCAGTTGCCGCGGCGGGCGTCGAAGGCTTCGGCGGCGGTGCGCGTGACCTCGCTGTCGTAGTCCAGCTGTAGCCGGCCCTTGGTGTAGAGGGCGTCGATGAGGCCGTTGCGCACGCCCTTGACGCGGATCTCGCTGGCCATCTCGTGCTCGGCGAACTGCTTCATCGCCGGCGTCAGCGCCATCGCCGACGCCGGGTCGATGGGCACGCTGGGCGGCTTGAACGCCGAGTCGACGAAGACGTCGGTGCCAGGCCGGGCCTGGGGCTCGACGGCGCAGCCGGCCAGGCCGGCGGCGAGTGCGAGAGAGGCGATCAGGGCAGGAATCCTCATGGCAGGTCTCCTCGCTTCATGGCCTGCTCGCTTCGGCGGCGCCGATCCCTGTGACGGGCCCATGAACAGGCTTGGAAAGCTTAGCCCTGCCCGCCCCCCGTGTCTTGAGTCATCCTGACAAATTCCGTTCCGGCTTCACTGCCCCCACCGCCCCGGGGGGGCTTCAATTCAGCACGAACACGGCCGCCGACCGCGCCGGCAGCGTGAACCGACCGGTCGCGCTGTCGAACTTGGCACCCGTGGCCACGCGCTGGTCGGCCGCACCGGCGGCCAGGTGCACCGGATGCAGCTGCAGCGCCAGCCCCACTTCGCTGGGTGCCGTCAGCACCTGCTCGCTGGTGCCGACGTTGACGAGGTAGACGACGCGCCTGAAGCCGGCGCCGGCATAGCCGTTGCCGTCCAGAGCGGCAGCGATGACGACCGGGTTCTGGCCCGAACCGGTGTTCAGGAAGCTGAGCCGCGCCTTGATGTCGTCGGCGGTGCGCAGGCGGAACAGCGTGGAGCTGGCGCGGATCTTCAGCAGGTCACGGAAAGCGTCGCGCATCCAGGCGATGTCGCCGGGGGCAGGCTTGATCGCGGCGTTGCCCAGGAAGGGCTTGAGCACCGGCCAGTCGCTGCCGTTCTGGCTCTGCACCGGCAGGCCGGAGCCGAAGCCGTTGTCCTGATAGCTCCAGTCGATGCGGTTGAACCAGTCGCCGCTGTCGTAGCTGTTGTGGTCCAGGCTCTTGCTGCGCAGCACGTCGGTGCCGGCGTGGAAATAGGCCACGCCCTGGCTGAAGGCGTTCAGCGCATTGGCCAGCAGCTGCACGCGGGCGCGGTCCTCGCGGCTCGTCGTCGTGGGCAGGCGCAGCGCCAGGATGTCGAAGAGCGTCTGGTTGTCGTGGTTCTCGACGTAGTTGACGACCTCGTCGGGTTGGCTGCTCCAGCCGATGAAGTTGCCCAGGCTCTCGGCCGTGACCGTGGCGTCCCAGTTCGTCGTGAACTGGTAGCTCTTCAGGCTGCCGGCCAGCGAGGCCTTGAGCTGGTCGCCCAGCCACATCAGGTCGCTCTTGGAGCGGCCGCCGCCCAGCGCATTGGGGTCGTAGAACAGGCCGCTGACCCAGCCCTGGTTGCTGACGAGGGCATTGCCCGTGTCGAAGGGCGAGCCGCCACGCACCGCGTCGCGAATGATGGGGTTGAAGCTGGCTATGCCCGAGCCGTTGAGGCTGTAGAGCGAGGCCTGCACGAAGCGCGCGCCGTCGGCCACCTCGCCGAAGTTCCAGCCCTCGCCGATGAGCTGGATGTCGCGCCCCAGCGTGGTCTTGAGCCTGGCCTTGATCGCCTCCATCACCGGGCGCGGCAGGTGGCCCATGATGTCGAAGCGGAAGGAGTCGATCTTGTAGTCGCGCGCCCACTGCAGCACGGAGTCGCTCATGAGCTTGCCCATCATGAGGTTCTCGGTGGCGGTGTTGTCGCAGCAGGTCGAAGTCGTCACCTTGCCGGCCGCGTCCAGGCGGTGGTAGTAGCCGGGCACGATGCGGTCCAGCACCGACTTCTCGTTCTGGCCGGAGGCGGTGGTGTGGTTGTAGACCACGTCCATGCCCACGCGCAGGCCGGCATTCTTCAGGCCCAGCACCATCTGGCGGAACTCGACGATGCGCCTGGCGCCGTCGCTCGCGTCGCTGGCATAGCTGCCCTCCGGGGCGTTGTAGTGGTAGGGGTCGTAGCCCCAGTTGAAGCAGTCGGTGGCGGCGGTGGCGGCGACGAGGGCCTGCTGGGTCTCGGCGTCGGGCGCACCGGTGGCGGCACTGATGCTCGGCGTCGTGCAGCCGCTTTCTGGCACGGTCGCGAAGTCGAACGTCGGCATCAGGTGCACGTCGGTCAGGCCGGCATCGGCCAGGGCCTTGAGATGCTTCATGCCATTGGAGCCGGCCTCGGTGAAGGCCAGGTATTTGCCGCGGTTGGCGGCGCTGACGCTGGTGTCGTTGGCCGAGAAGTCGCGGATGTGCAGCTCGTAGATGGCCATGTCCGTCTGCGCGGCCACCTTGGTGGACACGGGCGCGCTGTCCCAGCCCGCGGGCTTGAGGCTGGCGGCGCCGAGGTCGGCGATGTAGCTGCGCTTGGAGTCGGTCGTCAGGCTGACCGAGTAGGGATCGGTCACGAGGTTGCGCACGATGCCCACACCGCGCACGAAGACCTCGACGGCAAAGCGGTAGTACTTGCCGGACAGGTCGCCGGCCTTGGTCACGGCCCACACGCCGGTGGCGGCGTCGAAGGCCAGCGTGTCGACGGTCTTCGCGTCGCCCGTGCCCGTGTCGTAGGTGAAGACGGTGACCTTCTGCGCCGTCGGCGCCCAGAGCTTGAAGACGGTCTGGCCGCCGGCGACCGTCACGCCGAGGTCATTGACATTGGCGGCCGCCGCGTAGAGCTCGTCCAGCGCGCCGGGCGTCTGGGCGGCGGTGGCGTTCTGCACATTGCCGCTGGCGTCTTCCTGCACCAGCACGAGCTGCTGCCTGTGCAGGTCGGCCAGCTGCGCCAAGTCGGCATCCCTGACCGTCAACACGACGCCGCTGCCGATGAACTTGAAGCGCGTCGCCGCGGCCGTGGGCACGCTGGTGGTGAAGCGGTCCAGCGTGATGGAACCGTCGGCGCCGGCCACCGTGGCGCCCATGACGGCCGTGATCTGGGCCGTGGCCGAGTGGTAGAGCTTGAACGTGCCGCCGGCATCCACCTGCGGCCACTGGATGAGGGCCTTGGTCAGCCAATAGGCCTTGGCGTCGAGCGTCGAGACGCTGCGCGTGTCCGGCGGCGCGAGGTAGACCTGGGCGTCACCCTGCACCAGCCAGACCTCGGCGAGCTGGCTCTTGATCGTCAGCGCGCTGTAGTCGACATGGATGTTGTTGGTGCGACCGTCCTTGTCGTCCTGGTTGGGCGCGACACCGTGGATGATGAACTCCAACGCCGTGCGGCTGGCGTCGTCCTTGGGGTTGAGCACCGGCAGGTCGAAGACCACCTCGCCGGCATTGGGCGAGCTGTAGTTGGCCATCTTGCCGAAGGCCACCGCGTTGGCCCAGTCGCCGATGGTGACGCCGGCTGGCAGCGCGGACGTGTCCAGCCCGCTGCCCGACCACAGGTGCAGGCCCCAGGCCGGGAAGTTGCCGTCGAAACGCTTGTAGTGCACGCGCACCGTGGCGAGGTCGGGCGCTGCCGCGCCCAGCGGGTTGGCGGCATAAGTGGCCGTGTCGCCCTGGATGCGCCAGATCTCGTTGGCGCCGGCCCTCAGCACATAGCTCTGGTCGGCGCCGCCATCGTCCTTCACGTCGCCGTTGTGGAAGAGGTAGCCGACGGTGCCCGTCTGCGCGGCCAGCGGCACGTTGTAGAAGACGCCGAAGGCGTCCGTGCCGTCGGCATTGCGACCGGCGTTCCAGGTCACGGGGGCGGCGGAGCCCCAGTGGTGCAGCTGCCAGCCGGTGTAGTCGCCGGCGGGGCGGCGGTAGTGGATGGTCAGCGTCGTCGCCGTGCCGCCCGTGGGGGCGCTGGCCGCCGGGGCGGTGGCCTGGGCCGACAAGATCTTCTGGAAGGCGGTGTCGTTGCCGACGTCCAGCCCGGCCGGCGGCGCCGGCGTGGGGTCGGCTGTAGCCCCACCGCCGCCTCCTCCTCCGCCGCAGGCGGCGAGGCCGAGGGCCAGAACCAGGGTCCAGATGCAGTGTTTCAGGGCGCGCATGTTGTCTCCGGCATGCCATCCCCGTCGTCGCGGGGCGAATTGCACGGCAGTTTATGAAATAAAACTACATCAACATTCGGTGCTTTCCCGTGGTTCGATTACACAAGATTACTCAGCATCGATGACATATCCAAGCAGGATTCAGCCATCAATAGGTAGCAAAACTACCTGCGTCGACATCGAGAAAGGAGATGCAAAGAACAGGCCCACACTGCTGGTGACATGCAGGCGCTGCGGCCCGAAGTTCCAGGCCGAAACCTCGCGTCAGTCGAGCACGAAGACCGCCGCGCTGCGGGCCGGCACCTCGAAGCTGCCGGCCCGGGCCCGCGCCTCGCGGCGCACGCGCGCGTCGGCACCCTGGCGCTGCACGGGGTGCAGCGTCCAGCGCTCCTGCACCGCCTCGGGCAACTCCAGAACCTGGGCCGCCGGCGAGACATTGATCAGCGCCAGCAGCGCCCGGTGGCCGGCACCAGCCAGGCCGCGGCCATCGACGCGCATCGCGACCAGCACCGGGTTCTGGCCGGCGCCGCTGCCCGGGAAGCTGACCCGCTTCTCGATCTCCGCAGCGCTCGGCAGCCGCAGCAGCGGCGTGCTCGCGCGGATCCTCAGCAGGTCGCGGAAGACATCGCGCGCCCAGGCGATCTCGGCCGGACCGGGCGCGATGGATGGGTCGGCCAGGCGTTCGCGCGCCAGCGCCCAGTCGCGGCCACCCTGGCCGAAGTTGTCGCGCCGGGGCGGCAGGCCGCTGCCGAAGTGGTTGCTCCGGTAGCTCCAGTCGATGCGGTTGAACCAGTCGCCCGAGTCGTAGCTGTTGCGGTCCATGCTCTTGCTGCGCAGGATGTCCTGGCCGGCATGGAAATAGGCGACGCCCTGGCTGAAAGCCACCAGGGCAGCGCCCAACATCTGCACGCGGGCCCGGTCCGCGCGCGAGGTGCCCAGCGGCAACTTCAACGCGCCGATATCGAACAGCGTCTGGTTGTCGTGGTTCTCGACATAGTTGACGACCTCGCCCGGCTGCGAGGCGTAGCCGGCCGGCTGGTCGCCATAGGCGATCCGGTCGAGGCGCTTCTTCTCGCCGCGCCAGGTCAGCAGCTCGTAGCTGCGCAGCGAGCCCGCCAGGCCGACGCGGATCATGTCGGCCGCGGTCAGAAGTTCCTCGGGCCGGGCCGGCGCGGCCGCGGCAAGCGCATTGGGCGCGTAGACCAGGCCGTTGAGCCAGCCCTGGCGGCGCACGCTGTCGTCTCCGCCCTCACCCGCACCGCCACCTCGCGCCGCATCGCGCCCGCGGTCGCTGAACGTGCCGATGCCGCTGCCGTTCAGGCTCAGCTGCGAGGCCTGCACGAAGCGCGCGCCGTTGGCCACTTCGCCGAAATTCCAGCCCTCGCCCAGCAGTTGCACCGGCCGGCCGGCCTCGGCGTCGACGCGCGCCTGCAGCCTCTCCATCGCCTCGCGCGGCTGGTGGCCCATCAGGTCGAAGCGCATCGAGTCGATCCGGTACTCGCGCACCCACTGCGCCGCCGAATCGATCATCAGCTTGGCCATCATGCGGTTCTCGGTGGCCGTGTTGTCGCAGCAGGTCGAGCGCTCGATCTCGCCCTTGGCATTCAGGCGGTGGTAGTAGCCCGGCACGAGGCGGTCCAGCACGGACTTCGGCGCCTGGCCGGCTGCGGCCATGTGGTTGTAGACCATGTCCATGCCGACGCGCAGGCCGGCCCGGTGCAGGGCCATCACCATCTGGCGGAACTCGACGACGCGCTTGAGCGGGTCCGTCGCATAACTGCCCTCGGGCACGCCGAAATGCCAGGGGTCGTAGCCCCAGTTGAAGCAGTCATCTGCCGCCACGGCCATCACGGCGGCCTGCTGGGCCTCGCCGTCGGGCGCACCGGCCGGCACCTCGGGCGTCCGGCAGCCGCGCTCGGGCACGCTGGCGAAGTCGAAGACGGGCAGCAGGTGCACGTCGGTCAGGCCGGCCTTGGCCAGCGCCTTCAGATGCTTCATGCCGTTGGAGGCGGGCTCGGTGAAGGCCAGGTATTTGCCGCGCCAGGCCGGGCGCACGCTGGCGTCGCTGGCAGAGAAGTCGCGCACATGCAGCTCGTAGATGAGCTGGTCGGTGGCCGCCTTCACGCGGCCAGGGCGGGGTGTCACGTCCCAACCGCGCGGCTTCAGCGCGGGCGAGGCCAGGTCGGCGACGAGGCTGAGCTGCGAATCCGCCGTCAGCGCGACCGAGTAGGGGTCGGTGACGAGATTGCGCACGCGGCCATGCGTCGGCGTCACGACATCGACGAGATAGCGGTAGGCCTGGCCGCTCAGGTCGCCCGGCAGTTCGGCACGCCAGACGCCGGTGGCCGAGTCGAGGCGCATCGCGTCCACGGCGCTGGCCGGCGCACCGGGGCCGGCATGGCGGCACAGCAGCACGCGCTGTGCGGTCGGCGCCCAGACGGCGAAGCGCGTCTGCGCCCGGGCGGGATGGACGCCGAGGTCGTCGACCCGCTCGGCCACTGCATAGAGGTCGTCCAGCGCCCCGGCAAGCTGCATACCCGTCGCCTCGATGACGCGGCCATCCTCCGCCTCGTGAACCAGCAGCAATTGCTCGCGCAGCAGCGCGGCCACATCCGCCCCGGCGACGGTGAAGCGCGGGCCGTCGCCGATGAAGCGGAAGCGCGCCGGCAACGCCGCTGCGGCAGCCACCAGATCGACCGCGCCATCGCCGCCGGCCACCGGCTCGCCCGGCACCGCCCGCATGCCGGCGGCGGCTGCGTGATGCAGCCGCACCCGCTCGCCCGGCCGCAGCTTCAGCCCCGGCCATTGCAGCGTGTGCGCGTCCAGCCAGTAGGCCTCGGCCAGCGGGCGCGCGGCAGTGGACGGCTCGGGCACGGCGGCATTGCAGTCGGCCAGCTCATCGGCCCAGGCGGCATCGGCCAGCAGGGCCAGGCCCAGCAGCGCGGTCAGCGCAAGGCGTGCAGACATCAGGGTCTCCTTGTCGTTTTTAAAATAGTAGCAAAACTACATGCATAGAAATCACTATGGCGCAAACTCCGGCAAGACCGATATGCTCAGCAGCCTGACTTAAAGTAGTTTGAGTACATGAATGCATCGAAGCTGCTGACTAGCCTGGCCCTGGCCGGCGCCCTGACGGCCCAGGCCCAGCTCGACACCCGCCCCGTGCCGGCCCGGCCCCAGCCCAGCACCCTGCCCGCCCACTGGCAGCAGGGCGTCTTCATGGAGGTCTTCGTCCGTGGCTACCAGGACAGCGACGGCGACGGCATCGGCGACCTGCGCGGCCTGACCCGGCGGCTGGACTATCTGAAGGCGCTCGGCGTCAGCGGCCTGTGGCTGATGCCCATCACCGCCAGCGCCGACCACGACCACGGCTATGCGACGACCGACTTCCGCAGCATCGAGCCGCAGTACGGCACGCTGGCCGACTTCGACGAGCTGATCCGCGAGGCCCACAAGCGCGGCATCGGCATCGTGATGGACTACGTCATCAACCATGCGTCCTGGCAGTTCCCGCCCTTCCAGGCAGCGCTGAAGGACCGCAGCAGCCCCTGGCGCAGCTGGTTCGTCTGGAACCCCGACCCCGGCCCGGGTTGGGACATCTGGGGCAAGCTGCCCTGGTACGACGCCGCCACCCAGCCCTGGAACTGGGCCGGCGAGTGGAAGGACCTGCCGCCCTTCAAGCCCGGCTCGCCCGACATCTACTTCGGCACCTTCGGGCCGCACATGCCCGACTTCAACCTGCGCAACCCGGTCGTCGTGCAATACCACGAGGACTCGCTGCGCTTCTGGCTCAACCGCGGCCTGGACGGCTACCGGCTGGACGCCGTGCCCCACATGATCGAGAACAGCGCCAAGGACTGGAACGACCAGCCCGAGAGCCGCGCGCTGACCAAGCATTTCCAGGACCTCATCAAGAGCTACCCCGGCCGCTACGTCGTCTGCGAGGCCACGGCCGAGCCCATCGCCTACGGCGCGCCCGAGGTCTGTGGCGGCGCCTTCGCCTTCAACCAGAACTACGAGCTGATGAAGGCCGCCCGGGGCGACGCCGCGGCCGTGCAGCGCGTGGCCGACTACTACCGCAGCATGTCGCCGACGATGGCGACCTTCCTGCACAACCACGACATCTTCACCGGCCAGCGCGTGTGGGACCAACTGCACGGCGACGAGGCCCGCTACCGCCTCGCCGCCGCCAGCTATCTGCTGCTGCCGGGCACGCCCTTCGCCTACTACGGCGAGGAGATCGGCCAGGCCGGCATCGACGCCAAGGCCGACGAACCGCTGCGCGCGCCGATGAGCTGGACACCCGCCAACCACGGCCCCGGCGGCTTCACGACGAGCCCGCAGCCCTTCCGCCCGCTGGCGCTGAACCGCAGCCGCCACAACGCCGAGACCCAGCAGCGCGAGCCCGGTTCGCTGTTCAACTTCTACCGCGAGCTGATCGCGCTGCGCCGCGCATCAAACGCGCTGACGCTCGGCCGCTACGAGGCCGACCATGTCGATGGCCAGGTCTGGAGCTTCCAGCGCGTGCACGGCGCGGAACGCGTCCTCGTCGCCATCAACTACGGCGACACGCCGGCCGCGCTGGACCTGCCCGCGCATGCCCGAGCGCTCTTTCCCAAGGCCGGTGCCGCCCCGCAGGCGCGCGCCGCGCTGCCGCCGCTGTCCGTGCAGGTCTACCGCCTGAGCGACCGATGAAAACCCTTCTCAGCCTTTTTGCCGCCCTCTCGATGAGCCTGAACACCCTGGCCGCCGGCCTGCAGCATGTCGAACCGCCCAACTGGTGGGTCGGCATGCGCGACACTTCCCTGCAACTGATGCTGCACGGCAGCGGCATCGCCGACGCGAAGCCTACGCTGGCGCCCTACCCCGGCGTGACGCTGAAGGCCAGCCACCGCGCCGCCAGCGCCAACTACCTGTTCGTCGATCTCGACATCGGCCCCGACGCCCGGCCCGGCGAGCTCGTGCTGAACCTGGCCGGCACCACGCTGCGCTACCCGCTGCGGGCCCGCATGCCGGGCTCGGCCGAGCGCGAGGGCTTCGGCCCCAGGGACGCGATCTACCTCGTCGTGCCCGACCGCTTCGCCCAGGGCGGCAGCGGCAGCCAGGGCGGCATGAAGGAAGGCCGGGACCGCGCCAGCCCGGGGGGCCGCCACGGCGGCGACCTGGCCGGCATGCGCCAGCACCTGGACTACATCGCGGGCCTGGGCTTCACCCAGGTCTGGCCGACGCCCCTGGTCGAGAACAACAGCGCCACCTACAGCTATCACGGCTATGCGGCGACCGACTTCTACAAGGTCGACCCGCGGTTTGGCACGAACGACGACTTCCAGGCCTTCGTGAGCGAGGCCCGCACCCGCGGCGTGGGCGTCATCCAGGACATCGTGCTCAACCATATCGGCGCCGGCCACTGGTGGATGGCCGACCTGCCCGCGCCGGACTGGCTGAACCAGTGGCAGCAGGGCTACACCGAGACGCACCACGCGCGCATGACGCTGCAGGACCCCTATGCCGCGCCCAGCGACCGCCAGCGCTTCACCGACGGCTGGTTCACGCCCCATATGCCGGACCTGAACCAGCGCCGCCCCGAGCTGGCGACCTATCTGACACAGATGACACTGTGGTGGATCGAGAGCGCCGGGCTGTCGGGCATCCGCACCGACACCTATTCCTACTCCGACCGCGACTTCCTCAGCCACTGGTCGGCCCGCGTCATGCAGGAGTACCCGCGCCTGAACATCGTCGGCGAGGAGTGGAGCCCGCACCCGGCCGTCGTCGCCTACTGGCAGCGCGGCAAGCGCAACCATGACGGCTATGCGTCCAGCGCGCCCAGCATGATGGACTTCCCGATGAACACGCAGCTGCTGGCCGCGCTGACCGAAGCCGACGGCCCGCACACCGGCCTGACCAAGCTCTACGAGGGCCTGGCCCACGACTTCGTCTACCCGGCGCCGGGCAACCTCGTCCTCTTCGACGGCAACCACGACACGCCACGCCTGTTCTCGCTGCTCGGGCGCGACGTCGGCCTGACGAAGATCGCCCTCGCCTACCTGGCGACCACGCGGCGCATCCCGCAGGTCTTCTACGGCACCGAGCTGCTGATGCAGAGCCCCGTCGAGCGCGACGACGGCCGCGTGCGCGCCGACATGCCCGGCGGCTGGGCCGGCGACGAGGCCAGCGCCTTCACCGGCGCCGGCCTCACGGGCGAACAGCGCGAGATGCAGGACTGGGTGCGCCGCCTCTTCAACTGGCGCAAGGCCGCGCCCGTCATCCACGACGGCGCGCTGATGCAGTACGCGCCGCTGGAGGGCTGCTACGCCTTCTTCCGCTACGACGCCGGGCACACCGTCATGGTCGTGCTCAACAAGGGCGGCAAGCCGGTGGAGCTGCCGACGGCGCGCTTCCCCGAACGCCTGCAGCCGGGCGACCACGCCCGCGACGTGATGAGCGGGCGCGACTTCGTCGTCGGCAGCTCGCTGAGCGTGCCGGCCCGCAGCCCGCTGATCCTCGAAATCAGGCGCTGAAACGGCGAAAGGCCCCGCGGGGCCTTTCTTCGGTTCGGGCTCAGGCCCGATCAGCCCTGGCGGCGGCGCGCCAGCAAGCCGATCGCGCCCAGGCCGGCCATCAGCAGCGCATAGCTCTCGGGTTCCGGCACGGCCGTCGCCTGGAAGCCGAAGCTCAGCCTGTTCTGGTTGTTGGCCTGGATGTAGGAGAAGACACCGCCCGTGGCGCTCAGCACGATGCGGGCGTTGCTGATGGTGATGGACTGGTAGCTGCCCAGGTCGGGCGTGGTGCTGCTGCCGGCAAAGTAGCCGCTGCTCAGGCCGCCGCTGCTGTGCTGCTGCACCCAGCCGACGCCACCGGAGATGCTGGTGGCGGGCGCGCCGTTCACGGACACGTCGGCAAAGGCCAGGATGCCCGTGGTGGCACCGCCGAACTCCGTGTAGGCCAGGTTGCCGAGAAAACCGCTGAAGGCGCCGCTCAGCGTGTAGCCGCTGTTGGCCGTCAGCGTGAACGTGGGCAGCAGCACCTGCGTCGTCGCCAGCGAACCGCTGCTGTAGACATTGACGGCGTCCGGCGTCGTCCACGAAAAGCCCGTGGTGCTCCAGCCGGACAGCGCGCCGAAGCTCTTGCCGTCATACGACAGCGTGGCTGAGCCCAGGTTCAGCGTGTCGGCATGGGCCAGCGACGAGGCGAAAAGCAATGCTGCTGCGGCAATGGAGGCAAGCTTCATGGGGAATCTTCCAAGGAGGCGCTGAATTCGCGGTCGAAAATTCCCCAGGATGCTAGGCAGCCAGCATGACAGGCGAGTACCTGCCGGATGGCCTCGGCATGAGCCGAAAGAGGCATACCCCTGCCACGAACAGCCGGCGCCCGGCGGTTCGCGAACCCGCGCAGTCCACCTTCCCGGCGCCCTGGACCGAATGGTCCGCGCCGGGTTTAAAGGCAATGCGCAGCCTGGAACCCCCTGATACAGGGAGTTCGGTCAAGCGAACTCAGGCAGGCAGCTTCAACAGTTCGAAGGGCCCGCGGCCGCTGGCTGCCGTAATCAGCCCGAGCACCCGCGCCGGTTCCTGGCCCAGCATGCCCCAGTGGAAGCGCCAGCCCCAGTTGCCACCGAGCACGCCGGGGACGTTCATGCGGTGCTCGGAGCCCAGGCCCAGCACGTCCTGCAGCGGGTAGACGGCCATATTGGCCACCGAGTTGGCGCAGGCGCGGATCATGGCCCAGTGGATGTCCTGCTCGCCACACGCGAGGTAGGAGCCGACGAACGCGCGTTCCCGAGGCTTGGCCTGGTTCCACCAGCCACGCACCGTGTCGTTGTCGTGCGTGCCGGTGTAGGCCACGGCGGCGCGCGGCCAGTTGTGGGGCAGGAACTCGTGGTCGGCCTCGGCGCCGAAGCCGAACTGCAGGATCTTCATGCCGGGGAAGCCGCAGCCATCGCGCAGCGCGTGCACGTCGTCGGTGATGAAGCCCAGATCCTCGGCGACGATGGGCAGTGGGCCCAGGGCCTTTTTGATGGCATCGAACAGCGCCATGCCGGGGCCGGTCAGCCAGCGGCCCTGCTTGGCGTCGGGGCTGCTGGCGGGAATCTCGAAGTAGCCGGCGAAGCCGCGGAAGTGGTCGATGCGGAAGACGTCGGCCTGACTCAGCGCGCGCTTCACGCGTGCCGTCCACCAGGCGTAGTCCTCGGCGGCCATGCGGTCCCAGCGGTAGAGCGGGTTGCCCCAGCGCTGGCCCAGCGGCCCCATGTCGTCGGGCGGCACGCCGGCGACGACGCTGGTCTGGAAGTTCTCGTCCAGATGGTAGAGGTCGGGGCGCGACCAGCAATCGGCGCTGTCGTGGGCGACGAAGATGGGCAGGTCACCCATGACGTGCACGCCGCGCGCATTGGCATAGGCCTTGAGCGCGCCGGCCTGCACGCCGAACTGCCATTGCACGAACTGCCAGAAGGCTATTTCTTGCGCGTAGTCCTGGCGCGCCGCGGCGATGGCCTTGGGCTCGCGCTTCTTGAGGCCCTCGCTCCACTCCCACCAGGGCTGGCCGTTCAGCGGCGAGCGGATGGCCATGAAGAGGACGTAGTCGTCCAGCCAGCTCTTCTCGGCCTCGCACCAGGCGGCGAAGGCCTTGCGGTCCTCGGCGCTGCCGTTGGCGAAGAAGCCCTGGGCGGCGGCGCGCAGCTGCTGCTCGCGCCAGGGCGTGACGCGGCCATAGTCGACATGCTGGCCTTTGAAGTCCGGCAGCTGCGGCTTGGCGAGCCAGCCCTTGGCGATCAGCGGCTCCAGCGCCACCATCCACTGGCTGCCGGCGAAGGCCGACACGCCCTGGTAGGGGCTGTCGCCGGGCCCAATGGGGGTGGTCGGCAGCAGCTGCCAGACGCTCTGGCCGGCGGACTGCAGCCAGTCGACGAAGCGGTAGGCATCGGGGCCGAAGTCGCCCATGCCATGCGGGCCGGGCAGCGAGGTGATGTGCAGCAGCACACCGGAGGAGCGTTGATTGAGATTCATTGATGCCTCAGCACGAGGAGAGAGCGGGCCGGCACATTGAGCGGCTGGCCGGGGAGGACGAGGGGCGCGGCGGACTCGCCGCTGCTGTAGAGAACGAGCTGCCAGGGGCCGTTGCACAGCAGGAAGGGCAGCGGCGCGGGGTCGGGGTTGAAGACGATCATCAGCCGCGGCGCGGGGGCGGAGGCCTCGCGCAGCTGGGCGCCGAAGGCGCGCTGGCCGGCGTCATGCCAGTCGTGCGGCGTCATCTCGTGGCCGCTGGGGCCGTACCAGGCGATGCTGGCCTCGCCCGGCCCGGCCGCGAACCAGCGCGGATGGCGCAGCAGCGGCTCGGCGGCGCGCAGGGCCAGCAGCTGCGCGACGAGTTCCGTCATGCCGGCGTCGGCCTGGTCCCAGTTCAGCCAGGTCGTCGGGTTGTCCTGGCAGTAGGCGTTGTTGTTGCCGCCCTGGCTGTTGGCGATCTCGTCGCCGGCGCAGAGCATGGGCGTGCCCTGGGCCAGCAGGGTCGTGGCCAGCAGCGCGCGCCGCACGCGTGCGCGGGTGGCGTTGATGTCGGCGTCGTCCGTCGGGCCTTCGGCGCCGAAGTTGGCGCAGAGCTCGCCGTCGCGGCCGTCGCGGTTGTCCTCGCCATTGGCCTGGTTGTGCTTGGCGGCGTGGCTCGTCAGGTCGGCGAGCGTGAAGCCGTCGTGCACGGCGATGAAGTTGACCGAGGCCGTCGGCAGGCGCTGGCCGTGGTGGAAGACGTCGCTGGAGGCCATGAAGCGCCGCGCGAACTCGCCACGGCCGACGCCGGGGCCAGCGCCCAACCAGTAGCCGCGCACCGCGTCGCGGAACTTGTCGTTCCACTCCAGGAAGCGGCCCGGGAAGCGGCCGACCTGGTAGCCGTCGTAGGCCGCGTCCCAGGGCTCGGCGATCAGGTGCACGCCGGCCAGCACCGGGTCCTGGCGCAGCGCGGTGAAGAAGGCGGCGCCGGGGTCGAAGCCATGCGAGCTGCGGCCCAGCACCGGAGCCAGGTCGAAGCGGAAGCCGTCGACGCCCATCTCGGCGACCCAGTAGCGCAGCGAGTCCAGCACGAACTGGGTCACGCGCGGGTGCGAGGCATGCAGAGTGTTGCCGCAGCCGGTCAGGTTCTCGTAGCGGCTCCAGTCGCCGCCGACGAGCCGGTAATAGCTCTTGTTGTCCAGGCCACGCAGGGACAGCGTGGGGCCGAACTCGTTGCCCTCGGGCGTGTGGTTGTAGACCACGTCCAGCACCACCTCGAGGCCGGCCGCGTGCAGGGCGTCCACCATCTGGCGGAACTCGGCGGCCACGGCGGCCGGGTCCTCGCGGTGTTCGGCGCGGGCCCAGCGCGGATCCGGGCAGAAGAAGCCCAGCGTGTTGTAGCCCCAGTAGTTGTGCAGGCGGCGCTCGGCGAGATGGGGTTCGTCGACGCAGTAGTGCACCGGCAGCAGGGACAGCGTCGTCACGCCCAGGCGCCTGAAGTGGGCGATGGAGGCCGGATGCGCCAGGCCGGCATAGCTGCCGCGCAGCGCCTCGGGCACGCCGGGCAGCAGCTGGGAGAAGCCCTTGACGTGCACCTCGTAGAGCACGACCTCGGCCGGCGCGCGGCGCGGCTGATGGGCACGTGCATGGGCCACCGGCGGCGGGGCCACGCGCGCCTTCAGCGCATGGGTGGCGTTGTCGCGCGTGTCCAGCGAGCGCGGACCCTCCGGATGGCCGAGCTCGTAGCCATGGTGCTCGGCGCGCCAGCCGAAGTGGCCGACGATCTCGCGCGCATAAGGGTCCAGCAGCAGCTTGTGCGGGTTGAAGCGGTGGCCCTGCTCGGGCGCATAGGGGCCGTGCGCGCGCAGGCCATAGACCAGGCCGGGGCCGACGCCGGGCAGGAAGCCGTGGAAGACACCATCGGACGGGCCTACCAGCCGGTAGCGGCGCAGCTCGCGCTGGCCTTCGGCATCGAACACGCAGAGCTCGATGGCGCTGGCGTTCTCGCTGAACACGGCGAAGTTCACGCCGCCATCGCGGGCGAGCGCCCCCAGCGGCTCGTGCCAGCCGGGTTGCAGATCGGGCAGATGCGCCATTCGAACCAGGGCTAGATCGGGACGAAGAACAGCGTCGCCAGCGGCGGCAGATTGATCGTGATGGACAGGCGCCGGCCATGCGCCGGCTGGGCCTGCACCGGCAGGCCGGCGGCGGCCACGCCGTTGCCCATATTGCTGCCGCCGTAGTAGGCCGAATCGGTGTTGAGCGCCTCGCGCCAGGCGGTCACGCCGTCGGGCACGCCCAGCGAGTAGCCCTCGCGCGGCACCGGCGTCATGTTGCAGACGACAATGACCATGCGGCCCGTGCCATCGCGCCGCGCCCAGGCGTAGATGGAGTGCTCGGCGTCATGGGAGCTGATCCACTCGAAGCCGCCGCTCTCGCAGTCCAGCCGGTGCAGGGCCGACTGCTCGCGGTAGAGCTTGTTCAGGTCGCGCACCAGGCGCTGCACGCCGGCATGGCGATCGTCCTCCAGCAGGCCCCAGGGCAGGCCCTCGGCGTGGTTCCATTCCTGGGCTTGAGCGAACTCCTGGCCCATGAAGAGCAGCTTCTTGCCCGGGTGGCCCCACATGAAGCCGTAGTAGGCGCGCAGGTTGGCGAACTTCTGCCAGTCGTCACCCGGCATCCTGGCCAGCATGCTGCCCTTGCCGTGCACGACCTCGTCGTGCGAGATGGGCAGCATGAAGTTCTCGCTGAACGCATAAATCAGGCCGAAGGTCATCTTGTCGTGATGCCAGCGGCGGTTGATCGGGTCCTCGGCCATGTAGCGCAAGGTGTCGTTCATCCAGCCCATATTCCACTTGTAGTGGAAGCCCAGGCCGCCCGCATAGGTGGGCGCCGAGACGCCGGGGAAGCTGGTGCTCTCCTCGGCCACCGAGATCGCGCCTTCCACCTCGCCGACGTGTTCGTTCATCTCGCGCAGCAGCGAGATGGCCTCCAGGTTCTCGCGCCCGCCGCGGATGTTGGGAATCCACTGCCCCTCGGGCCGCGAATAGTCGCGGTAGAGCATGCTGGCCACGGCGTCCACGCGCAGGCCGTCCACGCCCCAGCGCTCGATCCAGTAGAGCGCGCTGCCGATCAGGAACTCGCGCACCTCGGTGCGGCCGAAGTTGTAGATCAGCGTGTTCCAGTCGCGGTGGAAGCCTTCCTTGGGGTCGGCGTATTCGTAGAGCCGCGTGCCGTCGAACTCGGCCAGGCCATGGGTGTCGACGGGGAAATGGGCCGGCACCCAGTCCAGCAGCAGGCCCAGGCCCTGGTCGTGGCAGGCCTTCACGAAGCGGGCAAAGCCCTCGGGCGGGCCGAAGCGGGCGCTGGGCGCATACATGCCCAGCGTCTGATAGCCCCAGGAGCCGTCGAAGGGGTGCTCGCTGATGGGCATCAGCTGCACATGGGTGAAGCCCAGGTCGGCCGCGTAGGCGGGCAGCTGTTCGGCGAGTTCGTCCCAGGTCGGGAAGTCGCCCGCCACGCCGCGACGCCAGGAGGCGGCATGCACCTCGTAGACGCTGATGGCCGACTCGCGCCGGTTGGCGCGCTCGCGCTGGCGCGGCAGCGGCGTCGGCTCGGGCAGGGGCGCGACGATGCTGGCCGTCTCGGGCCGCAGCTGGGCGCGGCGCGCATAGGGATCGGCCTTGAGCGGCAGCAAGGCGCCGTTGCCGTTGACGATCTCGAACTTGTAGAGGTCGCCCTCGGCCGCATGCGGCACGAAGATCTCCCACACGCCGGCCTGGTGGCGCAGCCGCATCGGGTGGCGGCGGCCGTCCCAGTTGTTGAAGCTGCCGACGACGCTGACGCGCCGTGCGTTCGGCGCCCAGGTCGCGAAGCGCACGCCGCTGACGTCGCCATGCGTGACGAGATGGGCCCCCAGGCTCAGCCAGGGGCGGAAGTTGCGCCCCTCGGCAAAGGCCTGCAACTCCTCGTCGCCGAGCTGGGGGTAGAAGGCATAGGGGTCGGCATAGACGCCCTCCCCGCCACCGGCCCAGTTCACGGCCAGGCGGTAGTCGAAGCGGTGCTTGCGCCGCGGCACCTGGGCCTCGAAGAAGCCGGCGCGGCGCTGCCCCAGCTCGACGATGCGCTTGCCACTGCCGGCATCCAGCAGCGCCACCTCGGCCGCGCCAGGCAGCAGCGCGCGCACCCAGAGCCGGCCATCGTCGTCCGCGTGCAGGCCCAGCCGGGAAAAGGGATCGGCATGGCGGCCCGCCAGCAGAGCGTCGAGGTCGGCGTCGTTCAGCATTGGTTCAGTTCAAGGATTTCACGGACCAGACACGGTCCACGTACTCGGCGATCGTGCGATCGGACGAGAACGGGCCCATGCCGGCGATATTGCGCAGGGCTCGCTCGGCCCAGGCAGCGCGGTCGGCGAACAGCGCATCGACCTTGGCCTGGGTAGCGACGTAATCGGCGAAATCGGCCATCAGCAGGTAGACGTCGCGGTGCAACAGGCTGTCCACGAGGGCGCGATAGCGCTCGGTATCGCCGTTACTGAAGACACCCGCTGCGATGGCGTCGATGACGCGCTTGAGCTGGCGATTCTCTTCGACATACAGGCGCGGGTCGTAGCCCAGCTGCTTGATCTTCGCGACCGCGTCGGCGCGAAGGCCGAACACGAACATGTTCTCCACGCCCATGGCCTCGGCCATCTCGATGTTGGCGCCGTCCCAGGTGCCGATCGTGACCGCGCCGTTCATGCCGAACTTCATGTTGCCAGTGCCCGAGGCCTCGGTGCCGGCCGTCGAGATCTGCTCGGACAGGTCTGCCGCCGGGATGATGCTCTCGGCCAGCGTGACGCCGTAGTTGGGCAGGAAGACGAGCTTGAGCTTGTCGCCCACGCGCGGGTCGCTGTTGATGACGCGGGCCACGTCGTGCGCCAGGCGCACGATGCTCTTGGCCGTCTGGTAGGCCGAGGCCGCCTTGCCGGCAATGATGACGGTGCGCGGCACCCAGTTCGCGTCCGGGTTGTCGCGGATGGCCTGGTAGCGGGCGACGACGTGCAGGATGTTCAGCAGCTGGCGCTTGTACTCGTGGATGCGCTTGATCTGGATGTCGAACAGGCTGTCCAGGTTGACCGAAAGCCCCAGCTCGCGGCGGATGACGGCGGCCAGGCGCTCCTTGTTGGCGCGCTTGACGGCCAGGAATTCCTCGCCCAGCTCGCGGTTGGCGGCCAGGGCCTTCAGCTCGCCCAGCTCGGCCAGGTCCTTGCGCCAGCCCTCGCCGATGCGGCTGTCCAGCAGCGCGGACAGGGCCGGGTTGGCCTGCTGCAGCCAGCGCCGCGGCGTGACGCCGTTGGTGACGTTGTGGAAGCGCTCGGGCCAGATGCGGGCGTAGTCGGCAAAGATGGTCTGCACCATCAGCTCCGAATGCAGCGCGGCCACGCCATTCACGCGGTGCGAGGCCACCAAGGCCAGCGAGGCCATGCGCACGCGGCGCTCGCCGCCATGGCTGCCTTCGTCGATCAGCGACACGCGCGCGGCCAGCGCGTGGTCGCCGGGGAAGCGCTGCTGCAGCTCGTCCAGGAAGCGGTGGTTGATCTCGTAGATGATCTCGAGGTGGCGCGGCAGCAGGCTCTCGAACATGCGCACGGCCCAAGTCTCCAGCGCCTCGGGCATCAGCGTGTGGTTGGTATAAGCCACCGCCTGGCGGGTGATCTTCCAGGCCTCGTCCCAGCCCAGGCCGTGCTCGTCCAGCAGCAGGCGCATCAGCTCGGCGGGCGCCAGGGCCGGATGCGTGTCGTTGAGGTGGATGGCGTTGGTCTTGCCGAGGTTGTGCAGCGAACCGAACTCGCGCAGATGGCGGGCGATCAGGTCCTGCAGCGAGGCGCTGACGAGGAAGGCCTCCTGCTTCAGGCGCAGCTCGCGGCCGGCTTCGGTGGAGTCGTCCGGGTAGAGCACCCAGTTCAGCGCGTCGGCCAGCACCTGGTGGCGGGCGGCGCGGGCGTAGTCGCCATCGCAGAAGGGCTTGAACTCGATGGGCGCGGCCGTCGCCTGCCACTGGCGCAGCGTGGAGACGCGCTGGCTGTGGTGGGCAGGCACGACGAAGTCGAAGGCCTGGGCCTCGATGCTGTCGGCCGGCATCCAGCGGCGCACGCCCGAGGCGTCCACCTCGACGCGGCCGCCGAAGCCCACCTGATAGCGCAGGTCGTGGCGCGGCAGTTCCCAGGCGGGCGTGTCGCGCGTCCAGTCGTCGGGCTGCTCCAGCTGGCGGCCCTGCTGGATGACCTGGGCGAAGGTGCCGTAGCGGTAGCGCAGGCCGTAGCCGAAGGACGGCAGCTCCAGTTCGGCGAAGGAATCCAGGAAGCAGGCCGCCAGGCGGCCCAGGCCACCATTGCCCAGGGCCGCATCGGGCTCGCGCTCCAGGACGTCGCCCAAGGCCAGGCCCTGCTCGGCCAGCTTGGCGCCCAGCGGCTCGGCCAGCTTCAGCGCGGCGAGCGCGTTGGACAGCGCGCGGCCCATCAGGAATTCCATCGACAGATAGTGCACCCGGCGCACCGGGGCCTTGTCGCCGCGCTGGGCGTCGGCGGCTTGCGTGGCGGCCCAGCGGCGGGCCAGCGTCTCGCGGCAAGCGATGGCCGCGGCATGCAGGGCCGCCTGCGGCGTGGCGCCATGGCTGGACTGGGACAGCTCACGCTCATAGGCAGCCTCGAAGGCCGCACGCAGGGCCTTGTCTTCGGCGGAGAGGGCAGTCGTCTTCTTCATCGCGGTGGAGGCCTTGGGGCTGGGCTTGCGTTGAACGGGCGGGCGGGTTGGGGTGTTCATCAGTGCCGGCCCCCAGCGACGGGGGCAAGAATGCTACTCGACGGGCAGCGTCGGACGAAGTATCGGACAGCTCCGGTCCGTTGTGTAGTTTGACTACATCGGGAAAACCCGGACCTATTCGCAAATACTTGATCTACAAGGGTTTCATGAAGGTTCAGTCGGGAATTTTCTGTTGTTCACGCCGTCTTGCGAATGTATATTGTCTACAAAGATGGGCGAAGACGAGAAATTTGAGCCCCGTTCGACGAGACAGGCCGGCGTAGTTCAGCAACAGGGCGCCCGGCAACAGAAAGGTTAGAAGTGGCAGATGTTCGACTGACCGGCGTGGAGAAAGCCTATGGCGACATCCGCATCCTGCACGGCATCGACCTGGAGATCCGCGACGGCGAATTCATGGTGTTCGTGGGGCCCTCGGGCTGCGGCAAGAGCACGCTGCTGCGCTCCATCGCCGGCCTGGAAGAGATCACCGGCGGCGAGCTGACCATCGGCGGGCGTGTCGTCAACGACGTGCCGCCCAGCGCACGCGGCATCGCGATGGTCTTCCAGTCCTATGCGCTCTACCCGCATATGAATCTGTTCGACAACATGGCCTTCGGGTTGAAGCTGGCCAAGGTGCCCAAGGCGGAGATCGAGACGGCGGTGCGCAACGCCGCAAAGATTCTCCACATCGAGCATCTGCTGGATCGCAAGCCCAAGGACCTGTCCGGTGGCCAGCGCCAGCGTGTCGCCATCGGCCGCGCCATCGTGCGCAAGCCCGAGGTCTTCCTGTTCGACGAGCCCCTGTCGAACCTCGATGCCGCCCTGCGCGTGCGCATGCGCTACGAGTTCGCCAAGCTGCACGAGGACCTGAAGACCACGATGATCTATGTGACCCACGACCAGGTGGAGGCCATGACGCTGGCCGACCGCATCGTCGTGCTGTCGGCCGGCAAGGTCGAGCAGGTCGGCTCGCCGCTGGAGCTCTACGAGCACCCGCGCAACCTCTTCGTGGCAGGCTTCATCGGCAGCCCCAAGATGAATTTCATCGAAGGCGAGCTGGTCGCCATCGAGGCCGGCCATGTCGACGTGAAGCTCAGCGGCGGCAATGTCGTGCTGCAGGCCCGCGTGGACGGCAGCGCCGCGCAAGTCGGCGACAAGGTGACCCTGGGCGTGCGCCCGGAGCACATCCGCACCGAAGGCCAGGGCAACCAGCTGCAGAGCACGGTCGCCTTCGTCGAGTCGCTGGGTGGCACCACCTTCGCGTACTGCCCCTACCCTGGCGTCGAGGAGGCGCTGACCTGCCAGTTCGAAGGCCGCAACGGCGCCGACCGCCTGCGCAGCGGCCAGGCGCTGAACCTGCACCTGCCGGCCGAGGCGCTCTATGTGTTCGACGCCGACGGCAAGGCCCTGCGCCGGCTCGCCGCGCCGGAGCTCTCGGCATGAACTTGAAGGCACTGCTTTTCGCGGCCACGCTGGCCGCGGGGTCGGCACTGGCGGACACGCCCCGGCTGCTCATCTGGATCAACGGCGACAAGGCCTACAACGGCTTGCAGAAGGTGGGCAACGCCTTCGAGAAGGTCTCGGGCGTCAAGGTCGTCGTCGAGCACCCGGTCGACCCCACCGACAAGTTCCAGCAGGCGGCCGGTGCCGGCAAGGGCCCGGACATCTTCTGCTGGCCGCACGACCGCGTCGGCGAATGGGCGAAGGCCGGCCTGCTGACGCCGCTGCGCCCGTCGGCCAGGCTCAAGGCCGAGGTCGAGGACCAGGCCTGGGCCGCCGTCAGCTACCGCGGCCACATCTGGGCCTACCCGATCGCGATCGAGACCATCGGCCTCATCTACAACAAGGCCCTGGTGCCCACCCCGCCGGCGACCTGGGACGACGTGATCGCCATCGACAACAAGCTCCAGGCCCAGGGCAGGCACGCCATCCTCTGGGACTACAACAAGAGCTTCTTCACCTGGCCCATGCTGGCCGGCGCGGGCGGGGTCATCTTCGGCCGTGATGCGCAGGGCGATTTCGACCCCAGGCAGGTCGACGTCAACAACGCGGGCGCGCTGGCCGGCGCACAGACGATCGACCGCCTCATCAAGGAGGGCCACATGCCCCGGGGCGCGCGCTACTCCGAGATGGAGGCCGCCTTCGCCCGCGGCGAGGTGGCCATGATGATCTCCGGCCCCTGGGCCTGGGACAACGCCAGGAGGGCCGGCATCGACATCGGCGTCGGGGCCATCCCGGCCGTCGTCGCCGGCAAACCGAGCAAGAGCTTCGTCGGCGTGCTGGGCTGCATGATCTCGGCGCCCAGCAAGAACAAGGACATCGCCAAGGAGTTCCTCGAGAACCACCTGATGCGCCCCGAGGCCCTGAAGGTGCTGGACGCCAACGTGCCCATCGGCGTGCCGGCCAACAAGGCCTTCTATGCCGAGCTGTCGGTCAACCCGCTGATCGCGGCAAGCATGACCAACGCTCGCAACGGCGCCCCCATCCCCAACATTCCCGAGGTCGGCCGCTTCTGGACCGCGATGGACGCGGCGCTGGAAGCCATCACCAACGGACTGCAAAGCCCCAAGGACGCGCTCGACGGCGCCGCCGCACGGATGCTGCTGAACAAATGAACGCCGTTTCCTCCACTCTGGGCCAGGGCAGCTACTCCACGCTGCCGCCCACGCCGACCGAGAAGCTGGCCAGGCTGCTGCGCTGGCCGGTGGTCGCGGCCGCCATCGCCGCGGCCCTCTATCTCGTCTTCGTCGTCTACACGACCGGCCAGGCCGCCTGGGCTGCTGGCCTGTTGGTGCTGTTCACGGCCGGCTTCTACGTGTATCTCAGCCGCGACGGCTTTGCCTGGCGCTACCTCTTCCCCGGCGTGGCCGGCATGCTGGTGTTCATCGCCTTCCCGCTGGTCTACACGGCGCAGATCGGCTTCACCAACTACTCCAGCACCCATCTGCTCAGCAAGAGCCGCGTGCGCGACTACCTGCTGGAACAGCACGACGCCATCGAAGACCAGGTGCTGGCCTACAGCCTGCATGCCGACGGCGCCGAGTTCCGCCTCGTGCTGCAGCCCGAGGGCGGCGCCGCACCGCGCTGGGTGTCGCCGCCGCTGGCGCTGCGCAAGGCCGCCGACGCCCTGCGCGTGGACCTGATGGCCGCCGATGCCGAGCACCTGCCGCTGACCGCGCCGCTGCAGGCCGCGCTGCCGCTGGCCGAGCTCGTCAAGCACCGCGACACGCTGGCCCGCCTGGTGCTGGTGCTGCCCGACAAGACCGAGCTGCATTACCTCGGCCTGCGCGAGTTCGGCCCGGTCAAGCCACAGTGGACCGCGAACGCCGACGACAGCCTGACCCGCGCCGCCGACGGCACGGTGTTCAAGCCCAACCGCGATACCGGCTTCTTCGAGTCCAGCGCCGGCGAGACGCTGCAGCCCGGCTTCAAGGCCTTCATCGGCGTGGGCAACTACGCGCGCATGCTGTTCGACGCCGAGTTCCGCGGCCCCTTCCTGTCCATCTTCACGTGGACGGTCGTGTTCTCGGCGCTCACCGTGGCCTGCGCCACCGCCATCGGCATGCTGTTCGCCGTGCTGCTGAACTGGGAGGGCATGAAGTACCGCACCACCTACCGCACGCTGCTCTTCCTGCCCTATGCGGTGCCGGGCTTCATCTCCATCCTCGTCTTCAAGGGCCTGTTCAACCAGAACTTCGGCGAGATCAACGCCATCCTGAACGCCCTCTTCGGCATCAAGCCCGCCTGGTTCGCCGACCCGCTGCTGGCCAAGGCGATGCTGCTCATCGTCAACGTCTGGCTGGGCTACCCCTACATCATGATCCTGTGCTCGGGGCTGCTGAAGGCGATTCCCGCGGACCTGTACGAAGCCTCGGCCCTGGCCGGCGCCAGTCCTGCGACCAACTTCCTGAAGATCACCGCGCCGCTGATCATCAAGCCGCTGGCACCGCTGCTGGTCAGCGCCTTCGCGTTCAACTTCAACAACTTCGTGCTGATCGCGCTGCTGACCGACGGCCGGCCGGACTTCCTGTCCACCAAGCTGCCCGCGGGCCAGACCGACATCCTGGTCAGCTACACCTACCGCATCGCCTTCCGCGACTCGGGCTCGGACTTCGGCCTGGCCGCGGCCATCTCGACGCTGATCTTCTTCCTCGTCGCGGCGCTGTCGCTCGTCAATCTGCGGCTCTCCGCAAAGGCGCAAAAGTAATGGCCATCGTCCTCGGCAAACAAGCCCGCTGGCGCACCTTCGCCGGCCATGCGGTGATGTGGATCTTCATCGCCATCACCCTCTTCCCGCTGCTGGCCGTCGTGTCCATCTCGCTGCGCCCGGGCAATTTCGCCACCGGCAGCCTGATCCCGACCGAGATCAGCCTGGAGCACTGGAAGCTGGCGCTCGGCATCCCCTATCAGGCCGCCGACGGCAGCCTGGTGCAGCCGCCCTTCCCCGTGCTGACCTGGCTGTGGAACTCGATCAAGATCGCCACCGCCTCGGCCTTCCTCATCGTCGCCATCTCGACGACCGCGGCCTATGCCTTCGCGCGGCTCAAGTTCTCCTTCAGCAAGCCTGTGCTCAACGGCATGCTGCTGCTGCAGATGTTTCCGCCTGTGCTGGCCCTGGTGGCCATCTACGCCATCTTCGAGACCATAGGCACCTACGTTCCGGCACTCGGCATAGAAACCCATGCCGGCCTGGTGCTCGCCTACCTCGGCGGCATCGCGACCCATGTGTGGACCATCAAGGGCTACTTCGAGACCATCCCGGTCGAGATCGAGGAGAACGCCAAGGTCGACGGCGCGACGCACTGGCAGGCCTTCTCGCGCGTGCTGCTGCCCATGGCCGTGCCCATCCTGATGGTGGTCTTCGTGCTGGCCTTCATCGGCACCATCATCGAGTACCCGGTGGCCTCCATCCTGCTGCGCGAGGAGGGCAACCTGACGCTGGCCGTCGGCTCCAAATACTTCCTGCACGACCAGCGCTTCCTGTGGGGCGACTTCGCCGCCGCGGCCGTGCTGTCGGGCCTGCCGATCACCCTGGTCTTCCTGCTCGCCCAGCGCTGGATCGTGTCCGGCCTGACGGCTGGCGGCGTCAAAGGCTGAAGCTCATGCTCAAGACATTCGCGCTGTGTGCAGCGCTGCTCGCGCTCGCCCCTGCAAGCTTCGCCGCCGACTGCAGGCCCGCGCCGCTGGGCGACACCACGCTCTACCTGCGCGGCGGCCTCAACAACTGGGCGGCCCAGGACGAGCAGGCCTTCGAGTACCGCTGCGACGCCTACTACCTGAACCTCGGTGCCCAGGGCCGGCAGGAGTTCAAGATCGCCGACGAGGGCTGGACACCCGCCCTCACCTTCGGCTTCGACGCCCAGGGCCGGCTCGCGCGCGGCGCGGCCGTCGTCGGCAATGCGAGCCACGACTTCGCCGGCGAGCACACGCTGCGCCTGAGCCTCGCCACCGACGGCAGCCCCCGGCTGAACATCGGCCCGCGGGCCTTCCAGCCCAAGCCGCCCGAGGCCCTCACCGACCGCGCCGCGCTGAGCACGCGCTTCGATTCGCGCAGCGCCGAGTTCAAGTCTCCCTTCGGCGCTCAGCCGCAGGGCAGCGAGATCCGCTTCAGCCTCGGCAACGACGTGCCGGGCCTGCTGCGCGCCACCCTCGTCATCGAGCGCCGGCGCATGACGGGCAACCAGGAGCAACTGGCCTACGAACCGCTGGCGCGCATCGCGATGACGCCCGAGCCCCACGGCCTCGGCACGGGCTTCACGGCCCGCTACCGCTTCACCGACATCGGCGTCTATGGCTACTGGTTCGAGCTGGAGACCGCGGACGGCCGCTACGCGCTGCAGAACAACAAGGACACGATCTACTGGACGCGCGAAAAGGGCTCGATGGGCCCCGCGTCCATCGAGCGCCTGCCGCGCGACCTGGGCCGCCTGCGCCGCTACCGCCAGACCGTCTACGCGCCCGACTTCCAGGTGCCGGCCTGGGCGCGGGACGTCGTCTACTACGACATCTTCCCGGAGCGTTTTCGCAACGGCGACAAGGCCAACGACCCGCGCCCCGGCGGCGGGCGCGCCCAGGACCGCTACCAGGATCACGATGTCGAGCACCATGCGCGCTGGAACGAGAAGCCCTTCCGGCCCGGCTCGGGCGACGGCTCCGACGCCGTCTACAACAACGACTTCTTCGGCGGAGACCTCGCCGGCGTCATCGAAAAGCTCGACTACATCAAGAGCCTGGGCGCCAACGCCATCTACATGACGCCGGTGTTCCGCGCCGCCAGCAATCACAAATACGACACGGCCGACTACAAAAACGTGGACCCGGCCTTCGGCAGCAATGCCGACTTCGAGCGCCTGTGCGCCGAGGCGGCCAGGCGCGGCATCCGCGTCATCCCGGACACCTCGCTGAACCATGTCGGCGCGGACTCGCCCTACTTCAACCGCTACGGCAACTACCCGGCGGGCGGCGCCTTCGACAATGGTCACATCAATCCCGCCTCGCCCTATGCCGGCTGGTTCAGCTTCAAGCCGGCCGAGACCGATACCGACAGGCAGTACCAGGGCTGGGTCGGCGTCAGCGACCTGCCCGAGATCGACAAGTCCAGCCCTTCGTTCCGCGCCTATGCCTATGGCGACCCGGACTCGGTCACCCGGCTCTGGCTGCAGCGCGGCGCCAGCGGCTGGCGCATGGACGTGGCGCCCTGGGTGCCCGACGACTTCTGGCGCGAGTGGCGCCAGGCCGTGAAGGCGACCAAGCCCGACGCGCTGACGGTGGCCGAGACCTGGTTCGACGCCAGCAAGTTCTTCCTCGGCGACATGTTCGACAGCACGATGAACTACATCTTCCGCAGCGCCGTGCTCGACTACGCCGCTGGCCGGCCCGCGCAGCAGATGACGGCCAACCTGGAGCTGATGCGCGAGGCCTATCCGCCCCAGGCCTTCTCGGCGCTGATGAACCTGCTGTCCAGCCACGACCAGGCGCGCGCCCTGCATCATCTGGGCGAGGACAGTGACCTCGCGCTCGCCAAGCGCCGCCTGCGCCTGGCCACGTTCTTCCAGATGACCTACCCCGGCGCGCCGGCCATCTACTACGGCGACGAGGTCGGCCTGGGCGGTGGCGACGACCCCTACAGCCGCGCGCCCTACCCCTGGGCCGACGAGGGCGGCCATCCCGACGAGGCTCTGCTGGCCGACTTCAGGCGCCTGACCAAGCTGCGCCACGACCTGCCCGTGCTGCGCCACGGGGCCTTGAGCGCGCCGCTGCATGTCGACGCGCACGTCGTCGTGCTGGCCCGCCGGGACGGCAGCACCTGGGCCCTCACCGCCACCAACAACGACACCGAGGCGCATACCGTCACGGTCGACCTGCCCTTCGCTGCGAAGCGGCTGCGCGACGCCCTCGGCGGCAAGCACGTCGCCGTCAGAGACGGCCAGATCCAGCTCACCGTGCCGCCGCTGTTCGGCCGCGTCCTCGTCACGCCATGATCCCGATGAATCCCCTGGGCCACATCGGCCTGCGCGTCTCGGCCCTAGGCTTCGGCGCCATGCACATCAACGACGCGCGCACCAGCGAGGCCGAGGCCGGCGCGCTGCTCAACCATGTGCTGGACGTCGGCATCAACCTCGTCGACACCGCGCGCGGCTACGGCCTGAGCGAGGAGCGCATCGGCCGCCACATCGCGCACCGGCGCCAGGAGTTCGTGCTGTCCACCAAGGTCGGCTACGGTGTCGAGGGCGTCCCGGACTGGACCTATGACTGCATCGTGCAGGGCGTCGAGCGCGCGCTGCGCCTGATGCGGACCGACTGGCTGGACATCGTGCACCTGCACTCCTGCCCGCTGCCGGTGCTGCAGCAGGGCGAGGTCGTCCGCGCGCTGCAGGACTGCCGTGCCGCTGGCAAGCTGCGCGTGGCCGCCTACTCGGGCGACAACGCCGAGATCGACTTCGCGATTTCGTGCGGCGCCTTCGGCAGCCTCCAGACCTCGATCAGCCTCTGCGACCAGGCCCATCTGCAGGCCCGTGCCGCGCGGGCCGACCACGCCGGCATCGGCGTCATCGCCAAGCGCCCGCTGGCCGGCGCCGTCTGGCGCTTTGCCGAGCGCCCCGGCGATTTCGCCGAGGGCCAGTACTGGGACCGCTTCCACGCGATGGGCCTGCCGGCGCAGGGCGACTGGGCGGACACCGCATTGCGCTTCGTCGCCTTCCACACCGGCGCGGCCAGCGCCATCGTCGGCACGGCCAGGCCCGAAAACCTGCGCCGCAACCTCGACGCCGTGGCCCGGGGGCCGCTGCCGCCGGAGCTGGCCCGGGCCCTGCGCGAGGCCTTCACCCGCCACGACTCCGGCTGGGCAGGGCTGATCTGAGCGCAGGGGGCGCCGCGGGCCGGCGACGGCCCCTGCCGCACCCTGGGGCATGATGGGGGCTCCTGCCATCGCCCCCGTCGTTCGTGCAACGCCGCTCGCTGCTGACCCTGTCCCTGCTGCCTGCCGCCCGGTGCGCCATCGCCCAGCCGGCCGAGGCCGTGCGGCTGCCCCGCCACATCAGCATGCCCGACCCGCAGCTGCCCTATGTGGAGAGGCTCGTCGCGCTGGCCCTCGCCCGCGCGGGCAGCCACCGCAGGGTGCAGCTGGTTGAGCTGGAGATGGCCCAGGGCCGCAGCTTCGTGGAGCTGGGCAGCGGGCGCAGCCCCTTCGACCTGATGTGGACGGTGACCGACCGCCAGCGCGAAACCGCGGGGCCCATCCCGGTGCGCATCCCCATCGACCGCGGCCTGATGGGCTGGCGGCTGCTGCTGGTGCGCGCCAGCGACCTGGCGCGCTGGCGCGACATCGGCACGCTGGACGCGCTGCGCGGCCTGACGGCGGGCCAGGGCCACGACTGGCCCGACACGGCCATCCTGCGCGCCAACGGCCTGCAAGTGGCCACCACGAGCGGCTACGACGCGCTGTTCCGCATGCTGGCCGCCGGCCGCTTCGACTACTTCCCGCGCTCCATCCTCGAGATCGACGCCGAGCTGACCGGCAACCGCCACCCGCAGCTGGCGCTCGTGCCGCAGCTGATGCTGCACTACCCGGCGGCGGCCTATCTGTTCGTGAACCCGCGCCGCCCCGAGCTGGCCGACGAGCTGCGCCGCGGCCTGGATGCCGCCGTCGCCGACGGCAGCTTCCAACAGCTGCACCACGCCCAGTTCGGCGCGCTGGTGCGCGCCCACCCCATCGCCCGGGAGCATGTCCTCAGGCTCGCCAATCCGCTGCTGCCGGTCGAGACACCGCTGCAGCGGCGCGAGCTCTGGCTACAGCCGGGCGAAGGCTGAGGCCAGCGGCGGCAGCTGGGTCCGCCCACCGACGAGGCGTTGGTCGTGGCGGTAGTCCTCGTGCACCTCGACCCGCCAGTCGCGCCTGAACGCGCGGGCCAGCGCACGCGCCAGTTCGTCGAAGCGCCAGCCCGTCTCGGCATTGCTGTCGAGGTGGTGGACGCCCGGCTGCGGCCGCTCCAGCAGGGCGAGCAGGGCCGCCGCCGTGTCGGCCATGAAGGAGCAGGCCGGCGTCCACGCCCGGCTGGCCGCCACGCGGCCCTCGCGCCGCTGCCAGTCGTCCAGGGCCATCAGCATGTTGTTGCCGGGCTGGGTCGGGTCGATCTGCCAGCCGATGCGAGCGATGGCGGCGGTGGTGCTGGCCGCGGCGATGGCGTCCTCGCAGCCGATCTTGTAGCGGCCGTAGTCGTCCCTAGCGCTGCGCGCGTCGGCCACGTCGTGCGGCCCGTCGGGTTCATGGCTGAAGACCATCGCAGTGCTGGTGAACACAAAGCGCTCGCAGCGCGCCGCCAGCCAGCCGGCGAAGCGGGCCGAGCCCATGCCCAGGTGGGCGATGGCGTCGAGCTGCTGCATGTGCAGCCAGGCCGCGGCGGCCGCCTCGTCCTCCGGGTCCACGGCGCTGCGGTCCCAGCCGACGACCTCGTGGCCGGCCGCCCGCGCGGCCTCGGCCAGGCGCGGCGCCAGCGTGCCGTTCAGGCCCGTGATGAGCAGCTTCATGCCAGTGGCCAGACCGTCAGCACGCTGCGCACCCAGTCGCCGCTGCCCTGCTTCAGCACCGCCACACCCTGGCCGGCCGCGACCGGGTCCAGCCGTGCGCCGAGCACGACCTGGCCATCCCCCGACGCAACGTCGACCGAAGCAGGGCTGACGATGACCCTCAGCACCAGCGCACCCCGCGCGCCGGCCCAGTGCTGTTCGCCACCGCCGTCGAGCCAGACGCGGCCGCGCCGGTGGTCGAGGCCGATGCGCGTGAACTCGCCCGCCGGCCCGCAGTGCAGGTCTAGCGTCGACCCGTCAGCCTCGCCGGGGTCGAGCTCCCAGCGCAGTTCCAGGCACTCGCCGGCCTCGGTGATGAGCCCGGCGCCGACGAGGTGGCGCGGCGCCCCGCGGCTCGCGCTCATGAGATCACCCAGCCCCAGGCCGGCAGCGTCCTGCCCGCAAACACCTGCGGCACCTTGGACAGGTTGACGGCGACGCGCACAACATCCGCGCCCTGGCGGCGCTCGAAGGCGACGACATCGGCCGGCGCGTCCAGCAGCCTCACCGGCGCGCCATACTGGCCGGCGGCCAGGGCCTTGTGCCGGTGCTTGAGCGCGATGAGCTGCACGTAGAAGCCGCTCAGCTCGTAGTTCTTCCACGCGATCGCGTCCTTCTCGAAGAACGCCAGCCGCTGCGTCAGCCGCGACTCCTGGCCGTTGTAGATCAGCGGCATGCCGGGCAGCGTGAACGTCAGCACCGCGAGCGCCTGGTAGGCATCGCCGTAGAGCTCGGCATCGGTGCCATGCCAGGAGTTGAAATCGTGGTTGCTGGTGAAGCGCATGCGGTAGGCGCTGGCCGGGTAGCCGGCCGGCTGCCGGGCCAGCCAGGCCTTCAGCAGCGGCGCCCCCGCCTCGCCCTTGCCGATCTTCTTGAAGACCTGGTCGGCCAGGTCCCAGGAATAGGTCATGTCGAAGGCGCCGCTGGTGTGCAGTTCGACGGCGTCGGACTCGGCCAGCATGAACAGCGGCTTCGCGGCGTCGAGTTCGCGCCGTGCCCGCACCCAGAAGTCGACCGGCACGAGGCTGGCCACATCGCAGCGGAAGCCGTCGATGTCCGCCTCGCGCACCCAGAACTTCATCGCGTCGATCATCGCGGCACGCAGGCCCTCGCTGCGGTAGTCCAGCGCGACCACGTCGTCCCAATGCTCCTCGCCGGGCTGGCCCGCGTTGAAGGTCACTGGGTAGATCTCGCCCCTGGCGTCGAGCCTGTACCAATCCTTGTGAGCCGTGGCCCAGGGGTGGTCCCAGGCGGTGTGGTTGGCCACCCAGTCGAGGATGACCTTGAATCCCAGCTCATGCGCCGCCGCGACCAGGGCCTTGGCATGGGCCAGCGTGCCGAACTCCGGGTTGACGGCGGTGTAGTCGCTGATCGAGTAGTAGCTGCCCAGCCCGCCCTTGCGCTTGAGCCTGCCGATGGGCTGCCAGGGCATCAGCCAGAGGATGTCGACGCCCAGGCTCCTGAGCCGCCGCAGATCGGCCTGCACGGCAGCCAGCGTGCCGGCCTGCGAATACTGGCGCACATTGACCTGGTAGATGACGGCCTGGCGGGTCCAGGGCAGATGGGGCATGTCGGCAGGCGGGGCGCTCATGGCGGGCAGGGCAAGGGTGGCGGCGGCGCCCAGGACGGCACGGCGTTGGAGTTGAGGCAGGCTCATGACGGGAGCTGTGGAAGTGGAAGCCGCGCCATCGCGGCGATGGACAGGTGCGTGCGTCAGCTGGCGCCGCGCCGGCAGGCGAAGAAGCCGTTGAGGGTCAGGCGACCATGGCGGGCGCCATCACTGAGCAATTCGGGATGGGCGATGTGGCCGGAGTGGAATTGGCCGCCGTCGTAGAAAACCAACCGGTTCCAGGCTGCCGGCACATGGCCGGTCTGCTCGAAGTGATCGTTGCTCGCCGTCATATAGCCGGGGCCGACGCCATAGCGGGCACTGAACTCGGCGACACCCAGGGCCTGCGCGTCGCCCAGCATGCGCTCAAGCTGCACCGCGGTGCAACGTGGGCGGTAGAAGGCGGTGCCGCCCAATCGCACATCGCGGAAGAGATAGAGCACGGAGGCCGCGCACAGCGCCGGGTCTATGGCCACCCGGTCGCGATGACACTGCCACTGCCCCGGCTGCAGTGCAGCAGGCGCCAACGTCACGAGGCTGAACCGGGCATACATGCCCACCGTGCGCCGGGCACCCAGGCGGCGTCGGATGTGATGCGTGAAAAAGCCGTCCAGGCTCTGCTCCAGCGTGGGCACGCAATCCATCAGCCGGCCCGGATAGGCATTGGCCTCGGCAGGCTCGAAGCGATGCCTGTCGGCCCAGGCGACCAGGCCCTCGGGGTCGATCAGCGCGTCGTCAACGACATAGCAAAACTGGCCCGGCCCGACCTCGACCTCGTCGATGCGCGGCGTCGCGTTGAAAAAACGTCCGGCATGGCCGACCGGATACGACAGCGGCAGGCTCATCTCGTCCCCGGGCGGCCGCGAGACGGCAGCACTCAGTTGCAGTCGTCGAGCACGCTCTTGGACTGCCCGGACTGCTGCGCCTTGCAGCGGGCGGAGTTGCGCGCCTGGTCGCGCAAGGCCTCCTGTTTCTCGCGGGCCTGCGCCTGTTCGCGAGCGAGCTTGAACTTGGCAGCGTTGTCCAGGTCAGCCTGCAGATTGGGCGCCTTCGCCGGGCGCTCGATCGTGGTCACACGGTCGGAACCCACGTCGATCTTGGTCCAGAAGCTGGCCTTGGCGCCGCTGGGCCACACGGCCGTGACCTCAGGCGTGGTGATCTGCGCTGCCTTGCCATCGCCGGCGTAGGTGCGCGTGACCGGAGCAGTGCCGATGGCCTGGCCACCTTCAAAGAGCTGTGCACCTTCGGGGTTGGTCTCGTAGGTAAGCATGCCCTGGTTGCCGGGCGTTGCACATCCGGCCAGCAAAACGGCCAGCGTGAGGCCCGCGACAGCGAAAAAATACCTGCTCATTTCAAACTCCCTATTTGCAGTGACTTCACATCTTCACCGAAGAACAATTCTCGGCAACGAACTTTGCATGCGACGGCATGACTTCGACGCAGGCGGTGATGACCTGCTCGACCTCTTCCAGATAGCTCTGGATCTCTGCCTCAGGCAGCAGGTCGACCAGCGGGTGATAGGACTTGGGCCGGATGCGCTGGCCATGCAGGACCTGCAGCCAGCTGATCTTGGTGAAGAGCTCGTTGCCCTCGCGGTAGACGCGACCGTGCGACTCGAACAGGCGCATGCGCTGTGCGAGCGACTCCGGAACGTCCATCGTGCGGCAGTAGTTCCAGAACGGGGAATCCGTGCGTTCCGTGGCCTTGTAGTGCAGGATGATGAAGTCGCGCACCCACTCGTACTCCTGATCCATGATCCGGTTGTACTCCGCGCGGTCGGCCTCGTCGAAGCCGGCTGACGGGAAGTAGGTCAGCAGATGACCGATGCCCATCTGGATCAGATGGATGCTGGTCGACTCCAACGGCTCCAGGAAACCGCTGGACAGGCCGATGGACACGACGTTCTTGTTCCAGGTCTTGCTGCGCTTGCCGGTCAGGAACTTGATTGGCCGGGGGCTCGCGAGCGGCTCGCCGTCCAGATTGCTCAACAGCACCGACGCTGCCTCGTCGTCGCTGATGTACTTGCTGCAGTAGACGTGGCCGTTGCCGACGCGGTGCTGCAACGGGATGCGCCATTGCCAGCCGGACTGGCGCGCCGTCGCACGGGTGTAGGGCGTGATCTCGGCCGAGGCCGAAACGCAGGGCACGGCCAGCGCGCGATCGCAGGGTAGCCAATGCGACCAGTCCACATACCCTGTCTTCAACGCACCCTCGATGAGCAGCGCGCGAAAGCCCGAGCAGTCGACGAAGAGATCGCCTTCGATCCATTGGCCGCTTTGCAGCTGCAACGCTTCGACATGGCCGTCACCCTCGCGACAACGCACTTCGACGATCTTGCCCTCCAAGCGCTCGACGCCTCGCGCCTCGCTGAATTCGCGCAGGAACTTGGCGTACAGGGACGCGTCGAAATGGAAGGCATGCGCGATCTGCGACAGCGGCGAGTTGGGCATGTCCGGCTGCGCGCGCACGAACTTGTTCTGCAGGCAGGCCGCCGTATTGATCGAGTAGTGCACCAGCTCCTTGGCCTTGCCGGCCATGTACTGCTTGAGCCAGTACTGATGGAAATCCACCGTCCAGTTGTCCTGGCCGATGACTCCGAAGCCATGGATGTAGCGATCACCCAGCTTGCCCCAGTTCACGAACTCGATGCCAAGCTTGAAGGAGGCCTGCGTCCTGCGCATGAACTCGTCCTCGTCGAGTTCGAGCATGCGGTTGAACACCTGGACCATCGGGATGGTCGCCTCGCCGACACCCACCGTACCGATCTCGTCGGATTCGACCAGCCTGATCGGATATTGACCCTTGAGTACCTTAGCCAGGGCGGCCGCCGTCATCCAGCCAGCCGTGCCGCCGCCGACGATGACGATCTGCTTGACTTTGTTCGCTTCCATGTGGGTGCCTCACTTCGGTCGCGCCGCTCGAAGTATTTCGCAAAACCGGCGCAAGAAAAGACAAAGCCCCCAGGCTGACAGCGACTGGGGGCTTGCCCTGGCGGGCTTTTACTGGAGCTTGTAGCTCAGCTTCATGATGAAGGTGTGGCCGGTCTTGTTCTCCGAATCCACCGTGCCATCGGCCTTCAGCTGGCGATAGACCGGGTCGTTGAGGTTGTTGCCCTCGAGCCGGAACGACAGGCCCTTGAACGTGCCCGCCTGGATCTCGTAGCCCACCTGTGCCGACACCCAGCTGGAGCCCTGGATGCGACGCAGCGTCGGATAACCACCGGTGGCGTCGTTGGCCACGCTGCCGACATAGGTCGAACGATAGTTGTCGGCCACGAAGGCGCTGAAGCCCCACTTCTCGAAGTACAGCGTCAGCTTGGCGTTCTCCTTGGAGAGGCCCGGCAGCGCCATGCTGCCCACCAACGGCACCTGCATCGAGGGATTCAGGCCCAGCAGGTCGGGCATCTTGACCGTGCTGCCGGTGTTGGAATAGCTGGCATAGGCACCAAAACCATCCAACCAGCTGGTCACCATGTTGAACGGCATCGACGCAGACAGCTCGAAGCCATGCACGTTGCCACCGCTGCCGTTGACCGTCTGCGTGAAGATGCCGACATTGCCCTTCGGGTTGGCAGCCAGGCCCAACGACTGGGCAACAGCCGTGAAATCGTAAGCCAGGTTGGTCTGCGGAACGATGTAGCTGTCGAGCTTCTTGTAGAAGACCGCGGCACTGACATAGGCCTTCTTGCCGAAGTACTTCTCGTAGGACAGGTCCAGAGCCCAAGCCTTGTAAGGCTTGAGGTGCGGGTTGCCCGCGGAGCCCAGGTAAACGCCAAGCAGCGGGCTGTTGACGGTGGTGATGGGCGCCACGGCAAGCGAGTTGCGCAGGTCGGTCAGCGTGGGCCGCGCGGTCTGTTCGGCAAGGCCGAAGCGCACGACATTGCCGCTGCCGAGGTCACCGTTGAGGTTCAACGAGGGCAGCACGTCGGTGAACTTGGTGCCATCGGTCGTCAGCGTGACGGCCGGGTTGGTCAGCGTCACGCCCGAGCCCACGGCGGCGCGATAGCCACCCGAGGACTGGTCGGTGTTGACAATCTGCAGGCCGGCATTGCCGCGCACCGGGATACCACCCCAGGTCGTGTCGATGGTGGCCTTCACATAACCCGTCGTGATCTTCTCGGCGATGGTCCAGGTCTTGGACAGGATGTCATCGTTGTACTTGCGAACCAGCACGGCGCCCTGCCACAGGTCGGCCTTGGGGTCGAAGGTCAGCATGTTGATGCCGGTACCGCCGACGTTGCTCGCCACATAGGCGTCGCTCGGGAACGAGAACGGGTCGAAGCCGTTGTTGGTCGCCGACTGCAGCACACCCTCGTCGGTGATGCGATCCTTGGTGCGCTTGGTGTAGTTCAGGCCGGCCTGGATGCTGCTGAACAGCGAACCGTCGAGATCCTTGGTCACGTCGAAGCGGATGGCGCTGACCTTGTCGGTCACCGTCGGGCCCTTGTCGTAGCCGGCCTGGGCCAGGTTCTTGCCCGCCACATTGGGGTCAGCCACACCGCTCCAGCCCTGCTGGTCGCGCACGAAGATCTTGGTGCGGTCGGTGTAGGCCGTGGGATTGCCGAGCTTGAACTGGACGGTGCCGCTGCCGGTCGTGTCGAAGCTCAGCGTGTCGGCCGTCGAGATGCTGGAATAGGCCTCGATGTCGCGTTCGATGCGCTTGGCCGAGTTCTGGCTCAGGTCGAGGCTGGTGGTCCAGCCGTCCGACAGCTTGAGCGTGTTCTTCCAGCCCACCGACTTGATCTTGTCGTTGTCAAAGATGCTCTCGGCGCGGTCGATGATGCAATTGGCGCTGCCGCTGATGCCGCAGTTGGCCGCCAACTGCCAGGTGCCCTTGGTGGCCACACCGTTGACGACGGTCGCATTGGTGATCGGGCCGCCCATGGAACCCTGGATGCGGGCCTCCTTGGCCTGCGAGTCGATCTTCGAATAGAAAAGATCCAGCTGGCTGGTGAACTCCTTGTTGGGCTGGAACTTCACGATCGCGGCCGCACCGGTGCGCTCGTCGGTCACACGACGGTTCTTGTAGTCCAGACCATTGCCGAAGGGCGCGGGGACCTGCACGTTGCCCAGCGAAGCGCCATTCGCGTCGGTCGCGGCGACCGTCGCACCACCCCAGCCACCGGTGCCGAGCTCATTGGTCGTGCCGTCGGCCTTCACGAAGCCCAGCGCGATGCCGAGCTTGCGGTCGGCGAACTGGTCGATGTAGGCCACGCTCTTGCGATGGCCGCTACCGGTCACAGGCAGGCTCAGACCCGTCTTGATCTTCTCGACGCTGGCGGCGATCACGCGATGGCCGAAGGCCAGCGGATCGATGAGCTTGTTGTCGATGGTGCCCGCCAGACCCGCGCCCACCAGCGCAGCGTCTCCCGTCTTGTAGACGGTGGCGCTGGCGATCAACTCGGCCGGATAGACGCTCAGGTCCACCGCACGGCTGTCGCCCGTGCTGGTCTGCTCGCGACCGTTCAGCAGATAACCCGTGAAGTCCTCGGAGAGGCCACGGATGGCGATGTTAGAGGCTTGGCCATCCTTGGTCCGCTGCGACGTCACGCCCGGCAGACGAGCCAGCGCCTCGGCGATGGTGGTATCCGGCAGCTTACCCACGTCCTCGGCCGAGATGGCCTCGACGATGGAATCGTTGTTGCGCTTGACCGAGATCGCGTCCTCGATGCCCTTGCGAATACCCGTGACGGTGACCGTCTCGAGTTGCTGGGGCTGTTGCTGCGGTTGCTGCTGCGCAATCGCGCCGCTAGCGGCGATCAGCAGCGTGCAGCCGACGGCAACCGGACTGATGCGGAAGGACGGGGCGGCGCCCGAGCCGCGCTTGTCTGTGCTCATGAATGTCTCCTCTGGTTCATTGGAAAACGGCTTGGCCCGGGAGGCGCCGCCGGTGCTGCCGGCCTGCGTCTGGAGGGCGAGAACCCAACGTCTCGACCACGTTTGTATCAAAACTAGATTTTTTTCAGCATCTGCGTAAACCCTAGACGTTGCGCAGAAACGACCTGATTTCGAGTCAATACCAAGGGAAAACCAGCATGGAATTGGCGCAGGCACACCAAGCCAAGCCTGCGGAGTCGTTGAATAGACAGAAACTTGTAGCGCAACTACATCGCCATTTTCAGGTTCGCGACAGCTATGGTCGTGAACAAGTTGGCAGCCCAGGACGACCGGCGCCACACGCCAACGCGTGCAGCGCGATCATTTCTGACTCGATGAAGAGGGGGAGGCGCCGCCGGCCGGTGGCACCAAAGGAAAGAAGGCTACGGACGCTCGGGCGGCGCCCGCCGGGCCTCAGGCGTCGGCCTGCTCCAGGGCCTGGGCCGCACCGGCCAGGGCGGCCAGCGTGTCGGTGATGAGGGCGGTTGGGATGCCCGCCAGGAAGGGCTGGAAACGGCCCTTGGCCTCGAAGCGACTGCGGAACTCCGAGCGGAAGAAGCGCTCACCCAGGCGCGGCACGATGCCGCCGCCGATGAAGACGCCGCCACGGGCGCCCAGCGTCAGTGCCACATTGCCGGCAAAGCCGCCGAGCATCGCGCAGAAGACGTCCAGCGTGCGGGCGCAGGCCAGCGACTCGCCGGCAAGGCCACGGGCCACGATCTGCTCGGTCGGCAGCGCGCCGACGTTTTCGCCCTCGCCCAGCACGGCGGCCACCGAGCGGCACAGCACCGGCAGGCCGATGCCCGACAGGAAGCGCTCGGCCGACACATGGGGGAACTCGCGCCGCGCCTGGCCCAGCACGGCACTCTCGAAATCGTCGGCCGGCGCCAGCGTGGCGTGGCCGCCCTCGCCCGGCAGCGCGATCCAGCGCCCCGGCGCCCGCACGACACCACCCACGCCCAGGCCCGTGCCCGGGCCGATGACGGCCATCACGGTGCCGTTGGCCGCATCCATCGCTGGCGGTGGTGCTGCCCCCCAGGCGCGCAGTTGATGCCCACCCAGGCGCGGCAGCGACAGGGCCTGGGCCTCGAAATCGTTCAGGCACAGTAGCGTCTGCAGCCCGAGCTCGACTTGGGTGGCGGCGCGCGAGAAGCTCCACGCGCCGTTGGTCAGCTCGATGCGGTCGCCGTCCAGCGCGGTCGCCAGCGCAAAGGCGGCGCTGCGCGGCGCGGCACTGCCCGGCGCCTGGCCAGCCAGGTAGGCGCGCACGGCCGCCGCGGGGCCGGCATGCGCGGCCACGGGCAGCACGCGCACATCCTCGACCGCCGCGCCCGGCCCGGCCACGGTGCCGAAGCGGGCATTGGTGCCACCGATGTCCGCCACCAGCCAAGGGTAGGCGGCGGTCATGCCAGGGCTCCCGAAAAGGGATGGGACGGGACGGGCGTATTCAGGCTTGGAGTTTCGGCAGGCACAGATCGAACAGGGTGAAATATCGGTCGTGGCGGACGGTAGCAAAACTACATCATTCCGACAATACACATTCACCCCAGCCATTCAACTTCGCCGAAGAAAGCGTTTTCAACATCAAAAAAGAGCGCTTCTCCTGGGAAAACTCGATTGCTGCACCGCTGTAGTGAAGCTACAACCACTTTCCGGCACCATCGCCGCAGCGCGCCCCACGACGGTGCTGTGCTGGCGGCCCCGGGCCTGCTGAATAATCCGCCGATCTTTTTCCAGCCAGTTTCTTGGCGCCAGCGCCCATGCCCCGTTTCGACAGCCCCCGCCTGCTCGCCGATATTGGCGGCACCTATGCCCGTTTTGCGCTCGAAACCGGCCCCGGCGAATTCACGCAGATGGCCTCGCTGCGCTGCGCCGACCATGCCGACTTCCACGCCGCGGTGCGCGCCTATCTGCAGGGCCTGAGCTGGCCGGACGGCGGCCCGCAGCAGATCGCCCATGCGGCCATCGCCATCGCCAACCCGGTCGAGGGCGACCGGGTGCGGATGACCAACTACCACTGGCAGTTCTCCATCGACGAGATGCGCCAGCGCCTGGGCCTGGACACCCTGGTCGTCGTCAACGACTTCACCGCGCTGGCCATGGCCCTGCCCCGGCTGGCCGAGGTGGACGTGCGCCAGGTCGGCGGCGGCCAGGCGCGCCGGCCCAGCGTCATCGGCCTGCTGGGCGCGGGCACGGGCCTGGGCGTGTCCGGCCTCATCCCGGCCGGCGAGGGCTGGATCGCGCTCGGCACCGAGGGCGGCCATGTCAATTTCGGCCCACGCGACGAGCGCGAGATGGACATCCTGCAGTTCGCCTGGAAGACGCTGGACCACGTTTCCTACGAACGCCTGATCTCCGGCCCCGGCCTGGAGCTGATCTACCGCGCGCTGGCGGATCGCAACGGCCGGGCCGACGCCCAGCCGCTGCTGGCACCCGCCATCACCCAGCGCGCGCTGGAGGACGGCGACGCGCTGTGCCTGGAGACGCTGGAGGTCTTCTGCGGCCTGCTCGGCACGGCGGCGGCCAACCTGGCCGTGACGCTCGGCTCGCTGGGCGGCATCTACATCGGCGGCGGCATCGTGCCGCGCCTGGGCGAGTATTTCGACCGCAGCCCCTTCCGCGCCCGCTTCGAGGACAAGGGGCGCTTCCACGATTACGTCGCGGCCATCCCCACCTTCGTCATCACCGCCGAGCACGCCACCTTCAAGGGTGCGTCGGCCATCCTCGAGAACCAGCTGCGCAACCTGCAGGCCTCGCCCGGCTCGGCCATCCTGGGCCAGATCCGCCGCGCGCGCAGCGAGCTATCGCCCGCCGAGCTGCGCGTGGCCGACCTCGTGCTGGCCCAGCCGCGCTCGGTGCTGAACGACCCCATCGCCGAGATCGCCCGTGCGGCCGGCGTCAGCCAGCCCACGGTCATCCGCTTCTGCCGCTCGCTGGGCTGCGAGGGCCTCTCGGACTTCAAGCTGCGCCTGGCCTCGGGCCTGACCGGCACCGTGCCCGTCACCCATACCCAGGTCAACACCAACGACTCCATGCTGGAGCTGGGCGCCAAGGTGCTGGGCAACACGGCCAGTGCCATCCTGCAGCTGCGCAGCCATCTGAACCGCGACACCATCGACCGCGCCATCGACATGCTGCTGGCCGCCGGCCGCATCGAGTTCTTCGCGCTCGGCCACTACGGCGTCGTCGCGCAGGACGCGCAGTTCAAGTTCCTGCGCTTCGGCATGCCCTGCGGCGCCTACACCGACCCGCGCCTGCAACTGCTCGCGGCCGACGTGCTGCGCGAGGGCGACGTGGCCGTCGTCGTCAGCAGCGGCGGGCGACTGCCGGAGTTGCTGAGCGTCGTCGAGAAGGCCCAGGAACGCGGCGCCAAGGTGGTCGCCATCACGGCCAGCCAGAGCCCGCTGGCCAAGAAGGCCGATGCGGCGCTGATCGTCGACCACGTCGAGGACATCGCCACCCATCTGCCCATGGTCAGCCGCGTGCTGCACCTGCTGGTCATCGACATCCTGGCCGTGGGCGTGGCCATGCGCCGCAACCCGGAGAGCATCGCCGCGCTGGCCGCCGGCGCCGAGGACGACGAGGCCGCCAAACCCACGCGCACCACGGCGCCCGGCGTCAGCACGGCCTCGCCGCTGGCGCGCCTGACCTCGCACAGCCGCTGAGACGACCCCTTGCAGAAAGCTCGCGCCCACGGCTTGGGCTAGGCTGACGCCATGAACCCGATTTCCCGCCTTGCCACCCGCTTCGCCACGCGCCGCACGGCACTGGCCCTGCTGGCCGCCATGCTGGCCCTCCCCGCCACCTGGGCCGCCGCGGCCGTGCCGGTGCAGGGCTTCAAGGTCGTGCACAGCTACCCGCACGACCCGCAGGCCTTCACGCAGGGCCTGTTCTTCCACGACGGCTTCCTGTACGAGGGCACCGGCCTGCGCGGGCGCTCCACCATCCGCAAGGTCGAGATCGAGACCGGCCGCGTCGTGCAGGCCGTGGAACTGCCGCCGGAGTTCTTCGGCGAAGGCATCTCGCAGTGGGGCGACCGCCTGATCGGCATCACCTGGCAGGAGCAGACCGCCTTCGTGCTGGACCTGAAAAGCTTCAAGCTCTGGCGCAAGTTCAGCTACCCCGGCGAGGGCTGGGGCCTGACGCACAACGACCGCGAGCTGGTCATGAGCGACGGCTCGCCCGAGCTGCGCTTCCTCGACCCGCTGACCTTCAAGGAACTGCGCCGCGTGCGCGTGACGGCCGACGGCCAGCCGGTGCACGAGCTCAACGAGCTGGAGTGGGTCGAGGGCGAGATCTTCGCCAACGTCTGGCAGACCGACCGCATTGCCCGCATCGACCCCAAGACCGGCCGCGTGACGGCCTGGATCGACCTCGCCGGCATCCTGCCCGACGACCAGCGCCTGAACGCCGACGCCGTGCTCAACGGCATTGCCTACGACCCGAAGAAGAAGCGCCTCTTCGTCACCGGCAAGCTCTGGCCGAGGCTGTTCGAGATCCAGCTGACCAAGCCGCGCTGAGCGCCCTCTCAGGTCCCGAAGTCGAACACGATCTCCCAGCCGCCCGCCGGCTTGCGCCGCCAGGTCGACTGGAAGCGGCCGATCTGCTGCCCCTCGGGGTCGTGCACCGGTCCCGTGGTGCGTGCCAGATCGCCACTGGGCAGCACAAGGGCCAGGTCAGGCACCCAGCTGAACGGCGGCCTGGCCACCGTGAGGTAGCCATTCCAGGCCTTCATGACGGCGTCCGGACCGTGCAAGGGCTCCTTGCCCATCCAGATCGTGTCCGCCGCAAGGAAGCTGCGGAAAGCCGCGATGTCCCGGGCCGCGAATGCTGCGGCGAAGGCAGTCTCGGTGGCCGTTACCTCGGCCACGCGCATGGCGATCTCGTCGGCGGACGGCCAACCAGGCCCGCCGACAGCAGGAGCAGCAGCAGGCAACGCGGCAGCGGCCAGCAAGGCGCGGCGGGTGGGCATCGGCGGTCTCCTTGTGTGCAAGCCCGCCAGCATGCCTCGCGCCACGCCCCGTGTCTCAAGTCATCAGAAGGCCGCGATGCCCGTCTGCGCACGGCCCAGGATCAGCGCATGGATGTCGTGCGTGCCCTCGTAGGTGTTCACCACCTCGAGGTTGACGAGGTGGCGGGCGATGCCAAACTCGTCGGAGATGCCGTTGCCGCCGAGCATGTCGCGCGCCATGCGGGCGATGTCCAGGCTCTTGCCGCAGCTGTTGCGCTTCATGATGGACGTGATCTCGACGGCCGCCGTGCCTTCGTCCTTCATGCGGCCCAGGCGCAGGCAGCCCTGCAGGCCCAGCGTGATCTCGGTCTGCATGTCGGCCAGCTTCTTCTGCACCAGCTGGTTGGCGGCCAGCGGCTTGCCGAACTGCTTGCGGTCCAGCGTGTACTGACGTGCCGTGTGCCAGCAGTCCTCGGCCGCGCCGAGCGCGCCCCAGGCGATGCCGTAGCGGGCGCTGTTCAGGCAAGTGAACGGACCCTTCAGGCCGCGCACTTCGGGGAAGGCGTTCTCCTCGGGGCAGAACACCGCGTCCATGACGATCTCGCCGGTGATGGACGCGCGCAGGCCCACCTTGCCGTGGATGGCCGGCGCGCTCAGGCCCTTCCAGCCCTTTTCCAGCACGAAGCCGCGGATCTGGCCGCCGTCGTCCTTGGCCCAGACGACGAAGACGTCGGCGATGGGGCTGTTGGTGATCCACATCTTGCTGCCCGTCAGCTCGTAGCCGCCATCGACCTTGCGGGCGCGCGTGACCATGGAGCCGGGGTCGGAGCCGTGGTTGGGCTCGGTCAGACCGAAGCAGCCGATGAATTCGCCCGTGGCCAGCTTGGGCAGGTATTTGCGCTTGGTCGCCTCGTTGCCGAACTCGTTGATCGGCACCATGACGAGGGAGGACTGCACGCTCATCATCGAGCGGTAGCCCGAGTCCACCCGCTCCACCTCGCGGGCGATCAGGCCGTAGGACACGTAGTTCAGGCCGGCGCCACCGTACTCGGTCGGGATGGTGGGGCCGAGCAGCCCCAGTTCGCCCATCTCGCGGAAGATGCCGGCGTCCGTCTGCTCCTTGCGGAAGGCCTCCAGCACGCGCGGGCGCAGGCGGTCGTTGCAATAGGCCGCCGCGGCGTCGCGCACCATGCGCTCGTCATCGGAGAGCTGCTCGTTCAGCAGCAGCGGGTCGTCCCAGTGAAAGCTTGCCTTGTCGGCCATCGTGAGTCTCCTGAATGCATGGCGCCCGGCAGGAAGGCCGGGCGCGGATGGTCGAAGTATTGCGCCGAGGCCCGATTCGTGTCCAATTCAAGAAACGACTTCGACAATTCGCAATGCCTATCGAAACCGCCACCTCGGCCGCCCGTTCGATGGAGTTCCGCCATCTGCGCTACTTCCTCGCGCTGGCCGAGGAGCTGCACTACGGCCGCGCGGCCCAGCGCCTGGCCATCTCGCAGCCGCCGCTGTCGGTCGCCATCCAGCAGCTGGAGGCCGGCGTCGGTGCGCGCCTGTTCGACCGCGACAGCAAGGGCGTGCGGCTGACGCCCGCGGGCGCCGCCTTCCGCACCAGCGCCCAGGCCCTGCTGGAGCGCGCCGAGGACGCCTGCGCACAGGCCCGCGAGGTGCAGGCCGGCGAGGTGGGGCGCCTCCGCCTGGGCTTTGTCGGCTCGACGCTGTACAGCGGCCTGTCGGGCTGGCTGCAGGCCTTCCAGGCCAGCCACCCCAAGGTCGAGGTCGTCGTCATCGAGCTGAACTCGCAGGACCAGATCGACGCGCTGCTCCAGGAGGAGCTGGACCTCGGCCTCGTCCACACCGACCGCCTGCCGCCTGCGCTGGCGGCCCGGCCGCTCTACAGCGAACCCTTCCTCGCCTGCCTGCCGGCCAGCCACCCGCTGGCGGCGCTGGCCGAGATTGCGCTCGCGGCGCTGAGCGACCAGCCCTTCATCCTGTTCTCCCGCAAGGGCTCGCCCGACTACCACGCCCGCATCGTCGAGATCTGCCGCCGACACGGCTTCTTCAACCCGCGGCTGCAGCACGAGGGCCGGCACTGGCTGTCCGTCGTGTCGCTGGTGTCCCAGGGCCTGGGCGTCAGCATCGTGCCGGCGGCCTTCCAGCGCGCGGGTGTGCAGGGGGCGGTGTTCAGGCCCCTGGCCGAGGCGATCGAGGGGTCGGCCGTGTTCGCGGCCTGGCGCAAGGACTCGGCGGGGGTGCTGAGGGAGAAGTTCCTGGCCGCGATGCCCGGGCCAACCGCTGACAGGCCGCCGGGCCTTGCCAATATGTAGTTTCCACATCGCGCCGACGATCTCCCGGCTCCTGCTGCGTGCTTGAATGGCGCTCCCGCGGGCAGGCCGTCCGGAGCAGCACTGAAGAGCCCGCCGCATCCAGGGGCCACTCGGAGACAGAACCATGACCTCATTTCGGCAGCTCGCCAGCCGCCTGCTGATCACCGCCCTCGCGGCAACCGGCCTGGCGAACACCGCCCGGGGCGACATCACCATCGGCCAGACCGCCGGCTTCACCGGCACCGTCGCGGCCAGCGTGAAGGAGGCGACCCAGGGCGCCAGGATGTACTTCGACGCGGTGAACGCGGGCGGCGGCATCAACGGCCAGAAGATCACGCTGGTGTCGCTGGACGACAAGTTCGACGCCAAGCTCGCCGCGGCCAATGCGAAGACGCTGATCGACCAGGGCGTGATCTCGCTCTTCCTGTTGCGCGGCACGCCGCTGACTCAGGCCGTCATGCCGCTGCTGACCGAATACAAGGTCCCGCTGGTGGCGCCGTCCACCGGCGCGATGCTGCTGCACAAGCCGGTGCACCCCTGGCTGTTCAACGTGCGCGCCACCTACCAGCGCGAGGCGGAGCGGGCCATCGAGCACCTGAGCCTGATCGGCGTGGATCGCATCGCCATCGTGCAGGTGGACGACAGCTTCGGCGACGACGCCGTGCAGGGCGCGCATGCCGGCCTCGCCAAGGTCAACAAGACGGCCGTGGCCCACGAAAAGTACGACCGCGCCAGGCCCGATTTCGGCCCCATCGTGCCCAGGCTGCTGGCTCAACAGCCGCAGGCGGTGCTGTTCATCGGCTCGGGCACGGCCATCGTGCAGGGCATGAAGGCCGTGCGGGCCGCGGGCTCGAAGGCGCAGCTGGTGACCCTGTCGAACAATGCCACGGCCGGCTTCGTGAAGGACCTGGGCGACATCGCCTACGGCGTCATCGTCAGCCAGGTCTTCCCCTACGAGCGCTCGATCGCCAAGCCCATCATCAAGGAGGCGCTCGAAGCGGCCCGCAAGGCCGGCGCCGAGCTGACGCCGACGGTCGTGGAGGGCTATGTGTCGGCCAAGGTGCTGGTGGAGGGCCTGAAGCGGGCCGGCCCCAAGCCCACGCGCGACGGCCTGCGCAAGGCGCTCGAGGGCATGAGCCACTACGACGTCGGCGGCATCGAACTGGGCTACGGCCCAACCGACCACACCGGCCTGGAATACGTGGACCTGTCCATCGTCGACCAGGCCGGCAAGTTCCGGCGCTGAATCCGCCGTGCAGTTCCTTGGGAGTCCGGCGCGGCGTGAGTTGACAGGCAGTTGGAATTAACCGACACCACGAGGGTCCTGGCAAAGCTATGGTGCCGCCCGCCATGCCTTCCAACCCTTCCCCACGCCTGTGGGACATCTCGCCCGTCGTGGCTCCCGACGCGCCCATCTTCCCGGGCGACGAGCCCTACAGCCTACGCTGGACGGCGCGGCTCGCGCCCGGCTGCCCGGTCAACCTGAGCGCCGTCACGATGTCCCCCCACGTCGGCGCGCATGCCGACGCGCCGCTGCACTATGCCAACGGCGCACCGGCGATTGCCGACGTGCCGCTGGACACCTATCTCGGCCGCTGCCGCGTGATCCACGCCATCGGCGCCGCGCCGCTGATCACCGTCGAGCACCTTCAGCATGCCGGGCACGACCTGCCCCCGCGCGTGCTGGTGCGCTGCTGCGAACGCGCAGACACGGTCTGGAACCCCGCCTTCACGGCCTACGCGCCCGAGGCCGTCGACTGGCTGGCCGCGCACGGCGTGAAGCTGATCGGCATCGACACGCCGAGCGTGGACCCGGCGGATTCGAAAGTGCTGGACAGCCACCAGCAGTTGCGCCGCCACGACCTGCGCGTGCTGGAGAACCTCGTGCTCGACGACGTGCCCGAGGGTGACTATGAATTGATCGCCCTGCCACTCAAACTCCAAGGCGCCTGCGCTTCTCCCGTGCGCGCCGTTCTGAGGGAATTGAAATGAATCTCGACGATGCAAACCGGCTCGACGCCGCCGACCCGCTGCGCAGCCTGCGCGAGCTGTTCACGCTGCCCGAGGGCGTGACCTATCTGGACGGCAATTCGCTGGGGGCCTTGCCCAAGGCGACGCCGCCCCGCATCGCCAAGGCGGTGGAAGTGGAATGGGGCCAGGGCCTCATCAAGAGCTGGAACACGGCCGGCTGGATCGACCTGCCGCAGCGCCTGGGCGACCGGCTGGCGCCCTGGCTGGGCGCGCGCCCGGGCGAGGTGCTGGTGGCGGACTCGACCTCGGTCAACCTCTACAAGGTGCTGCACGCCGCGCTGCAGCTGCAGCAGGGCCAGCGCCGCGTGGTGGTGAGCGAGCGCAGCAACTTCCCGACCGACAACTACATCGCGCAGAGCGTGGTGCGGGCCCACGGCGGCGAGCTGATCCTGGTGGAGACGCCGGAGGACATCCCGCCGCTGCTCGACGAACGCTGCGCCGTGCTGATGCTGACGCATGTGAACTACCGCAGCGGCCGCATGCACGACATGGCGCTGCTGACGCGCTGGGCCCACCAGGCCGGCGCATTGGCCGTCTGGGACCTGGCGCACAGCGCTGGCGCCGTGCCCATCGACCTGCTGGGCGCGGCGGCGGACTTCGCCATCGGCTGCGGCTACAAATACCTGAACGGCGGCCCCGGCGCGCCGTCCTTCGTGTGGATGCACCCGCGCCACGCGGGCCAGGTCTGGCAGCCGCTGACGGGCTGGCTGGGACACGCCAACCCCTTCGATTTCGACAGCGAATACCAGCCCGCGCCGGGCATCCAGCAGTACCAGTGCGGCACGCCGGCCGTGCTGGCCATGACGGGACTGGAAACGGCGCTGGACGTGTTCGACGCGGCGCAGAAGCTCGGCGGCATCAAGGCGCTGCGCAACAAGTCGCTGGCGCTGACCGAGGCCTTCATCGGCGCGGTGGAGGAGCGCGTGCCGGGCGCCGTCATCGCGACGCCGCGCGACGCGGCCATGCGCGGCTCGCAGGTGTCCTTCGGCCTGCCACGCGGCACCGACGGCTATGCGGTGATGCAGGCACTGATCGCGCGCGGCGTCATCGGCGACTTCCGCGCCGGCGACCCCGAGCTGCTGCGCTTCGGCTTCGCGCCGCTCTACAACGGCTTTGCCGACGTGGTGCGCGCGGCGGACGCGATCGCCGACATCGTCACCACGAAGTCCTGGGATGCGCCCGAATTCACCAGCCGCTCAAAAGTGACTTGACCCATGACAACCATTGAACATCACGGCGCCCAGCTCGATTTCTCCAAGGACATGAGCTACGGCGACTACCTGCAGCTCGACGCCATCCTGAACGCGCAGAAGCCGCTGTCGCCCGACCACAACGAGATGCTCTTCATCGTGCAGCACCAGACCTCGGAGCTGTGGATGAAGCTGATGCTGCACGAGCTGCATGCGGCGGTGGTCAACGTGGCGGCCGACCGGCTGCCCGAAGCCTTCAAGATGCTGGCCCGGGTGTCGCGCATCATGGAGCAGCTCGTGCACGCCTGGGACGTGCTGGCCACGATGACGCCGCCCGAATACAGCGCCATCCGCCCCTACCTGGCCAGGAGCAGCGGCTTCCAGAGCGCGCAGTACCGGCGCATCGAGTTCATGCTGGGCAACAAGAACGCCGCCATGCTCAAGCCCCACGAGCACCGGCCCGACCTGCTGGCCCAGGTGCAGGCCGCCTTCGAAGCGCCGTCGCTCTACGACGAGGTGCTGAAGCTGATGGCCCGCCGCGGCATCGCCGTGCCGGCCGCGCGGCTGCAGCGCGACTGGACCGAACCCTATGGCGCCGACGAGGGCGTGAAGCAGGCCTGGCTGACCGTCTACCGCGCGCCGCAGGAGCACTGGGACCTCTACCAGATGGGCGAGGAACTTGTGGACCTGGAGGACGCCTTCCGGCTCTGGCGCTTCCGCCACGTCACGACGGTGGAGCGCGTCATCGGCTTCAAGCGCGGCACGGGCGGCACCGGCGGCGTCAGCTATCTGCGCAAGATGCTGGACGTTGTGCTGTTCCCCGAGCTGTGGGCGCTGCGCACCGAACTGTAGGGAGCGGTTGTTTGCGCTGTCGATGACCTGGGTCAAGGCGGCGCCGATCGGTTGGGCCTAGTCTGCGGCGCTTCTGCTCCGTCAACCTGGCCGCCGATGAACCCCTTCCCGCACATCTCCCAAGAACTCGGCGCGCTGCTGGCGCGCTCCGGCCTGAAGCCGCTGCAACTGGGCGGGCGTGAGCTGCTGCCCGTCGTGCAGGGCGGCATGGGTGTGGGCGTCAGCGCCCAGCGCCTGGCCGGGGCCGTGGCCGCCGATGGCGGCATGGGCACGATCAGCTCGGTGGACCTGCGCCGCCTGCACCCCGACCTGATGGAAGCCACCGAAGGCTGCAACGCCGGCGAGGAGGCCAAGCGCCGCATCAACGAGGCCAACCTGACCGCGCTGGACCGGGAAATTGCCGGCGCCCGCGAGCGCTCGCAGGGCCGCGGCCTGGTGGCGCTGAACGTGATGCGCGCCGTCAGCGAGTACGCGACCTCGGTCCGGCGCGCGCTGGCCGCGGGGGTGGACGCCGTCGTCGTCGGCGCCGGCCTGCCGCTGGATCTGCCCGACCTGGCCCAGGACCATCCCAGCGCCCTGCTCATCCCCATCCTCAGCGATGCGCGCGGCGTGCAGCTCATCGTTAAGAAGTGGGAGCGCAAGAAGCGCCTGCCCGACGCCATCGTCATCGAGCACCCGCGCCTGGCCGGCGGCCACCTGGGCGCAGCCCGCATCGCCGACCTGGACGACCGCCGCTTCGATTTCGACCAGGTGCTGCCCGCCTGCAAGGAGTTCTTCCGCAAGGCCGGCCTGGAGCGCGACATCCCGCTGATCGCGGCCGGTGGCGTGCGCAGCTTCGAGGACATCCAGCGCCTGCAGGCCCTGGGCGCCGATGCGGTGCAGCTCGGCACGCCCTTCGCCGTGACGACCGAGGGCGATGCCGACCCCGAGTTCAAGCGCGTGCTGGCCGAGGCGCGCGATGAGGACATGGTCGAGTTCACCAGCGTCGCCGGCCTGCCGGCGCGCGCGGTGGGCACGCCCTGGCTCAAGACCTATCTGCGGCTGGAGGAGAAGCTGCAGTCCGTCGCCCAGGTCAAGCAGCGCTGCACCAAGGCCTTCGACTGCCTGGCCCAGTGCGGCCTGCGCGACGGCCTGAAGGATTGGGGCCAGTTCTGCATCGACAACCAGCTCGCCGCCGCGCTGCGTGGCGACCTGAAGAAGGGCCTGTTCTTCCGCGGCAGCGGCACCCTGCCCTTCGGCAGCCAGATCCGCAGCGTGCGCGAGCTGATGGAGAGGCTGCTGACGCCGGCCCCCGCGCTGGCCTGAACCCGCCCCCTGCCGAACGGCAGGGCCGGGCCGGCAAAACTAAACTCCTGGCTTCACCTCAGAAAAGGTCCTGGCCATGGACACCCGCACCTCCGAAACCCGCCTGCGCATCGAGCGCATGCGCGACGCACTGATCTCCCAGGGCCTGCACGCCGTGCTCGTGCCCTCCAGCGACCCCCATCTTTCCGAATACCTGCCCGGCCGCTGGCAGGGCCGCGAATGGCTGTCGGGCTTCACCGGCTCGGTGGGCAGCCTGGTCGTCACGCGCGAGCGCGCCGCGCTGTTCGCCGACAGCCGCTACTGGTCCCAGGCCGAGGCCGAGATCGCCGGCAGCGGCATCCAGCTCGAAAAGATGAGCTCGGGCGCGTCGACCCAGTACATCGACTGGATCGCCAAGACCCTGCAGCCCGGCCAGGTGCTGGCCGTGGACGGCCAGGTGCTGGGCCTGTCGCTGGCCAACACGCTGCGCGCCGCGATGCAGCGCGCCGGCGTCACGCTGAACACCCATGTCGACCTGCTGCAGGCCGCCTGGGACGACCGCCCCGGCCTGCCCGCCGACGCCATCTACGAACACCAGCCCCCGCAGGCCGTCGTGTCGCGCGCCGACAAGCTGGCCCGCGTCCGCCAGGCCATGGCCACGGTCGGCGCCAGCCACCACCTCGTCTCCACCGTGGACGACGTGGCCTGGCTGCTGAACCTGCGCGGCAGCGACGTCGAGTGCAACCCCGTCTTCATCGCCCACCTGCTGCTGGACCCGCAGGGCGGGCGCCTGTTCGTCGGCGACGCCAAGGTGCCGGCCGACGTGGTGGCGCGCCTGGCCGCCGACGGCATCCAGCTCGCGCCCTACGGCCAGGCCGCCGCGGCCCTGGCCGCGCTGCCAGCCGGCGCGAGGCTGCTGATCGACCCGCGCCGCGTGACGCTGGGCCTGCGCGAGGCCGTGCCGGCTGCCGTCGGCGTCGTCGAGCAGATCAACCCCAGCACGCTGCTGAAGAGCCGCAAGACCGCCGCCGAGGCCGAGTTCGTGCGCGAGACCATGGCCCAGGACGGCGCGGCCATGTGCGAGTTCTATGCCGAGTTCGAAGCCTCCCTGGCCCGCGGCGAGCGCTGGAGCGAGCTGGACATCGACACCCGGCTCAGCGCCGCGCGCCGCAAACGCCCGGGCTTCGTCGGCCTGTCGTTCTCGACGATTGCCGGCTGGATGGCCAACGGCGCCCTGCCCCACTACCGCGCCACGCCCGAGTCCTTCGCCTACATCGAAGGCGACGGCCTGCTGCTGCTCGACTCCGGCGGCCAGTATCTCGGCGGCACGACCGACATCACCCGCGTTTGGCCCATCGGCACCGTCAGCGCCGCGCAGAAGCGCGACTACACCCTGGTGCTCAAGGGCACCATCGCGCTGTCGCGCACGCGCTTCCCGCGCGGCACGCTCAGCCCCATGCTCGACGCCATCGCGCGCGCGCCGCTGTGGGAGCACGGCCTGGACTACGGCCACGGCACCGGCCACGGCGTCGGCTATTTCATGAACGTGCACGAAGGCCCGCAGAGCATTTCCAAGGCCATCGCCGAGCCCGCCATGGCGATGGAGCCCGGCATGATCACCAGCATCGAGCCGGGCCTGTACCGGCCGGGCCAGTGGGGCGTGCGCATCGAGAACCTGGTGCTCAACGTCGCCCTCGACACGCCCGAGAACAACGCCTTCGGCGAGATGCTGGAGTTCGAAACGCTGACGCTCTGCCCCATCGACACGCGGGCCATCGACGCGAGCCTGCTGCGCGCCGACGAGATCGCCTGGCTGAACGACTACCACGCCACCGTGCGGGCGCGGCTCCAACCTCTGGTCAGTGGCCCGGCACTGGACTGGCTGATGGCGCGGACCGAGCCGCTGCCGGCCTGAGGGCCGGATAGCGCCACACCAGCGCCGCGCTGGCCAGCAGCATCAACAGCACGGCGCCGAACAGCGGCGCCGCGCTGTCCGCCCGGCCCATGAAGGGCGCGACCAGCTGCGTGCCCAGCGCGCCCGCCGCCAGCAGGGCCAGCACCAACAGCGCCGTGGCGCGGCCCATCTGCGCGGGTGGCAGGGCCAGCGCATCGCCAAAGGTAGCCGGCCCGCGCAGGGCCAGCGCACCGCAGAAGCAGACCCAGTAGGCCAGCACGACGCCATAGGGCGGCTGCTGCCAGAGCAGTGCTGCGCCCAGCGCCAGCCCGCAAGCCACGATCTGCACCGCGCAGCCCCACTGCACGATGCGCGCATGCCCCAGCCGCGCGGCCAGCCGGCCGGACTGGGTCGCGCCCAGCATGAAGGCACCCACGCCGCACACCTGCAGCCCCGCGAAGGCCGCCGTGCCCAGGCCCAGCGTGTGCGCAAGCAGCTGCGGCGCGCTGGCCAGGAAGCTCAGCAGCGCGCCTATGCACAGCGCATGCGACGCGGCCAGGCGCAGATAGCTGCGATTGCGCAGGATGCCGCGGTAGCCCTCGTCGTGCGCGAGGTCCAGCCCCGGCAGGCGGCGCGGCGCGATCTTGACGACCCAGGGCAGCAGCAGCAGGGCCAGCGCCGCCAGCAGCCAGAACGTGCCGCGCCAGCCGATGAAGGGCAGCAGCAGCGCGCCCAGCACCGGGCCGGCGGCCGGCACGATGGCCTCGACCATGGAGATGGCGGCAATGCCGCGCACGACGTCGGCATCCCCCAGCGTGGCGCGCACGACGCTGGGCGCCACGACCGTGGCCGCCGCGGCCGACACGCCCTGCAGCAGGCGCAGCACCAGCAGCATCTCGATGCCGGGCGCCAGCGCGCAGCCCAGGCTGGTCAGGGCGAGCAGCGCCAGGCCCAGCTCGATGCAGCGGCGCGGGCCGAGGCGGTTCAGCAACTCGCCCCACAGCAGCTGGGCGCCGGCCAGGCCGGCAAGGTAGACGGCGATGGTGGCCTGGGCCAGCGGCACGCTGAGCCCCAGGTCGGCCTGCAGGGCGGGCACGGCGGGCAGGTAGAGGTCCATCGCGGCCATGCTGACGCCGGTGACGAAGGCCAGCGGCAGGATGGTGCGTATGGAGGCGGACGATGGCATGAAGGCCCTTGTGCAGAGAGGGCGCCCTTGTTCCATCGCCCTCGCCGAGCGTGGCGGAGGCGCTTGAGGCCTCCGTCGCAGCACCCCTCGGCAGGGACGGCGCCGCGGCGTTCGATGCCGACGCGGCGCGCGGCAGATTCTACGGACCAGTCAGATAAGTTGTGAACCTAAGGCAACGCTGAACAAGCCCCTCGCGCACAGCGCATCCCTGCTTTGGGCGGTCTGCGGCGTTGCAAATCCTCGCCGTAGCCTGAGCTACGGCTGCGGTTTGCGCCTTGCAGCCCATCCCAAACCAGGGCGTGCTGCATCGCGGGGACTTATTCAGCGTCGCCTTAAGCTCCGGCCATGGATCAAGTTGAAGTTGCCGTCATCGGCGCCGGCGTCGTCGGCCTCGCCATCGCGCGCGAGCTGGCCCTGCGCGGGCGCGAGGTGGTCATCATCGAAGCGGCCGGCGCCATCGGCACCGGCATCTCCTCGCGCAATAGCGAGGTCATACACGCCGGGCTCTATGACCCGGCCGGCAGCCTGAAGGCGCGGCTGTGCCTGCGCGGCAAGGCGCTGCTCTACGACTACTGCGCGGCGCGCGGCGTGGCGCACCGGCGCTGCGGCAAGCTCGTCGTTGCGACGACCGAGGCGGGCCTGGCCCGGCTGGCCGGGATTGCCGAGCAGGGCGCGGCCAACGGCGTCGACGACCTGACGCTGCTGGACCGCGCGCAGGCCCTGGCCCTGGAGCCGGCGCTGGCCTGCGCCGGCGCGCTGCTGTCGCCCTCCAGCGGCATCGTCGACAGCCATGGCCTGATGACGGCCTTGCTGGGCGACGCGGAGCATGCCGGCGCGACGCTGGCGCTGGCCAGCCGCGTCGGCGGCGGCACGCGCGAGGGCGATGGCTGGCGGCTGCGGGTGGACGACTACGAGCTGGCTGCGCGCTACGTCATCAACGCGGCCGGGCTGTTCGCAGCAGAGCTGGCGCGATCGCTGGGCGCCGGCGTCGCAGCGCTGCGTTTTGCGCGCGGCCACTACTTCACGCTGGCCGGCCGGGCGCCGTTCAACCATCTGGTCTATCCGCTGCCGGTGGACGGCGGCCTGGGCGTACACCTGACGCTGGACCTGGGCGGCCAGGCGCGCTTCGGACCCGATGTGCAATGGCTGCCCGACGCCGATCCCGCCGCGCTGGACTACGCGGTGAACCCAGCGCTGGGGCCCATGTTCGAAGCCGAAGTGCGGGGCTACTGGCCCGGCCTGCCGCCGGGCGCGCTGCAACCGGCCTACAGCGGCATCCGGCCCAAGCTCACCGGCCCTGGCGAGCCGGCGGCGGACTTCCGCATCGACCGCAGCCTGCCCGGCCTCGTGAACCTGCTGGGCATAGAGTCGCCGGGGTTGACCGCGTCGCTGGCGATCGGGGAGCTGGTGGCCGAGAGCCTCAGCCCCTCTGCTTCGCGATGATGGCGTCGGCCGCCTTCTCGGCCTGCTGCAGCGGCTGGCTCAGTGCCTGCGTGCTGTAGGCCGGCGTGGCCGGCGCGGGCGTGCCGAGCACCGCGCCGCCGCTGTCGTGCGTGTCCACGCTCACGTCCATCGACAGGCCGATGCGCAGCGGGTGCCCGCGCAGCTCGGCCGGGTCCAGTGCGATGCGCACCGGCACGCGCTGCACGACCTTGATCCAGTTGCCGGTCGCGTTCTGCGCCGGCAGCAGCGAAAACGCGCTGCCCGTGCCGGGCGACAGGCCCAGCACGCGGCCGTGGTACTCGACCTTGCCGCCATAGGTGTCGGCCTCCAGCCTGGCCGGCTGGCCGACGCGGATGTTGCGCAGCTCGGACTCCTTGAAGTTGGCGTCCACCCAGAGCTGCTCCAGCGGCACGATGGACATCAGCGCCGTGCCCGGGATGACCCGGCCGCCCACCTGCACGCTGCGCTTGCCGACATAGCCCGACACCGGTGACACGATGGCGTTGCGGCGCAGCGCCAGCCAGGCCTGCACGTACTCGGCCCGCGCCGCCAGCACGCTGGGGTGCTGGGTCAGCGCCACGCCCTGCACGCCGGCGCGTGCGGCCTCGGCCTGGCGCCGAGCCACGTCGAGCGCGGCCTGGGCGGTCTTGACCGCCTGCTGCGCGTGGGCGATTTCTTCGGCCGGCAGCGTGTTGTCGGCGGCCAGCGGCTGGCGGCGGGCCAGGTCGTCCTGGGCGCGCTTCAGGTCCTGGCGACGCAGCTCGACGCTGGCCTCGTACTGCGGCACCCCGGCATAGCGCTCGCGCAGCTGGCGCACAGCCTGCCCCAGGCGGGCCTCGGCCTGGGCCAGCGCGACCTCGGCGTCCACCGTGTCGAGCTTCACGAGCTCGGCACCGGCCTGCACCAGCTGGGTCTCGTCCGCGCGGATCTCGGCGACGTTGCCGGCGACCTGGGACGACAGCGTCACCATGTTGCCGCCGACATAGGCGTTGTCGGTGGTCTCGCGCTTGGACAGCACCAGGGCCGAGTAGACGGCGTACAGCGCACCGGCGACGACGAACAGCGCCGTGATGCCGACGAGGGCCCAGCGGCGCTTGCGTTCGAGCGGGGCCTGATCGGGAGTGGGGGTGGACATGGTTCAGTTCCGGGAGATTTGCGTGGAGGCTTCGGCATGGAAGCCGCCGCCCAAGGCCTGCGTCAGCGCGACTTCGGTCTGCAGGCGCTGGCGATCGAGCTGCAGCCCGGCCTGGCGCTCGCGCAGCACGGCCAGGCCGGCCTGCACGGTGGCGGCCCGGTCGGCCAGGCCCTGGCGCAGGCGCGCCTCGCTGCTGCGCTGCTGGGCCTGCGTCAGCACTGTGGCCTCGTGCTGCTGGCTGGCCTGCGCGGCCAGCCCCTGCAGCGCAGCGGCGGCCTGGGCCACGTCGCGCACCGCGTCGAGCACGCGATGGTCGTAGTCGGCGATCAGCTCGTCGCGGGCGCTGCGCGCACCGCCGAGCTGGCCCTTCAGCGCACCGGTGGTGAACAGCGGCAGCGCCAGCGACGGGCCGGCGAAGAAGGTGCGGCTGGCGGTCTTCAGCAGATTGGGCAGCGTCAGCGAATCCAGGCCGACGGAGGCGGCGAGGTTGACGTCGGGATAGAAGGCCGCCCGCGCCGCCTCGACGCGGCTCATGGACGCCTCGACGCGCCAGCGCGCGGCCTGCAGGTCGGGCCGGCGGGCCAGCAGCTCGTAGCCGAGCCGCTGCGGCAGCATCGCCTGGCCGGTGGGCAGAGGGCGCGGCTGCAGCGTGGCGATCGCATCGTCGCCATGGCCCAGCAGTGCGCGCAGGGCCTCGCGCTGACCGACGGCGCCGGCCTCGGCCTCGGCGATGCGGGCGCGCAGCTCGGCGAGGCGGGCCTGCTCGACGCGTGCCTCGTCGGCCGAGGCCAGGCCATGCACGATGCGGCGGGCCTTGTCGTCGACGAGCAGTTGCTGCGCCGCGGCCTGCTCGCGCAGGTTGGCGGCCAGCGCCCACAGGCTCTGCAGCTCGAAATAGCTGCGCGCGACCGCGCCGCCCACCTTCTCACGCACCTGGACCTGCTCGGCCTCGCGGGCGAAGGCCTCGCCCGCCGCGGCCGCCACCTGGGCGCGGTTGCGGCCCCACAGGTCGAAGTCGTAGCGGGCCTGCAGCTTGACGCTGAATTCGTTGAAGCTGGCGCCGCCGATGGGGGGCGGCAACAGGCCGTTGGCCGAATAGTGCTGGCGGTTGGCGTCGGCCGACACGCCGGCCTCGGCGCCGGCCGCCGCGCGGCTGACGACGAGGGCCGACCGCGCCGCCTCCACACGCGCGGCGGCGGCGGCGAGCGACGGGCTGGCCTGCAGCGCACGATCGACGAGGGCATCGAGCTGGGCATCGCCATAGCTGGCCCACCAACGCTGCGCGGGCCAGGCCTGGGCGCCGGCCAGGCGGATGTCGGCAGGCAGTTCGGCCGGGGCGGCATCGGGCTGCGCGACAGCGTGAGGCTCGGGCGGGACGCTGGCGCAGGAGCACAACAGGACGGCCGACAACACGGCCACCAGCAGCGTCAGCGCGAAGCTGTGGTCGAGAGGATTCAGACGGGGTGGCATGCGCATCACTCCATGGCCGCGTGGGCGGCGGCGGGGTCGGTCTTGGCGTGTTGGGCCTTGGGCGGGCGGACCAGCAGCAGCATCGGGATGACCGCCAGCGTGACGATGAACATCATCCAGAAGTCGTCGATGTAGGCCAGCATCGAGGCCTGCCGCGTGATCTCGGCGTTCAGCAGCGTTGCGCCGGCCACGCCGCCGGCGCCGTAGACCGCGGTGACGGTCGGGTCCTGCAGCATCGGGTTGGCGATGTTGATGTGCTCGGTGATGGACGCGTGCGCGACCTGCACATTGCGGGTCAGGAAGGCCTGCACCAGCGCGATGCCCACGCTGCTGCCGATGTTGCGCACCAGGCTGTAGATGGCCGTGCCGTCGGCGCGCATCTCGGGCGACAGCGTCGCGAAGGTGGCCGTGCTCAGCGGCACGAAGACCAGGCCGAGACCGATGCCTTGCACGATGCCGGGCAACACGATGTCGCTGCGCGACAGCACCAGCGTGTACCGGCTCATCTGCCACAGCGAGAAGGCCGTCAGCGTGAAGCCCACACTCAGCAGCAGGCGCACGTCCACGCGGCCCACCAGCTTGCCGACGACCAGCATGGCCAGCATCGTGCCCAGGCCGCTGGGCGCCGTGACGAGGCCGGCCGTCGCGGCTGGGTAGCCCATCAGTCCCTGCAGCATGGACGGCGTCAGCGCCCGCGTCGCGAACAGCACCATGCCGACGATGGCGATGAAGAGCAGGCCGGTGACGTAGTTGGCGTTCTTCAGCAGCCGGTAGTCGAAGAAGGACTGCCCGGCCGGCCGCAGCGCCGTGTGGGCCGCGAAATAGGCGAAGCTGATGGCCAGCAGGATGGCCTCGACCCAGGTCTCGCGCGAGGCGAACCAGTCGTTCTGCTCGCCGCGGTCCAGCAGCATCTGCAGCGCGCCGATGGCGAGCGACAGCGTCGCGAAGCCGAACAGGTCGAAGCGCATCCGGCGCGCGGCGGGCGCGGCGGGGATGTATTTCCAGACGCCGTACAGCGCCATCGCGCCGACCGGCACGTTGATGAAGAACACCCAGCGCCAGTTGTAGGCGTCGGTCAGCCAGCCGCCCAGCGTCGGCCCGAGGATGGGGCCGATCATGACGCCCATGCCCCAGACGGCCATGGCCTGGCCGTGCTTCTCGCGCGGGTTGATGTCCAGCAGCACGGCCTGCGACAGCGGCACCAGGGCCGCACCAAACACGCCCTGGATGAAGCGCGCCCCCACGATCTCAGTCAGCGAGCCGGCCATGCCGCACAGCACCGAGGCGACCGTGAAGCCGCCGATGGACGCGAGGAAGATGGTCTTCTGGCCGAAGCGGTCGCACAGCCAGCCGGTCAGCGGCATCGTGATGGCCGACGCGACGATGAAGGACGTCAGCACCCAGGTGATCTGGTCCTGCGAGGCCGACAGATTGCCCTGCATATGCGGCAGGGCCACGTTGGCGATGGTGCCGTCCAGCGCCTGGATGACGGTGGCCAGCATGATCGACAGCGTGATCATGCCGCGGTGGATTTCGGGCTTGGCCGGCGCCGCGGCGCCGGACGTCAGCGTGGCAGCACTCACAGGCTGGCCTCGACCTGGGCCTGCAAGGCCTCCAGGATCTCGGTCGCGGCCAACAGGCGCTCCTTGTCGATGCCGGCGAACACCTGCCTGCGATAGGCATCGGCGACGGCCTTGACCTTGGCATAGATGGCCTGGCCGGCCTCGGTCAGCACGACATGCTTGATGCGGCGGTCGGTCTCGGACGGCACGCGCTCGACGAGGTCGGCCTTCACGAGGCGGTCTACGAGGCTGACGACGGTCGGCCCCTCGACGTTGAGCCGGTTGGCCAGCTCGATCTGCGACAGCGCCTCCCGGGCCTTGGCGATGTTGGCGATGGCCATCCAGCCGGCCTGGCTGACGCCGAGATCCTTCAGCCGGCGGTCCAGCGCCTGGCGCCAGATGCGCGTGGTGTTGTGCAGCGCCATCGAGAAGCGTTCTTCGGTGCTTGCCATGGGTGTGCCGGTTGAATTGCTGCCTACTTGTTTATTGGCTAATCATTAGCCATCTATCAAATTCTAGCGAATGCGGCGCCGGAAAGCAAAAGCCCCGCCGAAGCGGGGCTTGATCGGCCGGTCGCCCGGCGGCGCTCAGATCGCGAAGGCGGCGTCCGCGGCGGTCGTGATGCGCGGCCACAGCGCCAGGCCACCGCCCAGGCTCCAGGCTTGGGCATGGCCCAGGCGGCGCAGTGCCTGGGCGGCCTGCGAGCTGCGGTTGCCGCTGCGGCAGAAGAACACCACCGGCGTCTCGGCCGGCAGCGCGAGCCAGCGGGCCAGCGCGTTGGGCAGGCCGGACAGCGCCACGGCCTCGCGGCACACCTCAGCTTCCAGTTCGGGCGCCTGACCCAAGCGCTGCTCGTAGGGCTCGCGCACATCCACCAGCACGAGGCCTGGATGCTCGCGCGTCAGCTGCGACAGCGCGGCCAGGCACAGCTCGCTGGACGCCAGCGGGCAGCCGTCGTCCACGCGGGCGCCGCAGGCGATGGTCTGGTATTCGGTCAAGGCCAGGCTCTGCTCCCGCTGCGCCTTCGCAGCCGCGAAGCCGGCATCGTCCAGGCGGCCGCCGAGCACATCGGCCAGCAGCGGCTGGGCCGCACATTCCACCGCCAGCGTGCTGGCGAAGCGGTCGTCGTAGTCATGCCCAGGCAGCAGCAATGTGTGCGGGCCGACCACCTGCTCCAGGCGGCGCAGCGAACTGCCGTAGTCCTGTGGCGCGCTCTGCTCGAAGTCGCTGCGGCCCAGCGCGCCGGGCATCACGGTGTCGCCGACGAAGGCCAGGCGCAGGCCTAGGGTGTCGCGCAGCAGATAGGCCGTGGAGTCCTGTGTGTGGCCGGGGATGTGCAGGCGCGCGAGCCTCAGCGCGCCCAGCTCGATGGCGTCCGCGCCGCGCGGCCAGCCCAGGCCGTCGACATCGCCGCGCGGCGTCTGTGCGGCGGCCAGCAGCTCGGGCGCGGAGGAGGCGTGGTCGCCATGGCTGTGCGTGTCGAGCACGGCGGCCAGCGCATAGCCCTGGCAGCGCAGCCATTGCGCCAGGCGCTCGGTCAGCTCGGGCAACGGGTCGATGACGACGGCGCGGCGGCTGGCCGCATCGGCCAGCAGATAGCAGCAGGCGCCATCGACGACGAAACGCGTGAGCCCGTCGGCCGGCAGCGCATGGCCGGGTGCGTTCGGGTCCAGGCAGCTCTCGCGCAGCGACTCGCCGCAGACGCGGATGCGCGCGCAGGCCTCGTCGATGAAGGCGGCATCCGCCACCGGGCCGAACGACAACCGCACCGCGGACGCCGTCTGCCAGGCCGGCAGACCCATGGCCTCGAGCACATAGCTGGGCTGGGCCTTGGAGGCGCTGCAGGCCGAGCCGCCGCTGACGCGCATCTCGGCCGCGTCGAAAAGGTCCAGCAGCAGCTTGGAGCTGACGCCTGGCACGGCGAAGTTCAGCGTCGTCGGCAGGCAGAGTTCGGGCGGCGCATTGAAGACGAGGCTGGGGAAGGCCTGCTGCAGCGCGGCGGCCAGACGCTCACGGTAGCCGGCCAGCGTCGCGTGGTCGCGGAAGGCCCTGCCCTCCTCCAGCGCGGCCAGCACGGCGCCCAGCGCCGCGATGCCGGACATGTTCTCGGTGCCCGAGCGCAGCGCGCCCTCCTGGCCGCCACCGGCCAGCAGCGGCGTGAACGGCGCCCCCTCGCGCACATACAGCAGGCCGATGCCCTTGGGCGCATAGAGCTTGTGGCCCGAGAAAGGCGCGTAGTCGATGCGCCTCTCGGCCAGGCGCAAGGGCAGCTTGCCCAGCGCCTGCACGCCGTCCACCATCCACAGCGCCGGGCTGCCGGCCAGCGCGGCCGCTATGCCATCCAGGTCGCTGATGACGCCGGTCTCGTTGTTCGCCGCCATCGTGCAGACCAGGCCGGCGCGCGGCGCTTGCTCACGCAGCCAGGCGAGGTCGTGGCGGCCGTCGCGGCCGACGGGAATCGCCTGCACCTGCAGGTTCAGGCCCAGCAGCGCATTCCAGTGGCGCATCGCCTCCGGCACGGCCTTGTGCTCGGTGGCGCCGTAGAGCAGCAGCTCGGGCCGCTGTGGCCGTTCGCGCAGCGCGCTCAACGCGGACAGCACGGCCGTCTGTATGCCCTCGGTGGCCCCGCTCAGGAACAGCAGCTTGCCGCTGCCGGCGCCCAGCACGCGCCGTGCGCGGGCGCGCACGCCGTCCATCAGCGCCCTCGCCTTCAGGCCGGTGCTGTGGATGCTGCTGGGGTTGCCGAAGTCCTCGGCCATCGCGGCCAGGGCCGCTTCGCGCGCCTGCGGCAGGACGGGCGTGGTCGCGTTTGCGTCGAGATAGATTTCCATGATGCCGGTCCGCGCCGCCGTGGTTGCACTGCCCCGAATTCTGGCCGGCAACGGCGACAAATGGTTTGCTCTGTCCGGCTATGGATACGCCTGCATTTAGTATTCCATACCTCGTATCATCATCCAGATGAAATTGGATTCCATAGACATCAAAATCCTGGAAATCCTGCAGCAGGATGCAGAACTCCAGGTCGCCGAGGTGGCGCAGCGCGTGGGCCTGTCGACGACGCCCTGCTGGCGCCGCATCCAGAGGCTCAAGGAGTCCGGCGTCATAACCCGGCAGGTGGCCTTGCTGGACGCGCAGAAGGTCAATGTCGGCGTCACGGTGTTCGTCTCGGTGCGCACCAGCACGCACAGCCAGCAGTGGTTCGAAACCTTCAAGGCCACCGTGCAGGCCATCCCCGAGGTCGTCGAGTTCTACCGCATGAGTGGCGACGTGGACTATCTGCTGCGCGTCGTCGTGCCCGACATCGCCGCCTACGACCGGGTCTACAAGCGGCTCATCGCCGGCACCCAGCTTCACGACGTCAGTTCCAGCTTCGCGATGGAGGAGCTCAAGCTGACAACGGCGCTGCCGCTGGGCTACGTCAGCTGAGGCACAACGAAAAAGGCCCGGGAGCTTTCGCTTCCGGGCCTTCGTATTACTTGGGGCTGATGGAGATTGAACAGTTCAATGCAGGCCGCGCCAATGCTCACTCTGCGGCGTGTGGCACTTGAATGTTCCCCGATTTGTTCCCCTGCGCGCCTTTGAGCGGCCGACCCTCACCACGTACGTCGGCGTCGGCGTGTTATGACCGTCGCTGTCTGAGGCTTGCCAGGGCTTGATGTCCCAGGAACGTTGGGGGCGTTCGTGAGAACGCTGCCGCGGTCATCGCGGGAC
>NZ_SMBU01000009.1:0-35666 GCF_004342485.1 Roseateles saccharophilus
ACGATGCGCTGCAGGTTGAAGTCGGTCTCGCTGGCCGAGTGCTGTTCGCCCGGACGCAGCGCCAGCTCCAGGCAAAAGCCATGGCTGCCCAGGTAAGCCGCCAGCGGGCAATAGCCATCCACGCCGGCATAGGTTCGCCCCACGCCTTCCTTGGCGGTGCCGCCGTTGTCCATCGAGAAGGTGTCCACGTCCAGCGGCAGCCACCCGCAGGGCAGCACGCCATAGTCGGGGCGCTGGCTGCCCAGCAAGGTCTCGATCATCTGCGGCACCGACTCGAACATCGCGCTGGCCTTGGCATCCAGGCGCTGGCGCAGCGTCGGGCTCGAGGGCAGCAGCCCAATGCCCAGGGCCTGCTTGAAGAACGCATCGCTGCGGAAATTCTCGATCGCGTCGAAGTCGCTCTTGCCCTGCACCAGCAGCCCCAGGTAGCTGCGCACGATGTCGCTGTTGGCCACACCCGTCTTCAAGGGCAGCGCCTTGTCCAGCCTCGCCAGCACCGGTTGCACCGCCTTCAAGTAGTGGCCCACCAAGGCCAGACCCGCCACCGGCGTGAGGTCGTAGTCGAGTTGCTGGACGATCAGTTTGCGCATTCGCCAATTGTCTCGTCCCGACCCGCATTACCTCGACATCTTCACCCTCAGGGTGTCCACCGCCAGCGCCTTGCTACGCGCAATTCGCGCGCCAGATCAACGACTTGCCGCTCCCAGCTCGGGCAGCGGTCACGGATTCAGGAACATGGCCCACCAGTACTTGACGAAGAACTCCGACATCGCGATGACGACCAGCGTCGGTGCGGGCAGGTCGGCGCCGAAGGACTGGAACACGTCCTTGAAGGCCGGCACGACGAAGATCATGATGACCGCGACGACGATGAAGGCGACGACCATGACGGCGATCGGATAGGTCAGCGCCGACTTGATCTTGTTCTTGATCGCGACGGTCTTTTCCTGATAGATCGCGAGCCGGTCCAGCAGGGCTTCCAGGATGCCGCCCGCCTCGCCCGCCTCGACGAGGTTGCAGTAGAGCGCATCGAAGTACATCGGATGCTTGCGAAAGGCCGAGGACAGGCTGGTACCCGTCTCGACGTCCTGGCGGATGTCGTTGAGCAGCCGCGTGAGCCGCGGATTGGTCGCGCCACGCGCGACGATGTCGAAGGACTGCAGCAGCGGCACGCCGGCGCGCATCATCGTCGCCAGCTGGCGCGTGAAGATGGCGATGTCCTTTTGCTTGATGGCGCTGCCGCCGCTGGCGCGGCGCTTCTTGACCTTGTTGACGAGGATGCCCTGGCGGCGCAGCGTCGCGCTGACCATGGCTTCGCCGCCGGCGCGCAGTTCGCCCTTGACGATCTTGCCGTTGCGGTCCTTGCCCTCCCATTCGAAGACGAAGTCCTTGACGCCTTTTGCTGCAGCGGTGGCTGTGGCCATGCGCTCTCCTCGCGACTGTTTATTCGTTGGTTGCCGACAGGACTTCTTCGAGCGTCGTGACGCCGACCCGCACCTTCACCAGGCCGGATTGGCGCAGGTCACGCACGCCTTCCTTCTTGGCCTGCTCGGCGATGTCCATCGCCGTTCCCTCGGCCAGGATGATGCGCTGGATGTCCTCGGTGATGGGCATCACTTGGTAAAGGCCGACGCGACCACGGTAACCATTTGTGCAATTGCTGCAGCCGACGGCCCGGTAGGGCTTCCAGCTGCCGTCGAAGTCTTCCTCGACGAAGCCGGCCTTGATCAGCGCGTCACGCGGGTAGTCGGCGGGCGCCTTGCAGTTCTCGCACAGGCGGCGCACGAGGCGCTGGGCCGTGATCAGCAGCACGCTGGACGCGATGTTGAACGGCGCCACGCCCATGTTCAGCAGGCGGGTCAGCGTCTTGGGCGCGTCGTTGGTGTGCAGCGTCGACATGACCATGTGGCCGGTCTGCGCGGCCTTGATCGCGATGTCGGCCGTTTCCAGGTCGCGGATCTCGCCGACCATGATGATGTCCGGATCCTGGCGCAGGAAGGACTTCAGCGCGGCCGAGAAGTTCAGGCCGGCCTTGTCGTTGACGTTGACCTGGTTGATGCCGGGCAGGTTGATTTCTGCCGGGTCCTCGACGGTCGAGATGTTGACGCCGGGCTGGTTCAGGATGTTCAGGCAGGTGTAGAGCGACACCGTCTTGCCGGAACCGGTCGGGCCGGTGACGAGCACCATGCCATAGGGCCGGTAGATCGCCGCGAGCAGGCGCTCCTTCTCGATCTTCTCGTAGCCCAGCGCGTCGATGCCGAGCTTGGCCGACGACGAATCCAGGATACGGATGACAATCTTCTCGCCGAACAGCGTGGGCAGGGTGCTGACGCGGAAGTCGATGGACTTCGTTCCGAACTTCAGCTTCATGCGGCCGTCCTGCGGCACACGTTTCTCGGCGATGTCCAGCCGCGAGATGACCTTGATGCGCGAGGCCAGCTTGTCCTTGATCGCGATGGGCGGCTGGGTGATCTCGCGCAGTTCGCCGTCGACCCGGAAGCGCACCCGGTAGTGGTATTCGTAGGGCTCGAAGTGCAGGTCGGAGGCGCGCAGGTTGATCGCGTCCACCAGCATCTTCTGCAGGAAGCGCACGACCGGCGCATCCTCGACGTCGGCCAGCTCGGCAGCCTCCTGCTGGGGCGCCGCGTCTTCCTCGGCGATGTCGAAGTCGAAGTCGCCGCCGGCGATGCTCTCCAGCGTCTCGGTCGCCGAGGCGCCCGTGCTCGACAACATCTTGACCAGCTTGTCGTGCTCGACGATGACCCATTCGGGCTGCAGCTGGGTCGCGAACTTGATGCGTTCGATGACCTCGAGATCGGTCGGGTCGGCGCCTCCGACGAAGAGGCGGTTGCCGCGCCGCGACAGCGCCACGACCTGGTACTGTTGCGCCAGCTTTGCGTCGATGACGTTCTGCGGCATGCGCTGCGGGTCCATCGCGGACAGATCGAGCAGCGGCAGCGCCAGTGCGCTCGACAGCGTGTGGGCCAGGTCGGAGGGTGAGACCTGGCCGCCGGCGATCAGCGCGTTGACGAAACTGGTCTTCTTCTCGCGCGCCTGCCTGACGAGATCCTCGGCCGTCTTGGCTTGCAGCTTGCCGGCGTGGACAAGCATTCGCGCAACCCCGGACAGGGAAGACTGAATCGGCTCGGCGAGCGTGGTTTCCACGAGCGGTTGCGTCGGCGACGGGAAGGTGAGGTCCGGCGATTGTGCCAGCCACGCGCGGCCGCAAAAGCGAAGCCGCACAAGGGATAACGGCAGGATTTCGGGGCTCGGGCCTTGTTGTCGCCCGTTGGGCAGCGCAAGCCGGTGTCACGGGCCCTCAGCCGCCTGAGAGCACCTGCCGCACCCGCTCCCAGTGACGGCTCTGTGGGCCTCAGGAAGGCCTTCTCGCCGGGGCCTGGATCGGTTGCCAGTGTGTGGGCGTGAACGTCAGCTCTTCCATGTGGACATCGTCGGCCCAGACTTCGACGGCATGGCCGGCCTCGTCCGTTGCGGCATCGTCATTCACGAGGCGAGCGGCCCTGTAGACCAACTCGGCATTGGGCGTGTCGGCGTTCCACCCAGCGACCAGCACCAGGGCGCCCGTGGGCGACAGGGAGTCAGCGGTGGCGGTCCAGTTGCTTGCGTTCATGTCGTCGCCGTGGAGCAGGGAATGCTTGATCTGGTCTTCCAGGTAGGTGACCAGCTTCGGGGTCAGCTTTGTGAGCTGGGGCCGATGACGGTCTCGTAGAGCGGCGAACTGCTTTACAAAACGAAATCGTGAAGAGATGCGCGCATACAGCTGGCCAGCCGCTACGCCGCCTTGGATTTCGTGGTCAGGTCTACGTACTCCGGACCGGCCGGAAGTAGCCCTTGATGCAATCGGGGTTCCGGACGGCGATTTGGATGTGCGCTTGTGCGGAGAATCCTGCGCCGGGATACAGCTAACCGCCTTCAAAGAATGCGGCGCGCACGGAATCGTATGGCTGCAGTGACGAGGCAGTCGATCCCGCTGCGGTTGCTGTGCCGTTTTCGCGCAGGATGTGCATTGCCTCGATCACTGCGCGGTCAAGGAAGCGAACCTTGCGGTCCTTCCCCTTGTTCTCCGGCAGGGGCGTACTCACAGCGTTATAGGCGGTTGCGAGGAACTTGTGTGCGATGGCCAATTCAGCAAGCGCAGCACTCAAGGAGGTTGCAACAGATGCCAAGGTCGATGATCGCTCCCAGTACGAAGGGTGTCGTGGTCAGGGCGTTGCGATCTTGCCTTTGGAGACCTGGGGGCTGGATGACGCCGCCTGCTGGGCGAACTCAAGCGCGCGCGCAGGGTTACCTTCCCAGAAGTAGATTCCAGAACCGAGCCAGTCGTATTCGTTGTTGCTTGGACGCAGGTGCTTCGTGTGGCCGCCCAAAACGTCCTCGCCGACCGAGGCGTCACAGCCGTGGAATCCAAGTACGAATCCCGGCTGCTTCTTGTAGAGCTCCCACATCCCGGCGATCAGCCGCCGAAGCGCTTTGGAAGCTTGCCAGTCGGCGTAGCCAACTTGTGCTCAACGAGCCACTTCAAAGCAAATGCGGAGTCCGTCGCTTGCTGCGTCAGAGCCGCCACATGAGCTGCTGCCTGTGGGTCTGTAAGGCGCGCAATCGGGGTGCCAGGCTTGACGTTCACTGCAACGACATGGACCGCCTGAGTGCTGCCCTTGCTTGTCTTGGTGGTCAACGGTCTCTCCGGAAATTGCTGATCGGCACTATGCGCCGAGTGTTGCACATAGCCGGCGCCTGCGATATCGGGCCAGACGCAGAGAAGCGAGGAATGATCCGCACCTCAGAAGCGAAGGCGCCATCCGCCGAGATGGAGATGGGCGCTCCAAAAGCAACAAGGCCCTCATCTGAGGGCCTCTGCGTTTCCCTGGCGGTACCCCGGGTCTTGAATGAGTTGAGCTGGTAGTCTCTAACTCATTGATTTGATTGGTCGGGGTGAGAGGATTCGAACCTCCGGCCTCTACGTCCCGAACGTAGCGCTCTACCAGGCTAAGCTACACCCCGATGTTTTCTGTCGTTGTGACGTTCCGGTGTTTCAGGAATGTCGCTCAACCGACTGAATTGCGAATTCTAGCAGAGATTCTGTCCACTTGTTGCGAGGCAGCAGCTTGAGGACGTCGGCGGCGCGGCGCGCCTCGGTGCGCGCGGCTTCTCGCGTGGATTCGAGCGCGCCAGTGTCGCGCACGATGGCGACGATTTCCTGCAGCCTCTCTAACTCGCCTTCCTCGATGGCGTGGCGCAGCAGCGTGCGCTGCTCGGGCGTTGCGCGCTCCATCGCGATCAGCAGCGGCAGCGTTGTCTTGCCTTCGCGCAGGTCGTCACCGATGTTCTTGCCGAGTTCGTGCGTCTCGCCTTCGTAGTCCAGCACGTCATCGATGAGCTGGAACGAAGTGCCCAATGCACGGCCGTAGGCGGCGCAGGCTTCCTCGACTTCCGGCTCGGCGTTGGCCAGCACGGCGCCGAGGCGGGCGCTGGCCTCGAAAAGCTTGGCGGTCTTGAAGCGGATCACGCGCAGATAGCTCTCGACGCTGATGTCGGGGTCGTGCATGTTCATCAACTGCAGGACCTCGCCCTCGGCGATGACGTTGGTGGCTTCGGCCAGCACCTCCAGTACGCGCATGCGATCGACCGAGACCATCATCTGGAAGGCGCGCGAGTAGAGGAAGTCGCCGACCAGCACGCTGGCTGCGTTGCCGAACAGCGCGTTCGCCGTGGGCTTGCCGCGGCGCAGCGAGGACTCGTCGACGACGTCGTCGTGCAGCAGCGTGGCCGTGTGGATGAATTCGACGACGGCCGCCAACTCGAAGCGCGCTGCGCCGGCGAAGCCGAGGGCGTTCGCGAACAGCAGCACGAGCTTGGGGCGCATGCGCTTGCCGCCGGCATGCACGATGTAGTGGGCGATCTGGTCGATCAGTGCCACCTCGGAGCTCAGGCGCTGCGCGATGACGGCGTCGACCTGGGCCATCTCGGCGGACAGCAGGGCAAGGGCCTCGGCGACTTGGGGTGGGGGCGAGGCTGACTCGACGCGCACTCTGGACTCTCAAGCTAGGAATCCGCGGATTATAGAAACGGCCCGCGGCCCTTCCGGCCGTGCGCGAGCGGATAAGCAGGCGCACGGGCGGTTCGCAGCCCGGCGGCGTGGGCATTGCGACACTTTTACGCTCAGGGTATACTCGCGGGCTCTTTGCAATTCCTGCGCCCATGGCGTGCGGGGCTGCGGAGGGAACAGCTGAAAAAACTGACAAAAAGGCCCGGCGAGGGCGGCGGCGTCAAGGTGAAAACCGAGGCGCAGGTCCGCTGGAGCCGGGTGAATGCACCCTGAGGGTGCGGAAGGAAGAACATGTACGCGGTCATCAAAACCGGCGGCAAGCAGTACAAGGTTGCTGCCGGCGAAAAGATCAAGGTCGAGTTGCTCGACGCGGAAGTCGGCGCTGAGGTCACCATCGACCAAGTGCTGGCCATTGGCAGCGGTGATGGCCTGACGATCGGCGCTCCGCTGGTCGCCGGCGCCACCGTCAGCGCCAAGGTCGTCAGCCACGGCAAGCACGACAAGGTTCGCATCTTCAAGATGCGCCGTCGCAAGCACTACAAGAAGAGCCAAGGCCATCGCCAGAACTACACCGAGCTGGAAATCAGCGCGGTCAACGGCTGATCCCAGTCGTCTTTCGCTAATTTCTAGGAGCTAAACATGGCACAGAAAAAGGGCGGCGGTTCCACACGGAATGGCCGCGACTCCAAGCCCAAGATGCTGGGCGTCAAGGCTTACGGCGGTGAACTGATCTCCGCCGGCTCGATCATCGTGCGCCAGCGCGGCACCAAGTTCCACGCCGGCGTGAACGTCGGCATGGGCAAGGACCACACGCTGTTCGCGCTGGTCGATGGCCACGTCAGCTTCACCACCAAGGGTGCAAGCAACCGCGCGACGGTCGTCGTCACGCCGCTGGCCGCCTAAGGCGCCAGCTTCGGCGGGCGATTGCGTCGCCCGTCATCCCAAGCCCCGGCCCGCCCGGGGCTTTGTCATTTCTGAAGCCTGGCCCGCCACACGACGGTGCGCCCGGCGCAACCGAGCCATTACGATGGCAGCCCGCCATGAAATTCGTTGACGAAGCCACCATCGATGTCGCCGCCGGTAACGGTGGCGCGGGCTGCGCGAGCTTTCGCCGCGAGAAGTTCATTCCCTTCGGCGGGCCGGACGGCGGCGATGGCGGCAAGGGCGGCAGCGTCTGGGCCGAGGCCGACCGCAACCTGAACACGCTGATCGACTACCGCTACGCACGCCGCCACGAGGCGCGCAATGGCGAAGCCGGCCGGGGCTCCGACTGCTTCGGTGCCGCCGCCGACGACATCGTGCTGCGCATGCCGGTCGGCACCATCATCACGGACCTGGAGACCGAGTCCGTCATCGGTGAACTGCTGGAGCCGGGCGAGCGCATCCTGCTGTGCAAGGGCGGCGACGGCGGCTTCGGCAACCTGCATTTCAAGACCTCGACCAACCGCGCGCCGCGGCAGAAGACGCCGGGCTGGCCGGGCGAGATCAAGAAGGTGCGCCTGGAACTGCGCGTGCTGGCCGATGTCGGCCTGCTGGGCCAGCCCAATGCCGGCAAGTCCACGCTGATCACGGCCATCTCCAACGCCAAGCCCAAGATCGCCGACTACCCGTTCACGACGCTGCATCCCAACCTCGGAGTCGTGCGCGTCGGGCCGGAGAAGAGTTTCGTCGTCGCCGACATCCCCGGCCTGATCGAAGGCGCGGCCGAAGGCGCCGGCCTGGGCCACCAGTTCCTGCGCCATCTGCAGCGCACGCGCCTGCTGCTGCACGTCGTCGACCTCGCGCCCTTCGACCCCGAGGTCGATCCGGTCAAGGAGGCCAAGGCCATCGTCGCCGAGCTGAAGAAGTACGACGCCGAACTGCATGCCAAGCCGCGCTGGCTGGTGCTGAACAAGCTGGACATGGTGCCCGAGGAAGAGCGCGCCGCGCGCGTGAAGGACTTCGTCAAGCGCTACAGGTGGAAGGGCCCGGTCTTCGAGATCTCGGCGCTGACCCGCGAAGGCTGCCAGCCACTGATCCACGCGATCTACGACCACGTTGCCGCCGAGCAGCGCGTCATCGAAGAGCGCGACGTCCGTTTCGACAATCCCAATCCTGAAGATTCAGCCGCCGAATGAGCCTGCTGTCCAGCGCGCGCCGCATCGTTGTCAAAGTCGGTTCCAGCCTCGTCACCAACGAGGGCCGCGGCGTCGATGCCGAGGCGATCGCGAACTGGAGCCGCCAGCTGGCGGCGTTGGCAACTGAAGGTCGCGAGCTGGTCATGGTGTCCAGCGGCGCCATCGCCGAGGGCATGAAGCGCCTGGGCTGGACGACGCGACCCAAGGAGCTGCACGAGCTGCAGGCCGCGGCCGCCGTCGGCCAGATGGGCCTGGCGCAGATGTACGAAAGCCAGCTCAGCGCGCATGGCATGCACAGCGCTCAGGTGCTGCTGACCCACGCCGACCTGGCCGACCGCGAGCGCTACCTGAACGCGCGCTCGACCCTGCTGACGCTGATGGCCCACCGCGTGCTGCCGGTCATCAACGAGAACGACACGGTCGTCAACGACGAGATCAAGTTCGGCGATAACGACACGCTGGGCGCGCTGGTGGCCAACCTCGTCGAAGCGGATGCCCTCGTCATCCTGACGGACCAGCGCGGCCTGTACTCGGCCGATCCGCGCAAGGACCCGAACGCGCGCTTCATCCACACCGCCCAGGCGGGCGACCCCGAGCTGGAGCGCATGGCGGGTGGCGCCGGTTCCAGCATCGGCCGTGGCGGCATGCTGACCAAGATCCTCGCGGCCAAGCGCGCGGCGGGCAGCGGTGCCGGCACCGTCATCGCCTGGGGCCGCGAGCCCGACGTGCTGCTGCGCCTGGCGCGCGGCGAGGCCATCGGCACGGCCCTGCACGCGGCCACGCCCAAGCTGCAGGCGCGCAAGCAGTGGATGGTCGACCATCTGCAGATGCGCGGTGCGGTCCGGGTCGACGCCGGCGCCGTCACCAAGCTGCGTGGCGAGGGCAAGAGCCTGCTGCCTATCGGCGTCACCGAGGTGCAGGGCGACTTCCATCGCGGCGACGTCATCGCCGTGCTGGCGCCGGACGGCACCGAACTGGCGCGCGGCCTGGCCAACTACTCGGGCGCCGAGTCCCGCCTGATCGCGCGCAAGCCCTCGTCGGAGTTCGAGGCGCTGCTGGGCTACGCGGCCGAGCCCGAGCTGATCCATAGAGACAATCTGGTGCTTCGCTAGAAGCGCCAGATTGCGGCGAAGCCACAACCTGGTGCTCCGTTAGGAGCCGGAAGGTTCCCCTTCCGGCGGCGTCGTCTCCAGCGGCATCGGGCCGCTGTTGCGCTCGCCGCGGTGCGCAGGCCGCATGCCGGCGCGCAGATAGCGGTTGTGGTGGTTGATGCGCGGCAGGAAGCGCGCGAGCTCCGTCAGCGCCATCTCGTAGACGCCGCGCTTGAACTCGATGACGGCCTCCAGCGGCACCCAGTACTCGTTCCAGCGCCAGGCGTCGAACTCGGGGTGGTCGGTGGCGCGCAGGTTCATGTCGCAGTCGCGGCCCATCATCTGCAGCAGGAACCAGATCTGCTTCTGTCCGCGGTAATGGCCGCGTGCGTCGCGCCGGATGAAGTGCTCGGGCACCTCGTAGCGCAGCCAGTCGCGAGTCCGCGCAATGATGCGTACATGCTCTGGCGTGAGCCCCACTTCTTCATGGAGCTCTCGGAACATCGCCTGCTCAGGCGTTTCACCGTGCTTGATGCCCCCTTGCGGGAACTGCCACGAGTGCGTCCGGATGCGTTTGCCCCAGAACACCTCGTTGCGCTGGTTGAGCAGGATGATGCCGACGTTGGGGCGGAAGCCTTCACGGTCGAGCATAATCAACCTCAAATCTCTAGTTGGTTCGATTATTGCATCGGGCCACGATTGCGGTAGCGCCCTCGCTAACCCGGAGATTTCTTCCAGTTTTGTCGTGACTTGGCCGGGTTTTCACCCGGCCTTCGCATTCCGGTCCGCCCATGAAAGCCTCCCAGTTCTTCATCTCCACCCTCAAGGAAGCGCCCGCCGATGCCGAGGTCGTCAGCCACAAGTTGATGATGCGCGCCGGCATGATCAAGCGCCTGGGCGCCGGCATTTACAACTACATGCCCATGGGTTTGCGGGTCATCCGCAAGGTCGAGAAGATCATCCGCGAGGAGATGGACGCCGCCGGGGCCATCGAGTGCCTGATGCCCGTCATCCAGCCCGCCGAGCTGTGGCAGGAAACCGGCCGCTTCGACAAGATGGGCCCCGAACTGCTGCGCGTGAAGGACCGCCATGGCCGCGACTTCATCGTGCAGCCGACGAGCGAGGAGGTCATCACCGACATCGCCCGCCAGGAACTGCGCTCTTACCGTCAGCTGCCGAAAAATTTCTATCACATCCAGACCAAGTTCCGCGATGAGCGCCGGCCGCGCTTCGGCGTGATGCGCGGCCGCGAGTTCACGATGAAGGACGCCTACTCCTTCGACCGTGACGTGGCGAGCGCCGGCCGCAGCTACGACAACATGTATGCGGCCTACGGCAAGATCTTCGACCGCCTGGGCCTGCAATACCGCGCCGTCGCGGCCGATACCGGCGCCATTGGCGGCGACCGTTCGCACGAGTTCCAGGTCATCGCCGAAACCGGCGAGGACGCCATCGTCTACTGCCCGACCAGCGACTATGCGGCCAATATCGAACTGGCCGAGGGCCTGGCGCTGAGCGCGTCGCGCGGCGCGGCCGCGCAGGCGCTGGCCAAGACCCCCACGCCGGGCAAGAGCACCTGCGAGGACGTTGCGCTGCTGCTGGGCCTGCCGCTGGCGCGGACCGTGAAGTCGCTGGTGCTGGCCACCGACGAACTGGACAAGGACGGCGTCATCGCCAAGACCCAGGTCTGGCTGCTGCTGGTGCGCGGCGACCATGAGCTGAACGAAGTGAAGGCCGGCAAGATCGAGGGCCTGAAGGGCGGGTTCCGCTTCGCGACCGTCGGCGAGATCGAGTCGCGCTTCGGCTGCAAGCCGGGCTACCTTGGCCCCATCGGAGCCAAGGACATCAAGATCGTCGCCGACCGCACCGTCGCCAACATGGCTGACTTCGTCTGCGGCGCCAACGAGGCCGACTTCCACCTGACCGGCGTGAACTGGGGCCGCGACCTGCCCGAGCCCGACCTCGTCGCCGACATTCGCAACGTCGTCGCCGGCGATCCCTCGCCCGACGGCAAGGGCGTGCTGGCCATCCAGCGCGGCATCGAGGTGGGCCATGTGTTCTACCTCGGTACCAGGTATTCGGCCGCGATGAACGCGAGCTTCCTCGACGAGAACGGCAAGCCCGCGCTGATGGAGATGGGCTGCTACGGCATCGGCGTGACCCGCATCCTGGGCGCGGCCATCGAGCAGAACAACGACGCGCGCGGCATCATCTGGCCGGATTCGATCGCACCCTTCACCGTCGTCATCTGCCCTATCGGCGCGGACCGCAGCGCGGACGTGAAGGCCGCGGCCGAGAAGCTCTACGGCGAGCTGAAGGCGCTGGGTGTGGACGTGCTGCTGGACGACCGCGGCGAGCGCCCGGGCGCGATGTTCGCGGACTGGGAGCTGATCGGCGTGCCGCACCGCGTGGTGCTCGGCGACCGCGGCCTGAAGGAAGGCCAGGTCGAGTACCAGGGCCGCCGCGACGAGGCCGCGACCAAGCTGGCCGTCGGCGACGTGCTCGGCCACCTGAAGGGTTTGCTCAAGCTCTGATGAAGCGGCGCCTCGCCGTTGCAGGCCTGCTCGCCGCGCCACTGCTTGCGCGGGCCGGTGCGCAGGTCGAGGAGCCGCTGGCGGACTCGATCCGCTCGGCGCTGAGTGCCTCCATCGCCCAGGCGGCGCCGCCACGGCCGCGCTTCGACGATGTCGACACTCGCATGGCCTATCTGCGCTGGCTGGGCACGATGAGCGAGCGGCTGAAGAACCGCAAGACCGAGACGCAGATCCGCATCGAGTTCCTCGAGACGGTCTGGTACGAGGCCAAGCGCGCAGGCCTGGAGCCCAGCCTGGTGCTCGGCCTGGTACAGGTCGAGAGCGGCTTTCGCAAATACGCGATCAGCGTGGCCGGTGCGCGCGGCTATATGCAGGTCATGCCCTTCTGGACGCGCAGCATCGGCGATGGCGATGCGTCGCGCCTCTTCCACATGCAGAGCAATCTGCGCTTCGGCTGCGTGATCCTGCGCCATTACCTCGACATCGAGCGGGGCGACATGTTCCTCGCGCTGGGCCGCTACAACGGCAGCCGGGGCCGGGCGGAGTATCCGAATGCCGTGTTCGCCGCGCGGCGGCAGTGGCTGCTGCCCGGTGAGAGGTAGCACTCGGGGCTTACCCGGCGTGGCTTGTGGCATCGACGCCCGCGGGCCTTAGGCTCGCCGGCTCCGTCCACAAGACCTGCCCTCCATGCCCGCTGCCACCCGCTTCGCGCCCCTGATTCTTTCTGCACTGCTCGCCACCGGCCTGGCCGGCGCGCAGACGCCGGACAACCCGCTGCTCTCTCCCAGCCCGCTGCCGCTGCACTACCCGCAGTTCGACAAGCTGCGCGACGAGCATTTCGCACCGGCCCTCGACCGGGGCATGGCCGAGCAGCTGGCCGAAGTGCAGGCCATCGCCGACAACCCGGCGGCGCCCAGCTTCGACAACACCATCGTCGCGCTGGAAAAGAGCGGCCGGCTGCTGAGCCGCACGACGACGCTGTTGTTCAGCCTCATCGGCGCCGATGTGAACCCGGCCCGCCAGCAGGTGCAGGGCGACTACGCCGCCAAGCTCGCCGCCCAGCGCGACGCGGTGCTACTCAACCCCAGGCTGTTCGCCCGCATCGAGGCGCTCTACGCCGCCCGCGACAAGGCCGCGCCCAATGTCGAGGCCAAACGCCTCATCGAGCGCTATCACCGCGACATGGTGCGCGCCGGCGCGCGTCTGAACGACGAGCAGAAGACGCGCATGAAGGCGATCAACGCCGAGCTGGCGACGCTGACCGCCAGCTTCAACAAGGCCGTGCTGGCCGAGGTGAACGACTCGGCCGTCGTCGTCGACAGCGCCGAGGAACTGGCCGGCCTCACGCCCGCACAGATCGCCGCGGCGGCCGATGCGGCCAGGAAGCGCGGCCTGGACGGCAAATACCTGATCGCGCTGCTGAACACGACCATCCAGCCCTACGAGACCGAGCTGCAGAACCGCGCGTTGCGCGAGCGCCTGCATCGCGCCTCGGTGGCGCGCGGCGCGCGTGGCAACGAGTTCGACACGCGCGGCATCGTCGCCCGCGTGCTGACGCTGCGGCAGGAGCGCGCCGCGCTGCTGGGCTATGCCACGCCGGCGGCCTATGTGCTGGAGGAGGAGACGGCCAAGTCGCCCGAGACCGTCAACGCGTTGCTGCGCCAGCTCGCGCCCGCGGCCGTCGCCTCGGCCAGGCAGGAAGCGGCCGAGCTGCAGAAGCTCATCGACAGCGAGCAGGCCGCCAAGCAGCAGCCGAGCTTCGCGCTGCAGCCCTGGGACTGGAGCTACTACGCCGACAAGCTGCGCGCCGCCAAGTACGGCTTCGACGAGAGCCAGCTCAAACCCTATCTGGAGATCGGCAGCGTGCTGGAGCGCGGTGTGTTCTTCGCGGCCCACCAGCTCTACGGCATCAGCTTCAAGCGCCGCACCGACCTGCCGGTCTACCGCGACGACGTGCGCGTCTACGACGTCTTCGACACCAATGGCAAGCAGCTCGCCATCTTCATCGCCGACATGTACGCGCGGCCCAGCAAGCGCGGCGGCGCCTGGATGAATGCCTACGTCAGCCAGAACCCGCTGGAGGGCACGCAGCCCATCGTGGCCAACCATCTGAACATTCCCAAGCCGCCCGCGGGCGAGCCGACGCTGCTGACCTGGGACGAGGTCAACACGATGTTCCACGAGTTCGGCCATGCGCTGCACGGCATGTTCAACCAGGGCCGCTACCCGAGCCTGGGCCGCGTGCCGCGCGACTTCGTCGAATACCCCTCGCAGGTCAACGAGGTCTGGGCCGACTACCCGAGCGTGCTGGCCAACTACGCCAGGCACTACCAGACCGGCGCGCCCATGCCGCGCGAACTGCTGGACAAGGTGTCGCGCGCCAAGCGCTTCAACCAGGGCTACACGACGCTGTCCTATCTGAGCGCCGCCATCCTCGACCAGCGCCTGCACCAGCTCGGCGCAGGCCAGGTGCCGCCGGCCGACAAGCTGATGGACTTCGAGGCCCAGGTGCTCAAGGAAGAGGGCGTCGACTTCGCACCCGTGCCGCCGCGCTACCGCACGCCCTATTTCAGCCACATCATGGGCGGCTACTCGGCCGGCTACTACGCCTACATCTGGAGCGAGGTGCTGGACGCCGACACGGTGGAGTGGCTGAAGGCCCACGGCGGCCTGAAGCGCGCCAACGGCGACCAGCTGCGCGCCAAGCTGCTGTCGCGCGGCGGCAGCGAGGATGCGATGGTGCTGTTCCGCAACCTGGTCGGCCACGAGCCCGACATCAAGCCGCTGCTGGAGCGGCGCGGCCTCGTCGTGCAGAAGTGAGCGCTACAGCCCGGCCCAGTTCCTGGGTCGGGCAGCTGCGAAGCCGGCCAGTTCGAGCACGCGCTCGACCGTTTCGGCCACCATTTCGTCGATGGTCTTGGGGTGGTGATAGAAGGCCGGCAGCGGGGGAAAGCAGATGCCGCCCATCTCCGTCACCGCCACCATATTGCGCAGGTGGGCGAGGTTGAGCGGCGTCTCGCGCACCATCAGGATGAGGCGGCGGCGCTCCTTGAGCGTCACGTCGGCGGCGCGGGTCAGCAGGTTGTCGCCCAGGCCGTGGGCGATCGCCGCCAGCGATTTCATCGAGCAGGGCGCGACCACCATCGCGGCCGTCGCGAAGCTGCCGCTTGCGATGCAGGCGCCGATGTCGCCCGGCGCATAGGCGTGGTCGGCCTCGGCCTCCAGCGTGGAGCGGTCGAGGCCGAGTTCGTGGTGGGCGTTGAGGATGCCGGCGGGTGTGGCGATCAGGTGGGTCTCGACGCCCAGTTCATGTGCGCGGCGCAGCAGGCGCAGCGCATAGACCGCGCCCGTTGCGCCCGTCAGCCCGACGACCAGCCGTTGCGGCATCAGGCTGTGGCGAGTGCCTGCTGCAGCTCACCCGACTCGTACATCTCCATCATGATGTCCGAGCCGCCGACGAACTCGCCGCCGATGTAGAGCTGGGGAATGGTGGGCCAGTTGGCGTAGTCCTTGATGCCCTGGCGCACTTCCTCGTCCTCCAGCACATTGAAGGTCTTCAGGTCGGTCACGCCGGCGGCCTTCAGGATCTGGATGGCGCGGCCGGAGAAGCCGCACATCGGGAACTGGGCCGTGCCCTTCATGAAGAGCATGACGCGGTTGGACTTGACCAGGTCGGCTATGCGTTGCTGAACGTCGCTCATGGCAATCTCGGGTTCTTGTGGCAAAACCGCGATTATCCGAGACGGCGCGATGCCAGGCTCAGTAGCTGTAGGCCAGGCCCAGTTGCAGCAGGGGCTTGAAGCGCAGATCGCGCATCGCATCCTCGAAGCCCTGGGCGCTGCTGCGGCCCAGGCGCACGCCGTAGGAGCCGGACATCAGGCCGAAGTCGGCACTGAAGGCCAGGCCGCTGCGCTGCACGCGGCCGGTGTAGCCGATGCCGACATAGGACAGGTTGGCGCTGGGCTCCAGCGAGTAGGCGTCCAGCCCGCCGAGGACGAGGCTGCGCCGGCCGGCCGACACGGGGCCGCCGCCCAGGGCCAGGCCGCCGCTGCTCTGCGCCATCGACAAGGGCCCGAGCAGCATGCCACCGGTGGCGCGCAGGCCGCCGCGCAGGCTGGCGAAGCCGGAGTTGGTCAAGTAGTAGTCGCCCAGCAGGTTGGCGCTCAGCACGCGCGAGCCACCGAGACGGGGCTGCTGGGCGTCGCTGCCGCCGTCGATGCTGTTGAGCTGCAAGCGCGCCTGCCAGCGTGTGGCGGCGTCGCCATCGGCCCAGGCCGGCAGCGTGAAAACGAGGGCAGAGAGGCTCAGAACTGCAGCGCGGGCGAGGCGGGCCATGATCGTCTCCTGCACGGTGCAAGGGCTGGCACCGGGATTCGATACTACGCCGGCAATCGTTTCCGGTGGGGGGAGAACAAGAGGCAAAACGTCACGCAAACGCGGTCGGCATGCCGGTGGTGTTCAAGCCGCCCAACGCCCGCCACTGGCACGAGCGCGACCGGCGAGGTCGCGGCGAAGGCGTGCCGCCTCGAATTTGCGGGCGGCCAGCTGTTGCGCCACCGCATCGGCCTGGTCCCAGCCATGCTCCAGCAACAGCCAGCCGCCGGCATTCAGATGTTGCGGTGCCGCATCGATGAGGGCGCGCAGGTCGGCCAGGCCGTCGCCGCCGGGCGTGAGGGCCATGATGGGCTCGTGGCGCAGCGCGGGCAGGTGGGGGTCGTCGCCGGCGATATAGGGCGGGTTGCTGACGACGAGGTCGAAGCGCCGGCCGGCCAGCGGCTCGAACCAACTGCCATGGTGCCAGTCGACGGTCAGGCCCAGGCGCTCGCCATTGCCGCGAGCGACGGCCAGTGCATCGGTGCTGAAGTCCACCGCCGAGACCTGCGCGCGCGGGCAGGCGGCCTTCAGGGCCAGCGCGATGGCGCCGCTGCCGGTGCCCAGGTCGGCCACGGCCGGCTCGCCGGGCAGGGCGGCCAGCAGCTCCAGCGCCCAGTCGACCAGGGTCTCGGTGTCCGGCCGCGGGATCAGCGTGGCCGGCGTGACCTTGAGCGTCAGGCCGTGGAAGGGCTGCCAGCCAGTCAGATGGGCCAGCGGTTCGCCATCGGCCAGACGGCGCAGCGCGGCCTCGGCACCCGGGGCAGGCGCGTCGCCGTGGGTGATGAGCCAGGCGCGGTCCTGCCCGGTCAGGTGGCCGAGCAACGCCTGCGCGTCGCCGCGCTCGACGCCGAGTTGGCGGGCCAGGGTCAGCGCCTCGTCGATGGTCATGCGCGACCTTCTTCCAGTTGCGCCAGTTGGTCCGCAGCCTGGGCCGCCTGCAGGCCCTGGATCACGTCGCCAAGATCGCCGTCCATGATCTGGCCGAGCTTGTAGAGGGTCAGGTTGATGCGGTGGTCGGTGAGGCGCCCCTGCGGGAAGTTGTAGGTGCGGATGCGGTCGCTGCGGTCGCCGGTGCCGACGAGGCCCTTGCGCGTCGCGGCCTCCTTGGCTTCGCGCTCGATGCGCTCCTTGTCGCGCAAGCGGGCCTGCAGCACGGCCAGGGCCTTGGCCTTGTTGCGGTGCTGGCTGCGGTCGTCCTGGCATTCGGCGACCAGGCCGGTCGGGATGTGGGTGACGCGGATGGCCGAGTCGGTCTTGTTGATGTGCTGGCCGCCAGCGCCGCTGGCACGGAAGGTGTCGATGCGCAGGTCGGCCGGGTTCAGCGTGATCTCCTCGGCCTCGTCGGGCTCTGGCATCACGGCCACCGTGCAGGCGCTGGTGTGGATGCGGCCCTGGCTCTCGGTGGCGGGCACGCGCTGCACGCGGTGGCCGCCGCTCTCGAACTTGAGCCTGCCGTAGACGCCATCGCCCTCGACGCGCACGACCAGTTCCTTATAGCCGCCGAGGTCGGACTCGTTCTCGGACAGGATCTCGCAGCGCCAGCCCTGGTTTTCGGCAAAGCGCAGATACATGCGCGCCAGGTCGCCGGCAAACAGGGCCGACTCGTCGCCGCCCGTGCCGGCGCGGATTTCGAGGAAGGCGTTGCGCTCGTCGTCCGGGTCCTTGGGGATCAGCGCGAGCTGCAGCTCCTGGTCCAGCGCCGCGAGTGCGGCCTCGTTCGACGCGATCTCCTCGCGCGCCATCTCGGCCATCTCGGGCGAATTTGTGGATTCAACGAGCATGTCCCGCGCGGCGGCGAGGTCGGCCTCGTGCTGCTGGTAGCGGCGGTAGCGCTCGACGAGGCCGGAGACCTCGGCCTGCTCCTTGGTCAGCGCTCGGTAGCGTTTCATGTCCGACGCGCTGCTGCCGTCGGCGAGGATGGTGTCCAGCTCGGTCAGGCGGTAGCCGAGGCGGTCGAACTGCTGGCGCAGGGAATCTTTCATGGCGGCAAACGGGGAGGGCAGTCAGGGGCGGCGCCACGCGGGGCGCCGGGCGGCGCGGCTGAGGAGCGCCGCTAAGACTGCTTGCCGCGCAGGAACAGGCGCGACACGGTCTGGGCCAGCTGCAGGCGCTGCTCGCCATCGCTGGCATGCAGCTCGGCCAGCGTGCCGTGCAGCAGCTTCTGCGTGAGGCCGCGGCTCAGCGCCTCCAGCACCTCGTCGACATCGGCGCCCTTGGCCAGCTGCTTGCGGGCGCGGGCGATCTCGAGGGCGCGCCAGTCGTCCGCCTGGGCATGCAGGGCCTGGATCAGCGGCACCGTGTGGCGCTGGTCCAGCCAGTGCATGAAGCTCTGCACGCCGGTCTCGACGATGGCCTCGGCCTGGGCGACGGCGGCCTGGCGCTTCTCGCCGGCGGTCTGCACCTGGGCGGCGAGCTCGTCGACGGTGTAGAGGTAGACGTCGTCCAGCTGGGCGACCTCGGGCTCGATGTCGCGCGGCACGGCCAGGTCGACCATGAACATCGGGCGGTGGCGGCGCTTCTTCAGCGCGCGCTCGACGGCGCCCAGGCCGATCAGCGGCAGGCTGGACGCGGTGCAGGAGACGACGATGTCGAACTCGTGCAGGCGCTCGGGCAGGTCGGACAGGCGCATGGCCTCGGCACCGAAATGCGTCGCGAGCTTCTCGCCGCGCTCCAGCGTGCGGTTGGCCACGGCCATGTGGCTCGGTGTGCGGGCGGCGAAGTGGGTGGCCGTCAGCTCGATCATCTCGCCGGCGCCGACGAAGAGCACGCGCGTGCGTGCCAGGTCCTCGAACAGCTGGCCGGCCAGGCGCACGGCGGCAGCGGCCATGCTGATGGAGTGGGCGCCGATCTCGGTGGAGCTGCGCACCTCCTTGGCGACCGAGAAGCTGCGCTGGAACAGCTGGTGCAGCGTCGTGCCCAGCGCGCCGGCGTTCTCGGCCTCGCGCACGGCCTGCTTCATCTGGCCGAGGATCTGCGGCTCGCCCAGCACCATGGAATCGAGCCCGCTGGCGACGCGGAAGGCGTGGCGCGCGGCGGCGCTGCCCTGCATCACATAGGCGTGCTCGCGCAGCGCGCCGGTGTCGACACCGCCGGTCTGCGCCAGCCAGGCGATGGCGGGCTGCACCTGGGCCGGCGGCGCGGCCACGTAGACCTCGGTGCGGTTGCAGGTGGACAGGATGGCCGCCTCGGGCGTGCCCGGCAGTTTCTGGCGCAGGCCGGTGAGGGAGGGGGCGAGCTGCTCCAGCGTGAACGCGAACCGCCCGCGCAGGTCGAGCGGGGCGGTGTTGTGATTCAGGCCGAGAGCGAAGACCGACATGGGTGTGAATTGTAGGATTCGCGGCTTTTCCGCTTCTGACATCGGTCAAGCCCGAATGAGCCCAATCGACGCCCTTTGGCATCTTGCCAACCTGTTTGCCCCGGCCTGGGGGCTCGCGGCGCTGCTGGCGCTGGCGGTCAAGGGCCTGTGGCGGCGCGAGGCCAGGGCCCTGCGCTGGCTCAAGCTGTGGGGCTGGGGCGGCACGGGAGGCACCGCGGCCATCGTGGCCGCCCTGGTCCTGCTGGGCCACGACGGCAAGATGGCCGGCTACGCCCTGCTCGTGCTCGGCGTGGCCCTGCCGCAGTGGTGGCTGCTCAGCTTCAGGCGCTGAGCACCTCCTCCGTCGTGACGACCTCGCCGCGCAGGGAATGCGCGAAGGCGGTCGTGATGCGCACATCGACGAGCTGGTTCATCAGCCTGGGCGAGCCGGGAAAGTTGACGATGCGGTTGCACTCGGTGCGGCCCATCAGCTCGGAGGCGTCCTTGCGCGCCGTGCCGGTCACAAGCACCTTCTCGATCTTGCCCACCATGCCCTGACTGATCGTCAGTGCATGAGCCTCGATGGCGGCCTGCAGCTCCTGCAGGCGCCTGACCTTGACCTCGTAGGGCGTCGTGTCCTCCAGCGCCGCGGCTGGCGTGCCGGGCCGCGGGCTGAAGATGAAGCTGAAGCTCGCGTCGAAGCCGACGTCGTGCACCAGCTTCATCAGCCTGGCGTGGTCTTCGTCGGTCTCGCCGGGGAAGCCGACGATGAAGTCGCTCGCGAGGCGCAGGTCCGGGCGGATGGCGCGCAGCTTGCGCACGATGCTCTTGAACTCCAGCGCCGTGTAGCCGCGCTTCATCGCCATCAGGATGCGGTCGCTGCCATGCTGCACCGGCAGGTGCAGGTGGTTCACGAGCTGCGGGATCTTGCCGTAGGCCTCGATCAGGCGCGGCGAGAACTCGTTCGGGTGGCTGGTCGTGAAGCGCAGGCGCCGGATGCCGGGGATCTCGGCCGCGTATTCCAGCAGCAGGGCCAGGTCGGCGTGCTCGGCCGTGTCACCCATCTTGCCGCGGTAGGCATTGACGTTCTGGCCCAGCAGGTTGATCTCCATGACGCCCTGGTCGGCGAGGCCGGCGATCTCGGTCAGCACGTCGTCGAAGGGGCGCGAGACCTCCTCGCCGCGGGTGTAGGGCACGACGCAGTAGCTGCAGTACTTGGAGCAGCCTTCCATGATGGACACAAAGGCGCTGGCGCCCTCGACCTTGGCCGGCGGCAGGTGGTCGAACTTCTCGATCTCGGGGAAGGAGATGTCCACCTGCGGGCGGCGCTGCTCGCGACGGGCTTCCAGCATGGCGGGCAGGCGGTGCAGCGTCTGCGGGCCGAAGACCACGTCCACATAGGGCGCGCGCTCGATGATGGCCGCGCCTTCCTGCGAGGCCACGCAGCCGCCCACGCCGATCATCACGCCCTTGGCCTTCAGGTGCTTCACGCGGCCGAGGTCGCTGAACACCTTCTCCTGCGCCTTCTCGCGCACCGAGCAGGTGTTGAACAGGATGAGGTCGGCCTGCTCGGGGTCGTCGGTCGGCGTGTAGCCCTTGGCTGCCTCCAGCACGTCGGCCATCTTGTCCGAGTCGTACTCGTTCATCTGGCAGCCGAAGGTCTTGATGTAGACCTTCTTGCCGGTTGTCTCTGCGCCGCCGCTCATGGCTTGCTCCAGGTCTGGTTGCCGGGATTGAACTGCCAGCTCGCGGCCTCGGCCGGCGTCGTCGGCCAGGGCTTGTTGGCGAGTTCGGCGGCGTTCAGCACCCAGACGTCCTGGATCAGGCCGCTGCTCTCGATCGTGTAGTGCACGACGAGCTTCTGGCCCATCAGGCCGGCGGGCGGTACCCAGAGGTTGTTCTCGTTCTTTACGCGCGCGCCGGGCGCGAGGCGGGCGGCCTGGCCGTTGAGCTGCACGTCGGGGAACTGGGTCACGACCAGTTCGCCGCGCAGAGCGTTGGCAGGGAAGAAGCGGTGCGTCTGCGCCTGCGCGACCAGGCAACTGGCGGCAAGGGCGAGTCCGAGCGAGGACTGGAGGACACAGCGGTACATGGTATTTGTCCAGTGGCTGCGGGAGCGGCCGCCTCGAGAGGACAGCTGCGGGAGCAGCCGCCCCCCGGGAGGATGGCTGCGAGAGGTGACCATCTTCGACGAAGTGGACGCGAAAATGAAAACGGCCCGAGGAGTTCTCGGGCCGTTTCTTCTTCTTTTTGGTGGCGCTTCAGGGATTCGAACCCCGGACCTGCGGATTATGATTCCGTCGCTCTAACCGGCTGAGCTAAAGCGCCTGAGCCCGCCATTCTAGCGGGGTTTCCGGCGAGAATGCAAGCCATGTTCAGTTTCTTCAAAAAAGCCCCGACGCCGGCCGCCGCCGAAGCGCCCGCGCTGCTGCCCGAGGGTTGGGCCACCAAGCCCGTTTCGGCGCCCACGTCTGTGGTTGCCGAGGCCGTTCCCGCCTTGGTGCCTGCCCCCGCCCCCCAGGTCCCGGCCGCAGTGCCAGCCCCCATGCCGGTGCCAGTGGCCGTTGTCGCGCCGCCGCCCCCGGTGCCCGAGGCCGCGCCGCGCCAGGGCTGGCTGAACCGCCTGCGCGCCGGCCTGCGCAAGACCGGCAGCAGCATCGCCGGCGTCTTCACCGGCACGAAGATCGACGACCAGCTCTACGAGGAGCTGGAAGAGGCCCTGCTGATGGCCGATGCCGGCGTGAAGGCGACGGAGTTCCTGCTCGGCGACCTGAAGCGCCGCGTGAAGGAGGCCCGCGCCAGCGACCCGCAAGCCGTGCGCGGCCTGCTCGTCGATGCGCTGGCCGAGCTGCTGGCGCCGCTGGAGAAGGGGCTGGAGGTCGGCCGCTTCACGCCCACCGTCATGATGGTCGTCGGCGTCAATGGCGCCGGCAAGACGACCAGCATCGGCAAGCTGACCCGCCATCTCGCCGAGTCCGACCAGCGCGTGCTGCTGGCTGCGGCCGATACCTTCCGCGCCGCTGCGCGCGAGCAGCTGGGCGTGTGGGCCGACCGCGCCAAGGTCGAGATCATCAGCCAGGAGGGCGGTGACCCGGCCGCCGTGTCCTTCGACGCGGTCAATGCGGGCCGCGCGCGCGGCGCGGATGTCGTCATCGCCGACACCGCCGGCCGTCTGCCGACCCAGCTCCACCTGATGGAGGAGCTGAAGAAGATCAGGCGCGTCATCGCTAAGGCCCAGGAGGGCGCGCCGCACGAGGTGCTGCTGGTGGTGGACGGCAACACCGGCCAGAACGCGCTCAACCAGGTCAAGGCCTTCGACGAGGCCCTGGGCCTGACGGGCCTGGTCGTCACCAAGCTCGACGGCACGGCCAAGGGCGGCGTGCTGGCGGCCATCGCGCGCGAGCGGCCGGTGCCGGTCTATTTCATCGGCGTGGGCGAGAAGCTGGAGGACCTCGAAACCTTCAGCGCGCGCGAGTTCGCGCGGGCATTGCTGGAATAGCCGGCGCTAGACTCGGGCGCGCCTGGAACTTCGACGCCGCGCCATGAAATTCAAGGACTACTACGAGGTCATGGGCCTGGCCCGCGAGGCGACGGCCGACGAGATCAAGCAGGCCTATCGCAAGCTCGCACGCAAATACCACCCGGACGTCAGCAAAGAGGCCGACGCCGAGGCACGCTTCAAGGCGATCGGCGAGGCCTACGAGGTGCTCAGGGATCCCGAGAAACGCGCCGCCTACGACGGCATGGGCCGGCACCGTGGCGGCGAGGACTTCCAGCCGCCGCCGGACTGGGATGCCGGCTACGAGTTCCGCGGGCGTGGCGACCCCGGCGAGGGCATCCACGACTACAGCGACTTCTTCGAGTCGCTGTTCGGCCGCTCTACCCGTGGTCCCCGCACGGGCACAGGCCCATCGCGGCGTGGCGCGCCACGCATGGACCTGCGCGGCGAGGACCATCACGCCAAGGTCGTGATCGAGTTGCAGGACGCCTACACCGGTGCCCAGCGCGGCCTCGATCTGCGCATGCCGGCCTATGACCCGCAGGGCCATGTCGTGATGCAGGAGCGCAGCCTGCAGGTCAACATCCCCAAGGGCATACGCGCCGGGCAGCAGCTGCGCCTGGCCGGCCAGGGCGGCCCCGGCCTGGGCGAGGGGCCTGCTGGCGACCTCTATCTGGAAATCGAGTTCCGGCTCGATCCGCGCTTTCGCGTCGACGGCCGCGACATCTACATGGACATGCCGCTCGCCCCCTGGGAGGCGGCGCTCGGCGCCAGCGTGCGCCTGGCCACGCCGGATGGCAGCGTCGTCGAGCTCGGCGTGCCCGCGGGCAGCGCCGCGGGCCGCAAGCTGAGGCTCAGGGGCCGGGGCATCCCGGGGGATCCGGCCGGTGATCTCTATGCCGTCGCCTCGCTGGTGCTGCCGCCCGCGCGGGACGACGCCAGCCGGCAGGCCTACGAGGCCCTCAGGGCCGCGGCCGGCGCCGGCTTTGACCCCAGGAGGAGTGCATGAAGCCCATTGCAGCCCCCACGGAAGTGCTCGACGACGGTGTCGAGCTGAGCCTGGTCGAGCTCTGCCGCGCCAGCCGTGCCGGCGAGGAGCAGGTGCGCGTCTGGGTGCTCGAAGGCGTGCTGACGCCGCGCGGTGCAGCGCCCGATCAGTGGCGTTTCGCCGGCGCCGCGCTGCGCCGCGCCCGGCTCGCCTGCACGCTGATGAACGAGCTGGAGGTCAACACGCCCGGCATCGCGCTGGCGCTGGACCTGATGGACCAGATCGAAGACCTCAAGGCCAGCCTGCGCCGCGCCGGGCTGGCCTGAGCCGCCCGCCTGGCGTCCGCTGCGTCAGTGCGCGGCGTTCGGCAGGTCGGCGAAATAGCCGGGGCCGCGCCGCATGGGGAAGAGGGTGGCGCGCAGGCGCTCGCCGTCCTCGCCCTGCCAGCCGCGCTCCCAGGGCGTGATGACCAGCTCGGTCGCCGCCAGCACGCGCAGCAGGCGCTCGCGCCGGCGGGCCAGGCGGGGCTGGTCGTCCGGCACGGGCAGGATGACCACCGAGCGCACATAGCCGTGCTCGTCGCACAGCGCGAAGTCGACGGTCAGCAGGCCGGTGCGCGACAGCCACTCGCGATAGGAATGTTGGCGCGGCACGCGCACCAGCTTGTGCAGCGGCAGGTGGGCGAGCAGATAGCCCTTGGGGTGCTCCAGCGCCAGGGCCTGGGCCAGGCATTTGTGGGCTTGGCGCTCCGTGCTGGCCAGCACCCGCACGGGCGTGGGCGGCCAGTGCATCACGGTGTCCGACGGGTCCGGGCGATGGGCAGCCTCGGGTTGGGTCCAGCGGCTCAGCCAGGCGCCGACGGCGCGGGGAAGGTGGAGGTTCAGCATGCGCGACACGCTAGCGGCCGCGCGGGCGACTGGCCATGGCCGCCCGTCCCCGGAGCTGGGGACCGCAGGGGATCCAAGTGTGAGCACTTGTGTCCCCGCGGCGGTGGGGCTCAGGCCGCAGTGGCCCGTGCCCGGCGCGGACTCAGCCCATGCCGGGCAGCCCTTTCATGCCGCCCATGCGCTTCATCATCTTCATCAGGCCGCCGCCCTTCATCTTCTTCATCATCTGCTGCATCTGGTCGAACTGGTTCAGCAGGCGGTTGACGTCCTGGATCTGCACGCCGGCGCCGCTGGCGATGCGGCGCTTGCGGCTGGCCTTGCTCTTGCCGTCCATCAGCAGCGCGGGCTGGGCACGCTCCTTGGCGGTCATCGCGCGCAGGATGCCTTCCATGCGCTTCATGTCGCGCTCGGCGCGGTCCATGTCGGCTTGGCCCGGCTGCTTGTTGCCCATCATGTTCTGAGGCAGCTTGTCCATCAGGCCGCCGAGGCCGCCCATCTTCTTCATCTGCGCGATCTGCTGCAGGAAGTCGTTCAGGTCGAAGCCGCTCCCGCTCTTGAGCTTTTCGGCCATGGCCTGGGCCGAGGCCAGGTCCACGCTCTGCGTGACCTGCTCCACCAGCGCGACGATGTCGCCCATGCCGAGCACGCGGCCGGCGTGGCGCTCGGCGTCGAAGACCTCCAGGCCGTCGATCTTCTCGGAGACGCCGGCGAATTTGATCGGCGCACCGGTGATCTGGCGCACCGACAGCGCCGCACCGCCGCGCGAGTCGCCGTCCAGCTTGGTCAGGATGACGCCGGTCAGCGGCAGCGCCTCCTTGAAGGCCTTGGCCGTGTTGACCGCGTCCTGGCCCTGCATCGCGTCGACGACGAACAGGGTCTCGACCGGGCTCAGCACGCCGTGCAGGTCCTTGATCTCGGCCATCAGCGCTTCGTCGATGGCCAGGCGGCCGGCCGTGTCGACCAGCAGCACGTCGATGTAGTGGCGGCGCGCGTAGTCCAGCGCGGCCAGCGCGATGTCGTGGGGCTTCTGGTCGGGCGTGGACTCGAACCATTCGGCGCCGGCCTGGCGGGTGACCGTCTTCAGTTGCTCGATGGCGGCGGGGCGGTAGACGTCGGCCGAAACGGTCAACACCTTCTTCTTGCGCTTCTCGATCAGGTGCTTGGCGAGCTTGGCCGTCGTCGTCGTCTTGCCGGCACCCTGCAGGCCGGCCATCAGGATGACGGCGGGCGGCTGGGCGGCGAGATTGATGTCGGCCACGCCCTCGCCCATGGTCGCGGCGAGCTCCTTGTGCACGACCGAGACCAGCACCTGTCCCGGGTTCAGCGAGCCGACGACCTCCTGGCCGAGGGCCTTCTCCTTGACCCGCGCGATGAAGTCGCGCACCACCGGCAGGGCCACGTCGGCCTCCAGCAGGGCCATGCGCACCTCGCGCAGCATGTCCTGCACATTGCTTTCGGTGATGCGGGCCTGGCCGCGCATCGTCTTGACGAGGCGACTCAGGCGGTCGGTGAGGTTGGATGCCATCGGATAGGGGCGGCCCGGCAGAACGCGCGGAGCCCAAAAGTACACTGCAGCCATGAGTTTATCGCCCGCCCCCCTCGGAGACGCCGCTGCCGGCGCCCACGCCGTCGGACCGGGCCTCGCGCTCGCCATCGCGAGCGCCCTGGCCCTGCTGGGCTATGTCTGGGTCGGGTTGCTGCGCGCCCGTGCCGTCGGTGGTGACCCCGCCGCGCGGCGGCCCATGCACGCCGTGCCGCCGATGGCCCTGGCGTGGACGGCCCAGTTCATCGCCCTCTACATCGACATCAGCGGCTACGGCCTGGCGACGCCCGGCGCCCGCTTCGGTTTCGCGCCGGCGCTGTCGATGACGATCTGGCTGGTGTTGACGGTCTATCTGGTCGAAAGCCGCTTCCTGCCGCTGGACAGCGTGCGCCGCGTGCTGGCCTGGCTGGCAGCGGCAGCCGTGCTGCTGGCCTGGAGCTTTCCTGGCGAAAGCCGGCCGCTGGCGGCCTCGCCCTGGGCGCCGCTGCACTGGGTGCTGGGCCTGGCCTCTTATGGCCTGTTCGGCGTGGCCGTGCTGCATGCGGCGCTGCTGAACCGTGCCGAGCAGCAACTGCGCCGCAAGCAGCCGACGCCCGGCGGCCTGCCGCTGCTGCAGCTGGAGCGGCTGACCTTCCAGTTCGTCGCCGCCGGCGTGGGCGTGCTGTCGCTGGCCATCATGCTCGGCTGGTGGTTCACGCCGACCTGGCATTGGGACCACAAGAACCTGCTCGCCGTGCTGGGCTGGCTGGTGCTGACCGGCCTGCTTGCGGGCCGGCGCATCTACGGCTGGCGCGGCCGGCGCGCGACGCGCTGGCTCTATGCCGGCGCGGGCCTGCTGCTGCTGTCCTATGCCGGCTCGCGCTTCGTGCTCGAAGTCATCCTGCAGCGCGCGGCCGGTGGAGGTGGGGCATGAAATACCTGTTGCTGCTGGCCCTGCTGGCCGGCGTCTTCTTCATCGCCAGGCGCGGCCGGCCGAACGAGCCCGAGGCGCCCAAGCCCCAGCCGCCCGCGCCGCCCCAGACCATGCTGCGCTGTGCCGAATGCGGCATGCATCTGCCGGCCGACGAGGCACTGCCGGGCAGGGGCGGCGTGTTCTGCAGCGCCGCGCATCGGGCCAGCTTCGAAGCCCGCCAGGGCCAAGCTTGAGCGTGACCGGCGCGGGCAGCTGGTTCGTCGAGTCGCCGCCGCCCGAGCCGGCCGAGTCGAGCGCGTCCTTCGACCGCCTCTACCGCGCCTTCCTGACGGCGCGGGCGGCCCTGGGCCTGGCGCTGGTCGTGGCCCAGATGGTCGCCGCTTCGCTGAAGACGCTGACGCATTCGACGCTGGTGCTGAGCGCCTTCTACGCCGCGGCCGCGTTGGCCCTGTGGCTGCTGCCGCAGCTGCGCCGCGGCGCCTCGGCGCGCAGCCTGGCGCGCATCAGCAGCCTGCACTGGTGGAGCGCCATCGGCGTGGATCTGCTGCTGTTCGGTGTTGCGCAGGCGCTGGACACCAGCGGCGTGAACTACGGCGCGCTGTTCGTGATGCCGGTGCTGATGTCGGCCGTGCTGTGCCCGCGCCGGCTGGCGCTGGCCACGGCGGCCATCGCGTCGCTGGGCCTGCTGCTGGCGGCGGGCTGGTCGCAGCTGCTGGGCGAGGTCTCGAGCGTGAAGCTGACGCAGGCCGGCCTGGTCGGCGGCGGCCTGTTCGCGGTCAGCCTGCTCGCCGGTGAACTCAGCGCCCGCCTGGCCCGCGAGGAGAGGGCGGCGCGCGGCAGCCTCGCACTGGCGCGCCAGCAGGAGCAGCTGAACCGCCTGGTCATCGACGAGATGCAGGGCGGCGTGCTGGTCGTCGACCGGCGCGGCCGCGTGCGTGCGATGAACCCGGCCGCGCAGGCCCTGCTGGGCGTGGCCAGCGGCGAGCTGAGCTGGCAGCTGCGCGGCCGGCCGGACTGGCAGCCGCTGGTTGCCGCGCTGGAGCGCGCCCATGCCGACGGCGTCGGCGTCGAGCTGGATGTGACGCTGCCACTGGCCGGTGGCATCAGCCGCAGCCTGCGCCTGCGCCTGCGGTTCACGCGCCAGCGCGAGGGCAGCGAGGAGCTCTGTGTGCTCTTCGTCGAGGACAACCGCGAGCTGCTGGCCCGCACCCGCCAGGAAAAGCTGGCGGCGATGGGGCGTGTGTCGGCCGGCATCGCGCACGAGATTCGCAACCCGCTCGCCGCCATCGCGCAGGCCAATGCGCTGCTGGCCGAGGACGTCGGCGGTTCGCGTGCCGAGCAACTGACCCGGATGATTGCGTCCAATGTGCAGCGCCTCAAGCGCCTCGTCGACGACGTGACCGAGGTGGCGCCGGGCATGCAGCCGGAGAGCCTCGCGCTGGACGCGAGCCAACTGGTGCACGAGACAATTGCCGACTGGAGCCAGGTCAACGGCGTCGAGGCGGGCCCGCTCAGCCGCTTCAGCCTGCAGATCGCGGCGCCCGGCCTGAAGGTGATGTTCGATGCCGAGCATCTGCGTCGCGTCCTCGTCAACCTGCTGGACAACGCCTGGCGCCATGCCGACAACGCGGCCGGCGCCATCCGCCTGACGCTGGCCGCGGATGGTGACGCGGTCGAACTCGTCGTGCGCAGCGCCGGGCCGCCGGTGCCGCTGGAGATCGAACGCCACCTGTTCGAGCCCTTCTTCTCGACGCGCAGCCGTGGCTCCGGCCTGGGCCTCTATATTTGCCGTGAACTGTGCGAGCGCCATGGCGCCCGCATCGACTACCGCCGCGCCACCGACGCGGCCGCCAACGAGTTCTGCGTGCGCCTGCGCACGACGCCCGCCACGCCATGACCGCTCCCCGCCTGCTTGTCGTCGACGACGAACCCGACCTGCGTACGCTCTATGAGCTGACGTTGCTGCGCGAGGGCTACGAGATCGACAGTGCCGGTTCGGTCGCCGAGGCGCTGGAGCATCTGAAGGCCGGCAGCTACAGCGCCGTCATCACCGACATGAAGCTGCCCGACGGCTCGGGCCTGTCCGTGCTGCGCTGGCTGGAGCAGGCGGGGCGGCCGGAGAAGGCCCTCGTCATCACGGCCTTCGGTTCGGCAGAGAACGCGGTCGAGGCGCTGAAGGCGGGTGCCTACGACTACCTGACAAAGCCGGTGGACCTGCGCCAGTTCCGCCTTGTCGTCGGTTCGGCCCTGGGCCGCGTGGTTCCCGAGCCCGCGCCGGCGGTTGAGGACGGCGCGACGGCTCCGGCGACCGCGCTGCGCCTCGTCGGCGAATCGCCCGCCATCCGCGCGGTGCGCTCGCTGATCGACAAGGTCGCGCGCAGCATGGCGCCGGTGCTGGTGCAGGGCGAGTCGGGCACCGGCAAGGAGCTGGTCGCGCGCGCCATCCACGACCATGGCGCGCGGGCCAGCCAGCGCTTCGTCGCGGTGAACTGCGGCGCCATTCCCGAGAACCTGTTGGAGGCCGAGTTCTTCGGCTATCGCAAGGGCGCCTTCACCGGCGCCAACGAGGATCGCCAGGGCTTCTTCCAGGCGGCCGACGGCGGCACGCTGTTTCTCGACGAGATCGGTGACCTGCCGCTGGCGATGCAGAGCAAGCTGCTGCGCGTCATCCAGGAGCGCTCGGTGCGCCCGGTCGGCGCGACGGCAGAGACGCCGATCAACGTGCGCATCCTCAGCGCGACGCACAAGGATCTGTCGGCCGAGGTCGCGGCGGGCCGCTTCCGGCAGGACCTGTTCTACCGCCTCAACGTCATCCAGATCCGCGTGCCGCCGCTGCGCGAGCGCCTGGAGGACCTGGGCCTGATCAGCGCGCGCGTGCTGGCCCGCATCGCGCAGGATGCCGGCGTGTCGCCGACGCCGCGGCTCACGGCGGGTGCGCTGCAGACACTGTCCCGCTATGGCTTCCCCGGCAATGTGCGCGAGCTGGAGAACCTGCTGCACCGCGCCCTCGCGCTGGCGGGCGGCGAGTGGATCGCCGCGGAGGACCTCGGCCTGCCGGACGCGCTGCTGGACGAGGGCCGCAGCGAATCGCAGTTCGCGGCCATCGATACGCCTTTGCCCGTCGAGCCGGTGGCCGAGGGGCTGACCCTGCCCGAGCAACTGCCGGGCGACCTGGCGCGCTATCTCGACGAGGTCGAACGCGCCATCCTGCTGCGTGCCCTGGAGCAGCATCGCTTCAACCGCACGGCGGCGGCGGCCAGTCTTGGCCTGTCGCTGCGCCAGATCCGCTACCGCATGGCGCGGCTGGCGATCTCGGCTGGGGACAGCTGAACGCCGGGGCCGGAGCCGGGGCCGGGCAAATCCTTCCTCGGGATTTGCCCTGCTTGAATCCTGGACGACAGGCATCGCGTGACCCTGATGCGCGCCGCCGAGCGAGCAATGGCGCGGTCTGGCGCGCGGTTTCGGCCCGCTTGCCCAATGCCCATGCGGGTTGTGTCGCGCGAGGCCCGTCCTGATCGGGGTAATGCGCTCGAATGGCGGTTTTCAGGGTTTCGGCGAGCCCTGGGTTTCACACTATCCGTAGTGCTTGAGGGGGTGGGGTGCCACATATATAGTGTCCCCTCGTGTTATTCTTCTGACCCAGTCGATCCCCCATGACCATCTTCCCGGATGCGCTGTTTGACGTGGCTTGCTGCCAGATGCGTCATCTCAGGCGACACCCGCGGGAAGCGCGCCGCGAAGCCGGCCGAGTCATGGCCCGGTTGGGACGAAACACCCAGTCTGAAGCCCCCCACGATGCGATGGCCCACTGCCCCCGGGTCGGTGCCGCGCATCGCTTTGCAGTTTTTCGATAAAGGATTCCCCATGCAACAAGCCGTCTCCGGTCAGGCATCCGCCTCCACCGCACCGGTCGCGTTTGAATCCGACGCGACCGCCGCCGCCCAAGCGTCCACGCCTTCGAGCTACCAGGCCTACCAGATCATTCGCCGCAACGGCGCCGTGGTCTCGTTCGAGCCGAGCAAGATCGCCGTCGCGCTGATGAAGGCCTTCCTGGCCGTGCATGGCACTAGCGGCGCGGCCTCGGCCAGCGTGCGCGAGACGGTGGAACAGCTGACCCAGAACGTCGTGCGCGCGCTGCTGCGCTCGCGCCCGAGCGGCGGCACCTTCCACATCGAGGACGTGCAAGACCAGGTCGAGCTGGGCCTGATGCGCAGCAGCAACCACGAGGTCGCCCGCGCCTATGTGCTTTACCGGGAGCGTCGCGCGCAGGAACGTGCTGCCCACGGCGAGGCCGCGCGCGCCGCCGAGCCCAAGCTGATGGTCATCGACGGCGGCGAGCGCCGCCCGCTGGACCTGGCTGCGCTGAAGGCGCTGATCGCGTCCGCTTGCGAAAACCTCGGCGCCGACGTCCGCCCCGAGCCGGTGCTGGCCGAGACGCAGCGCAACCTCTACGACGGCGTCGCCATCGACGAGGTCTACAAGGCCGCCATCCTGGCCGCGCGCACGCTGATCGAGAAGGACCCCGGCTACAGCCGCGCCACCGCCCGCCTGCTGCTGCATACGATCCGCCGCGAAATCATCGGTGGCGAGGTGACGCAGGCCGAGATGACCCAGTGCTACGCCGACTACTTCCCCGGCTACATCAAGCGCGGCATCGGTGCCGAACTGCTGGACGAGAAGCTGGGCCAGTACGACCTGGCCCGCCTCGGCGCCGCGCTGAAGGCCGAACGCGACCTGCAGTTCGACTACCTCGGCCTGCAGACGCTGTACGACCGCTATTTCCTGCACATCGCCGACGAGCGCATCGAGATGCCGCAGGCCTTCTTCATGCGCGTGGCCATGGGCCTGGCGCTGAACGAGATCGACCGCGAAGCCCGCGCCATCGAGTTCTACGAAGTGCTGTCGAGCTTCGACTTCATGTCCAGCACGCCGACGCTGTTCAACGCCGGTACGCGCCGCTCGCAGCTGTCGTCCTGCTACCTGACGACGGTGGCCGACGACCTCGACGGCATCTACGAGGCGCTGAAGGAAAACGCGCTGCTGTCCAAGTTCGCCGGCGGCCTGGGCAATGACTGGACGCCCGTGCGTGCGCTGGGCTCGCACATCAAGGGCACCAACGGCAAGAGCCAGGGCGTCGTGCCCTTCCTGAAGGTCGTCAACGACACGGCCGTGGCCGTGAACCAGGGCGGCAAGCGCAAGGGCGCCGTCTGCGCCTATCTGGAGAGCTGGCACCTGGACATCGAAGAGTTTCTGGACCTGCGCAAGAACACCGGCGACGACCGCCGCCGTACCCACGACATGAACACGGCGAACTGGATTCCCGACCTGTTCATGAAGCGCGTCATCGAGGGCGGCGACTGGACGCTGTTCAGCCCCTCCACCTGCCCGGACCTGCACGACAAGTTCGGCAAGGCCTTCGAGGAGGCCTATGTGGGCTACGAGAACAAGGTCGACCGCGGCGAACTCAAGCTCTTCAAGCGCATGCCGGCCAAGGACCTGTGGCGCAAGATGCTGTCGATGCTGTTCGAGACGGGCCACCCCTGGATCACGTTCAAGGACGCCTGCAATGTGCGCAGCCCGCAGCAGCATGTCGGCGTCGTGCACTCGTCCAACCTGTGCACCGAGATCACGCTGAACACCAACGACAGCGAGATTGCCGTCTGCAACCTCGGCTCCGTCAACCTGGCCCAGCACCTGAAGGACGGCGCCATCGACCAGGCCAAGCTGAAGAAGACCGTGCGCACGGCCATGCGCATGCTCGACAACGTCATCGACATCAACTACTACGCGGTCAAGAAGGCGCGCGACTCCAACCTGCGCCACCGTCCGGTCGGCCTCGGGATCATGGGCTTCCAGGACGCGCTCTACCAACTGCGCACGCCCTACGCTTCGCAAGCCGCCGTCGAGTTCGCCGACCGTTCGATGGAAGCCGTCTGCTACCACGCCTACTGGGCCTCGACCGAGCTGGCCGAGGAGCGCGGCCGCTATTCCTCGTACAAGGGCTCGCTGTGGGACCGCGGCATCCTGCCGATCGACTCGCTGGATCTGCTGGCCGACGCTCGTGGCGGCTATGTCGACGTCGACCGCTCGACCGCTATGGACTGGGACGCGCTGCGCGGCCGCATCGCCGCCCACGGCATGCGCAACAGCAACTGCGTCGCCATCGCGCCGACCGCGACGATCTCCAACATCATCGGCGTGGACGCGTCCATCGAGCCCTGCTTCGGCAACCTGTCGGTCAAGTCCAATCTGTCGGGCGAGTTCACCGTCATCAACGAGTCCCTCGTGCGTGACCTGAAGTCGCTGGGCCTGTGGGACGACGTGATGGTCATGGACCTCAAGCACTTCGATGGCTCGCTGCGCCGCATCGACCGCGTGCCCGACGACATCAAGGCCCTGTACGCGACGGCCTTCGAGGTCGACACCGTGTGGCTGATCGAGGCCGGTGCGCGCCGCCAGAAATGGATCGACCAGGCGCAGAGCCTGAACATCTATATGGCCGGCGCCTCGGGCAAGAAGCTGGACGAGACCTACAAGCTCGCCTGGCAGCGCGGCCTGAAGACGACCTACTACCTGCGCACCATCAGCGCCACGCAGGCGGAGAAGAGCACGGTCACGCGTTCGGGCCAGCTCAACGCGGTGTCGTCGAGCGCCGCACCGGTGATGGCCGCGCCCGTCGCGCCGGTCGCCGTCGTCGAGCCCGAACTGCCGGCCACCGACATGAAGTTCTGCGCGATCGACGACCCCGGTTGCGAGGCCTGCCAGTAATCGAAGCGGCACCTCGAACTTGTATAGACAAGTTCGAGGTGCATGTTTTCGATGTCCTCGCGCAACAAAGATTGCGCGATTGATGCAAATAGCAGTTGCTGGTTCTTGTTGATTTGCACAAGCACTGCCGATAATTCGAAGCGATAGGAAGCACACCATGCTGGATTGGGACGAAGACCTGAAGTCCACTGATACCCACACCGCGAAGCCCCTCGCGGCCACGCCTTCGGCGACAGCGTCGCGCGAAGCCGCCAGCGCCTCCATCCCCGCTCCCCAACTGTCCGGCGAACCGACGACCGCGCGTCGCGTGAAGGCCGCCGACAAGCGCATCATCAACGGTCAGACCGACGTCAACCAGCTGGTGCCGTTCAAGTACAAGTGGGCCTGGGAGAAGTACCTCGCCACCTGCGCCAACCACTGGATGCCGCAGGAAGTGAACATGAGCCGCGACATCGCGCTCTGGAAGGATCCCAACGGCCTGACGGAAGACGAGCGCCGCATCATCAAGCGCAACCTCGGCTTCTTCGTCACCGCCGACTCGCTGGCCGCCAACAACATCGTGCTGGGCACCTATCGCCACATCACGGCGCCGGAGTGCCGCCAGTTCCTGCTGCGCCAGGCCTTCGAGGAGGCCATCCACACGCACGCCTACCAGTACATCGTGGAGTCGCTGGGTCTGGACGAGAGCGAGATCTTCAACGCCTACAACGAAGTCCAGTCCATCCGCGACAAGGACGAGTTCCTGATCCCGTTCATCGACGCGATCATGAAGCCCGAGTTCAAGACCGGTACGTTGCAGGCCGACCAGACGCTGCTGAAGTCGCTGATCGTCTTCGCCTGCCTGATGGAAGGCCTGTTCTTCTACGTCGGCTTCACGCAGATCCTCGCGATGGGCCGCCAGAACAAGATGACGGGTGCTGCCGAGCAGTACCAGTACATCCTGCGCGACGAGTCCATGCACTGCAACTTCGGCATCGATCTGATCAACCAGATCAAGCTCGAGAACCCGCAGCTGTGGACAGCCGAGTTCAAGGCCGAGATCAAGGCCCTGTTCCTGAAGGCCGTCGAGTTGGAGTACCGCTACGCCGAGGACACCATGCCGCGTGGCGTGCTGGGCCTCAACGCCTCGATGTTCAAGGGCTATCTGCGCTTCATCGCCAACCGCCGTGCGGTGCAGATCGGCCTCGAGGCCCTGTTCCCGAACGAAGAAAACCCCTTCCCGTGGATGAGCGAGATGATCGACTTGAAGAAGGAACGCAACTTCTTCGAGACCCGCGTCATCGAGTACCAATCGGGCGGGGCCCTGAGCTGGGACTGAACCCCAGCCACAACAAGATCAAGACCTGGCCAATGCAGTCACCGAGCGAAACCCGCATCAACACCCTCGAGGTGGCGGGGCTGCATGGCGATCCCATTCACCGTACCGAGGCGTTCCTCCTGAGCGACTCTCGGACGGTGAATAGCCGTATCCGCACGGACCGGTCCGTGCGGGACGGTGTCTTTTCCACTTGATCAAGGAGAAAACCATGGCAACTGCGAAGAAAGCTCCGGCCAAGAAGGCCGCCGCGACCCCGGTGAAGAAGGCCGCCG
>NZ_SMBU01000009.1:35760-188779 GCF_004342485.1 Roseateles saccharophilus
CCGCCGCCAAGAAGGCTGCCCCGGCGAAGAAGGCCGCTCCGGCCAAGAAGGCTGCGCCCGCCAAGAAGGCCGCCGCGACCCCGGTGAAGAAGGCTGCCGTCAAGAAGGCTGCGCCCGCCAAGAAGGCCGCTCCGGCCAAGAAGGCTGCGCCCGCCAAGAAGGCCGCCGCGACCCCGGTGAAGAAGGCTGCCGCCAAGAAGGCTGCCCCGGCGAAGAAGGCCGCTCCGGCCAAGAAGGCTGCGCCCGCCAAGAAGGCCGCCGCGACCCCGGTGAAGAAGGCTGCCGCCAAGAAGGCCGCCCCCGCCAAGAAGGCCGCTGCACCGAAGAAGGCTGCTGCACCGAAGAAGGCCGCTGCGCCCAAGAAGGCTGCCGCCAAGCCCGCTGCGAAGCCTGCCGCCAAGAAGGCCGCCGCGCCCAAGAAGGCCGCCGCCAAGCCTGCCCCTGCGGCCAAGCCTGCCGCTGCTGCGCCCGCTCCCGCGGCCAAGACCGCGCTGAGCCCGCAAGCCGCCTGGCCCTTCCCGACCGGCAACAAGCCCTGAGCGTTTGTCTGAGCGGGCGGCTCGCGCTGCCCGTTCTGCAGTCGCGAAACCCGGCCCGCTCTGCGGTGCCGGGTTTTTTTTCTTGCCCTGCGTTCGGTCGGTCCCGCCTCATGCCAGGCATGCCTGCATGCAGCCTGGCCTTCGGCGGGCGTCGCGAAGTCCTCAAGGACTTCGCCCGGTCCCGCCTCAGGGATAGAAGATGTTGACGCTGTAGCCGCTGACGCGCTGGTTGCCGGTGGTGCTGAAACTGAAGGACAGTGCCTGCTCGGACTCGGCGCCGACCTGCCTGAGCATCGGGCTCAGCGCCTGCGGCCCGAGCACGCGGCGCGAGAAGGGCGTGCCACTCGCATCCGTCAGGCTCAACTCAATCCAGGGCGGCGCCACCTCCACACCCGTCTTGTTGCGCAGCGACAGGTTGAGCCTGTAGCCGCTGTTGCCGATGGGGTTCAGCGATGTCGAATCGATGCTCAGGGCCTCGATGTGTCGCCAGGGCTTGATCTCGCAGCCGAAGCTGCTGCACAGGGCCTGCAGCGGCCCGCGCATCGGCGGGTACAGGGCGGCGATGGCGTCGCGGAAGTGCAGCGTGATCTGCAAGGCCATCAAGGCCGCCAGCAGCAGCGAGGCAAGGGCGAGGGCGACGCGAACGCCCGGTCGGTTCCAGCGCGCATTGCTCTCGGCGCGGCGCATGAACTCGGGCACGACGACGCCTTGCGGCGCGGGCTCGGCAGCCACAGCAGGTGGTGATGCCGGGCCGGGCGCCTCATCTTCGACCCAACGCGGCTCCTGCCGCGTCACGTCCTCTGGCCAGCCGGTGGGCAGCGCGTCGACATGGGGCTCGGGCTCGGGGGGCGGCGTCCAGTCGGGCTCGAACACCGGTGGCGGCGGGGGCGGGGGCGGTGGCGGTTGAGGGGGCGGTGGAGGGGGCGGTGGAGGGGGCGGCGACTCGATGGCCGCTGCCGGCTGTGCGATGCTGGCGGGCCAGGGCGGCGGCGCGTCGCGTTCGATGTCGAACAGCAGTTCACGGGCATCGAAGATCTCGGCGCAACGGCCGCAGCGCACCCAGCCGTCGGAAACGCGCAGCTGGTCTTCGACGATCCTGAAGATCGTGCCGCAGGCGGTGCAGCGCGTCGCGAGGCTCATGCCGGGCGCCGGGCGGTCATCAGGATCCAGCCGTCCTCTTCATCGCTGACCTCCAGCGCCAGCCAGGGCGCGTAGGCGGCCTTCAGGTCGTCCGCCTGGCGCGACAGGATGCCGGCCAGGATCAGGTGGCCGCCCGGCGCGACATGGGCGCTCAGCAGCGGCGCCAGCAGTTTCAGCGGCGTGGCCAGGATGTTGGCGATGACCAGCGGGTATTCGCCCTGCGCGAGCTCGGGCAGGCCGGGATTCAGCGTGACGCCATTGGCTGCCGCGTTGTCGCGCGACGAGGTCACGGCCGCCGGGTCGATGTCGACCGCGTCGATGTTCTTCGCGCCGTGCAGGGCCGCGCCGATGGCGAGGATGCCGGAGCCGCAGCCGTAGTCCAGCACGCGTGGCCAGGCCTGGTTCTGCCTGGCGATCCAGCGCAGGCACATGCGCGTGGTCGGGTGCGTGCCGGTGCCGAAGGCCAGGCCCGGGTCCAGGCGCATGATGCGCTGGGCCTGCGGCGGCGCCTCGTGCCAGCTCGGCACGATCCAGAACTCCGGCGTGATCTCGACCGGCGCGAACTGGCTCTGCGTGAGCCGCACCCAGTCCTGCTCGGGCACGGCCTGGATGGCCTGGACGTGCACGTCTTCGGCCCAGTCCTGGGCCAGGATCAGCGTCGCGGCCTCGGTGGCCTCGGGCTCGCTGGGGAAGAGGGCCTTGACGATGGAGCGGTCCCAGCCGGCCTTGGGAGCCGGCATGCCGGGCTCGCCGAAGAGCGCGTGCTCGGCATCGGTGTCGGCATCGGCGTCCTCGACGGACACCGCGAGGGCATCGATCTCCATCAGCGCGTCGCTGACGATCTCGACATCGGCCTCGCGGCAGACGAGGGCAAGTTCAAACAGATGACTCATGCCTCGTATTGTCCCGCGAGACGCAGCACGTTCAGCGCTTGTGCGCGGCCATCCAGCCTTCGAGGTAGTGGATGGACGTGCCGCCCTCGATGAACTTGGCATCGGCCATCAGCTCGCGGTGCAGCGGGATGTTGGTCTGGATGCCTTCGACCACCGTCTCGCTCAGCGCGATGCGCATGCGGGCCAGGGCCTGCTCGCGCGTGTCGCCGTGCACGATGATCTTGCCGATCATGCTGTCGTAGTTGGGCGGCACGAAGTAGTTCGTGTAGGCATGCGAGTCGACCCGCACGCCGGGGCCGCCGGGCGGGTGCCACATCGTGATGCGGCCCGGCGAGGGCACGAACTTGACTGGGTCTTCCGCGTTGATGCGGCATTCGATCGCGTGGCCGCGCATCTCGATCTGACGCTGCGTGAACGGCAGCTTCTCGCCGGCCGCGATCTTGATCTGCTGCTGCACGATGTCGATGCCGGTCACCAGCTCGGTCACCGGATGCTCGACCTGCACGCGCGTGTTCATCTCGATGAAGTAGAACTCGCCGTTCTCGTACAGGAACTCGAAGGTGCCGGCGCCGCGGTAGCCCATCTTCTTGCAGGCGGCGGCGCAGCGGTCGCCCACCTTCTCGATGGTGCGGCGGGGGATGCCGGGGGCCGGCGCCTCCTCGATGATCTTCTGGTGGCGGCGCTGCATGGAGCAGTCGCGCTCGCCCAGCCAGACGGCGTTCTTGTAGGTGTCGGCGAGGATCTGGATCTCCACATGGCGCGGGTTCTCCAGGAACTTCTCCATGTAGACCTCGGGGTTGCCGAAGGCCGCACCGGCCTCGGCGCGGGTCGTCTGCACCGCGTGCACCAGGGCCGCCTCGGTATGCACGACGCGCATGCCGCGGCCGCCGCCGCCGCCGGCCGCCTTGATGATGACCGGGTAGCCCACCGTGCGGGCGATGCGGATGATCTCCTTCGGGTCTTCGGGCAGGGCGCCCTCGGAGCCCGGCACGCAGGGCACGCCGGCGCGGATCATGGCCTGCTTGGCCGAGACCTTGTCGCCCATCATGCGGATGGACTCAGGGCTGGGGCCGATGAAGGTGAAGCCGCTGCGCTCGACGCGCTCGGCGAAGTCGGCGTTCTCGCTCAGGAAGCCGTAGCCAGGGTGGATGGCCTCGGCATCGGTCACTTCGGCCGTTGCGATGATGGCCGGCATGCTGAGATAGCTCTGGGCCGAGGGCGCGGGGCCGATGCAGACGGCCTCGTCGGCCAGGCGCACGTACTTGGCGTCGCGGTCGGCCTCGGAGTAGACGACGACGGACTTGATGCCGAGTTCACGGCACGCGCGCTGGATGCGCAGCGCAATCTCGCCTCGGTTGGCGATAAGAACCTTCTTGAACATCAGAAGTCCTTATTCGATGACGAACAGCGGCTGACCGAATTCAACAGCCTGGCCGTTCTCGCACAGGATCTTCGTGATCGTGCCGGACTTGTCGGCCTCGATCTCGTTCATGATCTTCATCGCCTCGATGATGCAGATGGCCTCGCCTTCCTTGACCTGTTGGCCGATGTCGGCGAAGGGCTTGGCGTTGGGGCTGGAGGCGCGGTAGAAGGTGCCGACCATGGGCGACTTGACGACATGGCCGGTTTCCACCGGGGCGGCGGCAGCGGCCGGTGCGGCGGCAGCGGCGGCCAGCGGGGCGGCAGCGGTCACGACCGGCATCGCGGGCGCAGCGGCATAGACCGGCTGCATGGCGACGGCGGCGGCCGGGTCGGACTTGACGATGCGGACCTTGCCGTCGGCCTCGGTGATTTCCAGTTCGGAGATGTTCGATTCCGAGACCAGGTCGATCAGGGTTTTGAGCTTGCGCAGGTCCATGGTGGCTCCAGGCTGTTGTTGTTTTGAGGGAAGGAAAAGGAAGACCGGCGACGCGTTCAGGCGCCTGCCGATCCCAACGATTCGAGGGCGTGGCGCAGTGCGAGGCGGTAGCCGTTGGCGCCCAGGCCGCAGATGACGCCGACCGCCAATTCGCTCATATAGCTGTGATGGCGGAAGGCCTCGCGGCGGTGGATGTTCGAGAGGTGGACTTCGATGAAGGGCAGGGCCACGGCCGCCAGCGCGTCGCGGATGGCGACGCTGGTGTGGGTGTAGGCGGCCGGGTTGATGATGATGAAGCGCGTGCCATCGCCACGCGCAGCCTGGATGCGGTCGACCAGGGCACCTTCGTGGTTGCTCTGGAAACTGCTCAGCGTTGCGCCGGCATCTTGGGCGATCGTGCCGAGTTCGGCGTCGATCTGGGCGAGGGTCTGCGCGCCGTAGACCTCGGGCTCGCGGGTTCCGAGCAGGTTGAGGTTGGGGCCATGCAGGACGAGAATTTGCATCAAACGCGTGGCTGGGGACCGGGCCCGGAGACCTAGAGAGCCGCCACTAAATTGAGGAAGGGCGAACTTTACGCGTTTTGGCGCTGATTTCCCGCCGGATAGGGAAATTCTCGGGGGTGGGGCGCTTTGCCGTGCGGGCGCCTAGCTTTTGGCCAGTTGGCGCAGCTCATCGAGGCGGCTGACGCCCAGGCGTCGCCAGCTGATCTCGCCCGTTTCGTCGAAGATGACGGAGAAAGGCAGGCCGCCGGCCGGGTTGCCGAGCTCGCGCACCAGGCCCAGGCCCTGCGGGCCGGCCAACGCGACGGCGAAGTCCAGCGGGGTTTTCTGCAGGAAGGCCTTGACCGGTTCGGCCTGGTCCACTGCCAGGCCGAGAACCTGCCAGCCCCGGCCTTTGGCTTCGCCGTAGAACTGATTGATCTCGGGCAGCTCCTTCACGCAGGGTGCGCACCAAGTGGCCCAGAAGTTCACGAGCAGGGGCTTGCCGCGCCAGCGGGCGACGTCCAGCTCGCTGCCGTCCAGCGCGGGGAAGCGGTGGGCCCAGAAGGCCTGGGCGACGGCCGAGGCCACCGGCGGGTTTGCCCGGCGCCAGGCGAAGGAAGCGCCCAGGGCCGCCGCGCCGACGGCGGCGCCGGCCAGCACGAGGCGGCGTGAGGTGGTGGTCATGCGTCGGAGTCCAGCAGGGTTTGCAGCGCGGCCAGGTCGCCGCGCTCGGTCTTGCCGCGGGCGTCGGGCTTCAGCGCGCCGCGCAGGTCGTCGAAGTCCAGGATGGTCAGGCAGAGTGTGACGCGTTCGCCGAAGGCGGGGCAGGGCGCGTGGAGGATGAGCATGTCCACCGTCCGGCCTTTGCCGGCCGAGGTCTCGGCCACGTCGAAGCTCAGGCCGCGGTCCAGCAGCGCGATCTCGGCGGCCTTGCTGTCGTCGCAGTAGAGCTGCAGATGCAGGTTGGACAGCCTCGTTGCCGTGCCGCGCCAGACGGCGCCGCTCAGGTGGGGGCGGAACTCGGCCAGCCGCGCCATCCACTGCGCTGCGAGCTCGCGCAGCGCGCGCAGCTCGGCCGGCTGGGTGTCGGCGTGGAAGATCGCGATGTGCTCGCGCACGGCGTCTTCGACCTCGTCGTTGCCCGGCAGGGCGGCGCGCTGCAGGCCGAGGTCGCGCGCGGCGCGCTGCTTGGCCGGCCCCCAGTCCATGCCCTCGTCGACGATGAGGCGGGCGGCGGCGGCGGCGATTTCTTGGGTGCTGCTCACGGCAGGCAAATGAGGAAAATCGTGCGCGGCTTTCGGGCCGAGCGCCGGGCCGCCCCAAGCCGGCCCGCTGGGGCGATGTGCGAGTGGGGTATCCCCCGCAAGCATCGCCGTCCCCGCGGGGGCTGAGGCCGGACACAAGGCGCCCAGTGGGCGATTTGTGCCTGCCGAAGAGCTGCGGCGCAAGCCGCGGCGCGGTCTGCAAGACCGGCCAAGGTAATCCTTGGACGAGGGGCTTCAGTCATGGCAGTTCCGCGCTGTTCATGCGGCCGACGATCAGGCCCGCGCGCCCCATGACATAGGGCGAGCCGGGCTGGCGCTCGAAGCGCTTGGGCGCCGGCAGCATCACGGCCAGGCGCGCGGCCTCGAAAGGGCCGAGCCGTGCCGCGTCGACGCGGAAGTAGTGCCGCGCGGCGGCCTGGGCGCCGAACAGGCCTTCGCCCCACTCGACGTTGTTCAGATAGATCTCGAGGATGCGGCGCTTGTCCAGCAGGCCCTCCAGCATCAGCGTGATGACCAGTTCCTGGCCCTTGCGCAGCAGCGTGCGCTCGCCGGACAGGAAGAGGTTCTTGGCCAGTTGCTGCGTGATCGTCGAGCCGCCGACGACCTTGGCCACGCCCTTGCCGCGGGCCTCGACGCGGGCCTGCGCCTTCTCGTTCTTCTTCCAGGCGCCCTTGAGGGCATCCCAGTCGACGCCGCCATGTTCGGCGAAGCCGTCGTCCTCGCTGGCGATGACGGCGCGCTTGAGCGTGGCGGGCAGCTGGGCGTCGTCCACCCACTGCTGGCTCCAGCTGACCTGGTGCTTTTCGCCCAGCAGCCGCACGATCTCGCTGCGCTGGAAGCTGGTGGATTGCGGCGCGACGAAGCGCATCAACAGGATGCGGCCCGCAAACCAGAGCTGCAGGCACAACAGGGCCAGCGCCAGCAGGGCGAGCAGACGGCCGACGTGGCGCATCACAGCGACGCCCTCAGGGCTGCGAGCACCGGCGCGGTGTCGGGGCGCACGCCGCGCCAGAAGAAGAAGGCCTCGGCCGCCTGCTCGACCAGCATGCCGAGGCCGTCGCGCGGCTCCGCACCATGGGCGGCGGCCCAGTCGAGAAAGCCCTGTGCCTTGGGGCCGTACATCATGTCCAGCGCCAGCGTGCCGGGCTTGAGCACGCGGGCGTCGACGGGCGAGGCGGCGCCGGCCAGGCTGGTGCTCGTCGCGTTGATGACCACGTCCTGTGCGGCTGGCGCGTCCGGCAGCGTCGCGGCGCTCAGGGCCACGCCCAGATGGGCATGGCTCGCGACCAGGGCCTCGGCCTTGTCGACGCTGCGGTTCACGATGGTGATCTGCGCCGGCTTCGCAGCGATCAGGCTGCCCAGCACGCCCGCGCCCGCGCCACCCGCGCCGACCAGCAGCACCTTCAGCCCCGCGAGCGGCCGGCCCGCGTTGTGCTGCAGGTCGTTGACCAGGCCGGCACCGTCGGTGTTGTCGGCCGCCCAGCCGTTGGCGTCGAAGCGCAACGTGTTGGCTGCGCCGGCCAGTTCGGCGCGTTCCGTGCGCACGGCGGCCAGCCCGAAGGCCTCGAATTTGAAGGGCACGGTGATGTTGCAGCCCTTGGCACCGCCGGCCGCAAAGGCGCGCAGCGAGGGCTCGAAGCCGTCAAGCGGCGCCAGCAGGCGCTGGTAGACGATGTCCTGGCCGGTCTGCTCGGCAAACATCGCGTGGATGGCTGGCGAGCGGCTGTGCTCGACCGGGTTGCCGACGACGGCGTATCTGTCTTTCATCTTGCACCCTTCGCGCGTCGCGCTGTCCCGCCATGCGGGAGCTGAGCTCCTTCGGGCGGCCGCGCGGCGCTCATTCCTGTCCCGTCAAAGTCGTCTCCAGCCCCTCGTCGCGCGTGAACTTGAAGCGCGACGTGATGACCAGCACCTCCGCGCCGCGCAGCATCTCGTGGCTGAAATTGCCGAAGGGCGAGGCGGCCTGCACGATGGCGATGGCACGGCGGTCCAGCGTCGGGTTGCCGCTGGAGGCCACGATCTCGGTCTCGATGACCCGGCCCCGCTGGTTGACGCTGATGTTCATGACCAGTTCGCCGTAGAGCTTCCTGCCGCGGTACTCGGGGAAGTTGCGCGTGCCGCGCTCCTCGATGCGGCGGCGCAGGCCGTCGTAGTACTGCGCGTAGACGACCTCTCTCACGGCAGGGCTGACGTAGCGCTTGCGCGGCCGGGCGCTCTCGTCGTTGACGCGCTTCTCGATCTCAGCGAGCAGCTCCACGAGCTGGCGGCGCTTCTCAGCCTGGGCGCGCTCGTTCGCGTCGGTCTTCTCACGCTTGGGGTCCGGCGGCGGCAGCAGGGCCAGTTCGCGGCGCACCACGGTCAGCAGTTGCTGCTGCTGCTCCTGCAGCTGCGCGATCTGGGTGTGCTGAGCCTCGGCCGCGTCGCCCGTCTCGTTGTGCCGCGCCGGCGGCAGCGGCGAGGTGGCTCGGCCGGTTTCCATGTTGCCGCCGCCGGCCAGATTGGCCTGGGCCAGTGCCGCGGCCTTGACCGGCGCCTCGTTGGAGCGGGTGTTGACGAGCACGACCTCCAGCGGCGTGTCCTGGAACACGCGGTTGAAGGAGTCGGGCGAGCCCGCGCGCCAGGCCAGCAGCACGCCGTGCACGCCGAGCGAGCACGCGAGCGCGATCTCCAGCGTGTTCGGCTTGCGCATCTCAGTTCGATGGCGCGGGTTCGACCGGTTCGGATTCGTCGACGTCGATGGCCAGCGCAATCGGTGCTGCGGCGGCCTCGAGTTCGTCGTCGTCGCCCTCGGGCTCCTCGGTGGCGGCCACCTCGTCCAGGCGTTCGACCAGCGTCGCGTGCACGTCCAGCGTCATCTCGTCCAGGCCGGTGATGCGCAACTTCACATGGCTGCCGCGCGGCAGGCTCTCGCAGCCCAGGGCCTTGAAGACCAGCGGCAGGTCATCGGCGCGCACCAGGCCTTCCTTCATGACGGTGGCGGTCAGCTCGGTGATGCCGTTCTGGGCCAGGTGGCGCAGCGTCCAGAAACGCTCGATGCCGTTCTGGAAGCCGTTGTAGGCCGCGTAGGCGGACTCGAAGGCCGAGATGATGGAGAAGAGCTGGGCATCCTTGGGCTTGAAGGGCGCCACCAGCGCCGCCGTCTTGCCGTGGCGGGCGGCCGCGATGATCTGCCACTGGTTGGCCAGGTCGACATAGCGGCGCAGCGGCGAGCTGGCCCAGGTGTAGCTGGCCACCCCCATGCCGGCATGCGGCAGGGCCTTGACGCCCATGCGCACCTTGATGCCGGGCGCCAGGCTGGCCTGGCTGCGGTAGATGCCGGGCAGGCCCAGTTCGGCCAGCCAGCCACCCCAGGCGGAGTTGGCCAGGATCATGGCCTCGGCCACGATCAGGTCCAGCGAGCTGCCGCGGGCGCGCACGCTGATCTCGACCGTCTCGTCGCCCTTGGGCGGCTCGTTGCGTTCGCCGGCGAGGCGGAAGTTGTAGTCGGGCCGGTTGAAGTTCTCCGGCTTGCCGCGCACGACCTCGCGCTGTGCCTTCAGCTGCCTGGCCAGGCGCCAGGCAAAGGCGAGCTCGGGCGCGAAGGCGTAGTCCGCCGGGGCCTGGCCCGACAGGCTGGCGTCGGTGACGATGCCGTCCAGCCGGTCGTGGCGCAGGTTGGCGGCGATGTGCACGCGCTCCAGCTTCGTTTCCTTCGCGCGGATTTCCAGCGTCGCCTCGTCCATCGTGAAGTAGATGGACACGGCCGGGCAGTCGCGGCCCTCGATCAGCGTGTAGGCCTGCACGACCTCGTCGGGCAGCATCGTGATCTTCCAGCCTGGCATATAGACCGTGGACAGGCGCTCGCGGGCGACCTTGTCGATGGCCGAGTCCGGCGTGATGGCCAGGCCCGGCGCCGCGATGTGCACGCCGAAGACGACGGTGCCCGTGCCCAGGCCCTGCACGGACAGCGCGTCGTCGATCTCGGTGGTCTGCGAGTCGTCGATGGAGAAGGCCTGCACCGGGCTCAGCGCCAGCTCGTCCTTGATCTCCGGCGCGGTCAGCGCGGGGAAGCCCACGCCCTTGGCGAAGTTCTCGAACAGGAAGCGCTTCCAGTGGAACTGGTAGGCGCTGGTGATGGCGCCCGCCCCCTGCAGCAGGTCCAGCGGCGCCTTGTGCGAACGCTTGGCCGCCTCGACGACGGCCTTGTACTCGGGGCCGTTCTTGTCGGGCTTGAACAGGATCTTGTAGATCTGGTCCTGGATGGGCTGGGGGCAGGCGCCCTGGACCAGCTCCTCGGCCCAGGCTTCGATCTGCAGCGCCTGCTGGCGCTTGCGCTCGATGCCGAGCAGCGCGGCCTTGACCGTCTCCTCGGGGGCCTTCTTGAACTGGCCCTTGCCGGCGCGGCGGAAGTAGTGCGGCGCGTCGAAGAGGCGCAGGAGCGCGGCGGCCTGCTGCACGACGCCGGCCTTGGCGTCGAAATAGTCGCGGGCCAGGTCGGCGAAGCCGAACTCGCCCTCGGGCGCGAACTCCCAGGCCAGGTCCAGGTCGATGTCGTCGGCCAGCGCGCGGGCGTCGGCCAGCAGCACGGCGGGCGCCGGCTGCTCGAACTTCAGCAGCACATTGGCGGCCTTGACCTTGACCCGCTTGCCCGAGTCGAGTTCCACCTGCATCGAGGCATCGGCCTCGCTCATCACACGGCCGGCGAGGAATTTCCCGGCGTCATCGAACAGCGCAAAGGTCACAGACATAGGGTCGTGATTGTCCCTTACGCCAGCAGGTGCGCCGCGACGCCGGGCAGGTGGGCCTCGAAGTCGCTCAAGCCGTGGTCGCTGCCGTCCAGCACCTCGCCGTCGCAGCCGCTGTAGCGGGCCAGCATCTCGCGCCAGTCCAGCAGTTCGTCGCCCTTGGCGATCAGCGCGTAGTAGCGCGCCGGGTTGGCCAGCCGCGCCGGCGGCGCCAGCGCGGCCAGTTCGGCCACATGCCGGGCCGTGAAGTCGAACTTCAGCGTCGGGTCGTGCCAGGCCGTCTGCGGGCCGATGTGGTGCGACAGGTCGCGGGCCGGGTCGACGGCCGGGTTCAGCACGGCCACGCGCCAGCCATGGTGGGCGGGCTGCTCGGCCAGCGAGGTCGCGTAGAAGCCGCCCAGCGAGCTGCCGATGACGGCCGATCCGGAGGCCGGCCAGCCGGCGACGAGTTCGGCCGTTAGGGCCATGGCCTCGCGCGGCGAGGGCGGCAACTGCGGGCAGGCGAAAACGAGGCCGGGTTGCCCGGCTGCCCAGGCGGCCATGCGGCGCGCCTTGGCCGAGTTCGGCGAGGAGCGGAAACCATGCAGATAGAGCAGATACGTGAGGGCCATGACGGAAGTTTTTGCGTGGGGTTTTGTGCGCCGCCGACGGGGGCGGGCGCCGATTGACGCGAGTGTCGCCGCCCGCCACAGTGGCCGCCTTTCGTTTCCCCTGGACACCTCAATGATCCCGATGTCCCGCTCCGCGCTCGCCGTGGCCGCGTTGCTCGCCCTGTCCGCGCTGGCGCAGGCCCAGCCGCCCGCCGCACCCGGCGCTGCCGCGTCGGCGCCCGCGGCCCGCCCGCCCGTCGACCCGACCGCGCCCAAGCCCTTTGCCGACGTCATCAAGGGCGCGAAGGAACAGCCGGGCCTGTTCCCGATCTGGCGCAAGGACGAAAAGGTCTGGATCGAGATCCCGAAGGAGTACTTCAACAAGCCCTTCCTGTTCAGCGTCAACGTCGCCAACGCGGTCGGCGAGCGCGGCCTCTACGCCAGCCAGATGCTGGGCGACGAGCTGGCCGAGTGGCGCCGCGTCGGCAACCATGTGCAGCTGATCGCGCTGAACACCAAGTTCCGCGCCGACAACGCGTCGAGCAAGCTTGCCGTCGAGCAGGCCTTCTCGCCCAGCCTGATCGCGGCCGGCCCGGTGGCCAGCGCCGACCACCCGGACCGCAAGTCCGTGCTGGTGGATGCCAGCGGCCTGCTGCTGAACGACATCCCCGGCTACTCGACGCGCCTGGAGCTGGCCTACCGCCTGCCCTATGCGCCCGACCGCGCCAACTCCTTCATCGAGGCCAGCCGCGCCGACGCCCAGGTCTCCACGCTGACCGCGCGCGTGCATTTCGCGACGGCCCGCATCCCCGCGCCGCCGCTGATCCCGACGCCCGTGCCGATGCCGTCGCCGCCCCAGGCCACGCCCGATCCGCGCTCGATGTTCTTCAGCTTCGTCTACAGCCTCCGTGCGCTGCCCGAGGCGCCCGCGGCCATCCGCCTCGCCGACCCGCGCCTGGGCCATTTCTCCGAGACCTACAGCAACCTCGGCGACGATCTCAAGGCCAACCCGCGCGTGCACATGATCGCCCGCTGGCGCCTGGAGAGGAAGGACCCGGCGGCGGCCCTGTCCGAGCCCGTGCAGCCCATCGTCTACTGGCTGGACAAGAACATCCCGGCCAAGTACCGCGAGTCGGTCAAGGCCGGCATCCTGGAGTGGAACAAGGCCTTCGAGAAGATCGGCTTCAAGGACGCCGTCGTGGTCAGGCAGCAGCCCGACGACGCTGACTGGGACAACATGGATTCGACCCACGCGTCCATCCGCTGGTTCACCGGCGCCGACGTCGGCTTCGCCATCGGCCCGAGCAACCGCGACCCGCGCACCGGCGAGATCCTGGACGCCGACATCGGCATGAGCGACGTCTTCGGCCGTGGCAGCCGCCGCTTCGCCGTGGACGACGTGCTGTCGGGGGGCCAGGCCCAGGCCCTCGGCGCCTGGATGGGCGAGCGCAGCAGCCAGGCCCTGGCCGAGCAGCAGTGCAGCTATATGGCCGACCAGGCCGACGAACTCGGCTTCGCGCTCGACCTGCTGGCCTTGCGCGATGGCATGGACATGAACGGCCCCGAGGCCGAGGCGCTGGCCCAGGCCGTCGTGAAGGACGTCGTCATGCACGAGGTCGGCCACACGCTCGGCCTGAAGCACAACTTCCGTTCGTCCACGACTGTCACCCAGGCCCAGCTCAAGGACAAGGCCTGGACCGAGGCCCACGGCATCTCCAACTCGGTGATGGACTACAACGCCTACAACCTGCCGCTCAAGGGCGAGCCGCGCGCCAGCCTGACGAACACGACGCTGGGTGCCTACGACTACTGGGCCATCGAGTACGCCTACAGGACCCTCCCGGCCGAGCAGGAGGCGGCCGAGCTGGCCAGGATCGCCGCGCGCTCGACCGAGCCGCAGCTGGCCTATGGCGACGACTTCGACCAGGGCGTCGGCGGCCCCTACGACGGCTTCGACCCGCGCACCAACCAGCGCGACCTCGGCGACGACCCGCTGGCCTATGCGAAGAAGCGGCTCAAGCTCAGCCAGGAGCTGTGGGAGCGTGTGCAGGGCCGCCCGGCCTCGGTCGGCGACGACCCGCTGCGCAACCGCCGCTCCGTCTTCGAGAGCTTCCGCCAGCTGGCGCTCACGGCCAACAACGTCAGCAAATACGTGGGCGGCATGTATGCCGAGCGCGTGGTGCCGGGCGTCACGTCGGGGCCGGCCTTCAAGCCGGTGGACAACGCCCAGCAGCGCGAGGCCCTGCGCTTCATCGCCACCGGCCTGCTGTCCAGCGACTCGTTCAGGTTTCGCCCCGAGTTCCTGACCAGCCAGACGCTGGACTACAACGAGTCGGACCGCGGCCTGCCGCTGTCCATCCCGGATGCCGTCGCCGCGCTGCAGGGCCGCGTGCTGGACCGGCTGATGTCGCCCAACACCGCGCGCCGCCTCATCGAGATGGGCGGCTACCTGCCCGAGGCCCAGCGCAAGGGCGCGGTGTCGCTCAGCGAGGTCTACGGCACGCTGCAGGCGGCCATCTTCAGCGAGGTCAAGGCCGGCGCCGAGGTCGACCGCATGCGCCGCAGCCTGCAGCGCGAATACATCAAGCGCCTGCAGGCCCAGCTGAACCGCTCGACCAATGGTGCAACGGTCTATGCCGACGCCTTCTCGATGGCCCGCTGGCACGCGAGTCAGCTCGCCAACGAGCTGCGCGCGGCGGCGGCCAAGCCGGGCCTGTCGGTCGAGACCCGCGCCCATCTGGCGGAGCTGCAGGACATGCTGAACAGCATGCTCAAGGCCTCGCTGGTGAGGAGTTGACCCCTCGCCTGGCCTCGCGTCGCTGAACGCGAGCGAGTCTGGTCGGTCTTGCAGACCGCGCTGCGGCTTGCGCCGCAGCTCTTCGGCAGGCACAAGGCGCTCACTGGGCGCCTTGTGTCCGGCCTCAGCCCTCGCGGGGACGGCGATGTCCGCGGCATCGAACCGCGAACACATCGCCAGCGCGGGCCGGCTTGGGGCGGCCCGGCGCTCGGCCCGCAATCCGAGGGCATGCGCCAGAGCAAGGCCGACTGCGATGCCGGTTTTTTGGTCGCTAGGATCGGCGCAGTTTCAACAGGAGAGATGCATGGCCGATGCGGCGCACTGCAATCAATCGGGAGTCGGCATGCTGCCGGGTCATCTGGGCATCGTCGTCACGCACGTGGGCAATGGCGAGGCGCATGCCGAGCTGGCCGTGCGGCGCGAGCTGATGGCGTCCAACGGCTTCCTGCACGCCGGCAGCGTCGTCACACTGGCCGATACCTGCGCCGGCTACGGCTGCCTGGACAACCTGCCCGAAGGCGCGGTCGGCTTCACGACCGTGGAGCTGAAGTCCAATTTCCTCGGCACCGCCCGCGAGGGCAGCATCGCCTGCGTGGCCAAGGCCGTGCACCTGGGCCGGACGACCCAGGTCTGGGACGCGGTCGTCACGAACCAGGACACGGGCAAGACCATGGCCTTGTTCCGCTGCACGCAGATGGTGCTTTACGGCAAGTGAGCGGCTATCTGGCCAGTGCGGCCAGCAGCCTGTCGTGGATGCCGCTCTTCGGGCCTTCAGGCCCGGGCGGCCAAGCTTTGCAATAGCTTGTCGTGAATGCCGCCAAAGCCGCCATTGCTCATGCACAGCAGATGGTCGCCCGGCTTCGCGGCCTTGACGACGGCTGCCACCAGCGCGTCCACATCCGCGCCGACCACGGCCTGGGCGCCCATCGGCGCCAGCGCTTCCTTGGCGTCCCAGCTCAGCCCCTGCTGATTGCAGAAGGCCAGGTCGGCCTCCTCCAGCGCCCAGGGCAACTGGGCCTTCATCGTGCCCAGCTTCATCGTGTTGGAGCGCGGCTCGAAGATGGCCAGGATGCGTTCGGCCGGCGCGATGCGGCGGCGCAGGCCGTTGATGGTCGTGCGGATGGCCGTGGGATGGTGGGCGAAGTCGTCGTAGACCTTGATGCCGCCCACCTCGCCGCGCAGCTCCATGCGGCGGCGCACGTTCTGGAATTCGGCGAGGGCCGCAGCCGACTGCTCGGGTGACACGCCCACATGCTCGGCCGCCGCGATGGCGGCCAGCGCGTTGAGCTGGTTGTGCTCGCCGATCAGGCCCCACTCCACGCGCGCGACCTTGAGGCTGCCGCGCAGCACGTCGAAGGCCTGCGGTTCGCCGCGGGCGCGCAGCATGCCAGCCTCTTCCTTCTTCGCGCCGAAGCGCTGCAGCCCGCTCCAGCAGCCGCGCGCGATGACGCGCTGCAGCGCCTCCTCGCGGGCGTTGACGACGAGCAGGCCGCTGGCCGGCACCGTGCGCACGAGGTGGTGGAACTGGGTCTCGATGGCGGCCAGGTCCGGAAAGATGTCGGCGTGGTCGTGCTCGAGATTGTTCAGGACGGCCGTGCGCGGCCGGTAGTGCACGAACTTGCTGCGCTTGTCGAAGAAGGCGGTGTCGTACTCGTCGGCTTCAATCACGAAGGCCTTGCCCTCGCCGAGCCGGGCCGACACGCCGAAGTTCTGCGGCACGCCGCCGACCAGGAAGCCGGGCTTCTGACCAGCGTGCTCCAGGATCCAGGCCAGCATGGACGTCGTCGTCGTCTTGCCGTGCGTGCCGGCCACGGCCAGCACATGCCGCCCCTGCAGCACATGCTCGGCCAGCCACTGCGGGCCCGAGACATAGGGCAGGCCGGCGTCGAGGATGGCCTCCATCAGCGGGAAGCGCTCGCCGCGCGTGACGACGTTGCCGATGACGAAGACGTCGGGCTTGAGCGCCAGCTGCTCGGCGCCGAAGCCCTCGATGAGGGCTATGCCCAGCGCTTCGAGCTGGGTGCTCATCGGCGGGTAGCCGTTGGCGTCGCAGCCGGTGACCTTGTGGCCGGCCTCGCGTGCCAGCGCCGCCAGGCCGCCCATGAAGGTGCCGCAGATGCCGAGGATGTGCAGATGCATGTCGGTCCGCCCCAAAGGGCGTGAGAGATCAGCGCAAGGCGGTGCGCGCGGCCGCGAGGGTGGCGTCGATGTCGGCCTGGCTGTGCGCCGCCGAAACGAAACCTGCTTCGTACAAGGCCGGAGCAAGATAGATGCCCGCGTCGAGCATCGCGTGGAAGAAGCGGTTGAAGCGCTCCTTGTCCGTCGTCATGACGGTGGTGTAGTTCTGCGGCAGCTCGGGCAGCAGGAAGAAGCCGAACATGCCGCCTTCGCAGTCGGCGCTGAAGGGCAGGCCGTTCTCGGCCGCCACGGCCTTCAGTCCGTCGACGAGCTGCTGCGTCTTGGCGGACAGGGACTCGAAGAAGCCCGGCTTCTGGATCTCCTTCAGGGTCGCCAGCCCGCAGGCCGTCGCCACCGGGTTGCCGGACAGCGTGCCGGCCTGGTAGACGCCGCCCAGCGGCGCCAGGTGCTGCATGACCTCGCGCTTCGCGCCGAAGGCCGCCAGCGGCATGCCGCCGCCGATGACCTTGCCGAACACCGAGATGTCGGGCGCGAAGCCGGGGATGAGCCTGGCGTAATGGCCCTGGGCCGACGCGAGGCCGACGCGAAAGCCCGTCATCACCTCGTCCAGCACCAGCAGCGCGCCGTGCTGCGTGCACAGGCGGCGCAGCGCGGTCATGAAGGGCAGGGACGCGCGCACGAAGTTCATGTTGCCGGCAATCGGCTCGACGATGACGCAGGCCAGCTCGGCGCCGTGCTCGGCGAAGGCGGCTTCCAGCTGCGCGACGTTGTTGTATTCCAGGACCACCGTGTCCGCCGCCGCGCCGGGCGTGACGCCGGCGCTGGTCGGGTGGCCGAAGGTGGCCAGGCCCGAGCCGGCCTTCACGAGCAGGGCGTCGGTGTGGCCGTGGTAGCAGCCCTCGAACTTGATGAACTTGGGTCGACCGGTGGCGCCGCGAGCGAGCCGGATGGCGCTCATCGTCGCCTCGGTGCCCGAGCTGACGAGGCGGACCTGGTCGATGCTGGGCACGAGGTTCAGGATCTCCTCGGCCAGCTCGATCTCGCGCTCGGTCGGCGCGCCGAAGGAGAAGCCCTCGGTGGCGGCCTTCTGCACGGCCTCGAGCACGGCCGGGTGGCCGTGGCCCAGGATCATCGGCCCCCAGGAGCCGATGTAGTCGATGTAGCGCCGGCCTTCGGCGTCCCAGATGTAGGCGCCCTCGCCGCGGGCGATGAAGCGCGGCGTGCCGCCGACGGCGCGGAAGGCGCGCACGGGGGAGTTCACGCCACCGGGAATGACGCGCGCGGCGCGCTCGAACAACTGCGAATTGGTAACCATCGGAAACGAATGAAGGGGTTCAGTGCATGCGCCGCGGCGACTTCGGCGGCTGCTCGGGCTCGGGTTCGTCGAAGGCGGGCTCGGCACCTTCCTCGTCCGCCGCGGGCAGGGCCCAGAAGAAGCGGTCGGGGATGACATTGCCCATGCCGGGGCGGAAGCCCGCGTCCAGCGACTGGTCGAGGAAGGACAGGGCCTCGCTGACGGCCGAGTGCAGCTCGGCGCCGACCGACAGCAGCGCCGCCAGCGCGGCCGACAGCGTGTCGCCGGCGCCGACGAAGGCGGTCTCGAAGCGCTCGAACTTCTCGCCCGTGATCGGGCCCTGGGAATTGGCCAGCACGTTGTCCACGTACTGGTTGGGCAGCTGGATGCCGGTCACCAGCACATGCTGGGCCCCGGCCTGGGCGGCGGCGACGGCCAGTTCGCGCGCGGAGGGGCTGCGCTCGCTGTCCCAGTCGGGCAGCAGGAAGTCGGTCAGCGTCTTGTGGTTGCCCACCAGCACGGCCGTCTGCGGCAGCACCAGTTCGCGCAGCGCGTCCAGGTATTGCTGCTGCTCGTCTTCGTCGATCCAGGCGACCGAGGGCAGGTAGGTGACCAGGGGCACGTCAGGGTAGTCGCTCAGCACCTCGGCGACCGCGCTGACGCCCTCGGCATTGCCGAGGAAGCCGACCTTCCAGGCGGTGATGGGCACGTCCTCGAGAATGTGGCGGGCCTGCTCGGCCAGCACGTCGGCGTCGAGGTTGTGGTGCTCGAAGACCTCGGCCGTGTCGCGCAGCACGATGGCGGTGACGACGGGCAGGCAGTGGGCGCCCATGGCGGCGATGGTGGACACGTCGCCGGCCAGGCCGCCGGCGCCGGAGGCGTCGCTGGCATTGAAGCTCAGCACGCAGGCCGGCGGCGGGCTCTCCTGCTCGTCTTGGGCTTGATCGACCTCGGGGTCGGCGGGGTGGGATGTTGGGCTCATGGGGGTCGTGGCGGTCGCGGCCAAAGAGCTGCCGCAAAGCGTGGAGTCTGCCGCTAAAAGGGTGCTCCTGAGGCCCTGGGCACAGGCGTTTGCCCTCAGCATTGCGCTCTCGGGCCCTGGCTAGAATGATTCGATTGTAGTGAGCAAACTCTGAGCACCGTGAGCGAACCCAGTACCTGGATGTGCCTGATCTGTGGATGGATCTACGACGAAGCCGCGGGAGATCCCGAGCATGGCATTCCCGCCGGCACCGCCTGGGCGGATGTCGACATGAACTGGGTCTGCCCCGACTGCGGCGCGCGCAAGGAAGATTTCGAGATGGTGCGCATCTGACTCGGCCCACCGGCCCGGCCCCGAGCTGAAGTTCCGAGGAGACAAGGTTTGAACGAGCAAGTTTCCGCAGCGGCGCCGACCCGCATCCTGGTCATCGACGACAGCAACACCATCCGCCGCAGTGCCGAGATCTTCCTGAAGCAGGGCGGGCACGAGGTGGCGCTGGCCGAGGACGGCTTCGATGCGCTGGCCAAGCTGGGCGACTTCCATCCCGATCTGGTCTTCTGCGACATCCTGATGCCGCGCCTGGATGGGTATCAGACCTGCGCCATCATCAAACGCAACCCGCAGTTCTCGGCGGTGCCGGTGATCATGCTTTCGTCGAAGGACGGCCTGTTCGACAAGGCCCGCGGCCGCATGGTGGGTTCGCAGGACTACCTGACCAAGCCCTTCACCAAGGACCAGTTGCTTCAGGCCGTGCTGCAGCACCGGCCCTGACAAGCAGCCATTGAAAGAGAACTGCCATGAGCATCCACAACATCCTGCTGGTTGACGACTCCAAGACCGAGCTGCACGCGCTGTCGGAGATGCTCGTCAAGCGCGGCTACAACGTGCGCACGGCCGAGAACGGCGAAGAGGCGATGAAGCGCCTGGCCGAGGCCAAGCCCGACCTGATCCTGATGGACGTCGTCATGCCCGGCCAGAACGGCTTCCAGCTGACCCGCGCGATCACGCGCGACGAGCGCTATGTCGGCGTGCCCGTCATCATGTGCACGAGCAAGGGCCAGGAGACCGACAAGGTCTGGGGTATGCGCCAGGGTGCCAGCGACTACGTCGTCAAGCCCGTCAAGGCCGAGGAACTGATCGCCAAGATCAAGGCTCTGGGCTGATATGACGAAGCCCCCACGCTCATTCCATTCACTGCCCCCCGAGGGGGTGCTTCAGCGCCTTCGGGCGGCCGGGCGGCGCTGACATGGCGAACCGGACGGCACTCCGTGAATTGCAGCAGCGCCTGGCCGAGCGCATGCAGGCGGCGCGCGAGCAGACGCTGATCGCGACCTGGCTTGCCGTCGAATGTGCCGGCGTCGGGCTGCTGTTTCCGCTGAAGCAGGCCAGCGAGATCTTCGCGCCCGTGCCGATCAAGCCGGTGCCCTATGCCAAGCCCTGGCTGGCCGGCGTTGCCAACCTGCGCGGCGGCCTGTTCACGGTGGTCGACCTGGCCGTCTACCTCGGCCTGCGCGAGCCGGTGCATGGCCGCGGCTTCGCGCCGCAGAGCCGCCTGGTGTCGCTGGGTGCCGACCTGAACCTGAATTGCGCGCTGCTGGTGGACCGGCTCGCCGGCCTGCGCAGCGACGAGCAACTGCCGCTGGCGGCCCAGCAGCCCGCCGGCCCGCTGCCGCGCTTCGCCGGCGCGCTGCGCCGCGACGAGGCCGGGCGTACCTGGCAAGAGATCAATCTCGAAGCATTGTCGCGCCAGGAGAACTTCCTGCATGTCGTCGCCTGATGCGGACCGCATCAAGACTGACAGCCCGCCGCCTGCGTGCGGACATCACGAACATTGAAGGACGAGGGTGAGATGAACCTGCTGGACAAGATCAGGGGAAAGTCCGAAACCGAGGCGCTGGGGCCGACCCCGCCCGAGCCAATGGACACGACCATCGACACGCGCGGTCCGGGCTTCGACACGACGCGCGCCGCGGAGTCGACGCTGGCGGGTGTCGAGGGCATGGCCCACGGCGATGTGCCGACGTCCATCATTTCGCAGGCCCTTCCCACCGATCCGGGCCCGGCCAGCGAGTTCGCGCCCAGCACGATGAGCTTCGCGCCGACGACGCAGGCCGCCGACCCGACCACGGTGCTGGACGGGCAGTCGGCCACCGGTGCCGACAAGCTCGGCGAGCTGTTCGGCCGCCACCGGCAGCGCGTGCTGACCGGCCTCGTCGTGCTCGGCCTGGTCGGCACGGCCGTCTCGGTCAGCCTGGTGCTGGCGAGCTCCAGCCGCAGCGCGGCCCAGGTGCGCGCGGCCGGCCAGGCGCTGATGCATTCGCAGCGCATGGCCAAGTCCGTGTCCGCGGCCCTGGTGGGCAACCCGGCGGCCTTCGGTGAGCTGAGGGAGTCGGTGGGCACGCTCGGCAGCGTCGTCACCAACCTGCGCACCGGCGAGGGCCCGCTGGCCATCGCGCCGGCCGCCGTGCAGCCGACGCTGGAGTCCATCAAGCCCCTGGTCGAGCGCGCCGAGAAGAACGGCAAGGTCGTGCAGTCGCAGGAAAAGATCCTGACCCAGGTCGGCCAGGCGCTGCGCGCCATCAACCGCCAGTCCAGCGACCTGCTGGAGTCCGCCGAGGCTGTGTCGTCGCAGGCGCTGCAGATCGGTTCCTCGGCGGGCGAGGTCTCCGCGGTCGGTCAGCTGGTCATGCTGACGCAGCGTATCGGCAAGAGCGCCAACGAGTTCCTGACGCAGGAAGGCGTCAGCCCCGAGGCCGTGTTCCTGCTGGGCAAGGACCTGAACTCCTTCAAGCTCATTACCGAGGCCCTGATCAGCGGCAGCCCCGAGCTGCGCCTGAACGCCGCGAAGGACCCGCAGCTGAAGGAACGCCTGCAGACCCTGCTGAAGCAGTACGAGCAGACCCGCACCCAGGCTTCGGCCATTCTGGGCAATCTGCAGGGCCTGGTGTCGGCGCGCGAGGCGCAGACGGCCATCCTGAACGACTCCGAGCCGCTGCGCAAAGGCCTGGAGCAGGCCGCTGCCGACCTCGAAAAGTCCGGCGGCGCCGGCTGGGGCCTGATCGCCTTCATGGTGCTGTCGCTGATCGCGCTGGTCGCAGGCGCCATCGGCTTCCTGCGCCTGTTCGTGGCCGACCAGTCCGAACGCGCCGCGCACGCCGAAGCCCAGCGCCGCGAGGCCGAGGCCCAGGAGCAGGAGGCCAAGCGCGTCAACGACGCCAACCAGGCGGCCATTCTGCGGTTGATGAACGAGCTGTCCACGGTCGCTGAAGGTGACCTGACGCAGCAGGCCACGGTGACGGAGGACATCACCGGCGCGATCGCCGACTCGGTGAACTACACGGTGGAGGAGCTGCGCAACCTCGTCGGCCAGGTGCAGACGACGGCGGCCCGCGTGACGGACACGACCGGAGCGGTGGACCAGACCTCCACCGACCTGCTGGCCGCGTCCAAGGAGCAGCTGCACGAGATCCGCGCGACCGGCGAGGCCGTGCTGGGCATGGCGAGCCGAATCACCGACGTGTCCGCGCAGGCGCAGACGACGGCCGAGGTGGCGCGCCAGAGCCGTCAGGCCGCCGAACAGGGCCTGGCCGCGATGCAGAACAACATCGCCGGTATGAACACCATCCGCGACTCCATCCAGGAGACGTCCAAGCGCATCAAGCGCCTGGGCGAGTCCTCGCAGGAGATCGGCGAGATCACGGAGCTGATCTCGGACATTACCGAGCAGACCAACGTGCTGGCCCTGAACGCCGCCATCCAGGCGGCGTCCGCCGGCGAAGCCGGCCGCGGCTTCTCGGTGGTTGCGGAAGAAGTGCAGCGGCTGGCCGAACGCTCCGGCGACGCGACCCGCCGGATTGCCGCCCTGGTCAAGACCATTCAGACCGACACCCACGACGCCGTGGCCGCCATGGAGCGCTCGACGCGCGGTGTGGTGGAAGGTACGCAGCTGTCCGACGCGGCGGGCAAGGCGCTGGAAGACATCGACAGCGTGTCGCGCCAGCTGGACGACCTGATCGTGCGCATCTCCTCGCAGGCCAAGCAGGAGGCCGACCACGCCAACGAGGTCGCGTCCAACATCCAGCACATCTTCGCGGTGACCGAGCAGACTTCCGAGGGCACGCGCTCCACGGCCCAGATGGTGCATGAGCTGTCGCGTTCCGCCGAGGCGCTGCGCGCATCCGTGTCCCGATTCAAGGTCGCCTGATGAAGCGCCCCTCGTCCAGTCTTGCCGCGCTGAACGCGGGCAATCCCGACCGGTCCCCCGAGGGGACGGCGATGCATGCGGCGTTGAGCCGCACGGACATCGCCTGCGGGCCGGCTTGGGGCGGCCCTGCGCCGGTCCGCCGCAATGCAACCGTTTCAGCCGCTCACTGACATGGACAGCTCCTTGCGAGACGCCGAACTCCCGGCCGACCTCAGCCCCCTGGCCTGGGTGCAGGAGGAATTGCGCCGGTCACTGGAATCGGTGCACAAGACCTTGCGCCGCCTCGTGCGCGACGGCGCCGACAACCGGGTCACGGCCTTCGGTGCCGACACCCAGCCCAGCCCGCCGCTGCAGCAGGCCGCGGCCCAGCTGCACCAGGTCAGCGGCGTGCTGTCCCTCGTCGGCCTGCCGGCGGGCGCCAGCGTGCTGCGCGCCGCCGAGGTCGCGGTCGAGCGCCTGGCCCAGCATCCGCTGGAGGTCGAGTCCGGCACCGTCGACATCATCGAGCGCGCCGACTTCGCGCTGCTCGCCTATGTCGCCCGGCTGCTGGCCGGCAACAAGACCTCGCCGCTGGCCCTGTACCCGAGCTACCGCGACCTGCAGCAGCTCAACGGCATCGAACGCATCCACCCCGCCGACCTCTGGCCCTACGAATGGGCCTGGCGCAGCCTGCCGCTGGAGGCCGACGTCGCGCCGCGTTCCCCCGAGGCCGTGCGCGCGCCCTTCGAGGCAGCGCTGCTGCGTCAGATGCGCGAGCCCAGCCCGGCGCATGCCGCCAACCTGTCCGGCCTGTGCGCCGGCCTGGCCGCCGCATTGCCGGCCGGTAACGGCCGCACGCTGTGGCAGCTGGCCGCCGCCGTCTTCGAGGGCCAGGCCCTGAAGCTGCTGGGCAGCGACGCCTACACCAAGCGCCTGGGCTCCAAGCTGCTGCACGAGCTGCGCCTGGTGGGCCAGGGCGAGCAGGACGATCCGCAGCGCGACCGTCTTGCCCAGGACCTGCTGTTCTTCTGCGCGCAGTGCCGCGTCACGCCAGGTGTCGGCCCGCGCCTGACGGCTGTGCACGAGGCCTACCGCCTGACCGACGAGCAGGCCGGCAATTACGAGGATGCCAGCCTTGGCCGTATCGACCCCGCCTGGGTCGCCCAGGCCAAGCGCCGCGTGCTGGCCGCCAAGGACAGCTGGTCCAGCGCCGCCGAGGGCGACCAGCATCGCCTGGCCAGCCTGGACGAGCAGTTCGCCGCCCTCGCCGAATCCTTGACCCGCCTCTTCCCCAGTGGTGAGGTGCTGGCCCAGACGCTGCAGCGCGCCGTCGTCGCGACGCTGCGCTCGCGCACCACGCCCCCGCCGGCCCTGGCGATGGAGGTCGCTACCAGCCTGCTCTATGTCGAGGCCGCGCTGGAAGACGCCGCCTTCGACCAGCCCGAGCAGGCCGACCGCGTGCGTCGCCTGGCGCGCCGTGTCGAGGCCGTCGCCCATGGCCAGCCGGCCGAGCCGCTGGAAGACTGGATGGAGGACCTGTACCGCCGGGTCTCCGACCGCCAGACCCTGGGCAGCGTCGTGCACGAGCTGCGCGCCAGCCTGTCCGAGGTCGAGAGGCAGTGCGACGAATACTTCCGCAATCCGACCCAGCGTGAGCTGCTGATCCCCGTGCCCGGCCAGCTGCAGGCCATGCGCGGCGTGCTCAGCGTGCTGGGCCTGGACCAGGCGGCCCTGGCCACCGTGCGCATGCGTGACGAGGTCGACGGCCTCGCCAATACCGAGATCGACTTCGAGCGCGCCGGCGCCAAGGGCGTCTTCGAGCGCCTGGCCAACAACCTCGGCGCCCTGGGCTTCCAGATCGACATGCTCAGCGTGCAGCCGGCCCTGGCCAAGCGCATGTTCCAGTTCGACGAGAGCACCGGGCGGCTGGACGCCGTCATGGGCCGCCGCGAAGGCGCCGTCGAGCTGCCCGACTTTGTGGCCAGCGGCTTCCAGGCCGACCTCGAACCCGAGGCGGCACCGGCGTTCGCGCACGAGGCGACCCAGCCTCTGCGCGTGGACCTGGGCTCGCTGGAGCTGCCCGACCTCAGCCTGCCCGACGTCGACCTGTCGCAGCCGGTGGCCGCGCCTGTGCCGGCTCCCGTGCCGCCAGTGCCAGCACCCGCTGCGCCAGCCGTCGCCGAGCCCAGCGTGGCCGACGACCCGGAGATGCGCGAGATCTTCCTGGAAGAGGCCGACGAGGTCATCGCTAACGCCCGCGCCGCGCTCGAGGCGCTGCGCTCGGAGCCGGCCGATCACGCCCAGCTCACCATCGTGCGCCGCGCCTTCCACACGCTCAAGGGCAGCGCGCGCATGGTCGGCCTGAACGACTTCGGCGAAGGCGCCTGGGCCTGCGAGCAGCTCTACAACGCCCGGCTCGCCGAGGCCCATCCCCACGCCGATGCGGCGCTGGCAGGCTTCACGGCCGAGGCGCTGGATTATTTCGCCCATTGGCGCGAGCAGATCGCCGGCACCGTGCCCGGCCACAGCCTGCCCGACCCGCTGCGCCGCAGCGCCGATTCGCTGCGCCTGCAGGGCCAGCCGCTGGCGCTGGACTGGCCGGCCGCCGAGGCACCGGCCGAGCCGGTGCAGCCCGCCGAATCCCTGGCCGAGGCCCTGCCGGTGGCCGAGACCGTCGAGGCTGCCGCGCCGCTGGACCTCGGCTTCGCCGACACGCAGCCGCCGCCGGTCGAAGAGGTGGTGCCGCTGGAGCCCGACTTCGTCCTCGAGCTCGCCGCGCCGGCCGCCGCGGCCAGCCCGGCCGAGCCCGCCCGCGCCGAGCCCGTGCTGTCGCTGGACTTCGGCGCCACCGAGCTGCTGCCGGACACCCACGCGCCGACCGAACCCCTGCCGCTGGCGCCGGCCGTCCCGCACGAGGAAGCGCCGCTGCCCAGCCTCGGCGTCGAGCTCGACCTCGGCGAGCTGCCCGAAGTGGCCGAGGTCATCGAGACCCCGGCCCTGCCCGACGACGAGCCGACGCTGCAACTGCACGTGCCGGAGCACGAGCACCTGCACGCGGCCGAGCCTGTTGCCGCGGCTGAAGCGGCGCCGCTGCTCAGCCTGGTCGAGCCGGTGGCGCCGACCGAGCCCGAGCCTGCGCCGGTCGACCCCGACGAGGGCTTCAAGCTCATCGGCCCGCTGCGCATCAGCATCGCGCTGTTCAACATCTTCCTGAACGAGGCCGACGAGCTGTCGCGCCGGCTCTCCATCGAGCTGGCCGAATGGGCGTCCGAGCTCAGCCATCCCGTGCCTGCCAGCAGCGAGGCCCATGCCCACAAGCTGGCCGGCAATGCGGCCACGGTCGGCTACGACGAGCTGTCGGCCCTGGCCCGCGAGCTGGAGCACACGCTGGGCCGCGCCCAGCGCGCCGTGCGCTACGAGGAGGCCGATGCCGAGCTCTTCCTGCGTGCCGCCGACGACATCCGCCGCCTGTTGCATCAGTTCGCCGCCGGCTTCCTGAAGCCGCACGACCCCGAGGTCATCGAGCGCCTGCATGCCTACGAGCCGCAGGAAGAGCCGCTGACCGCCGCGGCGCCGCTGGACGAGCTGTCGCTGCCCGCCGCCGCTCACGGCTTCCTTGCCGAAGAGCCCGCTCTGCCGGCCCACATCGTGGCGGCCGTGCCCGAGCCTGAACCCGAACCCGCGCTTGTGCCCGAGCCGGTCAGCCAGGCCGCCGCGCCCGCCGAGCCGCCCCCTGTGGCCGAACCGGTGGCGCTGCTCGAGGCGGCGGCCGAGGCCGAGCCCGAAGCGGGCCTGCCCGACAACATCGAGCCCGACCTCTACCCGATCTTCGAGGAGGAAGGCCGCGACCTTCTGCAGCATCTGCACGGGGCGCTGCGCGAATGGCTGGCCGAGCCTGCCGACCTGGGCCGCTCCGACGCCTGCATGCGGGCCCTGCACACCTTCAAGGGCGGTGCCCGCCTCGCCGGCGCGATGCGCCTGGGCGAGCAGGCCCACCACCTGGAGTCGTCCATCGAGGCGCTGCTGCGCGCCGGCAGTGCCGACTTCGGCCAGGTCGAGGCCCTGCAGCACGAGGGCGACGCCCTCGAGCATGCCTTCGAGCAGCTCGGCCGCAGCCTGATGGCGCCGGCAGCTGCCGCGCCCGTGGCCGCACCGGTACCGGCGCCCGCCGTGGCCGCCGAACCCAGGCCCGAGCCGCTGGCCCGCTTCGCCACGCCGGCCCCGGTGGCCGACGCGGCGGCAGCCGAGCCGAGCCGCGAGATCGACTGGAGCCGCTTCACCGACACCGCCGAGATCGAGCCCGGCAGCGACAGCCTCGCCATCGGCCAGGCCCAGGTCCGCGTACGCGGCAGCCTGTTGGAGCGCATGGCCACCCAGGCCGGCGAGGTCAGCATCCGCCGTGCGCGGATGGAGTCCGAGCTGACCCAGATGAAGGGCGCCCTGCTCGACCTGGACGACAACCTGGAGCGCCTGCGCGCCCAGCTGCGCGAGCTGGACCTGCAGGCCGAGGCCCAGATGCATGCCCAGCAGGAGCTGGCGCAGCAGGGTGGCCGCGAGTTCGACCCGCTGGAGTTCGACCGCTACACCCGCTTCCAGGAACTGACCCGCATGCTGACCGAGTCGGTCGGCGACGTGGCCACGCTGCAGCGCGCGCTGGGCCGCAGCGTGCAGTCCGGCGAAGACGAGCTGGCCGCGCAGTCGCGGCTGACCCGCGAACTGCAGGACGACCTGCTGCGCACCCGCCTCGTGGAGTTCGACTCCATCGGCGAGCGCATGCACCGTGTCGTGCGCCAGGCCGGCCGCGACACCGGCAAGCAGGTCAGGCTGGAGATCAGCGGCGGCCATACCGAGCTGGACCGCTCGGTGCTGGAGCGCATGTCCGGCGCCTTCGAGCATCTGCTGCGCAACAGCGTCAGCCATGGCATCGAGACGCCCGAGCTGCGCACGGCGGCGGGCAAGGATGCGACCGGCACGCTGCGCATCGAGGTGCGCCAGCACGGCAACGAGGTGCTGCTGAACTTCGCCGACGACGGCGCCGGCCTCAACCTCGCCCGCATCCGCGAGCGCGGCCTGCAGTTGGGCCTGATCGCGCCCGACGCCGAGCCCGACGAGGCCCAGCTCAAGCGCCTGATCTTCGCGCCCGGCTTCTCCACGGCGAGCCAGATCACCGAGCTCAGCGGGCGCGGCATCGGCATGGACGTCGTGCGCGCCGAGGTCGGCACGCTCGGCGGCAGTATCGAGACGGCCTCCATGGCCGGCGAGGGCACCAACTTCCTGCTGCGCCTGCCGCTGACGACGGCGCTGACGCAGATCGTGCTGCTGAAGAGCGGCGACCAGGTCGTCGCCGTGCCGGCGGCGCTGATGGAGTCCGTCCAGCGCGTGCCGGTCGACGCGGTCGAGGCGGCCTATGCCACCGGCAAGCTCAAGCATGGCGGCGCCGAGCTGCCCTTCTATTGGTTGGGCGGCCTGCTCGGCAGCCACGGCCGCGGCCACACGCATGGCAAGCACGCGCCGGTCGTGCTGGTGCGCAGCGCCCAGGCCGCGCTGGCCCTGCACGTCGACGAGGTCATCGGCAACCAGGAAGTCGTCGTCAAGAACCTCGGGGCCCAGCTCAACCGCGTGCCGGGCCTGGCGGGCATCAGCTTGCTGGCCTCGGGCGATGTGGCGCTGATCTACAACGTCGTCGCGCTGGCCGACTGGTACGGCATCGACGCCCAGGCCCGCCTTGCGGCGGCCCATGCGCAGTCGCTGTCGGCCCAGCCGGTCGCGCCGGTGGCCGAGGAGGTCGCGCAGGCGCCGCTGGTGATGGTGGTCGACGATTCGCTGACCGTGCGCCGCGTCACCCAGCGCCTGCTGGAACGCGTCGGCCTGCGCGTGATGCTGGCCAAGGACGGTCTCGATGCGATGGAGAAGCTGGCGGGCGACGAACTGCCGGCCGTGGTGCTGTCGGACATCGAGATGCCGCGCATGGACGGTTTCGACCTGGTGCGCAATATGCGCGCCGACTCGCGCCTGGCCGGCCTGCCGGTCATCATGATCACGTCGCGCATCGCACAGAAGCACCGCGACTACGCGGCCCAGCTCGGCGTCGAGCATTACTTGGGCAAGCCCTATGACGAGGAACACCTGCTGGGCCTGATCCAGCAGTTCACCCGTCACGCGGCGAGGGCCTAGGCGCCGCCATGTCCCAGGTTGTCGACCATCTCGCCGAGCTGACGGGCTTCCGTGACCGCGACGTCATGGACGTCACCCTCGTCATGGCCTTGCGCGACCTGCTGGAGCCGGAGTCGGTGGCCATCTACCGCACCGTCGGCGAGCCGGACCAGGAGCGCTGGCTGACGCGGGCGCATCTGCGTGCCGGCGATGCCGTGGCCTCGGCCGACCCGCTGTGGGCCAAGCCCGAGGCGCTGCCGCTGGTGAGCGCGCATCCGCTGCGGCTGGAGGCCATGCGCAGCCGCAGCGTGACCCAGGTCGCCCAGGGCGGGCAATGGCTCTACCTGTTCCCGATCGCGACCGACCGCGACGTCGTCGGCGTCATCGAGATCCTGTCCACGCGCCGCCTGGGCGCCGGTTCGCAGCGCATGGTCAGCAGCGTGCTGCGGATCTATCACAACTTCCAGGGCCTGCTCGACTACTCCGAGCGCGACACGCTGACCGGCCTGCTGAACCGCAAGACTTTCGACGAGAGCTTCCTGAAGGTGCTCGGCGACATCCCGGCCAAGCATGCGCTGCCTGAGCATGGCGCCGAGGACCGCCGTCACGAGGCGGCCGTGCCGCACTACGTGCTGGGCGTCATCGACATCGACCACTTCAAGTCCGTCAACGATCGCTTCGGCCACCTGATCGGCGACGAGGTGCTGCTGCTGCTGTCGCGGCTGATGCGCGGCTCCTTCCGCTTCCACGACCTGCTCTATCGCTTCGGCGGCGAGGAGTTCGTCGTGCTGATGCGCTGCGACGAGGAGATCCACGCCGGCGAAGCCTTCGAGCGCCTGCGCCTGAACACCGAGCGCTACGCCTTCCCCCAGGTCGGCCGCATCACGGTCAGCATCGGCTTCACCGAGGTGCGGGCCGGCGATGCGCCGGCCGCGGCCTTCGAGCGTGCCGACAAGGCCGTCTACCACGCCAAGGCCCACGGCCGGAACCAGGTGCACAACTACGCGGCCCTGGTGGCCAGCGGCCTGATTCAGGAAATCGCCCAACTGTCCGACATGGAGCTGTTCTGAGCCGGCTGCTTCAGGCTGCCCCGCCGGCCGGCTAGGCCCGTTTCTTCACGACGGCATAGCGCGCCAGTGTGCGTTCGCGCGCCAGCGCATGATTGACGACGGGCTGCGGGTAGTCCATGCCCGGCATCGCCAGCGGCGCGCGCTCCCAGGGCGCGTGGATGGCCTTGGCATCCAGCCCGGCCAGTTCGGGGCAGTAGCGTCGGATGAAGCGACCCTCGGCATCGAACTTCTCGCTCTGCGTGGTCGGGTTGAAGATGCGGAACCAGGGCTGGGCGTCGCAGCCACTGCTGCTCGCCCACTGCCAGCCGCCGTTGTTGGCGGCGAGATCGAAGTCCAGCAACTGCTCGGCGAACCAGGCCTCGCCGCGCCGCCAGTCCAGCCCCAGGTCCTTGCACAGGAAGCTGGCCGTCACCATGCGCAGTCGGTTGTGCATATAGCCGGTCTGGCGCAGCTGGCGCATCGCGGCGTCCACCAGCGGGAAGCCGGTGCGGCCCGCGCACCAGGCCGCGAACAGCGCATCGGCCTGCTCGCCCGTCTCCCATTGGATCGCGTCGTACTCGGGCCGGAAGGCGGCCGTCATCGCGCGTGGGTGGTGGTGCATGAGCTGGTGGTAGAAGTCGCGCCAGATCAGCTCCGACAGCCAGGCCTCGGCGCCGCGTTCGCCGCCCTGCATGCGCTCGTGGGCGAGGCGGGCCAGCCGGCGGATGGAGACGGTGCCGAAGCGCAGGTGCACGCTGAGGTAGCTCGGCCCCTTGGTGGCCGGGAAATCGCGCCTCGCGTGGTATTGGTCGATGCGCTCGAGAAAGTCGGCCAGCAAGGCCTCGGCGCCGCGGCTGCCCTGGCCGACGAAGGCGCTCAGGCCGGCCGGCAGGAAGCCGATGTCCTGTAGTGTGGGCACGCCGTGCGCCAGCGGGCTGGGGGCCAGCGCCGCGGCGTGGCGCTCGACCGGGTAGCTGCCCAGGTAGAAGGCATCCAGCTTGCGCAGCCAGGCGTTCTTGTAGGGCGTGAACACGCCGTAGGGGCCGCCTACGGCCGTCATCAGCTCGCGGCGCTCGAAGACGATGTGATCCTTGAAGCTGTGCAGCGCCACGCCGAGGCCGGCCAGGCGCTGGGCCACGAGGGCGTCGCGCGCCAGCGCCTGGGGCTCGTCGTCATGGTTGCAGAACACCGCCTGCACGCCCAGCTCGGCCGCCAGGCGCGGGATCTCGTCCGTTGCGCTGCCGAGGCGCACGATCAGCGCGCCGCCCCGGGCACGCAGCTCCTCGTCCAGCACCTGCAGCGCGCCGAGGATGAACTCGACGCGCCGGTCCGCGCGAGGCAGGACGTCGAGGATGTCGCGGTCCAGCACGAAGGCGCAGAACACCTGTCGGGCGCCGGTCAGGGCCCGGTACAGCGCGGCCTGGTCGTCCACGCGCAGGTCGCGGCGGAACCAGACGAGTGCGCGGTCGAGATCGGGATTCATGCCCGCAGATTAAGGTCTTTGCGCCTGCCACGAAGCGGCCTGATCCGGCCAAATGCCCACCTCCCAGGCGATCAGGGACCGGAGCGCAAAGAGCCCAGAATAAAATGCCGGCCATGCCCGCCGACCGGATCGTCCTGACCAACCAGTTCCTCATCGCCATGCCCGGCATGGCCGACGAGGCCTTCGCAGGCACGGTGGTCTACCTCTGCGAGCACAACGACAACGGCGCCCTCGGCCTCGTCATCAACAAACCCATCTCGCTGACGCTGGGGAATCTGTTCGAGAAGGTCGAGCTCAGCCCGCCCTCCGACTCGCTGGCCGAGACGCCGGTCTTCTACGGCGGCCCGGTGCAGACCGACCGCGGCTTCGTGTTGCACGAGCCGCTGGACGAGGAGGGCGGCCACTACAACGCCACGCTCGCGGTGCCCGGCGGCCTGGAGATGACGACCAGCCGCGACGTGCTGGAAGCGCTGTCCAACGGCGCCGGCCCGCGCAAGATCCTCGTCACGCTGGGCTACAGCGGCTGGGCCGCCGGCCAGCTCGAGGAGGAAATCGGCCGCAACGGCTGGCTGACGGTGGACGCCTCGCCGGCCATCATCTTCGACACGCCGGTGGAGCAGCGCTACGAGAAGGCCCTGGGCCTGCTGGGTATCGACCCGCGCATGCTCAGCTCGGATGCTGGACACGCATGAGGCCTGACGTGGCCTCCGCCGATCCCGCCCGACTTCATTCCTTTCTCGCTTTTGATTTCGGCCTGCGCCGCATCGGCGTGGCCAGTGGCACGCGCCTGCTCGGCGCGGCCGAGCCGCGCGGCACGATCCGGGGCGGCGACTTCGACGCCATCGCCGCCCTCATCAAGACCTGGCAGCCCGACGCCCTCGTCATCGGCGTGCCGCGCCACCCCGACGGTGCGCCGCACGAGATGACGGCCAAGGCGCAGAACTTCGGCCGCCGCCTGTGCGGGCGCTACCACCTGCCCGTCTTCGAGGTGGACGAGCGCTACACCAGCGTCGAAGCTGAAGCCGAAGGCGCCCATGACGTGGATGCCGCCGCTGCCGCCCTGATCCTGGAACAGTTTTTTAGAGAGCACCCATGAGCGACCTCAAGCTGGATGCCGAGGCCCTGTACCTCGAGCTCAAGAAAGGCGTGCAGCGACTGCTGAGCGCCGACACCGCCCTGGTGGGCATCTGGAGCGGCGGCGCCTGGCTGGCCGAGCGCCTGGCGGCCGATCTCGGCCTGCCCTCCGGCACCATCTCCAGCGCGCTGCACCGCGACGACTTCGGCTCGCGCGGCCTGGCCAAGGCGGACCACACGACGCTGCCCTTCGAGGTCAACGGCCGCGACATCCTGCTGATCGACGACGTGCTCTACACCGGCCGCACGACCCGCGCCGTCCTCAACGAGCTGTTCGACTTCGGCCGCCCGGCGCGCGTGCAGCTCGCCGTGCTGGTGGACCGCGGCGGGCGCGAGCTGCCCATCGAGCCGGCCTTCTCGGCCGCGCGCGTGACGCTGGGCGCCGAACAGAAACTCCGCCTGGCCCGCTCGGAGGCCGGCACCTTCAGCTTCGAGGTGAAGTGATGCTGTCCAAACGAAATCCCCAGCTGAACAAGCATGGCGAGCTGATCCACCTGCTGTCCATCGAGGGCCTGCCGCGCGCGGTCGTCGAGCAGATCCTGGACACCGCCGGCAGCTTCCTGTCCGTCAACGACCGCGAGGTCAAGAAGGTGCCGCTGCTGCGCGGCAAGTCGGTGTTCAACCTGTTCTTCGAGAACAGCACCCGCACCCGCACCACCTTCGAGATCGCCGCCAAGCGCTTGTCGGCCGACGTCATCAACCTCGACATTGCGCGCTCCTCGACGGCCAAGGGCGAGACCCTGCTCGACACGGTCGCCAACCTCAGCGCCATGCATGCCGACATGTTCGTCGTGCGCCACAGCGAGAGCGGTGCGCCCCACCTGATCGCCCAGCACTGCGCGCCCCATGTGCACGTGGTGAACGCCGGCGACGGCCGCCACGCCCACCCGACGCAGGGCCTGCTGGACATGTACACGATCCGGCACTTCAAGAAGGACTTCCGCAACCTGACGGTGGCCATCGTCGGCGACATCGTGCACTCGCGCGTGGCCCGCAGCGACATCCATGCGCTGAACATCCTGGGCGTGCCCGAGATTCGCGCGGTCGGCCCCAAGACCCTGGTGCCCGGCGACCTGCGCGACATGGGCGTGCGCGTCTGCCACGACATGGCCGAGGGCGTGCGTGACGCCGACGTCGTCATCATGCTGCGCCTGCAGAACGAGCGCATGAATGGCGGCATGCTGCCCAGCAGCGGCGAGTTCTTCAAGCATTTCGGCCTGACGCCCGACAAGCTGGCCCTGGCCAAGCCCGATGCCATCGTCATGCACCCGGGGCCCATCAACCGCGGCGTGGAGATCGCGTCCGAGGTGGCCGACGGCAAGAGCAGCGTGATCCTGCCCCAGGTCACCTTCGGCATCGCGGTGCGCATGGCCGTCATGGCCATCCTGGCCGGCAACGAGGCTTGAGAACATGAAGATCCTGATCAAAGGCGGCCGGCTGATCGACCCGGCATCCAATCTTGACCGCATCGGCGATCTCGCCGTCGCCAACGGCCGCATCGTCAAGCTCGGCGATGTCGGCGAGTTCGCCGCGGAGCGCACCGTCGATGCCACCGGCCTCGTCGTTGCCCCCGGCCTCGTCGACCTCTGCGCGCGGCTGCGCGAGCCCGGCCACGAGCACGAAGGGCTGCTGGAGAGCGAGCTCGCCGCGGCGGCAGCCGGCGGCGTGACCAGCCTGGTCTGCCCGCCCGACACCGACCCGGTGCTGGACGAGCCCGGCCTCGTCGAGATGCTGAAGTTCCGCGCTCGCAAGCTGAGCCGCTGCCGGCTCTTCCCGCTCGGCGCGTTGACCCGCAACCTCGAAGGCAAGGCGCTGACCGAGATGGCCGAGCTGACCGAGGCCGGCTGCATCGGCTTCTCGCAGGCCGAGGTGGCGATCAAGGACACCGTCGTGCTCAGCCGCGCGCTGCAGTACGCCGCCACCTATGGCTACACCGTCTGGCTGCGCCCGCAGGACGCCTGGCTCGGCGGCGGCGTGGCGGCCAGCGGTTCGGTCGCGACGCGACTGGGCCTGTCCGGCGTGCCGGCCGCGGCCGAGACGATTGCACTGCACACCATCTTCGAGCTGGTGCGCGCCACCGGCGCGCGCGTGCACATCTGCCGCCTCTCCAGCGCCGCCGGCGTGGAGCTGGTGCGTGCGGCCAAGCGCGATGGCCTGCCGGTCACGGCCGACGTGTCTATCAACTCCCTGCACCTCAGTGACGTCGACATCGGCTACTTCGATTCTGCGATGCGGCTGACGCCGCCGCTGCGCCAGGGCCGCGACCGCGACGCGCTGCGCGCCGGCCTGGCCGATGGCGCCATCGACGCGCTGGTGTCCGACCATATGCCCGTCACCGTCGACGAGAAGGCCGTGCCCTTCGCCGAGGCCACGCCGGGCGCGACCGGCCTGGAGCTGCTGCTGAGTCTGGCGCTGCGCTGGGCTCGCGATGCCGAGCTGCCGCTGGCGCGCGCGCTGGCCGTCGTCACCGCCGAGCCGGTGCGGGTGCTGGGCGCCGCGCTGGGCTCGCTGTCGGCCAGCGCCGGCCGCCTGGTGGAGGGCGGTGTCGCCGACGTCTGCGTGTTCGACGCCGGTGCCAGCTGGGCCGTCACGCCGGAACTGCTGGCCAGCCAGGGCAAGCACACGCCCTTCGAGTTCTCGCGCAGCGGCTTCGAGCTGCCGGCGCGCGTGCGCACGACGCTGGTCGCCGGGCATATCGCCTACGAGGCTGAATGAAGCAGGCGCTGGTCGCCAGCTGGCGCCTCTTGCGCCTGGTGCCCCATGTGCTGCATGGCCTCTGGCTCGTCAGGCGCCGCTTCGAGCTGCTGACGGCGGCCGAGAAGCACCAGCTCATCCAGTGGTGGTCGCTGAAGACGTTGGCCATCCTCGGCATCGAGTTGAAGGCCGCGGGCGCGGCCCTGCCGGACGGCCATCTGCTGGTGGCCAACCACGTCTCCTGGCTGGACATCGCGGCCGTGCATGCCGTGCTGCCGCAGGCGCGCTTCGTGTCCAAGTCCGACGTGAGGCACTGGCCGCTGGTCGGCGCTCTGGTCGAGGGGGCTGGCACGCTGTTCATCGAGCGCAGCAGCAAGCGTGACGCGCTGCGGGTCGTGCACCAGACGGCGGCGGCCCTGCGGGCGGGCGACTGCGTGGCCGTCTTCCCCGAGGGCACGACCGGCGCCGGCCCCGCGCTGCTGCCCTTTCACGCCAACCTGCTGCAGGCCGCGGTGTCCACCGAGGCGCCGGTGCTGCCGGTCGTGCTGCGCTGGCACGAGCCGGGCGAGCGCTTCAGCAGCGCGGCGCAGTTCATCGGCGACACGACGCTGGCGCAGAGCCTTTGGCGCATCGCGTCGGCGCGGGGCCTGGGCATAGACCTGCAGATCCTGTCGACGGTGACGCCCGATGGCCGGGACCGGCGCGCGCTGGGCGACTCCCTGCGCGAGACGATCAGCCTGAGGCTGGGCTGAGCCAGGACAGGCCGGTCGAGGTGCTGCCGCGCGGCCGGTATTCGAGGCCGACGGCGCCCGGCCAGCCGCGCGCGCCCAGCAGCGCCAGCTCGGCCGAATACTCCTGCGCGCCGGGCTCGTGCCGGCCATCCACGCCCGCGACCTGCACATGGCCGAGCAGGCCGAGGTCCAGCGTGCGCGCCAGGTGGCTCAAGGATTCGCCGCCTTCCGTGACGCGGCAGTGGTAGAGGTCGAGCTGCAGCAGCACGCGCGGCGAGGCCAGCGTGGCGAGCAGGGCCAGTGCCTGGGCCTGGCGGTGCAGGAAATAGCCGGGCATGTCGCGGCGGTTGATGGGCTCGACGGTCAGCACCAGGCCCGCGGGCGCCTGGTTCGCGGCCCAGGCCAGGTTGGCCAGCCAGGCCGCGCGGGTCTCGGGGCCGTCGTCGGCCAGGCCCGACATCAGGTGCAGGCGCGGCGCACCCAGGCGCGCTGCCAGCGCCATGCCGCGCAACGCCGCCGCGCGGAACTCGGCCTCGCGGCCAGGCAGGGCCATCAGGCCGCGCTCGCCCGCGGCCCAGTCGCCGGCCGGCGCATTGATGAGGGCGACGCGCAGGCCCGCCAGCCGCTCGGCCAGGGCCGCTTCGTCCTGCAGATGCGGCTGCAGCATCTCGACGGCCTGGAAGCCGTCCGCCCGTGCCGCGTCGACGCGGTCGAGATAGGCCAGCTCCGGGTAGAGCCAGTCGAGATTGGCGGCGAAGCGGGCCGGGATCAACGGGCGCTCAGGCCTTGCCCTGGGCGGCCACCGCGGCGGCGGCCTTGGCTGCGGCCTCGGCGTCGCCGAGGTAGTAGCTCTTGATGGGCTTGAGGTCGGCGTCCAGCTCATAGACGAGCGGGATGCCGTTGGGGATGTTGACGCCGACTATTGCCGAGTCCGCGATGTTGTCGAGGTACTTCACCAGCGCACGGATGCTGTTGCCGTGCGCGGCGATCAGCACGCGCTCGCCGCCCTTGATGGCCGGCGCGACGGTGTCGTTCCAGAACGGCAGCACGCGGGCGACGGTGTCCTTCAGGCATTCGGTCAGCGGCACGTCGGCCTCGTCCAGGCCGCGGTAGCGGCGGTCGCTGCGTTCGCTGCGCGGGTCGGTCGCTTCGAGCGCCGGCGGCGGCGTGTCGTAGCTGCGGCGCCAGATCAGCACCTGCTCGTCGCCATACTGCTTGGCCATGTCGGCCTTGTTCAGGCCCTGCAGCGCGCCGTAGTGGCGCTCGTTCAGGCGCCAGGCGTGTCGCACCGGCAGCCAGGTGCGGTCCATCTGGTCCAGGCAGTGCCACAGCGTCCAGACGGCGCGCTTCAGGACCGAGGTGTAGGCGATGTCGAAGTCGTAGCCGGCTTCTTTCAGCAGCCGGCCGGCCGTCTTGGCCTGCTCGACGCCGGTGGGCGTCAGGTCCACATCGGTCCAGCCGGTGAAGCGGTTTTCCAGGTTCCAGGTCGATTCGCCGTGGCGGATGAGGACGAGCTTGTACATGGGGCAGGGCGCACAGGTGGTGGAAGGCGGGGGATTATCGGACGCGGCGATAATCACCGGCTTCGTTGAATCTCACGGGATGCTTGCTTGAACTTCCTGCTCCAGAACTGGTATTTGGTCGTCGCCGCCCTTGTCTCCGGCGGCATGCTGCTGTGGCCCCTGCTGGTGTCGGGCTCGCAGGGCTCGGCCATCAGCACCGCCGAGGCGGTGCAGCTCATCAATCGCGAGAAGGGCGTGTTGATCGATGTCAGCGAGCCCGAGGAGTTCGCCAAGGCCCATGCGGCCGGTGCGCGCAACATCCCCTTCGGCCAGATCGAGGGCCACAAGTCGCTGCCGTCCAACAAGGCCCTGCCGCTGGTGCTGGTGTGCCCGTCGGGCGCGCGCGCCGGCCGTGCCGCGGGCATGCTGCGCAAGCTGGGCTACGAGAAGGCCCAGGCGCTGGCCGGTGGCCTGAAGGCCTGGCGCGAAGCCAGCCTGCCGGTCGAGAAGACCGCCTGAGGGGACGACGATGGCGACCGTCAAGATGTACACGACCCTGGTCTGCCCCTACTGCGTGCGCGCCAAGGCACTGCTGAAGCAGCGCGGCGTCGAGCAGATCGACGAGGTGCGTGTCGATCTGGACCCGGCCGAGCGTGCGGCGATGATGAGCCGGACCGGCCGCCGCACCGTGCCGCAGATCTTCATCGGCGACACCCATGTCGGCGGCTGCGACGACCTCGTCGCGCTGGACCAGAAGGGCGGCCTGATGCCGCTGCTGCAGGCCGCCTGAGCACGCTTCGGGCGACCGCCCCGATTTCAAGGCCGGGCAAGCCCCACCGGGCTGTCACGGCCGAGCGCAGATAATGCGCCGCCGCCCGCAGCAAGCCGCTCGCGGGCTTCTTGTTTGAAAGAACTGCCCCATGGCCGACGAGCTCCAAACCGCCCAAACCGCCGACAGCGGCACGCCCGTGTTCCAGATCCAGCGCATGTACCTGAAGGATCTGTCGCTGGAGCAGCCCAATGCGCCGCAGATCCTGCTCGAGCAGCAGCAGCCCCAGGTCGACATCAACCTGACCCTGTCGGCCGAGAGCGTCACCGACGGCATCTACGAGGTCTGCGTGACCGCGACGGTCAACACCAAGGTCGGCGACAAGACGCTGTTCCTGGTCGAGGCCAAGCAGGCCGGCATCTTCGAGATCCGCAATGTGCCGCAGGACCAGGTCGAGGGCATCCTCGGCATCGTCTGCCCGCAGATGGTCTACCCCTATCTGCGCGCCATCGTGTCCGACGTCTGCACCCGCGCCGGCTTCCCGCCCGTGCTGCTGACCGAGGTGAACTTCCAGGCCATGTTCGAGGCCCAGCAGGCCCAGCGCGCGGCCCAGGGCGGCCAGGCCGTCAACTGAAGCGACTCGCCTCGGCAACGACGCCCCGCCTCGAGCGGGGCGTTTGCTTTGGGGGACACTTCTCCGCATGACGACGATGAAGATCAGCGTGCTCGGCGCCGGGGCCTGGGGCACGGCGCTGGCAGTGCAGGCCGCCCATGCCGGCCATGACGTGAGCCTGTGGGGGCGGGACGTCGCGGCCGTCGACGCGATGCGCGCGACCCGCCGCAACACGGCCTATCTGCCCGACAGCGAACTGCCCGCGGCGCTGGCTCTGACGGCCGATCGCGACGCCGCCATCGCCCACGCAGCCAACGGCCTGAGCATCGTCGCGACACCGATGTCCGGCCTGCGCGAGACGCTCGCCGCCCTGCCGCCGACGCAGCGCGTGCTGTGGCTGTGCAAGGGCTTCGAGGCCGGCACGGGCCGTCTCGGCCACGAGATCGCGCGCGAGCTGCAGCCCGCGATGCGGGTGGGTGTGCTGTCCGGCCCGAGCTTCGCGCAGGAGGTCGCCGCCGGCCGGCCGACGGCCCTGGTCGCGGCCAGCGAGGACGCCGGCCTGGCCCGCGCGGCCGTCGAGGCCTTCCACGGCGAGCGGCTGCGCGTCTACACCTCCAGCGACCCGGTGGGCGTCGAGGTCGGCGGCGCGGTGAAGAACGTGATGGCCATCGCCGTCGGCGTCTGCGACGGCCTCAGCGGCTCGGCGCCCGATGCGCCCGGCTTGAATGCGCGCGCCGCGCTGATTACGCGCGGCCTGGCCGAGATGCTGCGCCTGGGCCTGGCCCTGGGCGCGAAGGCCGAGACCTTCATGGGCCTGTCGGGCCTGGGCGACCTCGTGCTGACGGCCACCGGCGACCTGTCGCGCAACCGCCGCGTCGGCCTGCTGCTGGCCCAGGGCCTGGGCGTGCCGGAGATCCTCGCCCAGCTCGGCCATGTGGCCGAGGGTGTCTACAGCGCGCCGACCGTGCTGGCGCGCGCCCGCGGCGCCGGCGTCGAGATGCCGATCACCGAGGCTATGGTGGCGCTGCTGGACGGCCGGCTGCGCGCCGGCGAGGCGGTCGAGCGGCTGATGAGCCGCGACGCGCGCGCCGAGTAGTCAGACGCTGCCGGCGTAGCCGTTCTGCCGCCAGGCCTCGAACACGGCCACGGCGACCGCATTGCTGAGGTTGAGGCTGCGCTGGCCCTCGCGCATCGGCAGGCGCACGCGCTGCTGTGCCGCGAAACCGTCGCGCAATGCCGGTGGCAGGCCGGCCGTCTCGCTGCCGAAGACCAGCCAGTCGCCCGCCTGCCAGGCCACCTCGCCGAAAGGGCGGCTGCCGCGCGTCGTGAACGCGAACATGCGTGCCGGGTCGGGCGATTCGGCGGCGAGGAAGGCGGCCCAGTCGGCATGGCGCTGCACGCGGGCGTACTCGTGATAGTCCAGGCCGGCGCGCTGCAGCAGCCGGTCCTCCATCGAGAAGCCCAGCGGCTCGATCAGGTGCAGGGCGCAGCCGGTGTTGGCCGCGAGCCGGATCACATTACCCGTGTTGGGCGGGATTTCGGGGTGGACAAGGACGATCTGGAACATGGGCGGGATTGTCCCCGCGGCTCAATCCTCGTCCGGCGCCGGCGTGCGCGCGATGACCCAGGCCTGCACGCTCATCACGCCGGCCTGCAGCAGCACGCGGGCCAGCTCGAACAGCGTGGCGCCGCTGGTCATCACGTCGTCCAGCAGGGCCACGTTGCTGCCGCGCAGCACGCCGGCGCGCAGCGGTTCGACGGCGAAGACGCCGCGCACATTGGCGGCGCGGGCTTCCAGCTTGAGGCCGGCCTGGGCGGCGTTTTGGCGTACGCGCAGCAGCATCTCGGGCTCGCAGCGCAGGCCGCGCCGCCTTGCCAGCGCCTTGGCCAGCTCATGCGACTGGTTGTAGCCGCGCTCGCGCAGCCGCCCGGGGGACAGGGGCACGGGCAGCAGCCAGTCGGGCTCGACGACCTCCGCCGCGTTCAGCGCCGAGTTCAGTCGCTCCAGCAGGCTCTCGCGCAGGTCCAGGGCCTGGTGGTATTTGAAGTGCTGCAGCAGGCCGTCCCAGGGGAAGCGGTAGTCCAGCGCGGCCACCGCGCGGTCCAGTGGCGGCGGCTCGGTCAGGCAGCGCCCGCACTGCGGCTGCGGGCGACCCATCAGCTCGGGCGGCAGCCGGGCCGCGCAGGTCCAGCAGCGCGGCTGGGGGCGGGCGTAGAGGCCGAGGCAGCTTTCGCAGATGGTCCGGTGGCTCCAGCTGCGGCAGACCGAGCACTGCCCGGTGCAGCGCATCAGCACCTTCTCGACCAGTGCGGGCTTGGCGGCCGCCAGGGAGCGTTCGGGCATCGGCTCAATATACTGACCGGCCCATGAGTGAGCCGGTATCGACCCCTAGTTCAAACAAGGGGTCGCGCCCCCAGGACATCGACCCCGCCGCGTCGCGCCATCAGGCGCGGCGCCTGGCCGCCGCGGCCGAGCCGCCCTGGCTGCACGCCGAGGTCGCGCGACGCATGGCCGAGCGCCTGCCCTTCATCAAGCTGCAGCCCGCGCGCGTATTGGACGCCGCGCCCGCCCTGGGCGCGAGCGCGGAGCTGCTGCGCCAGGCCTATCCCGGCGCCGAGATGCTGTGGCACGAGGCCGATCCGGCGCTGGCCGAGCGTGCCGCCCGGGCCCGGCCCCAGGGCTGGTGGCAGAAGCTGCGCGGCGCGTCGTCCGGCCGTGTCGATGCGCTGCCGGCCCGGCCAGAGGTCGAACTGCTCTGGTCCAACATGGCGCTGCACGCCGGCGCCGACCTTCCGGCCCTGCTGGCCGGCTGGCAGGCCAGCCTGGCGGTGGGCGGCTTCGTCATGTTTTCCTGTCTGGGGCCGGACAGCTTCCGCGAGTTGCGTCCGCTCTACACCCGCCGTGGCTGGGGCCGGCCGGCGCCGGACTGGTGGGACATGCACGACGTCGGTGACCTGGTGCTGAAGGCCGGCTTTGCCGATCCGGTCATGGACCAGGAACGGCTGACGCTGACCTGGGCCAGCCCCCAGGCCTTGCTGGCCGACCTGCGCGCATTGGGTGGCAATCTGGCGCCGGCGCGCTTCGCCGGCCTGCGCGGCGGTGTCTGGCGGCAGCAGTTGCTGGCCGAACTGGAGACGCTGCGCGATGCCGACGGCCGGCTGGCGCTGACGGTGGAACTGGTCTACGGCCATGCCTTCAAGGCCGCGCCGCGGTTGACGGTGGCGGCGCAGACCGAAGTGTCGGTGGACGCGATGCGCGCGCAACTGCGCAAGGCACGGCCCGGAGCCTGAGTCCGCGGCCTGCGGCGGAGCGCCGTCCTAGGTGATTCCGAGGGGCTGGCCCGGGCCAGGGCCATGGGATCGCTGGGCTAAACTTTCGGGCCGCGAAGCAAGCCTAGGGCAAAACCCGAGGTCGCCCCTTGAGCGGCGTCAAATTCGGCCTTTCTGGCGGATTGCAAGCCCCGCTCCTCAAAGAACCAAGTGACGACAACCATGACGATGATGAACGCACGAGTGCATAGCGCCTCACGCGGCTGGGCCCAGCGGGCCGCCGTGGCGGCGACGGCGGCCCTGGCTACGGGTTCGGCCCTCGCGGTGAACGATCTCAAGGGCGGCCCTGGCGTCAATCAGCTCAACCTGCCCGAGCCGGTGACGCGCATCGCGGCGGATCAGATCTGGCTGCACAACTTCATGCTGATCATCTGCCTGGCGATCTTCATCGCCGTGTTCGGCGTGATGTTCTATTCCATCTTCAAGCATCGCAAGTCCAAGGGCGCGGTGTCGGCCAACTTCCACGAGAGCGTGGCGGTCGAGATCGCCTGGACCGTCGTGCCCTTCCTGATCGTCATCGGCATGGCCCTGCCGGCCACCAAGGTCGTCGTCGCGATGAAGGACACGACCAATGCCGACCTGACTATCAAAGCCACCGGCTACCAGTGGAAATGGGGCTACGACTACCTGAAGGGCGAGGGCGAGGGCATCGGCTTCCTGGCGACGCTGGACGCCGAGCAGCGCGAACAGTCCAACTCCGGCCATCCCGAAAAGGTCGACAACTACCTGCTGAAGGTGGACAACCCCGTCGTCGTGCCCGTGGACAAGAAGGTCCGCATCATCACGACGGCCAACGACGTCATCCACTCCTGGATGATCCCGGCCTTCGGCGTGAAGCAGGATGCCATCCCCGGCTTCGTGCGGGACACCTGGTTCCGTGCCGAGAAGGTCGGCGACTACTATGGCCAGTGCGCCGAGCTCTGCGGCAAGGAGCACGCCTACATGCCCATCCACGTCAAGGTGGTGTCCGCCGAGGACTACACCAAGTGGGTCGACGGCAAGAAGAAGGAAATGGCCGCCAAGGCCGATGACCCGAGCAAGGTCTGGGAGCAGGCCGCGCTGATCGCCCGCGGCGAGAAGGTCTATGCCAACAACTGCGCCGTCTGCCACAAGCCCGACGGCAAGGGCGCCGGTCCGATCAAGCCGCTCGACGCCTCGCCCGTCGTGACCGCCGAGGACAAGCTGGCCCAGGTCGCCGTCGTGCTGAGCGGCCGCATGGACAAGGGCATGCCCTCCTGGAAGCAGCTCAGCGACACCGAGATCGCCGCCGTCGTGACCTACACGAAGAACAGCTGGTCCAACAAGACGGGCCAGACGGTGCAGCCGTCCGAAGTCGTCGCCGCCCGCAAGTAAACCGAACGCCGAATCAGAGGAAATCACATGAGTGCAGTTCTCCCCCCCCACGGCGTTCATGGTGGCCATGACGGCGACCACGCCCACGACGACCATCATGACCACCACGCACCCACCGGCTGGCGCCGCTGGGTGTTCGCGACCAACCACAAGGACATCGGCACGCTCTACCTGCTGTTCAGCTTCACGATGCTGATGATCGGCGGCATCCTGGCCTTGTGCATCCGTGCCGAGCTGTTCCAGCCCGGCCTGCAGTTCTTCAACCCCGAACTCTTCAACCAGTTCACGACCATGCACGGTCTGATCATGGTGTTCGGCGCGATCATGCCGGCCTTCGTCGGCTTCGCGAACTGGATGATCCCGCTGCAGATCGGCGCCAGCGACATGGCCTTCGCGCGGATGAACAACTTCAGCTTCTGGCTGCTGATCCCGGCGGCCATCATGCTGGTGGCGAGCTTCTTCATGCCCGGCGGCGCGCCCGCAGCGGGCTGGACGCTGTACGCGCCGCTGACGCTGCAGATGGGCCCGTCGATGGACGCCGGCATCTTCGCGATGCACATCATGGGCGCCTCGTCCATCATGGGCTCGATCAACATCATCGTGACCATCCTCAACATGCGCGCCCCCGGCATGACGCTGATGAAGATGCCGATGTTCGCCTGGACCTGGCTGATCACGGCCTATCTGCTAATCGCGGTCATGCCCGTGCTGGCCGGCGCCATCACGATGACGCTGACCGATCGCCATTTCGGCACCAGCTTCTTCAATCCGGCGGGCGGCGGCGACCCGGTGATGTACCAGCACATCTTCTGGTTCTTCGGCCACCCCGAGGTCTACATCATGATCCTGCCGGCCTTCGGCATCATCAGCCAGATCGTGCCGGCCTTCGCCCGCAAGCGCCTGTTCGGCTATGCGTCGATGGTCTACGCGACGGCCTCCATCGCCATCCTGTCCTTCATCGTCTGGGCCCACCACATGTTCGCCACCGGCATGCCGGTGACGGGCCAGCTCTTCTTCATGTACGCGACCATGCTGATCGCGGTGCCCACCGGCGTGAAGATCTTCAACTGGCTGGCGACGATGTGGCGCGGCTCGATGACCTTCGAGACGCCGATGCTGTGGGCCGTGGGCTTCATCTTCGTGTTCACGATGGGCGGCTTCACCGGCCTGATCTGCGCGATGGCGCCGATCGACATCCAGATCCAGGACACCTACTACGTCGTCGCCCACTTCCACTACGTGCTGGTGGCCGGCTCGCTGTTCGCGCTGTTCGCCGGCGTCTACTACTGGGGTCCGAAGTGGACCGGCGTGATGTATTCGGAGACGCGCGGCAAGATCCACTTCTGGGGCTCGCTGATCTTCTTCAACCTGACCTTCTTCCCGATGCACTTTCTCGGCCTGGCCGGCATGCCGCGTCGCTATGCCGACTACCCGATGCAGTTCGCCGACTTCAACATGGTGGCGTCCATCGGTGCCTTCGGCTTCGGCTTCATGCAGGTCTACTTCTTCCTGGCTGTCGTCGTGCCGATGATGCGCGGCAAGGGTGAGAAGGCCCCGCAGAAGCCTTGGGAAGCCGCCGAAGGCCTGGAATGGGAAGTGCCGTCGCCGGCGCCCTTCCACACCTTCGAGGAGCCGCCCAAGCTGAACGCTTCGGCCACCAAGATCGTCGGCTGAGGACTGCGCAATGACACCCGAGCAGCGCAAGGCCAACCGCCGACTGGCGTTGATCCTGTTCACCGTGGCCTTCGCCTTCGGCATCGGCTTCATGGTGAAGATGACGCTGTTCGCCCACCACTGACATGCCGTTCCGCTCCTTCGCCGCCGCCCTGCATCGCGACAACCGCCACCTCTTCGTCAAGCTGGCGGTGGTGGCGGCGCTGATGTTCGGCTTCGGTTATGCGATGGTTCCGCTCTACAAGGCCATCTGCAATGCGCTCGGCATCAACGTGCTGTCGCTGGCGGAGAAGCAGACCCTGCTGGCCGAGAAGGGCGAGGCCAACGGCAACGGCCAGATCGACTACAGCCGCAGCATCACGGTCGAGTTCGACACCAATGCGCGCGGCCCCTGGGACTTCAAGCCCGCCGTGCGCCACCTGACCGTGCATCCGGGCGAACTGACCCAGGTCATGTACGAGTTCAAGAACGTGCAGGACCGCACGATGGCTGCCCAGGCCATCCCGAGCTATGCGCCCATGCAGGCAGCGGCGCATTTCAACAAGCTCGAATGCTTCTGCTTCAACGAATACACGTTGAAGCCGGGCGAAAGCAAGCAGTGGCCGGTCGTCTTCGTCATCGACCCCAAGCTGCCCAAGGACGTGAAGACCATCACGTTGTCCTACACCTTCTTCGAGGTGGCCGGCAAGGGCGGGGTCAAGCTGGGCGAGGCTCCACGGGGCGCGGGAGCCGCACTGTGAACGAGCCGGGCCAGGATCTGAAGGACGCCGTGAACCGCAAGGCCTCGCTGGCACAGACGATCTCGGCCGTGGCCTGGAGTTTTTTCGGCGTGCGCCGGGGCCGGGACCATGAGAAAGACATGGCCAGGCTCAACCCGGTGCATGTGGTGATTGCGGGCCTGCTCGGCGCAGCCCTGTTTGTGTTGATGCTGGTGCTGCTGGTCCGCTGGGTCATCGGCAGCGGCGTGGCCGGGTCCTGAGCGCCCCGGCGCAGATCAGTCAGAACGAGCGAGAACTAGGAGAACGACATGTCGGCAGCGACCACCTCGGGCAAGGCCCCGTACTACTTCGTCCCGGCGCCCTCCCGGCATCCGGTGATGGCCGCGATCGGCCTGTTCTTCGTCATCCTGGGCGCCGGCCAGTGGGTCAACGACCACCACTGGGGCATGTACTCGCTGTTCGGCGGCCTGGCGCTGTGGGCATTCGTGCTGCAGCAGTGGTTCCGCCAGGCCATCGGCGAGAGCGAGGGCGGCCTCTACAGCGACCGCATCGACCTCTCCTTCCGCTGGAGCATGGGCTGGTTCATCTTCTCGGAGGTGATGTTCTTCGCCGCCTTCTTCGGCGCTCTGTACTGGGCCCGCGTGTTCTCCGTGCCGTCGCTGGGCAGCATCGAGAACGCGCTGCTGTGGCCCGACTTCAAGGCCATCTGGCCCAGTTCCGCGCCCGGTTTCACCGGTGCGCCGGCCGGCACGGTCGAGGCCTTCAGCACGATGGGCCCCTGGCCCATCCCGACGCTGAACACCGCGCTGCTGCTGACCTCGGGCGTCACGCTGACCATCGCCCACCATGCGCTGATCGCCGGCAACCGCGCCCGCACCATCGCCTTCATGTGGCTCACGGTGCTGCTGGGCGCGACCTTCCTCGGCTTCCAGGCCTTCGAATACCACCATGCCTACACGGAGCTCAACCTCAAGCTCAGCTCCGGCGTCTACGGCTCGACCTTCTTCATGCTGACCGGCTTCCACGGCTTCCACGTCTGCGTGGGCGCGCTGATGCTGCTGTTCATCACCATCCGCCTGATGAAGGGGCACTTCACGCCCGAGCGCCACTTCGGCTTCGAGGGCGCGGCTTGGTACTGGCACTTCGTCGACGTCGTCTGGCTCGGCCTCTACGTCATCGTCTACTGGTTGTGACGCGACCCGCCCCGCAATAACAAAGCGCCGCAGTCGCGGCGCTTTTTCGTTGCCGCTTCAGGACTTCAACGGCAGGCCGGTCGGGTGGATCCAGCCCAGCTTCCAGCACAGCAGGATGATCAGGAACAGCGCCACCGACACGCCGACCCGCACCGCCAGCGCCCGCGCCATATTCGGGCCGCGCCCGCTGCGGCTGCCGTTGCGCAGCATGAAGAAGCCCGCTGCCGCCAGCGCGCCGAGGATGCCGATGAAGGCGATCAAGATCACGAATTTCATGACCGCAAATTATCCGCTCGGGGTTGTCGCATGACGCGCCGTGGCTGGCTGGTTCTGGCGGCGGCGCTGCTGGGCGCCGCGCTGACCGCGCGGCTGGGCATCTGGCAGCTGGACCGTGCCGCGCAGAAGAATGCGTTGCAGGTCGCCGACGAGGCCGAGGCTGCTCGCCCGGCCCTCGGCAATGCGGAACTCGGCAGCGACCGGCAGTTGCACCGGCGCGTCGTGCTGCGGGGCAACTGGGTCGCCGAGCGCAGCGTCTGGCTCGACAACCGGTCGATGGACGCCCGCGCCGGCTTCTTCGTCGTGACGCCGCTGCGCCTGGCCGGGCGCAGCGAGGCCATCCTCGTGCAGCGCGGCTGGGCGCCGCGCGATCCTGTCGAACGCACCCGGTTGCCGCCGCTGGCCACGCCGACGGAAGAGGTCGAGGTGCAGGGCCGCCTGGCCGCCTCGCCGTCGCGGCTTTTCGAGCTCGGCACCGGCTCGGCCGGGCCGATCCGGCAAAATCTCGATGCTGCGGCCTTCGCCGTCGAATCCGGCCTCGTGCTGCTGCCGCTCACCGTCGTGCAGACCGCGCCAGCCGGCGCCGACGACGGCTTGCTGCGCCACTGGCCGGCGCCCGACCTAGGTCTGCAAAAGCACTATGGCTACGCCTTTCAATGGTTCGCGCTCTGCGCGCTGATCGTCGGTCTCTATGTCTGGTTCCAACTCATCCGCCCCCGGCTCCACAAGTCCTGAACCGCTGAGCTTCGCGGTGCACAGCCTGCCCGACCCGCGCGTCGCCACCCGGCAGCGCGCCGGCCGCTGGAAGATGCTGCTGGTGCTGGCGCTGTGCGCGGCGCCGGTCGTCGGCTCCTACTTCACCTTCTACGTCATCAAGCCGCACGGCTCGGCCTATGGCGAGCTGATCACACCGGCCGTCGAGATGCCGGCCGACCTGCCGCTGAGCGACCTGCAGGGCCATGCCGTCGCGGCCGAGTCGCTGCGCGGCCAGTGGTTGCTGGCGGTCGTGCAGCCCGCGGCCTGCGATGCCGCCTGTGAACGCCAGTTCTATGTGCAGCGCCAGTTGCGCGAGATGCTGGGCAAGGAGCGCGACCGCGTCGACAAGCTCTGGCTCATCCCGGACGACGCCCAGCCACGCGCCGAACTGCTGGCCGCGCTGTCGCAGAAGGGCGCCGAGGTGACCGTGCTGCGCGTGCCTCGCGAGCGCCTGGCCGCCTGGCTCAAGCCGGCCGCGGGCAAGACCCTGGCCGACCATTTCTATGTCGTCGACCCGATGGGGCGCTGGATGCTGCGCGCGCCGGGCGAGCCCGAGCCCAAGAAGTTCAAGGCCGACCTCGACAGGTTGCTGCGCGCGAGTGCGGGCTGGGACCAGGCCGGCCGATGAACGAGTTGTTGTTGCCGCTGGGCCAGGTCGCCGCCATCGGTGGCGCGGTCGCGCTGGGTCCGCTGATCTGGTGGCGCCAGCGCTCGCGCGCGGGCACGCCCACCGCCCGGCTGCGGGCGCTGACGCTGCTGGCCCTGTTCCTGACCTTCGACCTCATCGTCTTCGGCGCGTTCACGCGCCTGACCGACTCCGGCCTGGGCTGCCCGGACTGGCCCGGCTGCTACAGCGCCGCCAGCCCGGTCGGCGCGCATGGGCATATCGAGGCGGCGCAGGCGGCCATGCCTACCGGCCCGGTCACGCACACCAAGGCCTGGATCGAGATGCTGCACCGCTACCTCGCCAGCGCCGTGGGCCTGCTCATCCTCACGCTGGCCGTGTTGAGCTGGCGCCTGAAGCGCCAGGATGGCGAGGCCGCACCCTCGCCGTGGTGGCCGACGGCCTCGCTGGCCTGGGTCTGCGTGGTCGGCGCGTTCGGGCGGCTCACCGTCACGATGAAGCTCTTCCCGATCATCGTCACGGGTCATCTGCTGCTGGCCATCGGCCTGCTGATGCTGATGGCCTGGCAGCGCGAGGGCTACGAGCCACGCCCGCTGGCCGCGCCGGCGTGGCTGCGCGGCGCCGTCGCCGGCCTGCTGCTGCTGGTTCTCGCCCAGGTGGCGCTCGGCGGCTGGGTCAGCACCAACTACGCGGTGCTGGCCTGCGACGAGTTCCCCAGCTGCCACGGCGGCCAGTGGTGGCCACATCTGGACTTCGCCCAGGGCTTCCAGCTCTGGCGTGAACTCGGCCAGCGAGCCGACGGCGGCTACCTCGGCTTCGAGGCGCTGGCGGCCATCCACATGGCCCATCGCATCGGCGCGGCCCTTGTCTTCGCGGCCGTCATCGCCATGGTCCTCGCGTTGCGCCGGCATGCGCCGGCCTGGTCGCGTTGGCTGCTGGCTGCCGCCGGCTGGCAGCTGGCCACAGGCCTGTCCAATGTCGTGCTCGATTGGCCCATCGCCGCCGCCCTGGCCCACACCGGCGGTGCCGCCGTGCTGCTGGCCCTGCTCATCACCTTGCTTGCGCGCCTCTCGAAGGCGCAGCCCTGACCATGGCTTCCACGTCCACCGCCAGTGCCCTGGTGCACAGCCCGCGCTGGCAGCAGTTCTACCAGCTGACCAAGCCGCGCGTCGTCCAGCTCATCGTCTTCTGCGCCGCCATCGGCATGGCCCTGGCCGTGCCCGGCCTGCCGTCGGCTAGCCAAGCCCTGACCATGCTCGTGGCGGTAGCCGGCATCTGGCTGGTCGCCGGCGCGGCGGCCGCCTTCAACTGCCTCATCGAGGACGGCATCGACGCCCGCATGAAGCGCACGGCCTGGCGCGCCACCGCCAAGGGCGAGCTGAGCCGCACCCAGACCCTGGCCTTCTCGGCCCTGCTGTGCAGCATCGGCATGGCCGTCCTGGGCGTTTATGTGAACCTGCTGACGATGTGGCTGACCTTCGCCACCTTCGTCGGCTATGCGGTCATCTACACCGTCATCCTGAAGCCGATGACACCGCAGAACATCGTCATCGGCGGCGCCTCGGGCGCGATGCCGCCCGTGCTGGGCTGGGCCGCGCTGCGCGGCGACCTCGGCCCCGAGCCCTGGCTGCTCTGCCTGATCATCTTCCTGTGGACGCCGCCGCACTTCTGGGCGCTGGCCCTGTACCGCGCCGAGGACTACGCCCGCGCCGGCCTGCCCATGCTGCCCGTCACCCACGGCAGCGACTACACGCGGCTGCAGATCCTGCTCTATACCTGGGTGCTGTTCGCGGCCACGCTGCTGCCCTTCCTGACCGGCATGAGCGGCTGGTTCTACCTGGTTTGCGCGGTCGCGCTGGGCCTGGGCTTCTGCGGCTATGCCTTTCGCCTCTGGCGCTCGTATTCGGAGATGCTCGCGCGGCGGACCTTCTGGTTCTCCATCTGGCATCTGTCGCTGCTCTTCGCAGCCTTGCTGATCGACCATTACCTGCCATGAGCACTCGCCGTTTCGCCCTTGCCGCGCTGGCCGCGCTCGCCCTCGCCGGCTGCCAGAAGGCCGACCCCGACCGGCCCGCCTTCAAGGGCATCGATCTGACCGGCGCCGAATACGCCCGCGGCCTGAACCTGACCGACCAGGACGGCCGAGCGCGGTCGCTGGCGGATTTCAAGGGCAAGGTGCTGGTGGTCTTCTTCGGCTACACCCAGTGCCCCGACGTCTGCCCGACGACGATGGCCGAGGTGGCCGAGGTCAAGCGCAGCCTGGGCGCCGACGGCGACAAGGTGCAGGGCATCTTCGTCACCATCGACCCCGAGCGCGACACGGCCGCGCTGCTGAAGGCCTATCTCGCGAGCTTCGACCCCAGCTTCGTCGGCCTGCGCGGCAGCGAGGAACAGACCCAGGCCGCGGCGAAGGAGTTCAAGGTCTTCTTCGCCAAGGTGCCGGGCAAGACGCCCGAGACCTACACGATGGACCACACGGCCGCGAGCTTCATCTTCGACACCGAGGGCCGCGTGCGTGTCTACGCCCGCTACGGCGCCGGCGCCCAGCCACTGGCCGACGACATCAAGCTGCTGCTGGCCGGGAAATAGCCCACCCCCTACCGGCTTCGCCGGCCCCCTCAAGGGGGCGCACCCGAAGGACCGGCGGAGCCGGATCCTTGGGTGCCGCTGGATGAACAAAGCCCCGGCGTGCCGGGGCTTTGTGCTGGAAGCAGGCCGAATCTCAGGCTGTTTCGGTCAGGGCCTTCTTCATCTTCTTCATCGCGGCCACCTCGATCTGGCGGATGCGCTCGGCCGACACGCCGTACTCGGCTGCCAGCTCGTGCAGTGTCATGCCGCCCGAGGTGTCGTCGTTCACCTTCAGCCAGCGCTCCTCGACGATGCGGCGGCTGCGCGGGTCCAGCACTTCGAGGGCGCGCTGGATGCCGTCGCCGGCGAGCGCGTCGCGCGAGCGGGCCTCGATGACGCGGGTCGGCTCATGACTGTCGTCGGCCAGGTAGGCAATGGGGGCGAAGCTCTCGCCGTCGTCGTCGGTCTGCGGCTCCAGGGCCACGTCGCCGCCCGACATGCGGGTCTCCATCTCCAGCACTTCCTCGCGCTTCACGTTCAGCTCGCGGGCCACATGGGCGACCTCGGCCTCGGTCAGCGTGTTGCGGTGCGTGGCGGCATCGTCCTGGCCGGCCTTGAGCTGGTGCTTCATCGAGCGCAGGTTGAAGAACAGCTTGCGCTGGGCCTTGGTCGTCGCGACCTTGACCATGCGCCAGTTCTTCAGGATGTACTCGTGGATCTCGGCCTTGATCCAGTGCATCGCATAGCTGACCAGGCGCACGCCCTGGTCCGGGTCGAAGCGCTTGACGGCCTTCATCAGGCCGACATTGCCTTCCTGGATCAGGTCGCCCTGGGGCAGGCCGTAGCCGACGTACTGGCGCGAGATGGACACCACCAGGCGCAGATGCGACAGCACCATGCGGCCGGCGGCTTCAAGGTCGCCGTGCTCGCGCAGGCGGCGCGCGGCCGAGCTTTCCTCCTCGGCCGTCAGCAACGGCAGGCGGTTGACGGCAGAGATGTAGGCGTCCAGATTGCCCAGCGAGGGCACCAGGGCCCAGGGGTCGCGGACGGCAATGGCGGAAGAGGCAGACATCGTGTCGAATCCTTCGAAACCGCCGCGTGGATTGCGGCGGCGATGGAATATTAGCACTCTGCTTTGTCGAGTGCTAAGTCTGATGAGGCTGCCGCCGGAATGCAGTGTTTCTGCAGTTGAAACAGTGTGCGACTGCTAACTTCAGGCCTCCCGGCCGGCAGAGTCTTCAGTCGACGAGGCCGAAATCGGGGCTTTTGATCATGGCTTCGATGTCCAGCAGGATCAGCATGCGGTCGCCGATCTTGCCCAGGCCGGTGATGAAGCGGGCGTCCATGGCCGCCGGTACCTCGGGGCGGGCCTTGATCTCGTCAGCGCTCAGTTCCAGCACGTCGGACACCGAGTCGACGACGATGCCCACCACGCGGCCGGCCACGTTCAGCACGATGACGACGGTGAAGGCGTTGTATTCGCCCGCCTGCCCCAGGCGCAGCCGCAGGTCCAGGATGGGCACGATGACGCCGCGCAGGTTGACCACGCCCTTGATGTAGGCCGGCGCGTTGGCGACCCGTGTAGGGGCCTCGTAGGAGCGGATCTCCTGCACGCGCAGGATGTCCAGGCCGTATTCCTCCTCGCTGATGCGGAAGGTCAGGAACTGGCGGCCTTCGGTGTGGGACAGGGCCTGCACGGCCTGGGCGCCGGTGCTGGGAACGAGGTCGGTGGAGCTCATCGGACGCTGCGCGGGGGGAAGGAGGAAAGCCTCATTCTGCCCGCTCCGAGGCGGCCGGCCCCGCCAACAATTCGTCGACCAGGGCCAGCAGTTCGCGCACGTCCAGCGGCTTGGTCAGGTAGTGGCGGGCGCCGGCCGTGCGGGCCAGCGCGATCTGCTCCGGCTGGGCGTTGGCCGAGACGACGACGACGGGCGGCGCCGTGTGGCCCAGCTCGCGCAGCCGGCCGAGCACGGTCTGGCCGTCGCCGTCGGGCAGCTGCCAGTCCAGCAGCAGCAGGGCGGGCGGGCGCTCGCGCAGCGCACGCACACCGGCCTCGACCGTCGTCGCGACTTCCAGCTCCAGGCCCGGGCGCTGTTCGAGGATGCCGCGCATGACCTCGGCGTTCAGCGGGTTGTCCTCGATATAGAGCAGGCGCCGGTGCGGACCGGCCCGGGGGGCGGCCGGCTCGTCGGGCCGGCCCTCAAGGGCGGCCGGCGTGGCCGCGCCCGCGGCGGGCAGCCTCAGCACGAAGCAGGCGCCCTGGCCCTGGCCGGGGGCCGGGGCCTCGGCGCGCAGGCTGCCGCCCATCATCTCGGCCAGGCGCAGGCTGATGACCAGGCCGATGCCTGTGCCCGGCAAGCCGCTGTGCTCGCGGCCCAGGCGATTGAAGGGCTGAAAGAGGGCGGCGCGCTGCGCCTCGCTGAGGCCCAGGCCGGTGTCGCGCACGGCGACCTCCACCCAGCCCGGCTCGGGCGCGCTGGCCTGGATGCTGATGCTGCCGCCGGGCCGGTTGTACTTGACGGCGTTGCTGAGCAGGTTGGTCAGGATCTGCGTGACCCGCGTCGGGTCGCCCTGCAGCTGCACGGCGCCCGGGTCGATGCGCTGGCTGAGCGCCAGCCCGCGCTCGGTCGCACTGTGCTGCACCAGGGCCAGCGCGCGCGCCAGCAGCGGCGGCAGCTCCAGCACGGCCGGCTCCAGGCGCAGCGAGCCGGCCTCGATGCGTGACAGGTCCAGCGTGTCGTTGATCATCTCCAGCAGGTGCCAGCCGGCCTGGGCGATCTGTTGGGCCCGGCCGCGCTGGGCGGGCGCGAGCGGCTCGGCCGCGTCCATCTGCATCAGCTGCGTGAAGCCGAGGATGGCGTTCATCGGCGTGCGCAGCTCATGGCTCATGCGCGACAGGAAATCGTTCTTGGCCTGGTTGGCCGCCTCGGCCGCCTCGCGCGCGCGGTCCAACTCCTCCATGCGCAGCTGGTCGGTGATGTCCTCGACGACGCCGACGAGCCGGTGCGGCCGGCCGTCGGGGCCGCGCAGCAGGCTGACGAGCACACGGGCGTGGGCGATGCTGCCGTCCGGCCGGACATAGCGCTTGTTGCGGCGGTAGAAGGGGATCTCGCCGCGCAGCATGCGGTTGGCCAGGCGGATGTCCTCGCGGCGGTCGTCCTCGTGGGTCACGTCGATGGAGCGGCGCCCCATCAGCGACTCGGCCGGGTAGCCGACCAGCTTGCAGAAGTGGCTGTTGACTTCCTGGAAGCCGCCGTTCAGGTCGGTGAAGGCGATGCCGATGGGCGCCGTCTCGAAGATGCTGCGAAAGCGCTCCTCGCTCTGGCGCAGCGCCTGCTCGCCGAGCGTGCGGTTGCCGATCTCGCGCTCGAGCGCCGCTGTGCGCTCCCTTACCTGGGCCTCGACATGCTGGGTGCGGCCCGACATCAGCAGCAGCAGCGCGCCGACCATGGCGGTGGACATCAGGCCCACCAGCGCAAAGGCCCAGCTGCGGCCAGGCTCCTGCACGAGGCCCGGCAGGTCGTAGACGTGCACCTCCCAGTGCCGGCCGCCGAACTCCAGCGGCATCTTGACCAGGGGCAGGTCGGCGCCTTCGCCACGCTGCACCGCCTCGCAGCCGGGCCGCCCGCCCAGGCGCCGGTAGGTGGCGTCGGGGCCCAGGTCGACGAGGCAGACGCCCAGTTGCTCGGGCCAGCCGGCGGCCAGGTGCGACATCAGCAGGTCAGGCCGCAACGTCGCGAAGACCACCCCGTCCAGCGCCTGCTCGCCCGGCACGGCATTGCGGCGGTACAGGGGCTGGTAGACGACGACGCCGACCGCGCCCTCCTTGTCCTGCGACAGCTGGAAGCCCGCCGACGCGACCGGCCGCCCCAGGGCCGCGGCCTGGGCGATGGCCGCGCGCGCGCCGGGGATGGTGCGGACGTTGATGCCCAGGGCGCCCAGGTTGCGCGACAGCGGCTCGATGAGGCGGATGGCCATCATGTCCTCGTCGGCCGGCACCTGCAGGTCGCCGGCGCGGTTGCGGTCGCGCGCCTGGTAGCCGCCGGGAAAGTTGTCGGCCGCGGCCGCGGCGTTGAAGCGGTCGACGTCGGCGCGCGCCACGCGCAGCGTCAGCCCCAGGGCCAGCAGCGGGGTGTCTTCGCCCAGAAAGGCGCTCGTCGCGCGGGCGAACTCCTCGCGTGTGGGCAGCGGCTTGACCTTGATGAGGCCATGCACGCCTTCCAGCGCCAGCAGCGGCTCGCGCAGCCGGCCGGCCAGGTCCTGGGCCGCGCCGTTCGCTTCGCGGGCGAAGTCGGCGCGATTGCGCTGGCGGTCCCAGTCGACCGTCACGGCCACGCCCAGGCCGACGAGCAGCGTCGTCAGCAGCATCGGCAGCCCGACGCTGAAGCGCCGCGGCGCCCAGGCCGAGCGGGGCTGGCCGATCAGCGCGAGCGTGATCGGCGTCGCGATGAGCACGCCCATCAGGTCGCCGGTCCACCAGATCGTCCAGACCAGGGGCATCTGCGCCGCCGTGATGACGCCCAGAGTTTTCAACACCAGCGTCGCGCAGCTCGGGCTGACGAGGCCGGCCAGCGCCGCGGCGGCCAGGTAGCCGCCGATCTCGCGCGGCGAGGTGAGCAGCGGTGGCCGGCCGCACCAGCGCCGCACCAGCAGCGTGCCGGCGGCGGCCTGGGCCGCCGCGCCGCAGCCGATGCCGGCGGCCAGCAACAGCGCGCTGGCGCCCATGTCGGCCATCGCCGTCGCCTGCACGATGGCGGAGCCCAAGGCCACGGCCGGCAGATGGCGCAGGCCCAGCACCAGCAGTACCGCCAGGCCCCAGCCCGCGGCCGGGTAGATGGGCGCCACATGGTAGGGCGGCAGCACCATCAGCAGGCCGAGCCGGCCCAGCAGGTAGTAGACGAGGGTGATGCCCGCCGACAGCACCAGGTAGCGACCGACGCCGCGGACCGACACCGGGCTGGCCTGCTTCATTCCGCCTGCGCCTCCCGCAGCGTCTGCACGACGGGCCGCTGCAGCACGCCGCGCAGGCTCCACCAGCCGGCGCTCCAGGCCAGCAGCGCGCCGCAGGCCGCGCCCACCAGGGGCACCCAGGGCTTGATCTGCCAGTCGAACTCGAACACGAAGTGCGCCAGCAGCGCCGCCAGCACCAGGGCCACGCCGCCGGCCAGCAGGCCGGCCAGCGCGCCCACGCCGAGCAGTTCGGCGCGCTGCACCCGGGCCAGCAGCGAGGACGGCGCGCCCAAGGCCCGCATCAGCGCGAACTCGCGCGTGCGGGCCTCGCGCGTGCTGCCCACGGCCGCCAGCAGCACGACCAGGCCGGTCGCCAGCGTGAAGCCGAACAGGAACTGCACGGCCTGGATGACCTGGTCCAGCACGCCCTGCACCTGGTTGAGCTGGGCCGACACGTCGATGACGGTCAGGTTGGGGAAGCGCCGCGCCAGCTCGCGGTCCAGCTTGGCTCCCGCCGGCGTGCGGTAGGCGGCGATCTGCGTGGACGGCAGCTCGGGCAGCGCGGCGGCCTCGAACAGCACGAAGAAGTTGACCCGCATCGACGACCAGTCCACCTTGCGCAGGCTGGTGATGCGGCCCTGCACCGGCTGGCCGCCGATGTCGAAGGCCAGCTGGTCGCCGAGCTTGAGGCCGAGGTTCTTGGCCAGCCCTTCCTCGACGCTCAGGCCCATTTCGCCTGGCCTTGCGCCGCCCCAGCGGCCGGCCACGATCTGGTTGTGCGCGGGCACGTCGGCGGCATGGCTGAGGTTGAACTCGCGCTCGGCCAGGCGCTGGGCGCGCTCGTCGGCGAAGCGCCCGGCCTGTACGGCCTCGCCGTTGATGGTGGTGAGGCGGCCGCGGATCATCGGATACCAGTCGAAGCCCGCGACGCCGGCATCCTTCAGCACCTTGCGGAAGTCCTCGCCCTGGTCGGGCTGGATGTTGATGACGAAGCGGTCCGGCGCCGCGGCCGGCGTGGCGCGGCGCCAGCTGTCGATGAGGTCGGTGCGCAGCAGCACCAGCAGGGCCAGGGCCAGCAGGCCGACGGCCAGCGACGCCACCTGCATGACGGCAAAGCCCGGCCGCGCCGCGACCTGGCGCGTGGCCAGCAGCAGCCAGCGCGGCAGGCCAGCGCCGCTGACATTGACCGGCACCAGGCGGCGCAGCAGCCACACGGCGGCCCAGGCCAGCAGCGCGAACAGCAGCACCGCGCCGGCAAAGCCGGCCGCCGCGATGGCGCCCAGCTTCAGGTCGCCCGCCAGTACGACGAGGATGGCCGCGAGACCCGCGACGCCCGCGCCCAGCACCAGCAGGGAGCCGGCCTTGGGCGCGCCGAGGTCGCGGCGGATCACGCGCAGCGGCGGCACAGCGGCCAGTTGCAGCACCGGCGGCAGGCCGAAGCCCAGCAGCAGCGACAGCCCCAGGCCCAGGCCCAGCAGGGCCGGCCAGATGCTGGGCGGCGGCAGGCTCACGTCGATGAGGCCGGCCAGCAGCGACACGAAGACTTGGTGCAGGGCCAGGCCGCCCAGCACGCCGGCCCCGCTGGCCGCTAGGCCCGCGAGCAGGAACTCCAGGCCATAGGCCCAGGCGATGCGCCGCTGCGGCTGGCCCAGCACGCGCAGCATCGCGCAATCGTCCAGGTGGCGGGCCGCGAAGTCGCGCGCGGCCAGGCCCACGGCGACGGCGGCGAGCAGGGCCGACAGCATCGCCACGAGGCGCAGGAAGCGGGCCGCGCGGTCCAGGGTCTGGCGCATCTCGGGCCGGCCCGATTCCAGCGACTCCAGGCGCACGCCGCGCAGCTGCGTCTCGCCGACGAGCTGCTCGGCACTGGTGACGAACTTCTTCACGGCGTCGGGAGCCGCGCCGGGGCCGGGCACCAGGGCCAGGCGATAGGTGATGCGGCTGGCCGGCTGCACGAGGTGGGTGGCTTCGAGATCACTCTCGGACAGCATGACGCGCGGCGCGAAGTTCATGAAGCCGGCGCCGCGGTCGGGTTCGGTCGCTATGAGGGCGGCGAGCCTGAGGCGGGCATCGCCGAGCAGCAGCGTATCGCCGAGCTTGAGGCCCAGGCCGTCGGCCACGGCCGCGTCGACCCAGGCCTCGCCCGGTGCCGGCGCACCGCCGCGGCCGGGCAGGGCCTCGCGCAGCGCGATCCGGCCGCGCAGCGGGTAGCCGCTGCCGACCGCCTTGACCGCGACGAGCCGGCTCTCGCCGCCTTGGGCCTCGTCGGCTCGCGCCATGCTCGCGAAGGTGGCGCTGCGCACGCCGGTCAGCTTCAGCTCGGCCGCGAGGCTGACGAGGGGCTGGGGCGTGGGCTGGTCGCTGGCGACGACGGCGTCGCCGCCCAGCAGCTGGGCCGCGTCGCGCCGCAGGCCCTGGTCGAGCCGGTCGGACAGGAAGGCCACCGCGCACAGCGCCGCGACGGCCAGCGCCACGGCCAGCATCAGCAGGCGCAGCTCGCCGGCCCGCCAGTCCCGCAGCAGCTGGCGCCAAGCGATCAGCAACGTGGCGGGCGGACGCGAAACAGCTGGGGACGTCATGCGCGCGACTGTAGCCGCGGCCGTCAAGCCCTAAGGTGCGTTTGTGGCCGCAAGTGTGGCGCGTGCCGCATCGCGCCAGGCGGCCTCGGCCGTTTCAGTGCGCTGCACGGCGCGTTCGGCCGCTGCCCGCGCGCCGGCGCGGTCGCCGGCATCCAGGCGCAGCCGGGCGAGGTTGATCCAGGCCACGGCGCTGTCGTGGCGCTGCGCCGCGGCCTCGAAGGCCGCACTTGCGCCGGCCGCATCGCCGGCGGCATTCAGCGTGTTCCCCAGGCCGATGCCGGCCAGCAGATTGCCCGGCCAGCGCGCCAGCAGCGTGCGCCAGGCCAGCGCCGCCCGGGCCGGCGGCGCCGCGCGCTCGAAGCCGATGGCGGCTTCCTGCGCGTCGGCCTCGGTCGCCGTGGCCGGCAGGCGGTCCGGTGGCAGTACGGTGATGGCCCAGCGGCCACCGCGGGCCCAGGTGTATTCGAAGGTGCGTAGCGGCAGCGTCTCGCGCGCCGTCGTGCCGCTGCGCAGGATCAGTTCATGCGCGGCCAGGTCGTAGCCGACGACGACGGCGTAGTGCCAGCGCGGCAGCCAGTCCAGGCCGAGGTTCTGCAGCACGACGACGGCGTGGTCGGCCGCCACCTCGCGCAGCAGTGCCTCCAGCTCGCGCGGCAGCCGGGTCGCGACGGCGCCCTGGCGGCGCGCGCCACCCAGCATCTCGATCTGCAGGCTGCCGGCCCGCGAGGGCAGGAAGACGGCGTCGGCCAGGCGGTCGGGGTCGGCGGGCAGTTGCACGTCGGCCAGCGCGGTCGCGAGTGCGGCCGGGCCGCAGTGGTCGCGGGTCTGGGCGAAGAACGGCACGTCGGCTCGCTCGGCCCGCGGCGGCAGGCCGGCGGGCGGCGCGGCCAGCAGTGCAGCCGTCTGCGGCGGCGTGGCCAGCGTCGCGCAGCCGCCCAGCAGCAGCGCGGCGCAGGCGATGAGCTGCCGGGCGATCAACGCACCGAGCGCGTGAACGGGAAGACCTTGGTCAGGCCGAGGATGTCGGTCACCAGCAGGATGATGAAGATGGTGAAGAGCACGCCGACGACGTCGCCGCCCGCTGGCGCCTGGTCGACCTGCTGCAGCATCTGCTGGGCCTCGGCATCGGTCAGCGCGTCGACGCGGGCGCGCATCTCGTCGGTGGACACGCCGCGGGCCTGCAGCATCGCGGCCAGGTCGGCGCGGTCCAGCGCGGCCTGCAGCCGGGCATGGGCCTCACTGCGCGCAGCGGGCTGCAGCGCGGCGGCGGCCTGCTCGGTGCTGATCAACGCCGTCGGCGCTGCCTGCGCCATGCCGCTGAAGACGAGGGAGGCGGTGATGAGGGAAATGAGGGTGCGCCGGACTTGGGTCATGTCGGTCTCCTGTGGGGGAGGGTTGGGAACGGCCGACATGCTAGGGCGGGCGGCCGTTACAAATCCGCCGTGGCCGCCATGTCGCGGCCTTGTCCTACAGGTTCCGTGGCGCCGGCGAGCCGGGTCATAATCCGCTCCCAACGCGGGCGTCGTTCAATGGTAGGACCTGAGCTTCCCAAGCTCATGACGTGGGTTCGATCCCCATCGCCCGCTCCACTTCTGTCTAAGAGATTGATTCCAGAGAGGGAATCATCGCTGTGCCTCCTCCAGGACAGCCGACTGGTACAACCAGAGGCCGAAAATGGACGGAGTCCCACTGACAACGCCTCCGCGTTTCGGTCAATGGAAGTTCCCGCCGTGCGCCCGACGCAAAGGGCGTGCCTCTATATCCGGGGCGGATAACCGAGGTGCCAAACCGGCGGGTGGCAGGATCCCCCGCGAGAAGAGATGATGCGGTCGAACGGTCATGGAAAGACTTCCAGGACTTATGGGACCGGGCGATGGAGAGCCGCAAGCCAAGGCCATTTGGCAGCCGGCCACGAGGCTGCAAAAGCATCACGACGACTCGTGACGAACACAAGTCATCTGCAGCCCTCCAGGCGGCGGGCGTTTTCGCCGACCAGTCCTGGCATGAGAGATCCCCTCAAGCTAGCAGCTCGAAAATGCGCGTGCGAACTTCCGAAACGACTTCGCGCGCTCTGCGGAACGTCCGAATGGGCCGCATGTTTGGCGGTCAGTCCGCGCTCACGCGGCGGGTATCTCGACCGGAATCAACGTGTCGCCGCAGTCTGAATCTGCAGGCCCAGCTTGCCGATCGCGTCTGACACCGGGACGAAAAAATTCATCCCGGCGATCCCCTTGGCGCCCAGCCCGAGGACGGTGATGCCGATCACCTGTCCGGACTTGTCGAGCAGCGGGCCACCGCTGTTGCCGGGCAGGATGGCCACATCGCTCTGAAGGTATTGCTGCGAGCTGATTTCGCGCACACCGCTGAGGATGCCGCGCGTCAGCGTGGTGTTGAAGGCGTCGCCCAATGGCGAACCCAGCGCATACACATCCTCGCCGATCGCCGGGTCGGTCAGGCGGATCGGCATCGGCGGCACGCCGGCCGGCTCGGTCTTCACCAGCGCGACATCGCGCAGCGCCGCCGTGCGTTGCACCTCTCCGACCAGCTCGCGCCCGGTCGCCAGCCGCACCTTGACGAACTTGGCACTGCCGACGACATGCTGATTGGTCAGCAGCCAGCCGCTGCGTCCAATGAAGAAGCCGCTGCCCGAGCCGGCGTCGCCGAAGACAGTCGCGACCGCAGTGCGCAGCAGCGTGATGTTCTTCGACAGCGCGTCGTTGTCCGCTGTCGCCACGCCGTCAATGGTGAGCTTGGCGTTGTCTGCCGGCGCAGAAGCCGCAATGGCGCCGGCAATGCCTGCCAACACTGTCGTGTCGGCAGGCGTGGACACGGCGGTCAGGAAGCCGGGCTCGGCCAGCAGGTTTCTCGCCGCTGCCACGAAGGCTTCGACGGGAATCGCCGAGACTTGGCCGTCCAAGGCCTTGTCCGCAGTATGGAAGCGCCCTTCGGTGGTGGTTTCGAAGACGACCTTCTGCTGCTCGGGCGCAAACACCTGCCAGAACAGCTTCAAATAGGCCTCGCCGGTCCAGGAGTTGGTGCTCTTGCTGCACAGATTCGTCGAAACCTCCTTGATCAGCACACCGACATGGAGCTCATCTTTGCGCTCCTTGCTGGCGCCGACGTTCGCCTTCTCCTCGAACAGCGCATCTGACGGCGTGGGAACTGGAAAATTGGCCTGCTGCAGCAGTTGCTTGAAGCGCGCCGTAATTTGCCCGTTCGGCAAGATGGCCTCGGAGGTTTTGTTGTTCCACTGGATATCGCCGCGTCGCCCACAAAACCAGCCACCCTGCAATTCCCCGATCGGGCCCGCGCCAGCGTCGAAGCGCCGCTTGACGGTGCGTAGATAGGTTGGGCGGCCGGGCTTGCCGTCCGGAAAATGCAGGGCCGCCTTGAGTTCCACCGCCGGGATCTGTGCGGGTGCCGCCTGTGCCACGCCTGCCGCGGTGCTCAGAACCAGGCTGAAAAGCAGGCAATGAGCGAGCGCTGGGCCGGGCATCTTCGGGTGTGTATCGGAATTCATCGGGTCCACCATCGGGATTCAGGGCACTGGATTCAAACGCGGGCGATGCTGCCACACGTTTCTGCGCGCTTCGCTTGGGTGGCGGTGATCTTTCACAAAGCGGGCAGTGTTTCTTGGGCACGACATGGGCCGTGCGCGGCGGCGACCGGGCTCGTCGGCAATCGTCACGGCCGCCGGCGCAGCGGTGCTCGGCCGCTGGTTCTGCCGCTGCAGTAAGCCGGTCTCTCAGCCGTCACGCGGCCCTTCTGCGCCGCTTACGAGGATGTGGTCGGTGCGCAGGTCCTGGTTCCCTGTGGAGGCGAGGTTGCGATAGCCCCGCCAGGTCCAGCTATGGGGCGGCTGCTCTAAGTGGCGGAGACCGACTAGCTGCTGGAACTGCGCGTGTTCCTTGGGCGTGTGGTGGATCTGGCCGGTCAAGGCGATGGGGTCGTAGAAGTCGCGGCCTTCGGGCACGATGTTGGCGTCGTCCATCAGCACGATCAGCACGAACTGCTCGTGCGACTTCATCTGCCCGCCGACCCAGCCGTCCAGCGCGTCAAGCCAGCCGAATTTGTAGACGAACTCGTCACAGCCCGGTGCCTGGCTGTTGGGGAAGTGGCCGGCGATGACGAGGGCCTGTCGGTCGCCGACGCGCGGGCCCAGTTGCGGTGGATGCAAGCGTTCTGGGAAACGAGGTCGCCCTGCGGAAGAACGCTGCTGGTCTACCGCCGCTTGCGCTTTGGGCGGCGCCGACATCAGTCAATGCGTCGCATCCTCACGCGTCCGAGAGGCGATTCGCCGCAGGCCCTTGGAGGCGCGCAACGCCGGACCTCATGCTCCAACCATCTGGAACGGACCGGCATTCCAGGGAGTGGGCGGGGCTTGATCAGTACCTCAGACTGCCCCTTCTCGATTCAACCCTCCACCCAGCTCACCCGCCCGCGCCCGGCCGCTTTGGCGAGGTAGAGGGCCTTGTCCGCGGCCTCGACCAGCCCCTGGGCCTGCGCAGCGGCCGACACGCCGAGGCTGATCGTCACGATGCCGTCGATGCCCGGGTGCGGCAGGGCCAGCGCCCGCACGCTGTCTTCCATCAGCTGGGCCACGCCGATGGCGCCGGCCAGGTCGGTGTCGGGCAGCAGGCAGATGAATTCCTCGCCGCCGTAGCGCGCCAGCAGGTCGGTGGGCCGGCGCAGGCAGCTGCGCAGCGTGGCGGCGATGCGGCGCAGGCAGTCGTCGCCGGCGAGGTGGCCCAGCGCGTCGTTGTAGCGCTTGAAGTGGTCGACATCGGCCAGCACCACGGCCAGCGGCGAGCGCGTGCGCTGGGCGCGGCGCGTCTCGGCAAGGAAGCGCTCGTCGAAGTGGCGGCGGTTGTGCACGCCGGTCAGGCCGTCGATGAAGGCCAGCTCGCGCAGCAGGTCGGACTGGTGCTTGAGCGTCAGCTGGGTGCGCACGCGGGCCCGCACGACGCTGGGGTTGAAGGGCTTGGTGATGAAGTCGGCGGCGCCGGCGTCCAGGCCGCGGGTCTCGTCGTCGGGCTGGTCCTGCGAGGTGACGAAGATGACGGCGATGGAGCGCAGCAGCGGGTCGGCCTTGAGCTCGGCGCAGAGCTCGTGGCCGTCCATGCCGGGCATCTGCACGTCCAGCAGCACGAGGTCGGGCTGGCGTTCGCGGCACAGCTGCAGCGCGCGCGTGCCGTCCGTGGCCATCAGCACCTGGCAGTCGCTCCCGAACACGCGGTGCAGGGCCTGGATGTTGACGGGCTGGTCGTCGACGAGCAGCAGGCGCGGCCGGCGGCCCGGCGGGGCCTGGCTGGTCAGAGGCATGGACAGCATCATGGCGGGGTCTCCAGCATGGCGCGCAGTTCGCGGCACAGGGTCAGCGCGCGGCCGAAGTCGAGCGTGGCGATGGCCGCATCCAGGGCGGCGGCGTGGGGCTGCGGGAGCTGCTCGCGGAGTGCGGCGTGGCAGTCCAGGGCCTCGAGGTCGGCGCCGTCCAGCAACTCGACGAGGCGTTCCAGCCGAGCGGCGAGGCTGCCCGCGGGCGCCTCGGGCGGTGGCGCCACGGGCGGGGTGGCGCGGGCCGCGAGGTTGGCGGCCAGGCGGTCGAGCGCGGCCAGGTCGGCGCGGCGGCGCTCCAGGAAGCGGCGCTGCCAGTCGTCGTCGGGTTGCACCGTGTGTTCGCCCTCGGCGGCCAGCTCGGCGAGGCGCTCGGCGCCCAGCATGGCGGCGAGGCCGCGGAAGCCGTGCAGGCCGCGCGCGGCGCTCGTGCCGCCCTCGCTGAGGACCTGGGCGAGCTTGCGGTCCTGCTCGTGCAGCGCGGCCAGCGTGCGCTCGAACAGTTCGACGCGGCCGGACATGCGCGCCAGCGCCTCGGCCAGCGCAATGCCGGCGCGGCCGGCGTCGGCCAGCAGCGCCGGCGGCAGCGCGGGCCGGGCCGGTGCCGTGGCCTCGGCCTGGGCTTCGCCGCAACGGCGCCGCAGCACGGCGACCAGGCTGTCGGGGTCGAAGGGCTTGCCGATGTGCTCGTCCATGCCGGCGTCCAGGCAGGCCTGGCGCTCGGCGGCCAACGCGCCGGCGGTCATCGCGATGATGGGCAGCTTCAGGCCGAGCTGGCGGCGGATCAGGCGCGTGGCCGTCGTGCCGTCCATCACCGGCATCTGCACGTCCATCAGCACGGCGTCGAAGCCGCGCCGGCCACGGGTCTGGGCGAGCAGGGTCAGCGCCTGCTGGCCGTCGCCGGCCAGCGTGACGGCGGCGCCTTCGAGCTCGAGCAGCTCGCGCGTGACCTGCTGGTTGCCGGGGTTGTCCTCGACGAGCAGCAGGCGCAGGCCGGCGAGGCGCTGCGGCGCGGGTTCCGGTGCGTCGTCGCCGTGGCTGCGCGCGCGGGCGGCGGCAGCCACGGCCTGGGCCAGCAGCGTCGCGGTGACGGGCTTGACGAGGAAACCGTCCAGCAGGGCCTGCTCGCTGGCGCTGCGCTCGGCCAGGCGCTCGCGGTCCTGGCCGGTGACCATCAGGATCAGCGGGCCGGGGCCGAGGCGCTGGCGCAGGTGCACGGCTGTCTGCCAGCCGTCCATGCCCGGCATCACCCAGTCGAGCAGCACGACCTCGGGGGCATTGCTCCCGGCGAGTTCCAGCGCCTGCGCACCGCCGGCGGCGAGGCTGACCTGCCAGCCCAGCGACCCGGCCAGCGCGCCGATGACGCGGCGGGCCTCGGCGTGGTCGTCGACGACGAGGGCGCGCAGGGCCTGGTGAGGCGCCGGCTGGGCCTGGGTCTCGGGCAGCGCGAAGCTCAGCGTGAAGCTGAAGCGGCTGCCCTTGCCGAGTGCGCTGTCGACATGGATGTCGCCGCCCATCAGGCGCACCAGGCGGCGGCTGATGGCCAGGCCCAGGCCCGTGCCGCCGAAGCGGCGCGCGGTGGAGGCCTCGGCCTGGGTGAAGCCGGAGAAGATGCGCTGCTGCTGCTCGGGCGCGATGCCGATGCCGGTGTCGCGCACCGAGAAGGCCAGCGTCGTGCTGCTGGCGGTCTGTGCGACGCGCGCTATGCCGAGCACGACTTCGCCGGCCTGGGTGAACTTGATCGCGTTGCTGGCGAGGTTGACGAGGACCTGCTGCAGCCGCAGCGCGTCGGCGATGACGACGGGTGGCAGCTGCGGGTCGACGTCGAAGAGCAGCTCCAGTTCGCGCTTGTCGACGTTGGCTGCGAGGATGACGGAGAGGTCGCGCAGCAGTTCGTCCAGCCGCGTCGGGTGCGGGTCCAGCTCGAGGTGGCCGGCCTCGATCTTGGAGAAGTCGAGGATGTCGTTGAGCAGGCCGAGCAGGCCGCGCGCAGCGCCCTCGCTCTTGGCGGCGTAGTCGCGCTGGCGTGCGTCCAGCGGCGTCTTCTGCAGCAGGCGCAGCATGCCGAGCACGGCATTCATCGGCGTGCGGATCTCGTGGCTCATATTGGCCAGGAAGCGCGTCTTGGCCTGGGAGGCGCGCTCGGCGGCGAGGCGGGCCTGGGCCTGGGGCGTCAGGTCCAGGCAGGTCAGCACCAGGCCGCCCGGGAGGGACGAGGACGGCGGCAGCAGGGCGGTGCGTGCCTCGACGAGATGGCCGCCGCTGCGGTAGGTTTCCAGGCGGTTGGCTTGCGGGTCGCGGCCCAGGGCCAGGGCGGCCTCGGTGGCGGTGCGGGCGGTCTCGCCCTGGCCGTAGTCGCCGCGCGAGGCGAGGAAGCCGATGAGGTCGTCGAAGCGCAGCGAGGGCTCTTCGAACAGCGAGGCCGGCAGGTTGAAAAGCCGCTCGAACTCGGCGTTGTGCACGATGAGGCGGCGCTCGGCATCGAAGACGGCCAGCCCGCAGGGCAGATGGGCCACGACCTCGCGCATCAGCGGGCTGGCCGAGGCGGTCGCACCAGGGGGGCCAAGTGCGTGCTCGGCGCCCGTGCTGCCTTGCATGTCCCAAGCCGCCATCGCTCCCCCGAACCGCTGGCGCCCGGCTTGCGATGCCAGGCGGTTTCGAGTCTAGGGCGGCCCCACCGGATGGCGCGATGGGGTCGCTGCAAGCAGTTACAGGTTTGCCCTAGTCCCGCACGATGCGGCCGGGTGCGGCCTGCCGCACCGCGTCGGGGTTGGCGCGCAGCAGGTCGACGAGGGCATCGATGTCGGTGCCCAGCACGGCGCGGTCGCGGCCATGCTTGAAGCCGGCCTGGGCATCGCCACCCTCGGACAGGAAGTTGTTGACGACGACGCGGTAGTCGCGTGTGCGCTCGAGCGGCTGACCGCCGACGAGGACCTCGCCGAGCGCGGCATTGCCGTCGGTGCCGACGCGCCAGTGGTAGCGCAGCGTCGACGAGGGCTGCAGCATGCGCGGCTCGGCGCCGCCCCTGGGCAGCTGGCGCTGCAGGATGTCCCGGATCTGCTGACCGGTCAGCGTCAGCGCGACGACGTCGTTGCCGAAGGGCTGAATGGCGATCAGGTCGCTCATCGTCGTCGGCTTGTCGGGCTCGACGCTCAGGTCGGCGCGGATGCCGCCCGGGTTCATGAAGGCGATGTCGGCGGGGCCCTGCCTGCGCGCGAACGCGAGCTGGCTGTCGGCGATCAGGTTGCCCAGCCAGGAGTCGCCGTTGGGCTCCTTGGCATGGCGCGTGGCGCCGCGCGGCAGCGTGGCGACGGGCTTGTTGCGCTGGGCCGCCGTCAGCGCGGCGGCTTGGGCGACCAGGGCCGCCAGTGCCGGGTTGGGTGCGTAGACCGACTGCAGCACGGGGTGGTTGATGGCCTGGGCGTCCAGCACATGGCCGGCGGCGTCGAGCTTGAGGCGGCTCTCGGTGATCCAGCCGCCATAGCTGCCGGCCTGCACGACCAGGCGGCCGTTGATCTTGCAGGTGTAGGCCTGGTGGGTGTGGCCGCCGATGATGATGGCGTAGGCAGGGTCCAGTCGCCTGGCGATGTCCAGCACGCGACCGCTCAGCGTCGGGCAGGCATAGCTCGCGTCGTTGGCCGCGCCGCCGGGGCCTTGCACGCCGCCCTCGTGCATGACGGCGACGAGCACCTGGGCGCCTTCGGCCTTGAGCCGGGGTACCAGCGCGTTCAGCGTGTCGGCCTCGTCCGCGAAACGTATGCCCTGGATGGCCCGCGCGACGATGACGTGCGGCGTGTCCAGCGTCGCGACGCCGGCGATGGCGACCTTGAAGCCGGCCGCCTGCTTGACGACGTGGGTGGGCAGCAGGGGCTGGCCGGTGGCCGCGTCCAGCACATTGGCGCCGAGATAGGGGAAGCCGGGGCCCTTGAAGCCGGGCCACAGGCACTCCGTCGGGCCGCATTCGCCATGTGCCTTGCGCAGCAGCTCGGGCAGGCCGGCGTCGAGCTCATGGTTGCCCAGCGCGCTGGCGCTGATGTCGAGCCGGGACATGGCCGCCAGCGTCGGTTCGTCGCGCAGCAGGCCGGAGATCAGCGGCGACGCGCCGATCAGGTCGCCGCCGGCGACGACGAGGGAATCGGGGTGCCGGGCGCGCAGTTCGGCCAGCGCGGAGGCCAGATAGGCCACGCCACCCGCCGGCTGCGCCTTGACCTCACCGGTGGCAGGGTTGGCGACGCGCGGCATCAGCGGCGTCGGCTGGGCGGGCTGGATGTTGCCGTGGAAGTCGTTGATGGAGAACAGCGTCAGTTCGGTCGGGGCTGCGGCCGGCTGCGCCGCACAGCCGGCGAGCAGGGCGGCGAAAGCGATGCCGACGCTGAAACGAAATTGGGTTGAAAAGGCCATGGCGCAGGGGGCTTGAACGTGGCGGCGATCTTAAAAGTGGCCATGCGGCAGGAGTTTGTCGCGATTTGGCGACAACCCTCAGGGCCTGCCCCTAAGTTTACAAATGCCGAAATTTGCACTCGTTGGGTGCGCCCGAATGGGCCCATATGGTTTGTGGCAAGGCGGATTTGGGGGCGAAAACGAGGTCTGTCGCGGTCTTTCGATGCACTGTCGAAGTGCCTTTTCAATCGGGCGAGTGTCTGAAACGGGCCACTTCTGACTTACCCGTAAAGTTCTGTCACGGAAAGTCATGACAATTCCGTCACCGCCGCAGCCGCGCCCATGTTTCGGGCGCCGAGCAATGCAGCAGCAATACGTCGCGTGACGTTTTTGTGACGATTTCGACATCAGCAGCGCGAGTTCGCGCAAACAACAGGAGAGATTGGGATGAGCAACAGGTTTGGGTCTGGATTCCCGCTGTCGGCGCTATGTGCCGCTGTCGCCATCGTGGCTGCCGCGCCGGCCGTGGCGCAGAACACGACCGCTGCCGTTGCCGGCCAGGTCATCGGTGCCGACGGCAAGCCGCTGGCTGGTGCCACGGTCACCATCGTGCACAGTGATTCGGGCTCGACCAATACGCTGACGACCGACGCCGATGGCCGCTTCTCGGCCCGTGGCCTGCGCGTTGGCGGCCCCTACACCATCACCGCCGTGAAGGGCAGTGACCGCGAAGTCCGGAACGACGTCTACCTGGCCCTGGCCGAAACCCAGAGCCTGGAACTGCGCATCCGTGGCGCCAACGTGCTCGAAACCGTCGTCACGACGGGTAGCGCCACCGGCAGCAACAAGTTCGACAGCTCGACCATGGGTGCCGGTACCAGCATCGGCAAGCAGGAACTGGCCGCCTACGCGTCCATTTCGCGCAGCCTGCAGGACTACGCCCGCAATGACCCGCGCGTCGTCCAGACCGACAAGGGCAATGGCGAAATCTCCGTTGCCGGCCAGAACGGCCGCTTCAACACCGTGACGATTGACGGCGTGAAGGTCAACGACACCTTCGGCCTGGAACTGAACGGTCTGCCGACGCTGAAGCAGCCGATCTCCATCGATGCCATCCAGGCCGTGCAGGTCAACGTCTCCAACTACGACGTGACCCAGCAGGGCTACACGGGCGCCAACATCAACGCCGTCACCAAATCGGGTACGAATGAGTTCACCGGCAGCGTCTATGCGGCATACCGCGACGACAAGCTCAGCGGTGACCGCTACGACCGCGTGCGCAACGTCACCTTCCCGACGCCGACTTTCCAAGAGAACCTGAAGGGCTTTACCTTCGGTGGCCCGATCATCAAGGACAAGCTGTTCTTCTTCGCCAATTACGAAGAATTGAAGAGCAGTCGCTCCGTGCCGGCTTTCGGCCCGTTGGGCAGCAGCAGCGTCAACGTCGGCATCACGCAGGCCCAGATCCAGGCCGCACAGGATTTGGCCAACAGCAAGTACGGCATCGACATTGGCAGCCTGTCGACGCCCAAGGGTGTCCAGCTGGTCGCCAAGGACACGCTGCTGAAGCTGGACTGGAACGTCAGCGACAACCACAAGGTCAATGTCCGCTATACCAAGTCGGAGGAGAGCAATCCGATCTTCCCGAACTACACGGCCAACCAGCTGTCCCTGTCATCGGATTGGTATTCGCAGGTCAAGACGCTGGAAACCGTCGTCGGCCAGTGGTTCGCCGACTGGACGGACAGTTTCTCGACCGAGCTGAAGCTGTCGCAGCGCGATTACAAGAGCGACCCGAAGAACAACAGCAACCTGCCTCAGGTGGGGCTGACCTGGACAACGGCGGCCCCCGCCGGCACCGCCACCGGCAACCGTACGCTGACCTTCGGCACCGAGCAGAGCCGCCATTTCAACAGCCTGCACACCAAGACCTTCAACGGGTTCTTCGCGGGCAACCTCTTCTTGGACAAGCACGAGATCAAGGCCGGCGTCGACCTCGAGCGCAACGAGATCTTCAACGCTTTCTTGCAGAACACCCGGGGCGTCTACACCTTTAGCGGCACCGATCCGATCGCGCTGTGGAATGCCGGCGTGCCGACCTCCTACCAGGTCCAGCAGCCGCTGGCCGGCAACACGCTGCAGGACGGCGCCGCCAACTGGACACTGTCGAACATCGGCCTGTTCGTGCAGGACACCTGGAAGGTCAACAAGCAGCTGAACATTGTCGCGGGCCTGCGTCTTGACACGCTGGAGACCGGCGACAAGCCGAAGTTCAACTCGGTCGCTTCCGGTGCTCCGACCATTCTGGTCAACGGCCGTGCTGGCGGTGGCTTCGGCTACAACAACAGCTACACGCTGGACGGCCAGAAGATCATCCAGCCGCGCTTCGGCTTCAATTACCAGTTTGATACTGCCGACAAGCTGAAGACTCAGTTGCGCGGTGGCGCTGGTCTGTTCATGGGCTCGGCCGCTTCGGTGTGGCTGACCAACCCCTACCAGAACACCGGTGTCACGACGGCCAACTTCAGTTGCGGTGGCGGTTCCACGCCTTGCTCGGCCATTCAGTATTCGCCCAATCCGGCGACGCAACCGACCGTGACCGGCACGCCGCCGGCCGCGAACGTCGACTTCATCGCTCCGGGCGTGAAGCAGCCGACGGTCTGGAAGATGAACCTGGCGCTGGACAAGGAACTGCCCTGGTACGGCCTCGTCGCTGGCGCCGAGTGGCTGCACACCGAGGTCGACAAGGGGCTGTACTACCAGTACCTGAACCTCGGCCCGGTTGTTTCGACGTCGCCGCTTGACGGTCGTGAGATGTATTACAACGCTGCTGGCCGGAGCCCCCTGTGCTACGCGGGCGGCAACGATTCCAGCCCCAGCAATTGCGGTCGCCTGGTCAAGTCGCTGAACAACCAGAGCTTCAACAACGTCACGCTGCTGAAGAACACCAGCAAGGGCGATGGCGACGTGCTGACCTTCTCGCTGACGGGGCCGAACAAGACGGGCTTCGGCTGGAGCGCCGCCTACACCTTCACCCGCGCGACGGAAGTGAGTGGCCTGACCTCGTCGACCGCCAACTCCGGCTGGCTGAATCGTGCCGTCTTCAATCCGAACGAAGAGGTTGCTGCGAACTCGGCGACGCTGATCCGTAACCGCTTCACCGGCAACCTGAACTGGGCCAAGGCTTTCGTCGGCAAGTACAGGACGACCTTCGGTCTGTTCTATGAAGGCCGCACCGGCCATCCCTATAGCTGGACGTTCAACAACGACGTGAATGGCGATGGTGTGGCGGGCAACGATCTGCTCTACATCCCGAAGGGCCCGGGCTCCGGCGAAGTCATCTTCCGCTCGTCGAACACGGGCGCGGCGATGACGACGCAAGCTCAGATCGACGCGTTCACGGCGTCGACCTCGGCCGCGGCCGAAGCCAAGTTCTGGTCCATCGTCGACGCCAATCCCAGCCTGCGCAACTCCAAGGGCAAGGTTGTCGGCCGCAACGCCGCCTTCTCGCCCTTCGTCAACAGCTTTGACGTGCGCGTGAGCCAGGAAGTGCCGGGCCTGTTCGGCAACAACAAGGGCACCATCACGCTGGACATTCTGAACGTCGGCAACCTGATCAAGAAGGAATGGGGCCGCATCGACGAAGTCGGCTTCGGCACTGGTGGCGCGACCCGTCGCTGGATCAACTACGCCGGCATCGACCCCACGACCGGCAAGATGGTCTACGCGGTGAATGATCCGAGCGACTACACCACCAAGCAGACCCGCGGCGAATCGCAGTGGGCCATGCAGATCACGGCCAAATACGAGTTCTGACCGCGCAAGAAGAGCAGGGCCGCCTCATCGGCCCCGTCAAAAGCAAAGGGCCCCACAAGGGCCCTTTTTTACTGGCGAAGATTTCCGTCGTGGCTATTTCTGGATGTCACCCAGGCACAGGTACTTCACCTCGACATAGTCCTCGATGCCCTGGCGCCCGCCTTCGCGGCCCAGGCCCGACTGCTTGACGCCGCCGAAGGGCACCTCGGCCGTCGAGATCAGGCCGGTGTTGACGCCCACCATGCCGTACTCCAGCGCCTCGCCGACGCGGAAGATGCGGCCGATGTCGCGGCTGTAGAAATAGCTCGCCAGGCCGAACTCGGTGGCATTGGCGAGCTGGATCGCGTCGGCCTCGGTCTGGAACCTGAAGACGGGCGCGACCGGGCCGAAGGTTTCCTCGCGCGAGCACAGCATCTGCGGGTTGGCATCGGCGAGCAGCGTCGGCTCGAAGAAATTGCCGGAAAGGCCGCCCGCCGCCTCCATGCGCTTGCCGCCGGCTAGTAGGCGCGCGCCCAGCGCGATCGCGTCGGCCACGTGGGTCTCGACCTTCTGCATCGCCTGCTCGTCGATCAGCGGGCCGACGTTGATGCCGGCCTCGAAGCCGTTGCCGGTCTTCAGCGCCGCCACCTTGGCCGCGAATTTTTCCAGGAAGGCGTCGTAGACGCCGGCCTGCACATAGATGCGATTGGCGCAGATGCAGGTCTGGCCGGCGTTGCGGTACTTGCTGGTGATGGCGCCGTCCACCGCCGAGTCGAGGTCGGCGTCGTCGAAGACGATGAAGGGCGCGTTGCCGCCCAGCTCCAGGCTGAGCTTCTTGACCGTCGGCGCGCACTGGCGCATCAGGATGCGGCCGACTTCCGTGCTGCCGGTGAAGGACAGGTGCCTGACGACGTCGCTCTCGCACAGCACCTGGCCGATCTCGATGGACTGCTGCGCATCCGCCGTCAGCACGTTCAGCACGCCGGCCGGCATGCCGGCGCGCTGGGCCAGCTCGGCCGCGGCCAGGGCGGTCAGCGGCGTCGCCTCGGCCGGCTTGATGATGACGGTGCAGCCGGCGGCCAGGGCCGGCGCGACCTTGCGCGTGATCATCGCCAGCGGGAAGTTCCATGGCGTGATGGCCGCGCAGACGCCCATCGCCTGCTTGACGACGAGATAGCGCTTGGTCGGGTCGGTCGTCGGGATGGTCTCGCCGTAGATCCGCTTGCCTTCCTCGGCGAACCAGTCGAGGAAGCTGGCGCCGTAGATCACCTCGCCGCGCGCCTCGGCCAGCGGCTTGCCCTGCTCGGCCGTCATCAGCCGGGCCAGGTCGTCGGCATGCCTGACGAGCAACTGCTGCCAGCGCACCAGCACGGCGGCGCGCTCCTTGGCGGGCTTGGCACGCCAGGCGTTGAGCGCGTTGGCGGCGGCGGCGATGGCCGTGTCGGCCTCGGCCCGGCCCAGATTGGGCACCTGGGCCAGTTCGCGGCCGGTGGCCGGGTCGGTCACGGCAAAGCTGCCCGGGCCGGCCACCCATTCGCCATTGATCAGGGCCTGGGTGCGCAGCAGGCCGGCATCCTCGAGCGCGGCCAGCGGGGAATTCGCGTCCATTCGGGGGATCTCCAGAAGGTATGGCCGGCACTCTACCCCCGGCAGCCAAAGCCCCCTCTCTACAATCGCCCCTCTTTGTCACTGACCTTTTCCAGGAAGCCCCGGGATGAAAGCCGCCGAGATCCGCCAGACCTTTCTGAAGTTCTTCGAGTCGAAAGGCCACCAGATCGTCGCCTCCAGCCCCGTGGTGCCGGGGGACGACCCGACGCTGCTGTTCACGAACGCGGGCATGAACCAGTTCAAGGACGTCTTCCTGGGTTTCGACAAGCGCCCCTACAGCCGTGCCACCACCAGCCAGAAGTGCATCCGCGCCGGCGGCAAGCACAACGACCTGGACAACGTCGGCTACACGGCCCGCCACCACACCTTCTTCGAGATGCTGGGCAACTTCTCGTTCGGTGACTACTTCAAGAAGGACGCGATCAGCTACGCCTGGGAGCTGCTGACGGTCCACTTCCAGCTGCCGAGCGACAAACTCTGGGTCACCGTCTACGAGGAGGACGACGAGGCCTACGAGATCTGGAACAAGTTGGTGGGCGTGCCGGCCGAGCGCATCGTGCGCATCGGCGACAACAAGGGCGCGCGCTACATGTCCGACAACTTCTGGATGATGGGCGACACCGGCCCCTGCGGCCCCTGCACCGAGATCTTCTACGACCACGGCCCCGACGTGGCCGGCGGCCCGCCGGGCTCGGCCGAGCAGGACGGCGACCGCTACATCGAGATCTGGAACAACGTCTTCATGCAGTTCAACCGGACCGAAGACGGTGTGATGCACCCGCTGCCCAAGCCCAGCGTGGATACCGGCATGGGCCTGGAGCGCCTGGCCGCGGTGCTGCAGCATGTGCACTCCAACTACGAGATCGACACCTTCGTGAACCTGCTGGCCGCGGCCAAGTCGGCCGTGGATGCGGCCGGTGGCGGCGACTGCGACAAGGACAGCCCGAGCCTGAAGGTCATCGCCGACCACATCCGCGCCTGTTCCTTCACCGTCGTCGACGGCGTCATCCCCGGCAATGCCGGCCGCGGCTATGTGCTGCGCCGCATCGCCCGCCGCGCGATCCGCCACGGCTACAAGCTCGGCGCCCGCACGCCCTTCTTCCACAAGCTGGTGGCCGCGCTGGCCGCCGAGATGGGCGATGCCTACCCCGAGCTGCGCCAGGGCGAGAAGCGCGTCACCGACGTGCTGAAGCAGGAGGAAGAGCGTTTCTTCCAGACCATCGCCACCGGCATGGAGATTCTGGAAGCGGCACTGGCCAAGGGCGGCAATGTCGATGGCGACACCGCCTTCAAGCTGCACGACACCTACGGCTTCCCGGTCGACCTGACGGCCGACGTCTGTCGCGAGCGCGGCGTGACGGTGGACGAGGCCCGCTTCCACGAGCTGCTGGAAGAGCAGAAGGCCCGCGCCCGTGCGGCCGGCAAGTTCAAGATGGCCCAGGGCCTGGCCTACAGCGGCGCGCCCACGGCCTTCCACGGCTACGAGCATCTCGTCTGCGAGACCAGCAAGGTCACGGCCGTCTATGTCGATGGCGTGCAGGTCGACGCGGCCCAGGCCGGCGACGATGCCGTCATCGTGCTGGACCACACCCCCTTCTACGCCGAGAGCGGCGGCCAGGTCGGCGACGCCGGCGAGCTGCGCAACGGCACGACCCGCGTCGTCGTCGGCGACACGCTGAAGATCCAGGCCGACGTGTTCGGCCACCACGGCCAGGTTGCCGAGGGCTCGGTCAAGGTCGGCGACGTGTTCGTCGCCCGCGTGGACGCCGAGCGCCGCGCCCGGACCGTGCGCAACCACAGCGCCACCCACCTGATGCACAAGGCCCTGCGCGAGGTGCTGGGCGCCCATGTGCAGCAGAAGGGCTCGCTCGTGAATGCCGAGCGCACCCGCTTCGACTTCGCGCACAACGCGCCGATGACGGCCGAGGAGATCCGCGAGGTCGAGGCCCTGGTCAATGCCGAGATCCTCGCCAATGCAGGCGCCTCGGCCCAGGTGATGGCGCTGGACGACGCGCAGAAGTCCGGCGCGATGATGCTGTTCGGCGAGAAGTACGGCGAGACCGTGCGCGTGCTGTCCATCGGTTCGTCCAAGGAGCTCTGTGGCGGCACGCACGTGAAGGCCACGGGCGACATCGGCCTGTTCAAGATCGTCGCCGAGTCGGGCGTCGCGGCCGGCATCCGCCGCGTCGAGGCCGTCACGGGCGACAACGCGCTCGCCTATCTGCAGTCGCTGGAGACGGCGGTCCAGGGCGCCGCGATGACGCTGAAGACCTCGCCGCACGAGCTGGGTGCGCGCCTGCATGCGGTGCTGGAGCAGGTGCGCCAGCTCGAGAAGGAACTGGCCGCGGCCAAGAGCAAGCTGGCCTCGGCCCAGGGCGACGAGCTGCTGGCCCAGGCCGTGGACGTCAAGGGCCTGAAGGTGCTGGCCGCCAAGCTCGAAGGTGCCGATGCCAAGACCCTGCGCGAGACCATGGACAAGCTCAAGGACAAGCTGAAGACGGCGGCCATCGTGCTGGCCGCCGTGGACGGCGACAAGGTCCAGCTGGCCGCCGGCGTCACGGCCGACAGCGTGGGTCGGGTCAAGGCCGGCGAGTTGGTCAACTTCGTCGCCCAGCAGGTCGGCGGCAAGGGCGGCGGCAAGCCCGACATGGCCATGGCCGGCGGCACGCAGCCGGCCGGCGTGGCGGCTGCGCTGAACAGCGTGGCCGGCTGGGTGGCCGAGCGCGTCTGACGCGGCGCCCGCCCCGATGAACAAGGCCCGCGATCAGCGGGCCTTGTCGTTTCAGCCGTTCAGAAGGTTTCCCAGTCGCCCTCGTCGACCGATGCGGGTGCCGGCGGGGCAGGGCGGGGTGCCGCAGCGGTGCTGGCGCGCGGGGCTGGCGTCGTGGCGACGGCGGGGCCGGTCTTGGCAGGCGCCGCGGGCTTGCGGGCAGCCGGCGCGGCGGGTTTGGCGGCCGCCGGCTTGGCGGCAGGCTTGGCGACGGGTTTGGGCGCTGCCGCCTTTGCGGCCGGCAAGGCTGCGGGTGCCGGCGCGGCGCGCGGCGCGGCGCTTCGATGCAGCGATTCGCCTCCCGCGACGCGGAACACGGCCACCGCCTCGACGAGGCGCTGGGCCTGCTCCTTCAGGCTCTCGGCGGCGGCGGCGGACTCCTCGACGAGCGCGGCGTTCTGCTGCGTCATCTGGTCCAGCTGCACGACCGAGGTGTTGACCGAGGCGATGCCCTCGCTCTGCTCGGTGGCGGCCGAGCTGATCTCGCCGATGATGTCCTGCACGCGCTGCACGCTGGAGACGATCTCGCCCATCGTCGTGCCGGCCGTCTGCACCAGGCGGGCACCGTTCTCGACGCGCTCCACGCTGTTGCCGATCAGGGTCTTGATCTCCTTGGCCGCCTCGGCGCTGCGGCCCGCGAGGGAGCGCACCTCGCCGGCCACGACCGCGAAGCCGCGGCCCTGTTCGCCGGCGCGCGCCGCCTCCACCGCCGCGTTCAGCGCGAGGATGTTGGTCTGGAAGGCGATGCCGTCGATGGTGCCGATGATGTCGGCGATCTTCTTGCTGGCCGCATTGATCTCGTCCATCGTCGTGACGACCTGACCGACGACCTCGCCGCCGCGCGTGGCCGCCGACACGGCCGACTGCACGAGCTGGTTGGCCGTGCGGGCCGAGTCGGCCGTCTGGCGCACCGTGCCGGTCAGCTGGCCCATCGCCGAAGCGGCGTTCTGCAGGTTGCTGGCGGTCTGCTCGGTGCGCTGGCTCAGGTCGAGGTTGCCGGTGGCGATTTCGGTGCTGGCCGTGCCGATGCTGTCGACCGACGCGCGAACCGTGCCGATGGTGGAGGCCAGGCGCTGGCGCATGCCCTCGGTGTCCTGGATCAGCGAGCCGATCTCGTCGTTGCGGCTGCTGCTGACCGACTGGCTCAGGTCGCCGTCGGCAATGGCGCCCACGGCCTTCTGCAGTGAACCCAGCGGCTCGGCGACCCAGCGGCGCATCATCCACATCAGCCCGACGCCCAGGCCGGCGGTCGTCAACGCCAGCGCGCCCCAGAAGAACCACAGCGTCGCGCGGCCCGCGGCCTGCGCCTCGCCGCGCGAGACCTGGGCGATGACCCAGTAGCCGGTCTTGTCGCTCTTGCGCGCGACGGCGAAGTTGTCGGAGAGGCCGTTGCCCAGCACGTCGGGCACGTCGTCGAACACGACGGCGCTCTCCTTCTGCTCGGCCAGCAGCTTCTCGAAGCCCGGGGAGACGCTGGCGAGCAGCTTGCCCTTGGCCGTCGGGTGGGCCGCCAACTGGGCCTTGGACGGGTCCTCGGGCATGGCGACGATGTAGGTGCCGCCGTGGTTGAAGAACTTGGCGCTGCCGGCCATGCGGTCCATCGCCGTCTCGAAGGCATCGAGGTCGAAGCCGACGAGGAGGATGCCGACGACCTTGCCGGCGTCGCTCTTGATCGGCTCGTAGTGCGTCATGTAGGCGCGGCCGGACAGCAGCGCGCGGCCCGTCCAGGACTTGCCGGCCATGATGTTGGCGTAGGCCGGGTGTTTCTTGCCCAGCAGCGTGCCCATCACGCGCTCGCCCTTGTCGTTCTTCAGCGAGGAGGTGATGCGCTCGAAATCGTCGCCCTTGGCGGCGAACACGGTGGCCACGCCGCCGTTGACGGCCGCGAACTTGTCCACCTGGGTGAAATTGCCGTTGAGCTTGGGGCCCCAGTCGCGCAGCTCGCCGGTGGCCTCGTCGAGCGTGAAGCTGGGGCCGAAGTCCTGCCGGAAGGAGCCGAAGTTGCGCTGGACCTGCTTGGCCGCGATGTCGTCCATGGCCTGCATCGCGTCGACCAGCGATGCGGCCTTGTCGCCCACCCAGGTCTGCACCTGCTCGTTGGCCGAGCGTTTGAGCAGCGCGCCGACCACGAGGCTGACCCCGAGCAGTACGGCTGCGACCGCGATGGCGCCGGTCATCGAGACCTGGCGGGCAATGGAGTGGACGGGTTGGCTCATTCGGTTCTCCAGATGCCTAGTCGGGACAGGGCTCCGCCGCCCCCGGCTCGTGGCGAGGGTGCTCGCGGGCGTTCAGGGCATGGCGGTCAGGCGGCGATGGCTGCGTCCATCAGGCCCATTTCGGCGCTGCTCATCAGCCCCTCGATGTCCATCAGGATCAGCATGCGCTCGCCCACCGAGCCGATGCCGGTGATGAAGCTCGTATCGACCGAGGCCGCGCTCAGCTCGGGCGCCGGCTTGATCGCGTCGCGGTTCAGCTCCAGCACGTCGGACACGGAGTCGACCACCGCGCCGACGACGCGGTTCTTCACGTTCAGCACGATGACGACGGTGAAGCTGTTGTACTCGGCGCTCGGGCAGCCCAGCTTCAGGCGCAGGTCGACGATGGGGACGATGACGCCCCGCAGGTTGACGACGCCCTTGATGAAGTCCGGCGCGTTGGCGATGCGGGTGGGCGCCTCGTAGGAGCGGATCTCCTGCACCTTCAGGATGTCGATGCCGTATTCCTCGGAGCCGAGGCGAAAGGTCAGGTATTCGCCACTCGCCGGGCCTTGGGCCTTGGTGGTGGCGACGGCGCCTTGCTGGCGCAGGGCGGGGACGTTGCTGGCTTCCATGCAGACCTCTCCTTGTTGTGTGATGGTTTCAGTGACGGGAACGGCGCACGAGGCTGCCGACGTCCAGGATCAGGGCCACGCGGCCGTCGCCCATGATGGTGGCGCCGGAGACGTCGTTGACCTTGCGGTAGTTGGCTTCGAGGTTCTTGACGACGACCTGCTGCTGGCCGAGCAGTTCGTCCACCAGCAGCGCGACGCGGCCGCCTTCGGCCTCGACGACGACCATGATGGAGCTGACGTGCTCGAAGTCGAAGCGCGGCACGTCGAAGACCTTCTCCAGCTCGATGACCGGCATGTACTCGTCACGCACCTCGACGACGCGGCCTGAGCCGGCGACGGTCTTGATGGTGTTGGACTGCACCTGGAAGGACTCGACGACGCTGGACAGCGGCAGGATGTAGCACTCGTCGCCGACACCCACGCTCATGCCGTCCATGATGGCCAGCGTGAGCGGCAGGCGCACGGACACCTTCATGCCATAGCCCTCGGCGGAGTCGATCTCGACGGTGCCGCCCAGCGAGGTGATGTTCTTCTTGACCACGTCCATGCCCACGCCGCGGCCGGACACGTCGGTCACCTGCTCGGCGGTGGAGAAGCCGGGCGCGAAGATCAGGTTCCAGCACTCGGCGTCGCTCATACTGTCTGGTGCGTCGATGCCCTTCTCGCGGGCCTTCTTGATCAGCTTCTCGCGGTTCAGGCCGCGGCCGTCGTCGCGCACCTCGATGACGATGCTGCCGCCCTGGTGGGAGGCGACGAGGGTGATGGTGCCCTGCTCGGGCTTGCCGCGGGCGACGCGGTCGGCCGGCATCTCGATGCCGTGGTCGCAGCTGTTGCGCACCAGATGGGTCAGCGGGTCGGTGATCTTCTCGACCAGGCTCTTGTCCAGCTCGGTGGCTTCGCCCTGCGTCACCAGTTCGACCTTCTTGCCCAGCTTGGCGGCCAGGTCGCGCAGCATGCGCGGGAAGCGGTTGAACACCGTCGACATCGGAATCATCCGGATCGACATGACGGACTCTTGCAGGTCGCGCGTGTTGCGTTCCAGGTCGGCCAGGCCGCTGGTGAGCTGCTGGTAGAGGGCCGGGTCCAGTTCGCGGCTGTTCTGGGCCAGCATGGCCTGGGTGATGACGAGCTCGCCGACGAGGTTGATGAGCTGGTCGACCTTCTCGATGGAGACGCGCAGCGTGGTCTGGTCCAGGCCGCCGCCGGCGGGCTTGGCGTCGGTCTTGGCCGGTGTCGCCGGGCGGGTCGGCACGATGGCGGCCGCGGGCTTGGCCTCGGCGGCCGGGGCCGGCGCCGCAGCGGCGTCGGTGGGCACGCCCGGGGCGTCCTCGAAAAAGCCGTAGCCGGGGTCGGCCGACGGGGCCTCGGCCGGCGGCGCGCCGGGGGCGCCCTCGTAGAAGCCGAAGCCCGGGCCCAGCGGCGTGAGCTTGACCTGGTCGCGGGCGACGTGGAAGGTGAACAGGTCCAGCAGGTCGTTGTCCGTGCTGCTGGTCAGCACCTTGAAGCGGCGCATGCCGTCGGAACTCTGGCCGGCGTCCAGCGGCTCGATGGTGCCGAGGTCGGTGATTTCCTTGAACAGCTCGATGAGGTTCTCGGCCAGGCTGACGTCGGTCAGCGGGCCGACCTGCAACTCCAGCAGGCGGGCGCCGGGGTTGGCCGCGGCGGCGGGCGCCGGTGCCGCCGGGGCGGGAGCCGCCGCCTGCGGCGCGGGAGCGGGGGCGGACGCGGCAGGCGCGGCGCCGCCTTCGACGAAGCTCTTGATGCTGACCAGCAGGTCGGTCGTGTCGAAGGGGGCGGCGCCCGAGCCCTGGTGGCGGCCGAGCTGGGCGCGCAGCGCGTCGCCGGACTGCAGCAGCACGTCCACCATGGCGGCGTTGGGCTGCAGTTCGTGGCGGCGCAGCTTGTCCAGCAGCGTCTCCATCTGGTGGGTCAGCTCGGCGACGTCGCTGAAGCCGAACGTGGCCGCGCCGCCCTTGATGGAGTGGGCGCAGCGGAAGATGGCGTTCAGCTCCTCGTCGTCCGCGGCCTCGACGTTCACGTTCAGCAGCAGCTGCTCCATGTTGTCGAGGTTCTCGCCGGCTTCCTCGAAGAAGACCTGGTAGAACTGGCTGAGGTCGATGCCAGCACTGATGCTGGCGCCTTCGGTGGTCATGTCACCCATGGCTGTGCTCCCTTTGGAACCGGCTTCAGCGGATGACCTTGCCGATCACCTCGATCAGCTTGGCCGGGTCGAAGGGCTTGACCAGCCAGCCGGTGGCGCCGGCGGCACGGCCGGCCTGCTTCATCGCGTCGCTGGACTCGGTGGTCAGGATCAGGATGGGCGTGGTCTTGAACTTGGGGTTCTCGCGCAGCTTCTTGGTCAGGCTGATGCCGTCCATGCGCGGCATGTTCTGGTCGGTCAGCACGAGGTCGAAGTCGCGCTGGCCGGATTTTTCCCAGGCGTCCTGCCCGTCCACAGCTTCCACCACGTTGAAGCCGGCGTTCTTGAGCGTGAAGGCCACCATCTGGCGCATCGAGGCCGAGTCGTCGACAGCGAGGATTGAGTGCATTTGATTTTTCTCCGGGGGGAACGTAGGGTGCCTGGGGCAGTAATGGGGCCGGGGGGATTCAGAAAAGTTCGATGGAGCCGGCGTCCATCTCGTCTTGGGTGACCGGGTTGGGCCGCAGCGGCGCGATCTCGACGATGGCGGCGCCGTCCTCATCATCCAGGCCGAATGTGTCGCGGGCCAACTGGTCGGCGCAATTGCGCAGGCGCTGGCTGGTGTGGGCGATGAGCTGAGTGGCCATGTCCTGGAACTGCAGGGCCGTGATGGCACCGGCGATGTCCTGCATGATCTGCTTCAGCCCTTCGGACGCAGCGCCGCCGTCGGTGCCGCTCAGCAGGGACATGGCCTGGTTGGAGGCGCTGAAGAAATGGGTGGACAGGGCCTCGCCGGCGTCGTCGATCAGGCGCTGCAGGCGCTCGAGGTCGTTGGTCACCGTCATCAGGTGATCCTGCAGTTCCGCGGCCGCCAGCAGGGGCATGGCGGCCACGGCGCCGTCGAGATCGGCTGCGGTGGAGGTGTCTGTCTGCATCGTGTCTCCGCGAGGGGATGCCGCTTCTTGTCCTGGTCGCCCTGTGGTTTCTCTCAGGGCGAATACATCATGGCATGTTCACCCCCTTTTCGGCCACTGTCGACCGCCAGATGTCGCGAGAACGAGCCGTATTACCGCTCTGCACCGCGTTGAGTATGGCGCCAGGCGGCATGCCCTGAGTGCCGCTGCGCCACGGGCAGCGGCATACTGCGCTCCCATGACGATTTCTGGTGTGGAGCAGGCGCCCCGGGTCCTGCGCGTGCTGCATGTCGAGGACTCCGAACTCGACCATCAGCTCATTGCGACGCAACTGGCGCGCGCCGGGCTCAATGTCGAGATGCGCAGGCTGGATGCGCTGCCCGCAGTGTTGGCGGCGCTGGACGAGCGCTGGGATGCCGTCATCTCCGACTTCAACCTGCCGGGCTATTCGGGCCTGGAGGTGCTGGACGCGCTGAAGGCGCGCGCGCTGCCGCTGCCCTTCATCCTCGTTTCCGGCGAGATTGGCGAGGACATCGCCGTGGCCGCGATGCGCAACGGCGCCTCCGACTACCTGCTGAAGAACAACCTGAACCGCCTCGCGCCGGCCCTGTTGCACGCCATCGACGCGGCCGAGAACGAGCGTGCCCGGCTGGCGGCCGACCAGGAGCTGGTCAAGTCCAAGCAGCGCCTGCACCAGCTGGCGGGCCATCTGCAGACCAGCGTCGAGCTGGAGCGGGCGGCCATTGCGCGCGAGATCCACGACGACGTCGGCGGCTCGCTGACGGCCCTCAAGTTCGACCTCGCCTGGATCGACCGCCATGCCACCGAGCCCGCGGTGCGCCAGCGCGTCAGTGCGGCGCTGGAGACGGTCAACTCGGCCATCGACGCCAGCCAGCGCATCATGCACAACCTGCGCCCTGCCATCCTGGAGCAGGGCCTGGTGGCCGCGCTGCAATGGATGACGGCGCGCTTCGAGCGGCGCACCGGCATCGAGGCCGGCCTGCGCGTCGGCGACGAGCGCCTCGAGTTGCCGCCCGGCGTGCCGCTGGTGGCCTACCGCACGGCCCAGGAGGCCCTGACCAATGTGTCAAAGCATGCGGGGGCGAAGCGGGTGGACATCGAACTCAGCCTGGACTCCGGCGTGCTGACGCTGGAGATCCGCGACGACGGCCGCGGCATCGCGGCGGGCGATCTGGCCAAGGAGCGCTCCTTCGGCATCCGCGGCCTGCACGAGCGCGCGGCAACCGTGGGGGGCTGGGTGGACCTGTCCTCCTCGCCCGGGGGCGGCACCAGCCTGATCCTGACCGTGCCGCTGGCGGCCGATGCCATCGACGCGCTCGACGACGCCACCGACTTCGGCGCCGACGACACCGGTACCTCCATCTGGGGCCGGGCATGATCCGCGTCATCCTCTGCGATGACCACGGCCTGATCCGCCGCGGCATCCGCGACACGCTGGCCGACAGCGGCGACATCGAGGTCATCGGCGAGGCCGGCGACTACACCGAGCTGCGCGGCCTGCTGCACAAGCTCGGCAAGGACAACCCCTGTGACGTGCTGGTGCTGGACATCAACATGCCGGGCCGCTCGGGCCTGGACGTGCTGCATGTGCTGAAGGACGAGGGCGCCGCGGTGCGCACGCTGATCGTGTCGATGTACCCCGAGGACCAGTACGCCATCCGCGCGCTGCGCGCCGGCGCCTACGGCTATGTCAACAAGGGTGGCGACCCCGCCAGCCTGGTGCAGGCCGTGCGCACGGTCGCCCAGGGCCGCAAGTACGTGACGCCCGAGATCGCGCAGATGCTGGTCGAGAGCCTGACCGCGCCCGTCACCGAGCAGGCCCATCACAAGCTGTCCGACCGCGAGCTGCAGACCCTGGTGATGATCGCCTCGGGCAAGCGCCTGTCGGACATCGCCGAGGAGCTGATGCTCAGCCCCAAGACCGTCAGCGTCTACCGCGCCCGTGTGCTGGAGAAGCTGGGCCTGACGAACAACTCCGAGCTGACGGTCTACGCCATTCGCAACGGCCTCGTCGCCAGCTGAGGCCGGCGCGCCTGTCGCCGTTCGTCCGCCCTGGCGGCGATTCGCCGGCGCCGGCTGCCGTTCGTCGATTGTTGACATCCGCTGGCAGCAGCGCCTGCACAATGCGCCGGTTTCCAAAACGGCTGCGCTGGCGGCTGCAACAGTTCAGGGAGCGTGTCATCGATACCGGATTGCTGAAGGAGCTGCGCATCGAAGGCGCGCAGCGTGAGGATCATGACGGCGGGATGCCGAAGTGGGTCTGGGGCCTGCTGGCCGGGCTGGTCATCCTGGTGCTGGTGGCCGCCGGCGCGTGGTGGTTCATGGCCGGCAACAAGCCCATCGCCGTGCAGACGGCGACGGTGCGTGCCAACGGACAGGGCGCCAGTGCCGACGCCGTGCTGCAGGCCACGGGCTATGTGACGCCGCGCCGCATGGCCACCGTCTCGGCCCAGATCACCGGCACGTTGACCGAAGTACTGATCGACGAGGGCTTCAAGGTCAGGAAGGGCCAGGTGCTGGCGCGGCTGGACGACACCGGCCTCAAGGCGGGCCTGGCCGCCGCCGAGGCCCAGGTGCGCAGCGCCGAGGCCAATCTCGTGCAGCTGCGCGCCCAGTTCGCTCAGACCCAGGCCGACTCGCGCCGCCAGACCGAGCTGGCCGCCAGCGGCATGACGACGCACCAGGCCCAGGAGCTGGCGGCGACGGCGGTGAAGACCGTGGGCGCCCAGCTCGAGGTGGCCCAGCGCCAGATCGAGGCGGCCCAGGCGCAGGCCCGCCAGGCGCGGGTCAACTTCGACTACGCGACGGTGCGGGCGCCGTTCGATGGCGTCGTTACCGCACGGGCGGCGCAGGTCGGCGAGATCATCTCGCCGCTGTCCGCCGGCGGCGGCTTCACGCGCACCGGCGTCGGCACCATCGTCGACATGGACTCGCTGGAGGTGAACGTCGACGTCAACGAGGCCTACATCGCCCAGGTCAAGGGCGACATGCCCTGCGAGGCCGTGCTCGACGCCTACCCGGACTGGAAGATCCCGGCCCATGTCGTCGCCGTCATCCCCAGCGCCGACCGCGGCAAGGCGACCGTCAAGGTGCGCGTGGCCCTGGACCAGAAGGACGACCGCGTCGTGCCCGACATGGGCGTGCGCGTGAGCTTCCTGGCGGCCAAGCCCAAGGTCGAGGCCAAGCCGGTGCCGGGCGTGTTGCTGCCGCCCGAGGCCGTGGTGCAACGCGACGGCGCCAGCAGCGTGTTCGTCGTGAGCGAGGGCCGGGCGCAGCAGCGTGCGCTCAAGCTCGGTGCCGATGCCGGCAAGTTCAAGCTGGCCACCGAGGGCCTGAAGGCGGGCGAGACGGTCGTCGTCTCGCCGCCGGCCGAACTGAAGAATGGTTCCAACGTCGTGAACAAGGAATGAGCATGAGCGCTTTGATCGAAGTCCGCGACCTGTCCAAGGTCTACACCCGTGGCAAGCAGAAGGTCGAGGTGCTGCACAGCATCAACCTCGATGTGCAGCAGGGCGATTTCCTCGCGCTGATGGGCCCCTCGGGCTCGGGCAAGACGACGCTGCTGAACCTGATGGGCGGCCTGGACGCGCCCAGCGGCGGCGCCATCAGCGTGGGCGGCGAGCGCATCGACAAGCTCTCGGGCGCGGCCCTGGCCAAGTGGCGGGCGTCCAGGGTCGGCTTCGTGTTCCAGTTCTACAACCTGATGCCGACGCTGTCGGCGCAGAAGAATGTCGAGCTGCCGCTGCTGCTGACCAAGCTGTCGGCCGGCGAACGCAGGAAGCGCGCGGCCATCGCGTTGCAACTGGTCGGCCTGGCCGACCGCGCCGCGCACAAGCCCACCGAGCTGTCGGGCGGCCAGCAGCAGCGCGTGTCCATCGCACGCGCCATCGTGTCCGACCCGACCCTGCTGGTCTGCGACGAGCCCACCGGCGACCTGGACCGTCAGTCGGCCGAGGACGTGCTGACGCTGCTGCAGGCCCTCAACCGCGAGCATGGCAAGACCATCGTCATGGTCGCCCACGACCCGCGTGCCGCCGCCCGCGCCAGCCACACGCTGCATCTGGACAAGGGCACGCTTGTCGAACAGGCCGTCGCCTGAGCCGCATGAGGTGATGCCATGAAATACCTCCACCTGATCTGGGCGGCGCTGTTCCGGCGCAAGGGCCGCACCTTCCTGACCCTGGTCTCCATCATCACGGCCTTCCTGCTGTTCGGCCTGCTGGATGCGGTGCGCGTGGGCTTCGAACAGGCCGGCCAGAGCGCCAACGGCGCGCAGCGCCTGCAGACCGGCTCCAAGCTGAGCTTCATCCAGCTGCTGCCGATGTCGCTGGGCGCGCGCATCGCGCAGATCGACGGCGTGAAGGACACGACCTTCGCCAACTGGTTCGGCGGCGCCTACCAGAAGCCCGAGAACCAGGTCTTCAGCTTTGCCGTCGCGCCCAACTACCTCGACATCTACCCCGAGATGGAAGTCTCGGCCGAGCACCGCAAGGCCTTCGCCGAGACCAAGAACGGCGCCCTCGTCGGCGAGGGCCTGGCGCGCAAGTTCGGCTGGAAGGTGGGCGACCAGGTGCCCATGCAGTCCACCATCTTCCCGGACAAGAACGGCAGCCAGAACTGGCCCTTCCAGATCGTCGGCATCATCCACGTGCCCGACAAGAAGACGGCCGGCTGGTGGGACCAGATGTTCCTGCTGAACTGGAAATACTTCGACGACACGACGCCCTGGAACCAGGGCAATGTGGGCTGGTACGTCACGCGCGTGAAGGACGTCAACCAGGCCGACCGCGTGCTCAAGGCCATCGACGAGATCTCGGCCAACTCCGACCACGAGACCCGCACGCTGACCGAGCAGGCGGCCATGTCCAGCTGGATGAAGCAGGTGGCCGACATCAACCTCATCGTCACCTCCATCATGGGCGCCGTGTTCTTCACGCTGCTGCTGCTGGCCGGCAACACGATGATGCAGGCCGTGCGCGAGCGCACCGGCGAGATCGCCGTGCTCAAGACTCTGGGCTTCTCGGGCGAGAGCGTGCTGGCCATGGTGCTGGCCGAGTCGGTGCTGCTGCTGCTGATCGGCGGCGCCATCGGCCTGCTGCTCGCCAGCGTCATCGGTCCCGCCGTCAGCGCCGGCAGCGGCGGTGCGCTGAACCTGCCGGCGGCCGGCCTGGTCAGCTGGCTGATCGGCATCGGTCTGGCGCTGTTTTTCGGACTGGCCGTGGGCGCGCTGCCGGCGTTGCGCGCGATGCGCGTGAACATCACCGATGCACTGGCCGGGAGGGCTTGATATGAAGTTCCTGAAAAATCTCGGGCTCGTCTTGCTGCTGGTCGCCGTGCTGGCGGCCTGGGTGATGCTGCCCTGGCAGGGGGCGCTCGTGCTGGCCGTGCTGCTGGCCGCGTGGATGTTCCTGTTCCGCAGCGGCGCGCAGACGCGTTCCGTGGCCGCGGTGGGCATCAGCACGCTGACGCAGCGCCTGGGCTCGTCGGCCGTCATCGTCGTCGGCATCGCCGGCGTGGTCGGCGTGCTGGTGGCCCTGCTGGCCATGGCCGAAGGCTATGCGCAGACACTGCGCAACTCCGGCTCATTGGACACGGCAATAGTCATGCGCGGCGCCTCGGCCAACGAGGTCTCGTCCTCGCTGAGCCGCGAAGACCTGCTGCAGATCGAGCAGGCGCCGGGCGTGGCCCACAACGCCAAGGGCGAGCCCATCGTCTCGGCCGAGACGGTGGTGGCGGCCAACCTGCCGGTCAAGGGCAGCAAGACCGGCGACGAGGGCAGCGCCCAGGTGCGCGGCATCAGCGAGGCGGCCTTCGCGGTGCGGCCCAACGTCAAGATCATCGAGGGCCGGACCTTCCAGCCGGGTCTGCGCGAGATCGTCGTCGGCAAGGGCGCGGTGCGCCAGTTCGAGGGCCTCAAGGTCGGTGCCAGCCTCAAGCTCGGCAACCAGCCCTGGACCATCGTCGGCATCTTCGCGTCGGGCGATGCGATGGAATCGGAGCTCTGGGCCGACGCCAATGTCGTCAACGACACCTACCGGCGTGGCAGCGGCCGCAACTCGGCAACGGTCAAGCTGGAGAACGCGGCGGCCATCAAGGCCTTCGGCGAGGCGCTCGAGGCCAACCCCCAGCTCAAGGTCAAGGCCAGCACGACGCTGGAGTTCTTCGCCAAGCAGAGCGAGAAGATGACGCAGATCCTGCGCATCATCGGCATCACGGTGGGCGCCATCATGGCCGTGGGTGCGGTGTTCGGCGCGCTGAACACGATGTTCGCCGCCGTGGCCTCGCGGGCCCGCGAGATCGCGACGCTGCGCGCCATCGGCTTTCGCGGCCTGCCGGTGGTCGTCGCCGTGATGCTGGAGACGACGCTGCTGGCCCTGATCGGCGGCCTCATCGGCGGCCTCATCGCCTGGCTGGTGTTCAACGGCTTCGAGGCCTCGACGATGGCGGCCGGCTCGGTCGGCAAGCTCAGCTTCAACCTGGCCGTATCGCCCGGGCTGCTGTGGGAGGGCATCAAGTGGGCCCTGGCCATAGGCTTCGTCGGCGGCCTGTTCCCGGCGGTGCGGGCGGCCAGCGTGCCGGTGACGACGGCGCTGCGCGAGCTCTAACTGAACACCGCCAGCAGGCGCTCCAGCGCCACCGTGAACGGTGTCTGCATCAGCGGCAGCGTCGCGACCATGCCGATCAGGCCGACGCTGACCGTCAGCGGGAAGCCGACCGAGAACACGCCGATCTGCGGCGCGACGCGCGAGATCACGCCCATCACGAGGTTGACGAACATCAGCATCGTGACGAGGGGCAGGGCGATCCACAGCCCGATGCTGAAGATCTCGGCGCCCCAGCGCTGGGGCGTGGCCACGCGCAGGAAGGCGAAGGGCTCGGCGCCGACCGGGAAGGCGTGGAAGCTCTGCACCAGGGCGTTGATGAGCAGCAGATGGCCGTTGATGGCGATGAACAGGAAGGCCACCATGCTGCCGAAGAAGCGCGCGCTGGCCGTGCCCTGGGCGCCGCTGCCGGGGTCGAAGAATCCGGCGAAGTTCAGGCCCATCTGCAGGCCGATGATTTCGCCGGCGAACTCCAGCGCGGCGAACACGATGCGCACCGCGAAACCCATGGACAGGCCGATCAGCAACTGCTGGGCGACGAGCAGGGTCAGCATCGGCAGCGAGTCCAGCGGCGCGACCGGGATCTCGGGCAGCGAGGGCTGGGCCGCGACGGCGATGAAGAGCGACAGGCCGACGCGCAGGCGCAGCGGCACATTGCGCTGGCTGAACGTGGGCATGCCGGCGAACAGGGCCAGCGTGCGGATGAAGGGCCAGAGCAGCGGGTTCAACCACGCCAGCAGCTGGGCCTCGGTGACGGAGAACATCTAGCCGACGACGTTCGGGATGGTCTGCAGCGTGCGCTGGATGTACTCCACCAGCTCCGTCATCATCCACGGCCCGGCCACGGCCAGCGTCAATATGGCGGCGATGACCTTGGGCACGAAGGACAGCGTCGCCTCGTTGATCTGCGTGGCGGCCTGGATCACGCTGACGACGACGCCGACGAGCAGCACGACGATCAGGATGGGCGCGGCCACCAGCATCATCATGTAGAGGCCCTGCTGGCCGAAGGTGAAGACTTGTTGGGCGTCCATGGTTTTCAGTCAGTTGGGGACAGAGCTACTCGCTTCGCTCGGGCGGCCGGTGCAAGGCCATCAGATCAGGTCACGAAGGAAGCCGCCAACGAACCGAGCAGCAGGTTCCAGCCGTCCGCCAGCACGAAGAGCATGAGCTTGAAGGGCAGGGAGACGAGCACCGGCGACAGCATCATCATGCCGAGGCTCATCAGCACGCTCGCCACGATCATGTCGATGACGAGGAAGGGGATGAAGATCAGGAAGGCGATCTGGAAGGCGCTCTTGAGCTCGCTGGTCACGAAGGCCGGCACCAGCACCTTGAAGGGCACGTCCTCGGGCTTCACGCCGCTGTCGAGCTTGGCTAGGCGCGAGAACAGGGCCACGTCGGCCTGGCGCGTCTGCTTGAGCATGAAGCCGCGCATCGGCACCTCGGCGCGCTTCAAGGCCTCGTCGAACTGGATCGTGCCGGCGCTGTAGGGTTGCCAGGCGTCGGCATAGACCTTGTCCAGCGTCGGGCTCATGACGAAGAAGGTCAGGAACAGCGACAGGCCGACGATGACCTGGTTGGGCGGTGCGGCCTGGGTGCCCAGGGCCTGGCGCATGAGGCTCAGCACGATGGCGATGCGCGTGAAGGCCGTCATCATCAGGATGACCGCGGGCAGGAAGCCCAGGGCCGTGAAGAACAGCAGCGTCTGGATGGGCACCGAGTAGCTGCCGCCGCCGACTCCCTGGCCGACCAGGAGGGGCAGCGTGGCGGGCGGCGTCGCGTTCTGGGCGAAGGCGGCGCCTGCCGTCAGCAGCGCGGCGCCGGCCAGCAGCGGCTTAAGCTTCATGACCACTCCCCTGGCCGCGCTCCTTGCTCAGCAGCTTGGCGAACGAGGCCGGGGCAGGCGGCTCGGCCTGGGGCGGCAGGGTGTGCAGCGTCGTGATGCTCTGGGCCGTCGCGCCCAGCACCAGCCAGCGACGCTCATCGCCCTGGCCGACCTCGACGACGAGCAGGCGCTGGTTGGGCGCCGTGGGCAGCTGGGTCACGACGCGCAGCAGGCCGGCGGGCGCCGCACCGCCGAACACGCGGCCATAGGGCGTGCGCTTGAGCAGCCACAGCGCGACCGGGATCAGCGCAATGATGGCGAGGAACCACAGGAAGGGGAGCAGGCCGGAAGCGTTCATGCCTCGGCATTCTGCGGACCGACTTGAGCCGGCGAAGCGCCCAACAGGCGGCTCAAACCGCGGCTATTCGGCCGTCTGAAATGCAACCGGAGACACAGAGGAACTCCGGTTGGGGCCTTCTCCGTGCCTCGGTGGTCGCCCTTGTCTTCGTCAAGCCGCCTTCGACAAGCGGCGCATGCGCTCCGACGGCGTCACGATGTCGGTCAGGCGGATGCCGAATTTGTCGTTCACGACGACGACCTCGCCCTGGGCGATCAGGTAGCCGTTGACCAGCACGTCCATCGGCTCGCCAGCCAGCGCGTCCAGCTCGACGACCGAGCCCTGGGCCAGCTGCAGGATGTTCTTGATCGGGATGCGGGTGCGGCCCAGCTCCACGGTCAGCTGGACGGGAATGTCCAGGATCATGTTGATGTCGCCGGCCGAGCCCGCCGCCGTCGTCGGGCTGAAGTTGGCGAAGCTGGGCGTGGACACTTGCTCGGGCGCCACCTCGGTGGCGACCTGGGTGGCAGGCGCGGGCGCAGGCGCGGCCTCGGCCAGCGCCGCGGCCCATTCGGCCGCCATCGCGTCCTGTTCTTCTTGGCTGGGTGAATCAGGGCTCATGTTTGGCTCCCAGCCAGCTCTCCTGAGAGCCGGTCAGCATCTTGTCGATCTTGAGGGCGTATTTGCCGTTGGAGGTGCCGTAGTGGCAGTTGAAGACGGGCACGCCGTCCACCTTGGTCTGGATCATCGGCTCCAGGTCGAGCTCGATGAAGTCGCCCGCCTTGAAGGCCAGCAGCTGCTCCACGGTGGCGGGCGCCGTGCCCAGCTCGGCCACGAGCTCGACCTCGGCGGCCTGGATCTGCGTCTTCAGCAGGTTGATCCAGCGCCGGTCGGGCTCGGAGGAGTCGCCGACCGTCGTCGAGTACAGCACGTCGCGGATGGGCTCCAGCGTCGAGTAGGGGATGCAGAAATAGATCGTGCCGCTGGTCTCGCCGATCTCCAGCGTGAACGAGGTCGACACGACGATCTCGCTGGGCGTGGCGATGGTGGCGAACTGGGGCTGCATCTCGGAGCGCTGGTACTCCAGCTCCAGCGGGTAGATGCCCTTCCAGGCCTTGTGGTACTCGGCGAGGATGACCTCGACGATGCGGGTGATGACGCGCTGCTCGGTGGGCGAGAAGTCGCGGCCCTCGATGCGGGCGTGGAACTTGCCAATGCCGCCGAACAGGGAATCGATGACGGCGAACACGAGGGTCGGGTCGCAGACGATCAGCCCACTGCCGCGCAGCGGCTTCACCGACACGATGTTGAAGTTGGTCGGGACGACGATTTCTCGAAGGAAGGCCGAGTACTTCTGCACCTTGATGCCGCCGATGGCGACCTCGGGGCTCTTGCGGATGAAGTTGAACAGGCCGACGCGGATGTTGCGCGCGAAGCGTTCGTTGATGATCTCCATCGTGGGCATGCGCCCACGGACGATGCGTTCCTGGCTCGCGAGGTTGTACTCGCGTATGCCGCCGACCTGCTCCTCCTCCTGCTCGAGCTTCTGGCTCTCGCCGGTGATGCCCTGGAGCAGTGCATCGACTTCGTCTTGGGAAAGGATCTGCTGATTCATGGCGAATCCGCGGTCACTGCACGATGAAGTTGGAGAAGAGCACCTGGGTGACGGGGCTCTCGACGGCGGCCTTCTTCGTTTTCTTCTTCTTTGGCGCGTCGGCCGCGGGTTCCTCGTCCGCGTTGTCGAGCTCGATGCCCATGGGCCGCACCGACTCGCGCATGATGTCCTTGGCCAGCTTTTCCTTGCCCTCGACGCTCAGCAGCTCTGCGGCCGTCTTGCGCGACAGCACGACCAGCACGTTGTTGCGGATGGCTGGCATATAGGTCTTGATCTGGTCGGCGAAGTGCGGGTCGTCGACTTGCAGCGTGATGCCGATCTGGGCGAAGCGGTCCACGTCCTTGTCGGCCAGGTTGACGGTGAAGGGGTCCAGCGGCACGAAGGTGGGCGGGTGGTCGCTCTTGGCGTGGGCCTTGGCCTTGACCGGGGCCTCGGTGGTGTCGGCGGCGTCCTCGCCGTCCTCGGCGGGCTTCTTCTTCAGCAGCAACAGCGCCGCGCCGCCGCCGGCCAGCACCAGCACCAGCACGGCGGCGATGATGATGATCAGCTTCTTCTTGCTGCCGCCTCCCTTGGGGGCGGCTCCTTCGGCAGCCGGCGCAGTCGCCATGGGAACTCCTTGAACATCCGCGGCCCATCGGACGCAATGGGCAGCGCTTCGCCCGATTATTGACCCCGGGATGGGCCGATAAGCCTGGATTAGCCAGCGCGGTGCGTGGCTAATTCCACTTCAGCTTCAGGCGAAGGTGTCGAGCAGGCCGACCGTGCGCCGCGTCGCAGGCGCATCGATGCTGCTGTTGCCGCCGACCCGGCCCGGGGCTGCCACGCCTGCGCCAGCCGTGCCGCTGCCACGCTCGGCGCTCGTGTCGTAGCCGCCACGCTGTTGCTGCGGAGCCTGCTGGAAGACGCCGCCACCCGACAGCGTCAGGCCCTGGCCCTGCAGTGCGGCGGCGAGGTCGGGCAGGCTTTGCTCCAGCGCCTGACGCGTCTCGGCCTGGACCGCGTGAAAGGACACCTGGGCCTGCGAGCCGTCCACGACGATCTGCACGGCCACCGGACCCATGTCGGCGGGGTTGAGCTGCAGCTCGGCATGCTGCACGCCGTCCACGGCCATCAGGCTGACGCGGGTGGCCACTTCGGGGGCGAAGGCCGCGCTCAGCGGCGGAGAGGCGATGGCGGCGGAGGCCGCAGCCCCGGTGCCGGTGGCCGGTGCGGCATTGGCCGAAGCCGCCTGCAGGCTGGCGGCGAAGCTCGGCGGGGCGGCGTCGGTCGTGCCATGCGGGTGCGGGCCGGTCGGCGTGGTGTCCAGGGCCTTGGACGCGTCCGCGGCGGCAGCGGCAGCATGACCGGCCTTGGCATCGGACGTGTCGGTCAGGCCGACGGACCGGGCGGTGGCGGCATTGGCCTTGATGTCCTGGCCGGCTCCGCCCGCGCGGCGGCTGCCGCGCGCGTCGGTGGCGGTGGCCGCCGCCGGCTCGGCCGCATCGCCGGCCGGGGCCTTGGCGGCGGCGGCCTGAAGCGCGGCCTGGGCCGCCGCAGCCGCGGCTGCGGCGTTGGGCAGGCCGATCAGGGACGTGAATTCGTTCAGGCCAGCGGTGGCGGGCCGGGCCTTTTCGTCGGCACCTGCCTTGCCGTCGGCAGTGGCCTCGGTGGGCTTGTCGGCATCGGTCGGGGCCTTGTCCGGGGCGGCGGGCTTGGCCGCGTCGTTGCCGCGCGATTTGGCGGTGGTGGCCGGCTTGGGCGGCGCGCTCGTGCTGGCGCTGGCCTGCGGCGCCTCCTGGGCCGCGGCGGCTTCGTGCGGTGCCGGGGCGGTGGACGGCCGCGGTGCAGCAGCCTGGGGCTGGGGGGCGGCAGGTGGCGGGGCCTGCACGGTCAGCATCTGCGCGAAGCTCGGGCCGGCGCTGCTGCGCGGCGCGGCGGGTTGGGGCAGGGCTGGCGCGGCGGCCTTGTTCGCGTTGACGGCGGCTTGCGGGCTCAGCATGGCATCAGGCGTGGGCTTGCAGGCTGCGGCGCAGATGCACACGGGCGGCGAATTCGTCGGCAGTACGCTGCTCATGGCGGTCGGCGGCGGCCCGGGCCTCGGCCTCGCGGCGCTTGATGAGCTGGCGCAGCGCGGCCACGCGCATCTCGGCCGCGCGCAGCGTGTCGCGGGCGCGCACTTCGCGCTGGTCGGCATGCTGGGCGACATGGCCCTGCGTGTCTACGGCCTGGTTCAGGCGCTGGCCGAAGCTCTGGTAGCAGGCGACGATGTCCATCGTCGTCGCGCGCGAGAACTGCTCGGTCCAGCGCTGCTGGTATTCCTGGCGGTAGCCGGACAACTCGCCATGCTGGGCGCGCGCGGCCTGGGCCTGGGCGTTGGCCGCATGCAGGGCCTGGGCGGCGGCGTCGCGTTCCGCCTCGGCGCGTTCGAGCAGCAGGCTCAGCGTGGTTGCACTCATTCAAAACTCCAGCGCGCGCACAGGCCGGCGGCCCGGCGCTAAGTCGTTATCGGCGCGCCTGTCCCCGGGGTTTAGGCGCCCTGGACCACGGCCTGCAACTGGCTGACGCTGGCGTGAAGAAGTGCCGGGCTGTGCATGTCCTGCTGCAGCAGCCGCGTCATGTCGGCATGCAGGCGCACGGCCAGATCCAGCTCGGGGTCGCTGCCCGGGGCATAGGCGCCGAGCTGGATCAGGTCGCGGGCCTTGTTGTATTTCGCCAGAAGCTGGCGGAAGCGACGCGCGGAATCGACCTGGTTTTGGGGTGCAACACTGGTCATCACCCGCGAGATGGAGCGCTCGATGTCGATGGCCGGGTAGTGGCCGGCCTCGGCCAGCTCGCGCGACAGCACGATGTGGCCGTCCAGGATGCCGCGCGCCGCGTCGGCGATCGGGTCCTGCGGGTCGTCGCCCTCGGTCAGCACGGTGTAGAAGGCCGTGATCGAGCCCTCGCCGGCCAAGCCGTTGCCGCTGCGTTCCACCAGCTGGGGCAGCTTGGCGAAGCAACTCGGCGGATAGCCCTTGGTGGCGGGCGGCTCGCCGATGGCCAGGGCGATCTCGCGCTGGGCCATCGCGTAGCGCGTCAGCGAGTCCATCAGCAGCAGCACGTGGCGGCCTTGGTCGCGGAAATACTCCGCGATCGCGGTCGCGTAATGGGCGCCCTGCATGCGCATCAACGGCGGCGCGTCGGCGGGTGCCGCGACGACGACGCTGCGCTTGCGGCCCTCCTCGCCGAGGATGTCCTCGATGAACTCCTTGACCTCGCGGCCGCGCTCGCCGATGAGGCCCACGACGATGACGTCGGCCTGGGTATAGCGCGCCATCATGCCGAGCAGCACCGACTTGCCGACGCCGGTGCCGGCGAACAGCCCGAGGCGCTGGCCGCGGCCGACGGTCAGCAGCGCGTTGATCGCGCGCACGCCGGTGTCCAGCGGCGTGCGCACCGGGTCGCGGTCCATCGCGTTGATGGGCCGGCGCACCATGGGTTCGTTGTGGATGTTGCCGATGTCGCCGCCGCGGTCCAGCGGGTGGCCGTGCGGGTCGACGACGCGGCCGAGCAGGCCGTCGCCCATCGGCAGGTGCAGGCCGCGGTCCTCGCCGCGGCGCCAGGGGTGCAGGGGCTGGCCCAGCCGGGGTGCCAGCGGCGGCAGGTGGCGCGGCACGACGGTGGCGCCGCTGGACAGGCCCTGCACCTCGTCGGTGGGCATCAGGTAGGCGCGGTCGCCCGAGAAGCCGACGACCTCGGCGTTGACGGGCGCCATGCCGCGGCGCGGGCTGTTGCCGCTGCTGGGCATCTGGATGCGGCAGACCGAGCCCAGCGGGACGCGGATGCCGGTGGCCTCCAGCACCAGGCCGGCCACGCGCACCAGCTTGCCGTGGGACTCCAGCGGCGCGGCATTGCCGGCCAGCGTCTCGAGGTCGCAGAGGTAGCGCTGCCAGCGGCCAGTGCGCTCACTCGTCATCGCTGTCGCCTTCGCGGCGGTCTTCCCAGATGGACTTCTGGCCGATGGCGGAGACGGCCTGCTGCCAGCGCGTGGCGAGCGTGGCGTCGACGCTGGCGATGTCGGCGTCCACCTTGACGCCGCCGCGCGGCACGTCCGGGTCGGGCACGAGCTGGGCCTCGCGGGCCTGCATCTCGCTGCCGGCGCCTTGCTGCACCAGGGGGTAGTCGTCGGGGTGTACGCGCACGCGCACATGGCGGGCCGACAACTGCAGCGCCTCCACCGCGTCATGCGCGACGCGCGCGATCAGCTCGGGGCGCTGCTCGATCTCGCTGCGCACGACCTGGCGGGCCAGCTCGACGGCGATGCGGGCGACGGATTGGGCCATGTCGCCCTCCAGGGCCTGCAGTTCGGCATCGAAGTTCTTCACCAGGGTGCCGACCTGTGCGCTGATCTGCTGGGCGAAGCTGTGCTTGAAGGCGTCCAGCGCGGCCATGCCGTCGCGGTAGCCGTCCTGGTAGCCGCCCTGGCGCACGGCCTGCAGCTGCTCCTGCACGTCGGGCTGGGGCGGCGGCGGGGGCGGCTCGGCGGCCGCGGGGGCGGCCGGGTTGGGTACGGCGGGCGTGCCGGGGCGCATCGGCGCGAAGGGCGAGGGCGCGGTATCGCCCAGGTTGTCCGGGTTCCAGGCCTTGGCGCCCTGGACCTCCTCGCCGGGGATGAAGCGCGCGTAGGTGGCGCGGCGCTCGCCCTCGCGGCGGTCGGGCGGCGGCACCTGCCGCGGCGGTTGACGACTGGTGACCATATCAGTCGCTCTCCAGGGCATCGCTGATCGGATGCAGTTCGGGCCGAGCGCCGGGCCTGCCATTGGCCAGAGGCCAATGGCCTTTCGTAGGCACAAGCAGTCCGCAGGGACTGCTTGTGTCCGACTCCAGTTCCCAAGCCGGCCCGTCATGGCGATGTGCTTGCCGGTCGCGCCGGCAAGCATCGCCGTCCCCCAGGGGGACCGGCCAAGGTACTCCTTGGACGAGGGGCTTCATGTTCTAGACAAATTGATCGTCACCGCCGCCGGCGAGCACGATCTGGCCTTCGTCGACGAGGCGGCGCACGATCTTGAGCATTTCCTTCTGCTCGGCCTCGACCTCGGACAGGCGCACGGGGCCGCGGGTCTCGAGGTCCTCGCGCAGCGTCTCGGCGGCGCGGGTGGACATGTTGCGGAAGATCTTCTCGCGCAGCTCGGCGCTGGCGCCCTTGAGCGCGACGATGAGGCTCTCGGTCTGCACTTCCTTCAGCACGGCCTGGATGCCCCGGTCGTCGATCTTGTTCAGGTCGTCGAACGTGAACATGTTGTCCATGATCTTCTGGGCCAGGTCGGCGTCGGCCTCGCGCACATAGTCCAGCACCGAGGCCTCGACGCTGGAGCCCATCATGTTGATGATCTCGGCCGCCGTCTTGGCGCCGCCCAGCGAGCTCTTCTTCATGCGCTCGCCGCCGGCCAGGATCTGGCTCATGACCTCGTTGAGGTCTTTCAGCGCGGTCGGCTGGATGCCGTCCAGCGTCGCGATGCGGATCAGCACCTCGTTGCGGCCGCGCTCGGGGAAGAGCTTGAGGACCGAGGCGGTCTGGTCGAAGTCCAGATGGGCCAGGATGGCCGCGATGATCTGCGGGTGCTCGTTGCGCAGCAGTTCGGCCACGCTGGCGGCATCCATCCACTTCAGGCTCTCGATGGAGGAGACGTCGCTGCCCTGCAGGATGCGGTCCAGCAGCAGGTTGGCCTTGTCCTCGCCGAGGGCCTTGCGCAGCACGGCGCGCACATATTCGTCGGTGTCGGTGACCAGGGTGCTGTGGGTCTCGGCGACGTCGTCGAACTTGTCCAGCACCAGCTCGACCTGGGCGCGCTTGATGACCTTGAGCTTGGCAATCGTCTCGCCCAGCGCCTGCACCTCCTTGGGCGACAGATGCTTGAAGACCTCGCTGGCCTCCTCCTCGCCCAGCGACATCAACAGAATTGCGGCGCTCTCGATGCCCTTGTCATCCATGCTCAAACCTCACGCAAAGGCGCAGTGCCTTCCCAGGCGGCTGCCGTGGAACCGGCTTTGCCGGGCCACTTGCAGCTGCCAAGGCCGGAGGCCTTGTCCCTCGCCAGGCACAAGCAGTCCACAGGACTGCCTGTGTCCGGGCTCGGCCCCCTTGAGGGGGCTCGCGAAGCGAGTAGGGGGTGGGTCATTTTCATGCGGGCGTCTCACCCGCCATCCAGTCGCGCACGATGTTGGCGACGGCGACCGGATTGTCGCGTGCCAGCGCGCGGGCGCGGTTCAGCTTTTCGCTGTGCACCGGGGCCTCGAGCTTGGGCATGCCGGCGGCGCCGGGCAGCAGTTCAGTGTCGTCCACGACCTCGTCCACGGTCTCGGGCTTTTGCTCCGGCGGCGGCGGGGCGGCGGCCCTGATGGCCGGGCGGATCATGCCGAACACGGCGATCAGCGCGATCAGCACGCAGGCTGCCGGCACGATGGCGCTGCGCAGCAGGTCGGTCAGCCAGGGCTGCTTCCACAGCGGCATGTCCGCCGGCTCGGTCTTGTCGACGACGAAGGGCGCGCTGACGACCTTGACCGAGTCGCCGCGCTCGCCGCTGAAGCCCATGGCCTCCTTGACGAGCTCGGTCAGGCGGGTGATCTCCTCGGCCGGCACGGGCTGGGTCGTCGTCTTGCCCTTGGCGTCGGTCACGCTGCGCTGGTTGACGACGATGGCCGCGCTCAGGCGCTTGACGTTGCCGACCGCGCCGCGCGTGACGCGCACCGTCTTGTCGAGCTCGTAGTTGGTGACCTGCTCGCGCCGGTTGCTGCTCGTGCCGCTGCTGCCCTGGGCGGCCTGCAGCGGCGCGCTGGCGCCGTTGACGGGTGCGGTGGCCGGCACCGGCGGCTGGTTGGTGGCGGCGCCCGGCACGCCGGTGGGCTGGGCGGCGTTGGCATTGGTCTGCTCGCTGCTCTGGCTGGAGCGCACCGAGGCCTGGGTGTTGGCGCCCTGGTTGGGGCGGTATTCCTCGGCGGTGGCCTCGGTCTGCGAGAAGTCGACGTCGGCCGTCACCGTGGCGCGCAGGTTGTCGCGGCCGACGACCGGCTCCAGCAGTTCGAGGATGCGCTTGTTGTAGCCGGCCTCGACCTGCTGCTTGTATTGCAGCTGCTGGCTGTCCAGGCCGTTGGCGCCGTCGGGGCCGGCCTGGGAGAGCAGGGCGCCGGTCTGGTCGAGCACGCTGACCGCCTTGGGCGCGAGCTCGGGCACGCTGCTGGAGACGAGGTGGACGATGCCGGCGATCTGGGCGCGGTCCAGCGTGCGTCCGCCGCGCAGCGTCAGCATCACGCTGGCGCTGGGCTTCTGCTGCTCGCGGAAGAAGCCGTTCTGCTGCGGGATGGCCAGGTGCACACGCGCGTCGGCCACGTCGGACAAGGCCGTGATGGTGCGCGTCAGCTCGCCTTCCAGCGCGCGCTGGAAGTTCAGTCTCTCGTTGAACTGGGTCTGGCCGATGCTGGACTTGTCCATCAGCTCGAAGCCGACCGTGTTGCCCGTGCCGCCCTTGGGCAGGCCCTGGGCGGCGAGCTTCATGCGCAGCTCGTAGACCTGGCCGGCGGGGACGAGGATGGTGCCGCCGGCCTCGTGCTTGTAGGGCACATTCATCGCCGCGAGCTGGCCGATGACGGCGCCGCCGTCCTTGTCGGCCAGGCCGGTGAACAGCGGACGGTAGTCGCCCTGGGCCGACCACAGCGTCACGGCCAGCACGGCGCCGGCCAGGGCCAGCAGGCCGGCACCCATGGTCAGCTTGCTGCGCAGCGGCAGGCCGTTGATGCGCTGGACGAAGTTGGGCGCCTCGACGGGCGTGACCATCATCGGGGCTGCTGCGGGGGCGCTCAGGGCTGTGTCCATGAAGGCGGCAAGGAACGAGAGGAGGGCCTGGATCGGCCGATGGCGCAAATTATTCGTGCCGACCTCCTCAAGAAAGCGCTGAAGTGGCCGACCCCGCCCGCGTATCTCGGGGCTTCGCGTCCGCGGCTTGCTGCCAAAGTGCCGCCCCATGGACATGAAGCTGCGCCCCTTCGATTTCGCCCAGGCTGCCGCCCGCGCGGGCCTGGGGGTCAACGGCCAGCCGCTGTCCGTGAAGCCGGCCGCCACGACCGGCGCGAGCTTCGGCGACGCGATGACGCAGGCGCTGAAGAACGTCAGTGCCCAGCAGAACGAGGCGACGCGGCTGCAGCGCGAGGTGCAGCTCGACAACCCCACCGTCAGCCTCGAGGAGACCATGGTCTCGATGCAGAAGGCCCAGATCGGCTTCCAGGCGACGCTGCAGGTGCGCAACCGCCTGGTCTCGGCCTACTCCGAGATCATGAACATGCAGATCTGAGCGCTTCGCTCGATTTGGTGTCTTCCCAAGCGGCTGCCGTGGAACCGGCTTTGCCGGGCCACCGGCAGCGCCCCTTGAGGGGGCCGGCGCCAGCCGGTAGGGGGAGGGCCGATCAACAGCCGCCGCGCGAGTCGGCGCCGCAGATCTGCGGCCGGCCGAGCGGGCCCAGGTCCAGGTAGAGCTGCTGGTTGCGGTCGTTGGAGATGCCGATGCGCGTCCAGCCCTGGGCCCGGCCCAGGCCGGCCTCGAAGGTGACACCCTGGCCGGACTGCAGCAGCGTGCCCTTGTGCTCGCGCGCGCTGACACCGCCGAGCTCGCAGCGCGGCTGGCCGGTGGCGCAGTCGCAGGGGGCCTGGCGGCTCGAGCCCCAGCACCATTGCGCGCCGCTCTGGAAGCTGACGTAGACGCTGCGCCCCTCCTGGACGCTGATTGCGCGGGCGTGGCGCAGGTCCTGCTCCAGCAGCTCGGCGACATGGCGCAGGCGCTGGCGGGCCAGGTAGTTGGCATAGCTGGGCACGGCCGCGGCCAGGATGATGGCCAGCACGGCCACCGTGAAGACCGCTTCAAGCAACGTGAAGCCCGAGATGCGACGTGGCTTCATAGGTCCAGCTTCAGCAGGCGCCGGCGCTTCTGCGTCTGGTCCACATAGACCTGCAGCGAGCGCCCGGCCGCGGCGTCGAGGTCGACGAAGGCGCAGCCGAGCTGGCGCGTGCCGCCGGGGTCACCGCCGATCGGGCTGGCGTGGTGGGGCAGCAGCGCGACCCGCAGCGCGGTGATGCGGTCCAGCTCCAGCACCAGGCCGGCGGCGACATGGCCGATGGGCAGCAGCGGGGCCGGGTCCACGTCGGCCGGCAGGGCCAGAGCCAGACCGCCGATGCTGATGTCCAGCACCCGCAGCGCGTGCCCGGGCTGGGCGCCGCCGGGCACGACGACGCGCGGGTAGAGGCTGCCGGCGGGCTGCACGCGGTAGGACTGGCGACGCTGGAAGCGGTAGAGCCGCGTCGGCAGCGTGCCGCGCAGCACGGCGCCCTGCGCGCCGCTGACGAGGACGGAGGCTTCGAGCTCGAACTGCAGCTTGATCGTGCCGAGGTAGGCGACGGCGGTGATCTCGCCACCGGCCACCAGGGCCTGGCTGATGCCTTCGGGGTCGGCGCCGATCTCCAGGCCGAGCAGGTCGGCCGCCGGGTCCAGCGCGACGATGCGGCTGGGCAGGCTCAGACCGGGCGGCCCGCTGAGCATCAGCGCGGCGTCCTCACGCTGCAGCTGCTGCAGGTAGGCGGTGATCTCGGTGATGGTGGAGACGCGCAGTTCTTCCGGGGCGGCTTGAGTTGTGGCGGACATGCGGACGATGGTAGCCGCGCCAAGTGCGCCGAAGCGGCGATGTGCCGATCAGGGCGGCCTTCCCAGGCAGGCGTAGCTGCAGTGAGAGGTCAGGCGGTCTTGTCGATGTTGTTGCCCAGAGCCGACGTGGGCGGGAACGTGGGCCGCTGCTTGGCGGCCGCTTCCAACTCGGCAGTGAGCCTGCTCAACCACGGGAAGCGGGGAGGGATGGGTTGCTGAGTGACCTTGTCGATCTGTTCCGTCAGGTTAGCGGCGAGCGCATCCCTGCGTGCCTGAGACGTGGTGTCAGAGGCCGAATTGTTGCGTGCATCCACGCTGTCCGTCCTGTAGGAGGTGACGGCTCCCACGCCGTTGACGCTGTTCATCACGATCCCCTTCAGTCCAAATTGAAGGTCTTTCACCAGCCTATCGGCAGTTCGACGAAGAACTTTAGGCACCAGGGTGCGACAGATGTCACGCCTTGGTGCCTGGAATTGTAGTTCCGGGCGGTGTGAAAGGGGGGGGGGCGTGTTTCAGTGCGTCAGCACGGGGCGGCCGGCCAGTACTCGGTCGAGGTCCTCGAGCCAGGGCTCGGCGAGATGGCGAATCTCGGCATCGTTGAGAAGGATGCGCTGCATGATGCGTGTTTTCAGGGTGGATTCGCCAGGGGCGAGCGTCCCCCGGTTCGCGGCTGCCTTGAGCTGGCAGATCAGCAGCACGCAGGCCCCTTCCAGCCGGACCACTTCATCCCAATTGCCGTTTCGGGCGGCGGACAGCATGTCGGCACTGGCCTGTTCGATCGCTTCGTAGTAACTCAGCAGGGCGGCGTTCATGGTCAACCTGCGCTCACGGAGGAGGGGGCCTGTGCGCCGGCATGCACCTGCGCGGCGATGCCGTCCCAGGCATCCTTCAGGGTGTCGACCAGCTTGGCGCATTCGACCAGGGCGGCCTCGTCGTTGTGCAGGTTGGCCAGGGTGAGGCGGCGGGCCAGATAGTCGTAGAGGGCAGCGAGGCGCTTGGCGATTTCGCCACCGCGGGACATGTCGAGGACGCCCGCCAAGCCTTCGTCGACGATGCGCACGGCCCGGCTGATCGCATGGGCCTTGGCGGGCATGTCGCCGCGCTGCATGGCGCCGCGGGCCGTATGGATGTCGCTCAACAAGGTGTTGTAGAGCAGCCCGATGAGCTTGTGGGGGCTTGCGTCGTCGGTTGCCGTGCTGGTGCCGATCTCGGCATAGGCGTTGGCGGGGGGGCGGCGGCCGCCGAAGGACTGAGGCATGCTGAACATCACGCTGGACTCCGGTTCACTTGTCTTGTTTTCGGCCGTCGAGGCCGATTCTTGAACCGGGATTGGCGTGTCAAACGCCATTAGTTCGCGCTCTTTAGCCCGACTTCTGGTTGTTCCAAGTCGTGATCTGCTGCGTCATATATTTTGCCAGCGAGTTGGCCTGCGACATGGTCGCATCCAGTGCCGAGTATTGATCCTGCAGCCGTTTCTGCGTCAGATCCAAGCGGGTCTGGAGGGCGTCCTGATCCTTCTGGTTGGACGCGATCATTTTCTGGATCGACTGCTGGCGGGTCGGTAGCGAGCCGTCGACGCCCAGCGCGACATTCTCCCAGTCGGACAGCTTCTTGAGGATGCCGTTGTTGGACGGGTTGGTCGTGTCGACATTGGCCAGCGCTTTCTGCAGCTCGGGCATGTTCTGGACCGCCGCACTCAGCTTGGTGTCGTCGACCTTGAGCGAGCCGTCCTTCTGGAACTGCAGGCCGATCGAGCTGAGCGTGGTGAACACAGTCGACGCCGTATCGAAGCCGCCCAGGACATTGTGCAACTGGGACTGAAGGCTCAGCGTCGTGCGGTCGCCCTGCAACAGGGCACCCTTCTTGGCCACCGGGTCATAGGCGGTGTTGGCGCTGACGAAGGCGCTGAGCGCGTTATAGGCTGCAACGAAGCTCTTCACCATCGTCTTGACCGCGTCGGTGTTGGCCGTGACCGCCACCTGAACCGGCGAAGTGGTCACTTTGTTGACGTTCAGCGTCAGCCCCTGGATGACATTGGTCAACGTCGTGCCGGGGCTGGAGATGGAGATGCCGTTGACCGTGGCCTGGGTGTCCGCCGCCGCGGTGGTCTGCGTCATCTGCGTGACCCCGCTCGTGGGATCGAAAGCGAGGCGGGACAGTCCTGCCGCATCCGTGTTGGTCCCGTCGTCGTCGGTGACGGAGACCTTGAAGCCATTGGCCGCTCCCGTCGACGAGGACTGCAGGGCCAGGCGAGCGCCGGAGGAATCGGTGACGATGGTGGCCGTGACACCGGCATTGGCCGCATTGATCTTGTCGCGGATGCCGGCCAGCGTGTTGCTCGTCGAGTCGATTGCGATGCTGATCGATTGAGCGCCGGACTTCGGCGTGAAGGCCGTCTGCCCGGCATTCCAACTGCCGAGATTGATCGTGAGCGTGCCCGTGCCGACGACATCGGTGGCAGCGGAAAACTGGCCGCTCGCGCTGACCAGCGTCTGCGGTGCGGCCAGTGCACTGACCGACACTGCGTAATTGCCCGGCACCGCGCTCGCCGAACTGGTCACGCCGACGCTGCTTGCATCGGAAGTCGTGGCGGAGGTCAGCGAATAGTTCGACGCCGTCAACAGCGGCGTGGTGGCATCCTGCAGCGAGGACACGAGCGACTGCATCTGACCGAAGGCAGACAACTGGGTCTGCATGCCCTGGGCCTTTGTCTGCAGGGCTTTCATCGGCAGGTTCTCGACCGCCATCAACTGGGTGATGATGCTGTTGACGTCGAGTCCGCTGCCGATGCCGGGCGACGACATCGTCGAGGTGCCGCTGATGGAGGTCATAGTCCTACATTTATCGGGTCAGACAGGCGAAATTTTAGGTGCTTTACCTTCCGAATCGCGGACGGAAGTCACGCCGCCGGGCGCAACCTCGGGGCGAAGGGCGTCATCAGCCCTTCAACAGCGCCAGCACCTGCTGCGGCAGCTGGTTGGCCTGGGCCACCATGGCCGTGCCGGCCTGCTGCAGCACCTGGGCGCGGCTGAGGTTGGCGGTTTCCGCGGCGAAGTCGGCGTCCTGGATGCGGCTGCGCGAGGCCGACAGGTTGTCGCTGGCCGTCTGCAGGTTGTCGATCGTGGAGCTGAAGCGGTTCTGGATCGCGCCCAGCGTGGCGCGGTTGCTGTTGATCGTGGTGAGGGCGGCATCGATGGCCGACAGCGCGGCGTTGGCGCCGCCCACGGTCGAGATGTCGATCGCGCTGACGGCGGTGCCGGTGGCGCCGATGGCGGTCGTCGAGTTCAGGCCGCCGGCCTGGGCGAACACCACGCTGCCGCTCGTGCCGGGAGGCGCGACGTAGTTGATGTTGATCGTGCCACCATAGGTGGTGCCGGACGTGGCGCCGATGCCGAAGTCGGTCAGGTTGGAGCCGGTGAAGGCGCCCGCGGCATAGCTCACCGTGATGTTGCGGCCGTCGGCAGCCGTCAGCGCGACACCCGAGCCAGTGTCGGTGGCATTCACGCCGGTCACGGCCGATTGCGCATTCAGTGCGGCGACGACGTTGGCGCGGTTGGAGGCCAGCGCTGCACCACCGGTCGTGCCGTTGACGTTGATGGCCACGCCGTTGACGGTGATGGTGGCCGCGCCGGAGGCCGAGGAGTTGGCGGTCGAGGTGCCCGCGGCGACGCTGGTGGCATTGGCGGTGGCGGTCAGTCCGGCAATATTGGCGGAGTTGATCGCCGAGGCCTGGGCCTTGGCGTCGACGGCGACGGTGCCGATCGCCACGGGGCCAGCGCCGCCGACATTGACCGTCAGTGCGGCTGGCGTGTTGCTGGCCGTGCCGATGGACTGGCCGGTGAGCGTGAAGCCCTGGAACTGGCCGAGGGCGCTGGCTCGCGCGCTGGCGATGCCGGCGACCGTGATGGTCTGGCCAGCATTGGCGCCGACCTGGAATTGCTGGGCCTGGAAGCTGCCGTCCAGCAGGTTCAGGCCGTTGAACTGCGTCTGCGTCGCGACGCGGTCGATTTCGGCGGAGAGCTGGGCGACTTCCTGCTGCAGCGCGGCGCGGTCGCTGGTGCTGTTGGTCGCGTTGGCGGACTGCACGGCCAGTTCGCGCATGCGCTGCAGGTTGCTGCCGATCGAGCCCAGGCCACCTTCGGCCACTTGGGCCAGCGAGATGCCGTCGTTGGCATTGCGGGCCGCCTGGTTCAGGCCGCGGATCTGCGACGTGAAGCGTTCGGCGATCGCGAGGCCGGCGGCGTCGTCCTTGGCGCTGTTGATGCGAAGTCCGGACGACAGGCGCTGGATCGCGGTGCTCAGATCGTTCTGCGTCCGGTTGGCATTGCGCTGGGCAGTCAGGGACGACAGATTGGTGTTGATGGTCTGCGGCATGAAATCTCTCCGTGAAAGCCTTGCATTCGTGGATCGATTCCGTCGATCCGAACGCCAAATGCCGATCCGGAATTTGGTGTACGAATTCTTCCGAGCACGGCACCTCGGCCTAGCCCGGATAAGCGGCGGCTTTTACGGCCAATTCCTGCCTCCCAAATGACTGCGGGCCGGCTCTCGCCGGGTTGCCCCGGAGAAAGTCGGCCCGCGGCGCCACGCTTGCGGCGCGGCGCGACTCAGGCGTGCTTAACGCAGCAGCGTCAGCACTTGCTGCGGCAGCTGGTTGGCCTGGGCCACCATGGCCGTGCCGGCCTGCTGCAGCACCTGGGCGCGGCTGAGGTTGGCGGTTTCCGCGGCGAAGTCGGCGTCCTGGATGCGGCTGCGAGAGGCCGACAGGTTGTTGCTCGTGGTCGACAGGTTGTCGATCGTGGAGCTGAAGCGATTCTGGATCGCGCCGAGGTTGGCGCGGCTGCCGTTGACCGAAGCCAGCGCGGCGTCGATGGCCGACAGGGCGGAGTTGGCGCCGCCGACCGTCGAGATGTCGATCGCGCTGACCTGCGTGCCGGTCGCGGCAATGGCGTTGCTGGCGCTCAGGCCACCAGCCTGTGTGAAGGCGACCGTGCCCGAGACACCTGCCGGGGCGGTGTACGCGAGGTTGACCGTGCCGCCATTGGTGGCCAGGGCCGCGGCGCTGACGCCGAAGTCGGTCGAGGCAGAGCCAGTGAACGTGCCAGCCGCGTATGCGACCGTGATATTGCGGCCATCGGCGGCGGTCAGCTGGACGCCGGCGCCGGTGTCGGTGGCAGACACGCCGGTGGCGGCCGACTGTGCGTTAAACGCGGAGACGACAGCGGCCCGGTTTGAGGTCAGGCCGGCGCCGCCGGTCGTGCCGGCGACGCTGATGGCGATGCCGTTGACAGTGAAGGTCGCTGTACCGGAGGCGCTGGAGGCGGCAGCCGAGACGCCAGCGGCGACGACGGTGGCGTTGGCGGTGGCGGTCAGGCCGGGGACGTTGCCCGAGTTGATTGCTGCGGCCTGGGCCTTGGCGTCGACGGCCACGGAGCCGAGGTTGTAGTTGGTGCCACCCACGTTCACCGACAGCGCTGCGGCGGTATTGCTCGCCGTGCCGATCGACACGTTGCTCGCGGAGAAGCCCTGGTACTGGCCGAGGGCGCTGGCGCGGGCGCTGGCGATGCTGGCCACCGTGATGGTCTGGCCGGCATTGGCGCCGACCTGGAATTGCTGGGCCTGGAAGCTGCCGTCCAGCAGGTTCAAGCCGTTGAACTGGGTCTGCGTCGAGACACGGTCGATTTCGGCGGCGAGCTGCGTGACTTCCTGCTGCAGGGCGGCGCGGTCGCTGGAGCTGTTGGTCGCGTTGGCGGATTGCACGGCCAGTTCGCGCATGCGCTGCAGGTTGCTGCCGATGGAGCCGAGCGCGCCTTCAGCCGTCTGCGCCAGCGAGATGCCGTCGTTGGCATTGCGGGCGGCCTGGTTCAGGCCGTTGATCTGCGAGGTGAAGCGCTCGGAAATCGCGAGGCCGGCGGCGTCGTCCTTGGCGCTGTTGATGCGCAGGCCGGAGGACAGGCGAGCGATGGCGGTGCTCAGGTCGTTCTGCGCCTTGCTGGCATTGCGCTGAGCACTGAGCGAGTTCAGGTTGGTGTTGATCTGCATCGACATGATGTAACTCCTTCGAGTTGAATTGACTTCCGGCAGGAGCGCCGGCATCGCCGGAGCCGCGGGAGTCGGACAGCCGACGCCTTGAGCCCCAATCTGCCGCAGAGGGGCTGGCCCGCCCTGCTGCGCCCGGCATCCGCCACCTGGGTGGCCACTCCGGACACGACGCCAATTCCTCGGCTGCCGTTGCAGCGTTTATCGGAATGGCCGGCGGAGAACTTGAATCCTTTGTTGCGGCACTCGCTGAAGAAATGAGAAATCGCCCACCGAAATCGTGGCGATTCGTGAACTGCGTCGCTGTGCGCCCAGCCAAAGCCGCGCTGCGGGCGGGGCTGGCGGCGAAGGCGAATCGGCCAAGGCTGTAGCAGCCTTGTCAGGCAAATTCCTACACCGGGGGTGGAAATACCCGGACTCAAGTCGCCGAAATGGCCCGATCCCGACCGCTATTCGTGCTCTTCACAATCCGTCGCATACCGAAACACGTTGCCAGCAGACACGGAGCCCCCATGAAAGCCGAACAGATCCTTGCCGAAATCCGCGAAGCCAACCTGTCCTATTTGATGCTGGCCCAGAGCCTGATCCGCGCCGACCGCGAGCAGGCCCTGTACCGGCTGGGCATCAGCGAGGAGACGGCGACGCTGATCGGCACGCTGAGCCCGGCGCAGATCATGAAGATCGCGGCCGGCAACACGCTGCTATGCGCCTTCCGCATGAGCGACGACCTGGTGTGGGGCCTGCTGACCAATCACAGCAAGCCGGGTGCGAACGAAAGCGTCAGTCGCCTGCACGCCTCCATCCTCATGGCTGGCCGCCATGAACATGTCTGAGGCCCCCGGCGGCGCGGTTACGCGCCGCTGACCCCCCGAGGGGGTGGGGATCGCTCAGGGGCCAGCCCCTGAGCGGCATCCCCTGAGGCGGGCGGCTTGGGCACGGCCCGGCGCTCGCCCGCAATACCGAATACCGAACACACCGAATTCCAGGAGCCCACCATGCGCGTCAAGAGCATCCTCACCGAAGCCAGGCAGATCGAACGTGCCGTTCAGCTGATCCACCTCGGTGCCCGCCTGCAGGTGCTGGAATCGGAGACCGACCTGTCCTATGAGCGACTGCTGCGCCTGTACAAGGAAGTGAGCGGCAAGTCGCCGTCCAAGGGCCAGCTGCCGTTCTCGACCGACTGGTTCATGACCTGGCAGCCCAACATCCATGCCAGCCTGTTCCTGAACATCCACGAGTACCTGAACAAGGCCGCGGAGATGGACGAGATCGACACCGTGATCAAGGCCTACCAGCTCTATCAGGAGCAGACCCATGCCCAGGGGCTGGAGGCCATGCTGTCCGTCACCCGCGCCTGGCGCCTCGTGAAGTTCGTCGACAACGGCATGCTGACGCTGACCAAGTGCTCCAAGTGCAACGGCCAGTTCGTGACCCACCCGCACGAGATCGCCCGCCACTTCATCTGCGGCCTGTGCAACCCGCCGGCGCGTGCGGGCAAGGGCCGGGCGCAGGGCTCGATCCAGATGCACTAGCCGCGCGGCGACCCATTGCCATGGGCGGGCGTTGGCCGCTGTCGGCGCTGTGGGCCTGGTTGGCGGCCTGGCTGATCTATTCGGTGGCGCGCGCGACCGGCCTGGCGGCTGGCCCGGCTTTGACGCTGGGTGTCGCCACCGGGGCGGTGCTTGGCTGGCGGCAGCGTGATCGTTGGCGCGGCCTCATCGTCGCGCTTGGCTTCCCGGTTTCGGTGCTGGGCCTGGATTGGCAGGGCGGTGCCTCGAGCCTGCTTTGGCTGGCGCCATTGTTGCTGTTGTGGTGGCTCTACCCGCGCCATGCCTGGACCGATGCGCCGCTTTTCCCGACGCCGCAGAACGCCCTCGAGAGCGTGCCGACATTCGCGCCGCTTGGGGCCGGGGCCCGCGTGCTGGATGCCGGGTGCGGCGCCGGTGATGGCCTGCGAGAACTTGTGCGCATCTATCCGGCTGCCCGCGTCGAGGGGGTCGAGTTAAGTCCCCCGCTTGCCTGGCTCGCACACTGGCGTGTGCCCGAAGCAACCGTGCGCCGGGGAGATCTTTGGGCCGACGACTGGGCGCCCTTCGCCCTCGTCTATGTGTTCCAGCGGCCCGAGTCCATGCCGCGCGTCTGGGCCAAGGCCTGCGCCGAGCTCGGCCCCGAGGCCTGGCTCGTAAGCCTGGACTTCGCGGTGCCTGAGGCGGTGCCGGTGGCGCAGTGGCAACTGGGCGGTGGGCAGTTCGTGTGGCTTTACCGGCCGGGGCGGATTGCGACGCCAAAGCCCGCCAAATGAAGGTTTGGGTGCCGCTTCTCCGCGGCATACTCGCTCAAGCCCCCCGGCAGCGGGCCGATATGGCCTGAACACCCCCAACTCGACCGCGCATGTTCGTCCTCATCGGCTGGGCCCTTTCCATGGCCTGCATCTTCGGCGTGTTCATCGCCCACGGCGGGAACATCGGCGTCATCCTGCACGCCTTGCCGTTCGAGATGATCACCATCTTCGGCGCGGCCACCGGCGCCTTCCTGGCCAACAACCAGATGAAGGTGGTCAAGGCCACGGCGGCCGGCCTGGGCAGCTGCTTCAAGGGCAGCAAGTACAGCAAGGCGCGCTATATGGAGCTGCTGGCGCTGATGTACGACATCCTGCAGAAGGCCCGCAAGGAGGGCCTGATGTCCATCGAGAAGGATGTCGAGGATCCGCACAACAGCCCGCTGTTCCAGAAGTACGCGACGGTGGGCAACGACCACCATGTCACCGAGTTCATCACCGACTACCTGCGCATGATGGTGTCGGGCAACCTGAACGCGCACGAGATCGAGTCGCTGATGGACAGCGAGATCGAGACCCACCACCAGGAGGAGCATGCCGCCGTCGCCGCGCTGCAGCGCCTTGCGGGCGGCCTGCCGGCCTTCGGTATCGTCGCCGCGGTGCTGGGCGTCGTGAACACCATGGGCTCGGTCGGCCAGCCGCCGGCCGTGCTGGGCGGCATGATCGGCTCGGCCCTGGTCGGCACCTTCCTGGGCATCCTGCTGGCCTATGGCTTCGCCGAGCCGCTGGCCGGCCTGCTGGAGCAGAAGGTCGAGGACGCCGGCAAGGAGTTCCAGTGCATCAAGACCACGCTGTTGGCCAGCATGCAGGGCTATGCGCCGCAAGTGGCCATCGAGTTCGGCCGCAAGGTGCTGTTTTCCGGTGACCGGCCGTCGTTCACCGAGCTCGAAGGTCATGTGAAGAAGAAATGATGCTGCGCGTCTTGACCAGCCAGCCGACGTCGGTCGGCGGCGCCCTTCAAGCGGCCGCCGTCGAACTGGCTTTGCCAGGCGACTGGCGGCGCCCCCCTGGGGGGGGAGGCGCCACAGGCGCATCGGGGGGGGGGCTAAATGGCCGGTGACGCAAAAAAGCTCCAGCCCATCATCATCAAGAAGGTGAAGAAGGGCGGCCACGCGGCGCATGGCGGCGCGTGGAAGATCGCCTATGCCGACTTCGTCACGGCGATGATGGCTTTCTTCCTGCTGATGTGGCTGCTGGGCTCCACGACCGAGGGCGACAAGAAGGGCATTGCCGACTTCTTCCAGTCGCCGCTGAAGGTGTCGATGCTGGGCGGCTCGGGTTCGGGCGACTCGTCCAGCGTCGTCAAGGGGGGCGGCAAGGACCTCACGCGGGAGACCGGCCAGGTCAAGGAGGGCGACAGCAATGCCAAGAAAGCCAGCTACACGCTGCGGGCGCTGAAGGAAGAGCAGCGCAAGGCCGAGAAGTCGCGGCTGGAGCAGCTCAAGGCCAAGGTCGAGAAGGTGTTGGCCGAGAACCCCAAGCTCGCCGCCCTGGGCGGGCAGATCCGCCTGGACATGACCAAGGAGGGCCTGCGCATCCAGATCGTCGACGAAGGCAACCGGCCGATGTTCGACAGCGGCAGCGCCGTCGTGAAGCCCTATATGCGCGAGTTGCTGCGCGAGCTCGGCAGCGTGCTGACCGAGGTGCCCAACCGCCTGACGGTGGAGGGCCACACCGACGCCCAGCCCTTCTCGGGCGGCGACAAGGGCTACAGCAACTGGGAGCTGTCGGCCGACCGGGCCAATGCCTCGCGGCGCGAGCTGGTGGCGGGCGGCCTGTCCGAAGCCCGCATGCTGCGCGTGCAGGGCCTGGCCGCCAGCAAGCTGCTCGACGCCAAGGACCCCAACAGCCCCCTGAACCGGCGCATCAGCATCATCGTGATGAACCGCGATGCCGAGGACGCCGTGCTGAAGAACCTGCCGGACGATGACGACGCTGCCGCATCGCCGCCGGGAGAGGGCGCGAGCACGCAAGTGCCGAGCACCGGGGGCACGCAAGTGCCGCTCAGCGGGAAAATGCCGCAAACTGAATCGCCCGCCTCAGCCCGCTAGAACTAGACTGCGGGCTGACCCCTGTGAAATCCCGCCCCGAGAGAGGATAGCCATGAGCGCTGAGATGAAATTCCTGGTTGTCGACGACTTCTCCACCATGCGCCGCATCGTCCGCGGCCTGCTGAAGGAGATCGGCTACAACAACTGCGAAGAGGCCGAGGACGGTGTCGAGGCGCTGAACATGCTCAAGGGCTCCAAGTTCGATTTCGTCGTCAGCGACATCAACATGCCCAACATGACGGGTTTCGAGTTGCTGAAGGCCATCAAGGAAGACCCCAATCTCAAGCACCTGCCGGTGCTGATGGTCACGGCCGAGGCCCGCAAGGAAGACATCGTGCTGGCGGCGCAGTCGGGGGCGGCAGGCTATATCGTCAAGCCCTTCACGAAGGCGACTTTGGAAGAGAAGGTCCAGAAGATCATGCAGAAGCTGGCCGCCGCGGCCTGACAACAAACAAAAGAGGGGACTGCCATGTCGATGGAACAGTTGGAGCAACTGGGCAAGGCCCAGGAGCCTTTGCTCGTCTCACCCGAGGTCTTCCAGCAGCTTGGCACCATCACCCGCACCCTGCACGACACGATGCAGCGCCTGGGTGTCATGCCCAAGCTGCAGGTGGCCACCGACGGCCTGCCCGACGCGCGCAGCCGCCTGAACTACATTGCCACCAAGACGGCCGCCGCCGCCGAGAAGGTGCTGAACTCCGTCGACCAGGCCAAGGCCGAGCACGCCGGCATCAGCAAGGCCACGCAGGATCTGGCCGCCGCCATCGTGGCCGACCCGGTGCGCGCCGTGGCCAGCGGTGCGGTGATGAATTTCGTCAAGGATGTCGAGGCCCGCACCCAGAGCATCGACGCCCACCTGACCGACATCATGCTGGCCCAGGACTTCCACGACCTGACCGGACAGGTGGTCGCCAAGGTCGTCACGCTGGCCAATGACCTGGAAGACAGCCTCGTCAAGCTGCTGGTGCAGGTCGTGCCGCCCGACCAGCGCGAGAAGGTCGACCCCAACATCCTGCAGGGGCCGGTCGTGAACCCCGAGGGCCGCACCGACGTGGTGGCCGACCAGGGCGAGGTCGACGACCTGCTCGCCAGCCTGGGCTTCTGAACCCAGCCCCGCCTCCCGAGCGGCCGGCCCTTGTGCCGGCCGTTTACGTTTTCAGTCGGTCAGGGCCTCGAGCTGCGACTCCCGGATGGCTCGGTTGATCCGGTCCATGGTCTGCGGGCCGACCTGCTGCGAGCAGCCCAGATAGCGCAGTTCGCCGCGGGGCGCGTCGGCGAAGGCGATGCGCACCAGCGGCAGCGGCGTGAACTCCGGGTCGCGGCGCAGCCAGCCCAGGTCTTCCTCGTCGATCAGCATGTAGTCCATGCGGTGGGCGCCCACCATGCGCGCCAGCTGCATCACCGTCAGCTGGGCGCGGATCGGCGGCCGGGCCGCCGTCGCGAGGTATTGGTCCAGCTGCAGGCCGTAGGACGCACCCTCCAGCAGGCCCGGTTGCAGCGAGGTGTCGGCGAACAGCTGGGCGACGCGCGGGATCGCGCGGATCTGCGCGACCGCATCCGCATGGGCCAGCACGACATGGGGCCGGTCGCGGTGGATGGGCAGCGAGAAGCGCGCATAGGCCTCGCGCTCCGGGTTCTTGTACAGGCCGGGCGAGCACAGGGCGCTCTGGTTGGCCTGCAGGTTCATCAGCGTGCGCCGTATCGGCACTTCGGCGTAGCGCGCCTGGATGCCGGCGCGCTTGAGCAGCTTGATCGTGCGCTCCAGCAGGAAACCGGCCGGTCTGCCGCCCTCGGTGTAGGTGTAGGGCGGTTTGTCGCGGTATTCGATGGTCAGCGTGACCGGCTGCTGGGCACCGGCCCCGCTGGCTAACAGAGCGGTCAGCAGACCCAGGCGGCGGGCGAGGGTGGGCAGCTTGCGGAGCATGCGCCAAGATTAACGGCGGCGGTAGCCGGGCCCGGCGCAGTTGCGGCCCGCAAGCGTGCATAGCTCGCGGTCCGGCCGGATTTGCGAGCCCGGATAAGCCGGGATTCCCGCCCGCTTTTCTCGCTCAAGTTCGGCAGACGGCCTCGAACAATTCGGGCCAGAGCTGCAGAACCGCCATGGCCGACCAAGACGCACAAGACCGCAACCTGCCAGCCTCGGCCAAGAAGATCGCCCGATCTCGTGCCGAGGGCCAGGTGCCGCGCTCGCGCGACCTGCCGCACTTCGCGATGATGGTCGCCGGGGGCGCGGTGCTGGCCGTGGGTGGGCCGCAGATCGTCGAGCGGCTGCGCCTGATGATCGCCACCGGCCTGCATTTCGACGCCAGCCTGCTCGCCCGGCCCGGCTTCCTCGGCGAGCGCCTCGTCGACATGACGCTGGCCTTTGCCGCCGTGATGGGCCCGGTCGCCGCGCTGCTGATGCTCACGGCCATCGCCAGCAACCTGGCCAGCGGTGGCTGGAACTGGACGATGAAGCCGCTGGCACCCAAGTTCTCGCACATGAACCCGATCCAGGGCCTGGGCCGGCTGTTCACCGGCCAGGGCTTCGGCAGCGCCCTCAAGGCCGTGCTGCTGGCCCTGGTGCTGGGGGCCGTCGGCGCGCTGGTGCTGAAGGACCGCCTGGCGGCCTATGTCGGCATCATGTCCGTGCCCCTGCCTTCGGCCCTGGCCTATGCCGGCCAGCAGCTGATGGGCGGCTTGGTGCTGCTGGCCGTGGCGCTGGCCGTGTTCGCCGCCATCGACCTGCCGCTGCAGCGCCAGCTGTGGAAGCGCCGCCTGCGCATGAGCCGCGAGGAGGCCAAGCAGGAACTGAAGGAGGTCGAAGGCAACCTCGAGATCAAGGCCAAGGTGCGCGCCAAGATGCGCGAGATGGCCAAGCGCCGCATGCTGGCCGCCGTGCCCCAGGCCGACCTGGTCGTCATGAACCCGACTCACTACGCGGTCGCGCTGAGGTATGCGGAGGGCAGGATGGCGGCGCCCAAGGTCGTCGCCAAGGGCGCCGACCTGCTGGCCCTGAAGATCCGTGACCTGGCCAAGGAGAGCAAGGTGCCGGTGCTGCAGCAGCCCGTGCTGGCGCGTGCCCTCTATGCCCACGCCAAGGTCGACCAGGAGATCCCCGCTGCGCTGTTCGGCGCCGTGGCCCAGGTGCTGGCCTATGTCTACCAGCTGCGCGCCGCGATGAAGTCGCGCAACCTGAACAAGCCGGACATGCCCAAGCCGCATGTGCCGCCCGAGCTCGATCCGCACAACAAGCCGGGCTGGCAGCCCGAGCCTGACGAGGACTTTGCCGAATGACCCCGCTGATCCAGCGACTGCAAGGCCTACTCGGCCCGCGCGCCGCCATCATCGCCGCCCTGGGCGCGCCCATCGCGGTGCTGCTGGTGCTGTCGATGATGGTGCTGCCGCTGCCGCCCTTCGTGCTGGACCTGCTGTTCACCTTCAACATCGCGATGGCCGTGATGGTGATGATGGTGGCGGCCCACATGATCCGGCCGCTGGATTTCGCGGCCTTCCCGACCGTGCTGCTGCTCACCACGCTGATGCGGCTGTCGCTGAACGTCGCGTCCACCCGCGTGGTGCTGCTGCAGGGCCACACCGGCACCGGCGCGGCCGGCAAGGTCATCGAGAGCTTCGGCCACTTCCTGATCGGCGGCAATTTCGCGGTCGGCCTGATCGTGTTCGCCATCCTGGTGGTCATCAACTTCATCGTCGTCACCAAGGGCGCCGAACGCATCGCCGAGGTCGGCGCGCGCTTCACGCTGGATGCGATGCCCGGCAAGCAGATGGCGGTGGACGCCGACCTGAACGCCGGCCTCATCAACGAGGCCGAGGCCAAGCGCCGCCGCGCCGAGCTGAGCGACGAGGCCGACTTCTTCGGCTCCATGGACGGTGCCAGCAAATTCGTGCGCGGCGACGCCGTGGCCGGCATGCTGATCCTGGCCATCAACATCGTCGGCGGCTTCATCATCGGCGTGGCCCAGCACGGCCTGACGGCCGGCCAGGCGGCCGACAGCTACATCCTGCTGGCCGTCGGCGACGCGCTGGTGGCCCAGGTGCCGGCGCTGCTGATCTCGGTGGCCGCGGCCATGGTGGTGTCGCGCGTGGGCACGGACAAGGACATCGGCAGCCAGATCGGCAAGCAGGTGTTCGGCTCGGCCAAGAGCATCGCGATCACGGCCGCCGTCATCGGCGCGCTGGGCCTGATCCCGGGCATGCCCCATGTCGTCTTCCTGCTGATCGCCGGCGGCATGGGCTATCTGGCCTACTGGCTGCGCAGCAAGGAGCAGGCCCAGGAGGCCGCCAAGGCCGTCAAGCCCATCATGCCGCCCGCCGAGGGCGCTGGCGAGGCGAGCTGGGAGGACCTGGTGCCGGTGGACACGCTGGGCCTGGAGGTCGGCTACCGCCTGATCACGCTGGTGGACAAGACCCGCGAGGGCGACCTGCTCAGCCGCATCAAGGGCGTGCGCCGCAAGTTCGCGCAGGAGGTCGGCTTCCTGCCGCCGCCGGTGCACATCCGCGACAACCTGGAGCTGCGCCCCAGCCAGTACCGCATCTCGCTGCGCGGCGCGGTCGTCGGCGAGGCCGAGGCCTTCCCCGGCATGTGGCTGGCCATCAACCCGGGCCATGCGACGCAGAAGCTCATCGGCACCGCGACGACCGACCCCGCCTTCGGCCTGCCGGCCGTGTGGATCGAGGAGCGCCAGCGGGAGATGGCCCAAATGAGCGGGTTTACGGTCGTTGATTGCTCGACCGTCGTGGCCACCCACCTTTCACACTTGATGCAAGTGCATGCGGCCAAGCTGCTCGGCCGCGTGGAGACGCAGTCGCTGGTGGAACACCTCACCAGGCAGGCGCCGCAACTGATTGAAGACGTGATTCCCAAGATGATCAGCATCGCCACCCTGCAACGCGTGCTCCAGCTGCTGCTGGAGGAGGGCGTGCACATCCGCGACATGCGCTCCATCGTCGAATCCATCGCCGAGAACGCCGCCACCGTCACCGACCCGGCCGAACTGGCGCGCCGCATCCGCACCCATATCGCGCCGGCCATCGTGCAGCAGATCTACGGTTCCACGAAGGAGCTGGACGTCATCGCGCTCGAGCCCGAACTGGAGCGCCTCGTCACCCAGGCCCTCAATTCGCCGCACGGCGCGGCCCTGGACCCCGGCGTGGCCGACACGCTGGCCCGCAGCGCCGCCGAGACCGCCCAGAAGCAGGAAGACCGCGGCGTGCCGGCCGCACTGCTGGTGCCCGACCTGATCCGCGCGCCCATGGCCCGCCTGCTCAAGCGCGCCGCGCCCCGTCTCAAGGTGCTCGGCCACAGCGAGATTCCCGAGACCCACACCATCCGCATCGGCTCCATCATCGGAGGCACAGCATGAATGTCCGAAAGTTCAACGCGCCCACGTCCCGCGAGGCGCTCGCCCTGGTCAAGCAGGCCTTCGGCGCGGACGCGGTCGTGCTGTCCAACAAGTCGGTGCCCGGTGGCGTCGAGGTGCTGGCCATGGCGCCGGAGGGCATGGGTCAGATCGAGCAGATGGCCGCCAGTGCGCCGCGCACCGTGGCCCGTCCGCCGCTGCCGGCCCAGCAGCCGCCGCAGCGCGCCAGCTTCGCCGAGCGCTCGCAGCGCCAGGAGCCCAGCTTCGGCGCGCCCGACGTGCAGGGCGACGTGCAGCAGCTGGCGATGAGCACGCTGAACTTCCAGGACTATGTGCGCGAGCGCGTGCTGCGCCGCCGCGAGGCCGAGATCGCCGGCCGGCCCGACCCCGTGGCGCGGTCCGCTGCCCGGCCGGCGCCCGTGCCGCAGCAGCCGCCCGCGGTGTCGCTGGATGCCGTGCGCGTCCAGCGCGAACGCCGGGCCAGCGAGGCCATGGCCGCGCTGGCGCCCAAGCGCGCGCCGGCCCCACCCCGCCCCGCGCCGCCGGTGCTGCGCGACGAGATCCGCCTGCCGTCCGCCATGCCCGGCCAGCAGCGCGCCGTGCCCCAGTTGGGCGACATCGCCACCAGCGAACCCCTGCCGCTGCCCGGCCAGCCCAATGCCACTCAGCGCAGCCAGATGGACATGGCCGCCGAGCTGCGCCAGATGCGCGGCCTGATCGAGGAGCGCTTCTCCTCGCTGGCCTTCATGGAGAAGCTGCAGCGCCAGCCCGTGCAGGCGCGGCTGACGCAGAAGCTGCTCGAACTCGGCTTCAGCCCGGCCCTGGTGCGCAAGCTGGCCGAGAGCTGCCCGTCCGACTTCAAGACCGGCGCCGCTACCGACCCGGCCGACGAGACCGCCTGGGCCGCCCATGTGCTGTCGCGCAACCTGCAGACCGACGAGGCCGCGCCGGCCATCGAGGACCGCGGTGGCGTTTTCGCGCTGATCGGCTCCACCGGCGTCGGCAAGACCACGACGACCGCCAAGCTGGCCGCGCATTTCGCCACCAAGTACGGCGCCAGCCAGCTCGGCCTGATCACGCTGGACGCCTACCGCGTCGGCGCCCACGAGCAGCTGCGCGCCTACGGCCGCATCCTCGGCGTGCCGGTTCACACGGCGCACGACCGTGCCTCGCTGGACGACCTGCTGGAGCTGCTGTCCAGCAAGAAGCTGGTGCTGATCGACACCGCCGGCATGGCCCAGCGCGACAGCCGCACCCAGGAATTGCTGGAGATGCTGGCCCACCCTAGCATCAAGAAGCTGCTGGTCATCAACGCGGCCCAGCAGGGCGAGACCATCGAGGACGTCGTCGGTGCCTGGAAGGGCGCGGCCTGCGAGGGCGTCGTGCTCAGCAAGATCGACGAGGCCGTCAAGCTCGCGCCGGCCCTGGACACGCTGATCCGCCACAAGCTCAAGGTGCTGGGCGTGGCCAACGGCCAGCGCGTGCCGGAAGACTGGCACCGCCTGCCCAGCGTGGCCCTGGTGCAGCGCGCGCTGAAGGGCGCGGCCTCGGGCGCCTGGCGCATGGACAACACCGACGTCAACCTGATCTTCGCCGGCGGCCCGCTGAGCGACGCCGGCATGAGGGCGATCCACTAGATGGCCGCCATGCCCCAGGATCAAGCCCATGGCCTGCGCCGCCTCTTCGCGGCCTCCAAGACCCGCTTCGTGCCGGTCGTCAGCAACCCGCGCGTGATGGGTGCCGGCGTGTTGCTCGAGGGCCTGTGCGCGGCCTTCGCCGAACTGGGCCTGCACACGCTGGTCGTCGATGCCGGCGAGCACTCGCCCCAGCCCTCGGAGCTGGCGCAGGTGGACCTGTCCAACTGCATCGAGCGCCTGTCGCCCCGGCTCTCCTACCTGGCCGCTCGCGGCCTGCCGCTGCGCCACATCAATGCCAACGGCTCGGCGGCCTCCTTCCTGGAGGCCGTGTCCGACGCTGCCCCGGATTCCGACGTCATCCTGCTGCATGCGCCGGCGGCCGAACTGGCCCGCGTCGTCGCGCTGCGCGAGGTGCGCCCGCTGCTGCTGGCGGACGCCGAGCCGGCGAGCGTCACCGAAGCCTATGCCGGCATGAAATGGCTCACACAACGCGCCGGGCTGATGGTCTACAGTCTGCTGATGGCCTGCCACCCCCAACTGCGCGTGGCCACCCGCATCGCGCAACAGCTCCATTCCTGCGCCGACGGCTTCCTCGGCGCGGTGCTGCGCGACTGGGCCTGCCTGGACCCCAGGGCCTCGCAGCACGCACCGCTCACGCCCGAGCTGCGCCACCTGGCCCGCGAGCTGCTGCTTGCGGCGCCCCCCGGAGCGGCCATCGATGCCGCTTCGAACGCGGCCCCGCTGCGCCCGGCGCGCGCGGTGTCATCCCCTCTTATCGCAGCGCATTGACCTCCGCCGGGAGTCCACACATGCCCCCACGCTCACTTCGTTCACTGCCCCCGCGGGGGTGCTTCAGCCCCTTCGGGCGGCCGTGCTGAGCTGACCATGTACACGCCCAAAGGCCGCCTCGACAACAGTACGCTGATCAAGCAGTACAGCCCGCTGGTGCGACGCCTGGCGCACCAGATGATCGCCAAGCTGCCGGCCAACGTGGAGGTGGACGACCTGATCCAGGTCGGCCTGATCGGCCTGACCGACGCGCTGTCGCGCTTCGACGCCGAGCAGGGCGTGCAGTTCGAGACCTTCGCCACCCAGCGCATCCGCGGCGCCATGCTCGACGAGCTGCGTGGCGGCGACTGGATGAGCCGCGGCACGCGCCGCCAGCAGCGCGAGATCGAGGTGGCGGTGCACAAGGTCGAGCAGCGCCTGGGCCGTGCGCCCAACGAGACCGAGATCGCCACCGAGATGGGCCTGCCGCTGGCCGAGTACCAGGAGCTGCTGGGCAAGGTGCGCGGCACCCAGCTCGTCTACCTGGAGGACATGAGCGGCGACGACGGCGACGAGAACTACCTCGACCGTCACGTGGCGGACGAGGGCGCCAACCCGGTGGAGCTGCTGCAGGACCACCGCATGCGTGAGGCGCTGGTGGCCGCCATCAAGAACCTGCCCGAGCGCGAACAGTTCGTGATGAGCATGTATTACGAGCACGACATGAACCTCAAGGAGATCGCAGCCGTGCTCAAGGTCACGGAGTCGCGGGTCTGCCAGCTGCACAGTCAGTCCATCGCAAGGTTGAGGGTGAAACTGCGGGACTGGTGAATACCGAGGCCGCTGCCTGACATGGCCCCGGCCGGCAAGCAGGGGAACAACGCATGTTCAGGTGGTCCAGGAGTGGGGCTTCGGCCTCCACGGTCGTTCGTGATGAGGAAGCCGCGTGCCGCGATGACGGCGCGGGGCTGAAGGTCGTCAGGCGGCTGGCCCAGTCCATCTCCCATGTGGGCAAGGACGCCGCCGAAGTGCGGGGTGCGCTGGAAGACACGCAGCGCATCGTCCAGGTTCAGGGCCAGGCCATGCAGGCGCTCGGCCGGCAGCTCCAGCAGATCGGCCAGGCCCAGGCCGCCATCGCCGCCGCCACGGCCCAGAGCGCCGCCGCCGTGCAGCGCGCACGCGGCGCGCTCGGCGTCGTCGGTGGCGAGGTCGTCGGCATGTCGACGACGCTGGCCCAGGTGTCGGGTGCGGCCGCCGAGATCACGAAGATCTCGCTGCAGACGCGGCTGGTGGCCTTCAACGCTGCCGTCGAGGCCAAGCATGCGGGCGATGCCGGGCGCGGCTTCGCGGTCGTCGCCGAGGCGGTGAAGGCGCTGGCCGGCCAGGTCGAGGCCTCGTCCAAGGCCATCGTCAGCGCCATCGCCAGCCTGCAGGAACGCATCGACCGCTTCAGCGCCGAGCTGACCGAGAACCCCGCCCGGCCCAGCCAGATCCACGCCGCCTTCCACGAGGTCGAGCAGGACGTGCAGCGCATCGCGGCCTCCGCTGCAGAGAGCGGCCAGCAGATGAACCTGCTCAACGCGCGGGCGCAGGAGTTGGAGCGCGAGGTGCTGGAAGCCACCCACGGCCTCAAGGTGGCCTTCGACGGCAGCGACCGCTTCCTGCGCATGTCGGAGGACCTTGTCGAGCAGATCGCCGAGAGCGGCGTCGAGGTCGACGACATGCCCTTCATCCGCGCCGCCCAGGACGCAGCCGCCGAGATCGCGGTGCTGCTGGAGGGGGCGCTGCGCGACGGCCAGATCAGCGAGGCCGAACTCTTCGACGAGAACTACCGCCCCATCGAAGGCACGTCGCCGCCGCAGCAGACCACGCGCTTCTGCGCGCTGACGGACCGCCTCTTCCCCGGCGTGCAGGAGAAGGCGCTGACCCTCAGCGACAAGATCGTCTTCTGCATCGCGGCCGACCGCAACGGCTACATCGCCACGCACAATCGCAAGTACTGCCAGCCGCAGCGCCGGGGCGACACCGTCTGGAACACGGCCAACAGCCGCTACCGCCGCATCTTCAACGATCGCACCGGCCTGGCCTCGGCGCGCAACACCCGGCCTTTCCTGCTGCAGACCTACCGCCGCGACATGGGCGGCGGCCGCTTCGTCGTGCTGAAGGAGGCCACCGCGCCCATCGAGGTCGCCGGCAGGCATTGGGGCGGCGTGCGCCTGGCCTTCAACTTCTAGCCAAGTGTCTTCGCGCCTATTCGGCGATGCAGGCCCGGTTCTTGCCGGTGTGCTTGGCCTCGTAGAGGGCCACATCGGCGCGGTCCAGCGCCGCTTCCAGCGTCTCGCCGGGGCGGTACAGCGTGACGCCGGCCGAGAAGGTCACGAAGACGTCCTTGCCCTCGTGGCTGAAGAGGGCGGCCGACAGCGAGCGCTGCAGGCGCACCAGCACGGCCTGGGCCTCGTCCAGCGGCGTGTCGGGCAGCATCAGCACGAACTCCTCGCCGCCATAGCGCGCCACCATGTCGCCCGGGCGCAGCGAGGCCTGGGTGCGCTCGGCCAGCGACTTCAGCGCGATGTCGCCGGCGTGGTGGCCCAGGCTGTCGTTGAGCTTCTTGAAGTTGTCGATGTCCAGCAGCGCCAATGCGACGCGGGTCGACTCGCGCTCGGCCTTGGCCTGCTCGATGCCGAAGGCCTGGATCAGGCCGCGGCGGTTGGCGACCTGGGTCAGCTGGTCGGTGTGGACCTCGTTGGACAGGCGGCGCAGTTCGCCCTCCAGCTCGTCGACGCGTTGCGTCAGCGCGGCGGCGCGGTCGTGCTCCAGCGTGAGGCGGGCCTGGGTCTGGGCGACCAGGCCCTGCACGCTGCGGCTCTCCTCGACCATCTCGCGCACGGTGCCGGCCAGGCTTTCCAGCGAGTCGGCCTGCTCGATGGCGTCGGCGTAGCGGCCGACATTGTTCTGGAAGCGGTCGGTGTGCTGGCCCAGCTCGCCCAGCTCGGCCAGCATGCGCTGGATCAGGCCCTTGAGCGCGTCGCGCGCCCGGGAGCGTTCCTCGCGCAGTGAGCGCTGGCGCTCGCGTGTGCCGGCCAGCAGCTCGGAGACGGTGCGCACGCCTCGGCCCGACAGGCCCTGGGCCAATGTCTGGTTCATGGCCTCGGCCTGGCCCTGGGCCCAGGAGTCGTCCTCGGCCAGGTCGACGAGGCTGGAGCTCAGCTCGCGGCACAGGCCGCCGAGCTCGTCGAAGAGGTGGCGGCGATGGTCCAGCAGGTGGCGGGCGCGCAGGCACAGCGTGGCCATCTGGGCGGCGCGCTCGGGCGTGGCGCCGCCCGCCTTCAGCTCGGCCTGGGCGGCCTCGAGCTCGCGCATCAGCGCGTCGGCCGGCGTGGCCTCGGTCTGCGGCGAGCGCAGCGCGTGGCGCACGGTGGCGTTCAGTTCGCCGCCGATCTCGGGCCAGTGCGTCGGCGCCATGGCCGGCACCGGGGCGGGCTCGCGCAGGCCGGTGCGGCTGCTGTCGGCGAAGTTGGAATCGGCGAAGCCGGTGTCGCTGAAGAACTGGCTGGGCGTGCCGCCGTCCTCGCCGGCCTCGACCTCGCTGCCCTCGCTGTCCTTGTCCCAGCTCTGGATCAGCTGGCCCAGGCGCTTGACGAGCTTGTGGCCGTCGGTGCGGGTCAGCTCCAGCACGCGGGCGATGCCGTCCTTCTTGCGCGCCAGCGTCCATTGCCGGCCACCGCGCTCCAGGCCGCGCACCAGGCGCTCGATGGCCTGGGCCAGGGCCTCGGCCTGGGCACCGGGGCCGGCGACGTCGAGCAGCTTCTCGACCTCGCGCAGCAGTTCGTCGTAGCGCTGCTCGCGCAGCGCGGTCTGCAGCTCCTGGCGCGTCGTTCCCGAGGGCAGGGCCAGGCTGATCAGCCGGGACAGCAGCTGCTGCACACGCTCCGGCACGCCGGCATGGGCGGCGGGCTGGCTCTCGGTGCCGGCCTCGATCGCATAGGCGCGGGCGTAGTTCTCGGGTGTGGGCTCCAGCCGGGCCTGGGCCAGGCGCTGCAGTGCAGCCTTGGCGAGTTGGGCCGGCGGGAGCTGGGAGCGCATCAGCGGTGTCCTAGCGAGGCCAGGTCGTTGCTGCCGTCGGCCTGCGTGATCCACGGTGCCTTGCGCGGCAGCACGGTCTGGGCGATCCAGCGCTCCAGTTCGTCGGCCGGCAGCGGCTTGCTGAACAGGAAGCCCTGCATCAGCGAGCAGCCCAGGCGGTGCAGCACCTCCATCTGGCGCAGCGTCTCGACGCCCTCGGCGATGACGCGCAGGCCCAGGGCCCGCGCCAGCGCGATGATGGCGGTGACGACGGCTGAGCTCTGCGGCGTGATGCCGAGGTCGCGCACGAAGGTGCGGTCCACCTTGACCTCGGAGATCGGCAGCGTGGTCAGGTAGGCCAGCGACGAATAGCCGGTGCCGAAGTCGTCGATGGAGATCTCGACGCCGACCTCGTTCAGACGGTGCAGGGACGGGATGACGTTCTGCAGGTCCTTCATCAGGTTGTTCTCGGTGATCTCGAGCTGGATGGAGCGGTGCGGCACGCCGTAGGCGCTGACGCACTGGTGGATGTGCTCGACGAGATCGGTGCGCTCGAACAGCCGGCTGGGCAGGTTGACCGCGATGGAATCGGAGAAGCCGAACTGCAGCGACCACAGCTTGGCCTGGCGGGCAGCCTCCTTCAGCGCCCACTCGGAGAGCGGCACGATGAGGCCGGTTTCTTCCGCCAGCGGGATGAAGTCGGCCGGCGGCACCAGCACATTGCCGCGCTGCCAGCGCATCAGCGCCTCGGCGCCCACCATGCGGGCGGCGCGCACATCGATCTTGGGCTGGTAGTGCAGCACGATCTCGTTGCGCTCCAGTGCCTTGTGCAGTGCGCTCTCCAGCTCCAGCTTCTGCTTGCCGTGGCCGGCCAGCTGCGGCGAGTAGACGGCCGAGGCGTTGCGGCCCTGGCTCTTGACCGCGTACATGGCCACGTCGGAATTGCGCAGCAGGTCGGCCATGGTCTGGCCGTCGCGCGGATAGAGCGCGATGCCGACGCTGGCGGTTACGAAGCATTCCTGGCCGCCGACGAAGATCGGCTCGCGCAGCGAGTCCAGCACGCGCTGGGCCACGCGCTCGGCGTCGCGCTCGTCGGTCACCTCGGGCAGCAGGGCGACGAACTCGTCGCCGCCCAGGCGGCCCACGGCTTCCAGGCCGCGGTGGCTGCGATTGGACAGGCCCTCCAGCACGCCTTCCATGATCTGGTCGGAATGGCGCACGCAGCCACGCAGGCGCCGGCCGACCTCGACCAGCAGCTCGTCCCCGGCCGCGTGGCCGAGGGTGTCGTTGATGACCTTGAAGCGGTCCAGGTCGATCAGCAGCAGGCCGACCTCGTGGCCGCCGCGGCGCGCGCTCTCGATGGCGCGCTCGACGCGCCAGATCAGCTGGCGGCGGTTGGGCAGGCCGGTGAGGGCATCGAAATGGGCCAGCTGGCGGATGCGGTCCTCGGCCTGGCGGCGGTCGGTCACGTCCTGCAGGATGCCGGTGTAGCCGTTGACGCCGCCCTGCTCGTTGAACTCGGGCTCGGCCTCGATGTGCACGACGCGCTGGCGGCCGTCGGGCAGGGTCAGCGGCAGGTCGGTGACGAGGACGGAGGTGTGGGCGATGACGTCGCGCAGCAGGCGCAGGAAGACGTGGCGGTCGTCGTGCGGCACCATGCGCATCACGCCGACGAAGTCGAGCCGGTCCTGCGGGCCGCGGCCGAACACGCGCAGGCCCTCGGCCGAGATCATGAAGCTGGCCGCGACGCCGCGCCGCCATTCGAAGCTGCCCATGCGCGCCAGGTCCTGGGCACGGGCCAGCTTGGCCTTGCTGCGTTCCAGCTCCAGCCGCGTGCGCGAGCTGCGCAGCAGGTAGCGCAGCCGGCCTTCCAGCAGGCTCCACTGCGGCGACTTGACGAAGAAGTCCGTCGCACCGGCCTGGTAGGCGCGGTTGATCGAGGCTTCGTCGTCGAGGCCGGTCAGCATCAGCACCGGCAGGGATTCGAAGCCCGGCGTGGCGCGCAGCAGCGAGCAGGTCTCGAAGCCGTCGAGCTCGGGCATCAGCGCGTCCAGCACGACGACGTCGGGCGTGCGCGTGGACAGCTGGGCGAGGGCGTCGCTGCCGCTGTTGGTTTCGATGACGTCGAAGCCGCGCTCGCGCAGCGCGGCGGCGGTCAGCAGCAGGTTGACCTCGTCGTCGTCCACCAGCAGCACGCGCGGCTGGTGCGTCAGGTCGTCGAGGGCTTGACCGGGTGGCAGCATTGGGCTGGGCGTCACAGCAGCGCGGCGAGTGCCACGCGTACCTGTTGGATGTCTTGGAGCATAGCGTCGAGTTGCGTGGCCAGGCCCTCCATGCGGCCCTCGCGCACCCGCGCTTCGATGTCCGCGCAACGGGCCGACAGGGCCATCGCGCCGAGGCTGGCCGAGGAGGACTTCAGCGTGTGGCTGACATGGCGCACGACGGCGAGGTCCGGCTCGGCGCTTTCGCGGGCGCGGGCAAGGTCGGGCAGCAGGCGTTCGAGCGAGCTGGAAAAGGCATTGACGACCCGTTCCAGCAGCTTGTTGCCCCCGGTCGGGTCGAGCTCGCGCAGGCGACGGATCGCCTCGGGGTCGAGCAGGGCAGGGTGCGGGGAGGCTGTCATGTTGAGGTTGTGCATGAGCACTCCGCAAATGTATCTCGGCCGGCCGGGGGGGATGGCGCGACGGAATGCACGGAATCGACCCTTGCAAGCCCTTGGTTCATATGCACATTCGGCCCGGAAGCGCTGCCTACAATGCCCCGCATGAACAGCCTCAGCGACGACAGCGCGCTCACGCCGCGCCGCCAGGAGCGGCGCCTGCCGATGCGGCTGGTGGTGCTGGGCTTGGGCGGCGCGGCCCTGCTGATGCTGATGCTGGGCGTCCTGGTCGTGCTGGCGCTGATGCGGGCCTGGGGCGGCGAGATCGGCCTCGTGCACGCCGCCCTGGTGCTGACGGCCTTCTTCACCGGCGTCATGGTGCTCACCGCGGCGGCGCTGGGCTGGCATGCCGGCGTGCGCCTGACGCGCCAGCGCCTGGCCGAGCCGCTGCGCGAGGCGCGCCAGCAGGTGCTGATGCAGGCCCAGCTGCAACGCGACTGGCAATGGGCCACCGACGCCGAGCACCGCCTGGTGCGCTGGCAGGCACCGCAGGGCGCGCCAGCGTCCAGCTGGGTGGGTACCGCGCCCGGCTCGCAGAAGCTGTGGGAGCGTTTCGAGGCGGCCGAGCCGGCCGCCCAGCTGCGCCAGCGCCTGGACGCCCGCCAGCCCTTCGCCGAGCTGCCGCTCGGTGCCGCTTCGGGCGATGCTCGCTGGCGCCTGCAGGGCCTGCCCTGCATCGATTCGCAGGGCCATTTCGCCGGCTACCTGGGTACGGCCCGGATCGAGAACGCGGCCGCCGCTACGCCGCCGCAGGCCGCCGTAGCGGCCGACCCGGCCGCCGAGCACGAGTCCTTCAGCTACACGGTCTCCCACGACCTGCGCGCACCGCTGCGCGTCGTCGAGGGTTTCGCGCGCATCCTGAAGGAGGACTATGGCGCGCGGCTGGACCGGGTCGGCAACGACCATCTGGACCGCGTCCTGAGCGCCAGCGCGCGCATGAACAGCATGATCGACGCGCTGCTGTCGCTGAGCCAGCTGAGCACTCGGCCGCTGGCCCGCCAGCCGGTCAACCTGTCCCAGCTTGCCGGCTTCGTGATGGAGGAACTGCGGCGTTCCGCGCCGCAGCGCGAGCTGGTGCTGGACATCGAGCCCGACCTCGTCGTGCAGGGCGATCCGACGCTGCTGCGCATGGTGCTGGAGAACCTGCTGGGCAATGCCTGGAAGTACAGCGCCAAGACGGACCGCACCGAGATCCGTTTCGGCAGCGCCCAGCAGGACGGGCGGCGCGTCTTCGTCGTGTCGGACAACGGCGCGGGTTTCGACATGCGTTTCGCCGAACGCCTGTTCGGCGTCTTCCAGCGCCTGCACAGCGCCAGCGACTTCCAAGGCACGGGCGTGGGCCTGGCCCTGGTGCGCCGCATCGTGCGCCGCCATGGCGGCGACATCTGGGCCGAGTCGGCCGTGGGCGAGGGCTCGCGCTTCTACTTCACCCTGGCCTGAGGCCCCTCGTCCAGTCGCGCCCTGCTGAACGCGGGCGCGTCTGGCCGGTCTTGCAGACCGCGCTGCGGACAGTGCCGCAGCTCTTCGCCAGGCACGTCGAGCCCACTGGGCTCAACGTGTCCGGGCTCAGCCCCTGAGGGGACGGCGATGCTCGCGGGGAAGGCCCCGCTCGGCGCTCGGCCCGCAGGCAGGCACGACGGCCGCCCAGATCAGTGATTCAGCGCGTGCCCGGACGAGCCAGCAGTTCGACGGCATCGACGATGCGGCGGGCCTGCTCCGGCAGGCTGTGGGCTTCGGCGGCGGCTAGGCTGGTCAGCCGCGCCAGGGCCTCGTCGCACGGCAGCGAGTAGCGGTGCATCAGCACGCCGACGGCCAGGGATGTCGGGTCCAGCATCGCGGGCAGCCCGGACGGCGCTGCCGCAGGGGGGGCGGCCGGCGCCGTCGAGCGCGCGAACGCGGCCTCGACGGCGGGCACGATCTGCGAGATGTCCAGAGGCTTGACGAGGTAGGCGACGGCGCCCAGCTCCTTGACCTTGGCGACCGTGGCCTCGTCGGCGAAGGCGGACAGGAACATGAAGGGCGTCTGCAGGTATTCGCGCAGATAGGCGGCCACGTCGAAGCCGGTCAGGCCTTCCATGCGGATGTCGAGCAGGGCCAATTCGGGCCGGTGCTCGCGCGCGAGCAGGATGGCATCGTCGCCGTTGTCGGCATCGATGACCTCGAAGCCGGCCTGCGTGAGCCCGTAGCTCAGCGTCGCCAACACCAGACGGTCGTCATCGACGACCAGGATCTTGCCCTTGCTCACCGCGCCCCTCGTTCAAGAACTTGGCTTTGTGGCCGGATTGTGAACCACGCTGGGCGGGATCAACTCCAGCCGGCAAACCACGTCCTCGCCCTGCTGTTCCAGGCTGAGGATGGCGCTGCGCCGCGGCAGCAGCGCGCGCACCAGGCCCAGGCCCGACACGCCGCTCCTCACGTTCTGCAGCAGGAAACCCTCGGGCAGGCGGCCGGGGTTGACGATCTCGACCATCACGCCGGCGCTGTCGCAGATCAGCTGGCAGCGCACCTGGGCGCCATTGCCGTGGCGCAGCGCGTTGCCGAGCAGCTCGTTCAGGCTGAGCGCGATCGGGATGGCCTCGGCCTCGGGCAGGCACCAGTCGTCCAGCAGCGCGCCGCCCTCTGCGGCGGTCGTGATGACGCGGCCCTGCATGCGCTGCACCGAGCCGACGATGGCGTCGAACACGCGCTTGAGCATCAGCGGGCCCGCGGCACCCACCTGCAGGCCGTAGACCTGGGCGATGGCCTGCACCTGGCCGACGGCCTCCTTCAGCACCGGCGCCACCTCGGGGCGGCGCGCGGCGATCTGCTGCAGCAGACCGGCCACGCCCTGCAGGTTGTTCTTGATGCGGTGGTGCACCTCGCGCACCAGCAGCTCGCGCTGCGAGATGGCGGCCCGCAGCCGCGCCTGCTCGGCGGCGCGCTGCTCGGTCACGTCGCTGGCCACCATCAGCAGCAGCTCGGGCCCCGTGGCGTCGCTGTCGCCGCCGACGCCGGCCAGATGCAGCAGCCGTGCATCCCAGATGCGCGTGCCCTGCCCGGCGGGCACGTGGTACTCGCGCTGTACGACGGCCTGCGAGTCCAGCGCCTCGCGCATGTCGGCCACGACCTGGGCGCCCAGCTCGGCGCCGAACAGCTGGGCCGGCGTGCCGCCCAGCATGGCGGCCTCGGGCCGGCCGGCCAGCGTCGCGGCGGCGTGGTTGAGCTTGACGATGCGCAGGCTGTGGGCCTCGTGCAGCGTGATGGCCAGCGGTGCGCCTTCGATGACGCGGGCCAGCGAGGCCTGGGCCAGGCGGCTCTGGGCCTCGGCCTGGCGGCGGCGGTCGATGTCCAGCAGCGCATAGGTCAGCTGCATCGTGCCATCCTCGCGCGGCGTCTGCACGGCGTTGCCGATGACCCAGAACTCGCGCCCGTCACGGCCACGCAGCCGGCACTCGAACACGTCGGCGCCGGGCTCGGCGTGGAAGGCGTGGTGGTCGTCGTCCGGGGCCAGCACGCCCATCGGCCGGCCCTGCACATCCTCCAGCTCGCAGCCGAACATGCGCCGCGCCGAGCGGTTCATCCACTCGATGCCGTCGGGGCCGACGCTGACGATGCCGACCAGCACCGAGTCCAGCACCGCGCGCTCGCTCTCGGCGCGCAGTAGCAGCGCGCTCTCGGCCTGGGCCTGGGCCGTCACATCTAGCGTGACGACCGAGGTCGAGCGCCGGCCGCCGGCCAGCAGGCCCGGGGCGACGCGGGTCAGCAGCCAGCGCCGGCCGAGCTCCGGGTGGCGCACGGCATAGCGCACCTCGATGGCATCGCCCTTCTTCAGCGCGCGTTGCAGGCGCTCGAATTCGGGCAGGGAGGCGGGCTCGACGATGTCGCGGTTGATGCCCTGCAGCGAGCCGGCGGAGGGCTTGGCGCCGGCCTTGAAGGGCGAACCCTTGCGGTGGGCCTTGACCCAGCCGGCCTCGGGTTGGAAGGTGGCCAGGCCGACGGCGGCGGTGTCCATCAGCGCGTCGAGCTGCTGGTGAGCGAGGTCGCGCTCGTGCAGGGTGCTCTGGTCCTCCAGCACGGCCAGCAGCATGACGCGGCCGGGCTGGCGCCACAGGCGCAGCCGCGCCTGCAGCCAGCGCTGGCGGCCCTGGGGATCGGCGAATTCGGCCTCGGTGACGAGGGGGCCGTCCTGTGCATGCTGGGCCGTCAGCGCCGGCAGCGGCGCGCCACGGCTCCAGCCCAGCAGGGCCTGCAGCAGCTCGGGCAGGTCGTTGAAGTGGCGCGGCGAGCCGGCACACAGCGCGTCGAAGGCGGCATTGCGGCGCAGCAGCGCGCCGCTGGCCGCGTCGGCCAGCAGCAGCGGCAGCGGCGACAGGGCCAGCCACTCGGCGAGCGGCGGCTCGCCGGGGGCGGCCGCGCTCAGGCGCGCATGCAGCAGCCAGTTGGGGCGCTCGCGCAGCAGGTGCAGCGTAGCGCGCTGGCCATCGGCGAGCTTGAGCGGCGGGGCGGGTGGCGGGGCGCGGCCGGTGTCTATGGCTGCGGTGGCCTCGCGCAGCCAGGTCTCCAGCCGCGTGCCGGCCGCGTGGCGCAGCAGCCGCCAGCCCTCGGCGGCATCGGGCCCCAGCCATTCGCGGGCGGCGGGGTTGGCGCGCAGCGCGGACAGGTCGGCCCGCAGCGTCAGCACCGGGTCGCCGACGAGGTCGATCAGCGCAGCGGAGGCGGGCGGGCCGGCCATCGCGCTCAGCCGGGCGGGAGGCCCGTCCGGGCCGGGCCGTCGATGGCGGGCGAAGGCGCCTCGCTCATTCGAGCTGGGCCGCCTTGTGCAGGGCTCGCATCAGGCAGGCATTGATCTCGCCGGCGCCCAGCATCAGCGCCTCGGCTCGCTCGCGGTAGTCGAAGACCGACTCGGCCTCGATGGCCCGCACCAGGTCCAGATAGGGCTGGTAGGGGCCGCTGCCTTCCACCAGCGCCTGGCGCACGCGCTCGGGCACGGGGATGCTCTGCAGCAGCTTCTCGAAGGGTGCCTTCAGCATGTGGTCCAGCAGCGAGAACAGGCCGCAGATGAACATCTCGTCGCGCTGCTCGCGCTCGCTCATGCCTTGTGCGAACTCCTCCATCAGCAGGCCGCGGCGCAGCGCGCCGTACATGATGGGGCGCATGCTGTGGTCGTTGCTGGCGGTGGTGAGCAGCAGGGCCAGCCAGCGCTTCATGCGGGCATAGCCCAGCAGCATGATGGCGTGGCGGAAGCTCGACACCTCGACCGGCAGGCCGAAGGCGGCGGAGTTCAGGTAGCGCAGCAGCTTGAAAGCGAGGCTGGGGTCGCGCTTGAGCGTCTGCTCCAGGCGCTCGACGTCCTCGCCCTGGTCGAGGCGCGACATCAGCTCGACGATGACCTGCAGGTCGGCCGCCATCTCGGTCTTGCCCGTGCCCGGGGAGGCCTCGTAGGGGCCGTCCATGGGCCAGCCGATGACGGCACTGGCACCGGCGCCGAAGCTGGCGGCGATGGCCTCGACGCCGCGCACGCCGGCATGCAGCACGGGCACGCCCGCGGGAGCGGCCTGGCCGGGTTCGAGCACGACCTGCCTGAACAAGGCGGCGACCTCGGCCGGCAGCGGCGACTGGGGCAGGCCCTTGAGCACGCCTCTGTGGCCGGCGGCCTTCAGCGCGGCCAGCGGCGCGGCATTGGCGGCGTCGGCGGCGATGAAGGCGGGCATCTCGATCTGGGTGGGCTCGGCCGGTGGCTCGTTGATTAGCGCGCCGAGCAGGGCCTCGCCCTGGGGGTTGAGCAGCTCACCGCCACGGGGCCAGACCGCCGCGAGGGCGCCCAGCAGCTCGGCCTGGTCGACCTTGGCGTCGGCGCGCAGCGGGATCAGCGTGAGCCGGGTGCCGGCGACGGCTCGCTGGCGGTCGATGATCGGTGCATAGCCGAGGGCGACGCCGGGCAGGATGGCGTGATCGAGGGCGGCGGGGGTGTTGTCGGACATGGCTCGGCGCGGGAAGGCGGCAGGAGGCCGTCAGTCTGCCATGAGCGCCCGGCCGCCGCCGTGGCAAAGCGTGACAGGTGCACGGCGACCGTCCGCCGGCGCACCGGCGTCAGCCGTTGATGTACTGGAACAGCGACATGCGCTGCACCATGGCGTAGGACTTGAGGGCGGCGTCGTAGCCGGTCTGCTGGTTCTGGAAGTCGGAGATGGCCTGCACCATGTCGACATCCTCGGCGGCGCTCTTCTCCTGGGTGGCGTAGAGCTTCAGGCCGGACAGGCGGCTTTCGCTGCCGTCGAGGTTGTTGAGCTGCTCGCCGATCTGGCTGCGCACGCTCTGCATATTGCCCATCACCGCATCCAGGTCGCGCAGCCGGTTGGAGTTGCTCTGGGCGATCTGGGTGCCGGTGCGCAGCGGGGTCTTGAGCTCGGCGATGGATTTGTCCAGCACATCGAAGACCTTGAGCGAGTTGGTGGCCGGCGCGATGGTGAAGTTGTCGCCATTGACCGGCGCGCCGCTGATCGTGACGGCCAGGCCGTCGAAGCCGATGCTGGTGCCCGGCTTGAGGGTGCCGGTGGCAGCCGTGCCGTCACTGGGCGGGGGGCTGATGGTGTAGGTCTGGGCCGCTGGCGCGGTGCCGGTGATGCCGATGCTGTAGTTCAGCCCGGTCAGCTTGGACGGGGCGGTGATGCTGCCGGGGTCGATCCAGCCCTGCGCCGCGGCGCCGGGCGGGGTGCTGGTGGGGTTGGTGCCGGCGTCGGTCACGAAGAAGCCGTTACCGCTGCGCGCCTGTTCCCAGGCCGCGCGGCCGTCGACGCTCATCTGGTAGCTGTCGAGGTTGCCGGTCTGGATCGTCCCGGGCGTGCCGACATAGCTCGCGCCGCCGGCCTGGTCGAGGAAGGGCGGGTTGCTGGAGCCCTGGCCCGAGAAGATGTAGCCGCCGGAGCCGTCGGGCCGGTTGGCGATGGACAGCAGCTGGTCGCGGATGCCCTGCAGCTTGTCGGCCAGGCCCTTGCGCTCGGCGTCGGAATAGCTGGCGTTGCCGGCAGCCACCATGGTCTCGCGGGCCTGCTGCAGCAGGTCGTTCGCATCGCCGAGGGCGGATTCGCTCAGCGTCATGCTGTTGCGGCTGGCCTCGAGCGCGCGCTGGTTGGCGTCCACGCGGTCCATCGCGACCTGGGCCCGCTCGGCACGGGCCGCGGCGGTCGGGTCGTCGCTGGCAACCTGGACCCGCTTGCCCGACGTCAGCTGTTGCTGCTGGTTCTGCAGCGTGTTTTGGCGCCGCTGCAGGTTGGCGATCGACGTGTCGTAGAGGTTGGCGGTGGAGAGTCTCATGGGCTGACCCTAGGCTTCATCACTGGGAGACGGTTTGCAGTAGCTGGTTGAACAAGGTCTGGGCGGTCTGCAGTACCTTGGCCGAGGCCTGGTAGGCCTGCTGGTACTGGATCAGCCGCGAGGCCTCTTCATCGAGGTTGACGCCGGCCTGCGACGAGCGATTGCTCTCGGCGTCGGAGGCGACGTTGGTGGACACGCCGGACAGGTAGTTGGCGCCCTGGACGCGTGCACCGATGTCGCTGAGATCGTTGGCATACGCATCGTTGAGCGTCGCCCCGACCGTGACGCTGCCGCTGGGCAGCAACTGCTTGCCGACGAAAGGATCGGTCTGGATGTCGAGGAAGGCCTTGGCGTTGCCGTTGTTCGAGCCCGGGTACTGCGTGGCAGCGATGGACAGCGTGTCGCCGGCGCGGGGCACGCCGTTGAGGCGCAGCTCGAAGCCGAGGTTGATAGGCGGTACGGCGCCCGGTTGGTTGCCGATGGGTTGGCCGGATTTCCAGACGCCGGCGAGCGGTGCGCCGACGGCCGGCGTCAGCGTGTAGTTGACGCTGCCGTCCGGGTTGGCGGCGCCGAAGGCGACCGAGATGGGCAGGTTGGCGGCGCTGAAGCTGCTGTTGACGGCGTAGATGCTGTCGAGAGTGGCGGTGCCGGTGTTGTTGACCGATGTGACGGCCGTCACCGGCGACGCGGCGGCGATGCCGTTCGGGTTGTCCAGCACGCGCCGCATATTGACCGCGGCCGCGCCGACGGGCTCGATCACATAGCTGTCCCCGGCCGCCGGAGGCGATGGGCTGAAGTTGATCGTGAAGCCGTCGACGGTGGCGCCGGCGGCGACGGTGCGCACCTGGCCGTCACTGAGGCGTGTGAGCTGGTAGGTGCCGGGCGCCGCGCCGGCAGACAGCTTGTAGGCGCTGGCCTGCAGTTGGCTGGCATCGACGATGGTGGCCTGCACGCCGTTCGTGAAGCTGCTGTCGGGGTTGCGCTGGTTGTTCGTCGACGGCAGCACGCGCGGCGCGGCGACGTTGAAGATCGGCGCCCCCTGGCCCGGCGGCGTGGACAGATCCAGGCCCAGGGCGTTCTGTGCATTGACGCGCGTGCCAAGGGCCGCGGCGAGCTGGCCGACCATATTGCGCGCGTCCTGCAGGTCATGGTTCTGGAACTGCAGCAACGCGCTCAGGCTGCCGCCGGTCAGCACGCTCTCGTCCAGCGGTCGCGTGCTGCCGCCCTCGTTGAGGGCCAGCACGGAGCGTTGCGGGTCGTAGCTGTCCGGCGCGATCTGCAGCGACGAGGCCGTATTGCCGAGCACGAGGCGCTGCCCGCCACCGATGAAGACACCCATCGTGCCGTCGTCGGCCGGCAAGGTCGTCACGGCGACATGTTCAGAGAGCTGCGAGATCAGCTGGTCGCGCTGATCGAGCAGGTCATTGGGCGAATGGCCGCTGCCCTGCACCTTGGCGATCTTGTCGTTGACGCTGGCGATCTGCTGGGCAAGCTGGTTCACGAGGGTGACGCCGGCCTGCAGGTCGCTGGTGACGCCGGCCTGCATGTCGGCGAGCTGCGATCCGACACTGGAGAAACGCGTGGCCAACTGCTGGGCCTGGCCAAGCACGACCTGGCGAGCCGAAAGGTCGCTGGGCCGGTTGGCCACGTCCATCATGCTGTTGAGGAACTGGCTGACGGCACTGCCGAGGCCGTCGGTGCCGGTGGGGAAGATCTTTTCCAGCCGTGTCAGCTGCTCGGCCTGCGTCGTGTCGCCCGAGGCGGTGGACTTGGTGTTGATGGCTTCCTTGGTCAGAAAGTCGTTGTGGGAGCGCTCGACGGTCTGCACGTCCACGCCGCGGCCGAAGAAGCCGGCGCCGGTGTACTGGCCTGGTGCGGTCGTCAGCACGACGGACTGGCGCGAGTAGCCGGGCGTGTTCGCGTTGGCGATGTTCTGGCCGACCGTCTGCAATGCCGCCTGGTTGGCGAACATCGCGCGGGCGGCGATGGAGAGTAGGCCGGCCATGGTTCTTCAGTCGTCCGTCAGGCCAACGCACGCTGGACGCGCATCGTGGTGTTGATGGTCTTGGCGATCTTGTCGGCATAGGCCGGATCGGTGGCGTAGCCGGCCTGCTGCAGGCCGCGGGCGAAGCCGGCCGCGTTGCCATTCTGGGCCTGGGCGACGACCTTGGCGTAGCGCTCGTTGCTGCTGATCAGCCTGGCGTAATCCTTGAACGCCTCGTCGTAGCTGCCGTAGGCGCGGAACTTGGCGGTGACCTTGTGGGCCTGGCCGTTGATGACCTCGGTGGTCTGCACGTCGACGGTCTTGCCCGTCCAGCCCGGCGTGGCCTTGATGCCGAACAGGTTGTGGCTCTTCGTGCCGTCGGCGCCGGTGATCTCGCGCCTGCCCCAGCCGCTCTCATGGGCGGCCTGGGCGACCATGAAGCTGGCCGGGATGCCGGTGGCCGCCGAGGCCGCGCGGGCCGAGGCGTCGTGCTTCTGGATGAAGCCCTGCACATGGCTGGGGATGCCCTTGGTGGCCAGGGCCGGCAGGGCCTGGGCCAGCGTGGTCTGGCTGGCCTTCTTCACGCTTTCTGGCGACAGGTCCTGCACGCCCATCTGGCGCTGCAGCTGGCGCGTGATCGCATCCGACAAGCCTCCCGGCAGGCCGCTGAGCTTGCCGGCGAACTGCGTATCCAGCATCTCGGTGCCGAGCTGCGTCGCGTTGTTGTCCAGCATGCCGCTGGACAGCGTGGACGCGCGCATGCTCTTCATCACTTCCTGCATGAAGAGCGTCTCGAACTGCCTGGCCGTCTCGCGCACCGCACCCTTGGGGTCGCGCGAGGCCTGGGCCTTGAGCTGGTCGAGGCTCCCCAGGCTCTGGCCCGAGATGGACTGGAAGGACGGCGAGGACATCAGATCACCTCGAGCTCGGCATTCAAGGCGCCCGCGCTCTTCATGGCCTGCAGGATGGCGAGCAGATCCTGGGGCGTGGCGCCGAGCGAGCTCAGCGCCTTCACGACGTCCGACAGCCGTGCGCCGGCGGGCAGCTGGATGAGGCTGCCGGGCTCCTGGCGGATGGAGATGTCGGCCTTCTCGGCCACCGTGGTCTGGCCGCTCGACAGCGCATTGGGCTGGCTGATGATCGGCGTGGAGCTGATCGTCACCGACAGGCTGCCGTGGGCCACGGCGCAGGCCGCCAGCGTGACCGCCTGGTTCATGACGACGGAGCCGGTGCGGGCATTGATGACGACGCGGGCGGCCGGCGTGGCCATGTCGACGGCGAGGTTCTCGACGTCGGCCAGGAATGCGACGCGGTCGTCCGGCGTGGTTGGGGCGCGCACGCGCACGACGCGGCCGTCCAGCGCCTGGGCCGTGCCGGGGCCCTTGGCCTTGTTGATGGCCTGGGCCACGGCGCGGGCGGTGGCGAAATCGCTGCTGTTGAGATCGAACTGCAGGGTGTCGCCCTGGGCGATGGGCGTGGGCACCGAGCGCTCGACCAGGGCGCCCGCCGGGATGCGGCCGGCGCTGAGGTGGTTGATCTGCACCTTGGAGCCGCCCGCCGACGCGCCGGCGCCGCCGACCACCATATTGCCCTGGGCAATGGCGTAGATCTGGCCGTCGGCGCCGCGCAGCGGCGTCGCGATCAGCGTGCCGCCGCGCAGGCTCTTGGCATTGCCGATGGAGGAGACGTTGATGTCCAGCTCCTGGCCGGGCTGGGCGAAGGGCGGCAGCTGGGCCGTCACCATGACGGCGGCGATGTTGCGCGGCTGCATGGTCACGCCCTGGGGCAGCAGCACGCCGAACTGCTGCAGCATGGCCGTCAGGCTCTGGCCGGTGAAGGGCGCCTGCGTGGTCTGGTCGCCCGTGCCGTCCAGGCCGACGACGAGGCCATAGCCGGTCAGCGGGTTGGAGCGCACACCGGCGACCGCCGCGACTTCCTTGATGCGGATGGCCTGGGCGATGGGCGCCAGCACGATGGCCAGGCTGAGGAGGAGGGCTTGCAGCGTCTTCACTCGGCCGATTCTGCGGATGCTTGAGCCCGCGAAGCCGATGAAAAGGCCGCGGACCGCCCCGCTTTTCCAAGCCCTGGCGACGCGGGCCGCGGCAGTGCGTGATTTTTCACGCTGTAAGGCCGGGCCATGCCGTGCGACCACTGGGCACCTGTGAGGCATGAGGCGCCCAGGCAGCACAGCCAACCCCTTCCCCTCTTCAACTTCCCGGAGACCCGCGATGAAACAACGCCTTTCCCTGCTGCCCCTGGTGCTGGCCACCACGCTGGCCGCCTTTTCCTTCCCTGGCCACGCCCAGGGCCTGACGCGCGAACAGGTCAAGATGGACCGCGACGCCTTCCTCGCGCTGATGCGCTGGGACGAACTGACCGGCATGTGGGTGCTGAAGTCCGGCATGGAGCCCCCCAAGGGCGTCATGTCGCGCGCCGAGGTGATCGCCATGCGCGACCAGTTCCTGCGCATGAACGTCTATGACGACACCGTCGGCAGCTGGGTGGCGCTCAAGGCACCGCGCGACATGAGCACGCTGACCCGCGAACAGGTCAACATGGAGACGCTGCGCTTCCTGATGATGTACCGCTACGACGAGTCGCGGAACGACTGGGTCAGCAAGATGCGCTGAGCCGTCGGGCGGCCGACTTCGCAACGCGAGAAAGACCGGCCCGCGCTCGCGCCCCCTCGGTCGAGGGGGCGCCCCGGCAAGCTAGCGCTCAGGTTGTTTTGCGTGTGACGTGAGACCCTGTCAACCCCCATCCAGCAAGGGTCCATGGTCTGGCAGCGGCCAGGCGTGCGCCCGGGATGCGGGTCAGGGCATTGCAAGGCTTGCCTTGACCTCCCAAGCCGGGGGTATGCCGACAGGTTCCTGAATGTATATGTCGGTAAAGTTTTTATAACTTACCGACCAGCCCCACCTGCCATGCGCGCGCCCTCCAAGACCCTGACGCTGGTCCATGTCGTCTTCTCTTCACGTCTGGCGGGTGGCGAACTGCATTGCGTCGACTTGGCCAATGCCCAGGCCGCACTCGGCCACCGGGTGCATGTCATCGGCGTCGCCGGCTCGGCCGTCGAGGGCGCGCTGGCCCCCTCGGTGCGCTTCCACGGCCTGAAGCTGCCGCTGCTGCGCGGCCTGCGCGTCGCCGCGCTGGCCCGGCGCCTGGGCGCCGACGTCTGCCACGGCCACCTCGGCCCGGCCTGCAAGGCCGTCGCCCATGCAGGCAGCGCCGCCCGTATCGGCACGCTGCATGTCGGCTACAAGGCCCACCACCACGCGCACCTGGACGGTCTGGTCTGCGTGAACCGCGCCCAGCACGACAGCCTGCCCGAGAACCGCGAGGGCCTGGCCCGGCTGATCTACAACTGGGCGCCCGAGCGGGCCGCCGCGCCGGCCGCGGCCGGTCTGCGCGCCGAACTGGGCCTGGCGCCCGGCCAATTGCTGGTGGGCAGCGTCGGCCGCCTGCAGCAGGCCAAGGGCATGGACCTGCTGGTCGCCGGCTTCAAGGCCCATGCGCCGGCCGATGCCGTGCTGGCCATCCTCGGCGAGGGCCCGGACCGCGCGCTGCTGGAGCAGCTGGCCGCCGGCGACCCGCGCATCCGCCTGCTGGGCTTTCGCCGCGACGTGGACCGGGCGCTGCAGGCTTTCGACCTCTTCGTGTCCGCCTCCCGCGAGGAGGCCTTCCCGCTCGCCATCCTCGAAGCCATGCGTGCCGGCCGCCCCGTGCTGGCCACGGCCACGCAGGGCCCGGTCGAGATGCTGGCCGGCCAGCCGGCCCGCCTCGTGCCGGTGGGCGATGCCGACGGCCTGGGCCGGGCGCTGGCCGAGGAAGTGGCGCGCCTGCGCCCGCTGCCGCGCGAGCAGCGCAGCGTGCGCTATGCGACCGCGGCCTACGACCGTGGCCATGCGGTGGACAGGACCCTGGCCTTCTACCGCGACGTGATGCTGTACCGCGCCCCGCAGGCCCAGCACTACGAGGACGAAGACGAAGCTTTCGCCAGCTGAAGCCGATGCTGAAGAGGCCGCGGACCGACTTCTGGCAGGTCGGCATCGTTCCCGTTCGCGTCGAGGATCTGGATGCCCGCAGCCTCGCCGCCGCGCGTGATCGCATCACCTGGCTGCCCGACCCCGGGCGCTGGCGCTATCTGGCCGACCCCTTCGGCCTGGTGCGTGGCGATGCGCTGCATGTCTTCGTTGAGGCCTACGACTACCGCGTCAAGCGCGCGACCATCGAGCGCCACGAGCTGGGCCTGACCGATCTGGCCTGGCGTGGCTGCACGACGGTGCTGGACCAGCCCTTCCACCTCTCCTACCCCCAGGTCTTCGAACACGAGGGCGAGACCTGGATGGTGCCGGAGAGCTACCAGGCCGGCGAGATCGCCCTCTACCGTGCCGGCGACGACACGCTGGACAACTGGGAGCGCGAATGCGCGCTGCTCGGCGGCCTGCCCGGCGCGGACGCGACGCTGGCCGAGCATGGCGGGCGCTGGTGGATGTTCTACACGCTGGTCGGCCCGAACGCGCGCGACCAGCGCGAGCTGCATATGGCCCATGCGCCGGCGCTGGCCGGCCCCTGGACGCCACTGCCCGCCAACCCGGTGCGCGTCAGCCGCGACGGCGCGCGGCCGGCCGGCCGGCCCTTCCTGTCCCACGACGGCGTGCTGACGCTGCCGGTGCAGGACAGCAGCACGGGCTATGGCGGCGCCACGCGGCTGCTGCGCTTCCCGGCGCTGACGCCGGAGCGCGTCGTCATCGAGGCCGGCGCGGAGCGCCTGACCGGCGACCTCGCCAGCGCCAGCCACAAGGCGGGCCTGCACACGCTGTCGGGCTGCGGCGGCTTCACGCTTATCGACGTGAAGCGCATCGACCGCTCGCGCGTGCGGCAATGGCTGGATTTCAAGCGCCGGCTGCGGCGGCTCGTCGGCGCCTGAGCGTCCTCATTTCGGAAAGCGCTCCAGCTTCCTGCCGTCGGCCGGCAGGCCGTACTGGGCCATGTTGAGCTGCATGGCCAGCAGCGTGCAGTAGCCGGCGATGGCGGTCAGGTCGACGACGCCGGGCTTGCGGAAACGCTTCTCAGCGCCAGCGAAATTGGCGTCGGACACGCGGCGCCCGTCGGCGATGGCCTCGACCGTGGCGGGCTTGATGCCGACCTTGAGCGCGATCGGCGCATGCACATGCCACTCGTCGCCTTGCGTCCATTCGCGCGCGATGACGAGGACGGTCAGCTCGGACAGCGTCGTGCCGATGGCCGGCTTGAAGCGCAGGTAGTCGCCCATCGAGCGGGCCAGCGTCATGACCTGCGGGCTGTACATCAGTGGCTCGAAGAGACCGAAGACCGGCGTCTTGCGCGCCGCCTCGAACTCGGCCGCGGCCTGCTTCTGCTCGGTTCGCCGCGCGCCGGAGGCCGGCGGAAGCCCGCTTGCGGCGCATACTCGATCCCCCGTCGACCCCAGCCCTGCCCGACATGACCGCTGCCGACCCGCTGCCCGACCGCATCGCCGCCCGCGTGGCCGAACTCGAAGCCCAGGTCATCGCCTGGCGGCGCGGCCTGCACCAGCATCCCGAGCTCGGCAACCGCGAGTTCCGCACCGCGGCCCTGGTGGCCGAGCACCTGCGTGCGCTGGGATTCGACGAGGTGAAGACCGGCGTCGCCCACACCGGCGTGGTCGGCCTGCTGAAGGGCGGCCGGCCGGGTGGCGTGGTGGCGCTGCGGGCCGACATGGACGGCCTGCCCGTCAGCGAGGAGGTGGACCTGCCCTTCGCCTCGAAAGCGCGCGCGGTCTGGAACGGCGAGGAGGTCGGCGTCATGCACGCTTGCGGACATGACTGCCATGTCGCCATCCTGATGGGCGTGGCCAGCGTGCTGGCCGGCCTGCGTGCCGACATCTCTGGCAGCGTCAAGTTCATCTTCCAGCCCGCCGAGGAGATGCCGCCCGAGGGCGAGGAGGGCGGTGCCGAGCTGATGATCAAGGAGGGCGCGCTGCAGAACCCGACGCCCGGCGCCATCTTCGGCCTGCATGTCACATCGCGGCTGCCGGCCGGCGTCATCGGCTACCGGCCCGGGCCGACCATGGCCAGCAGCGACAAGCTCAGGATCACCGTGCACGGCAGGCAGACCCACGGCGCGGCGCCCTGGCTGGGCGTGGACCCCATCGTCACGTCGGCGCAGATCGTGCTCGGCCTGCAGACCATCGTCAGCCGCAACCTCGACTTGAACCGCGAGCCGGCCGTCGTGACCATAGGCGCCATCAAGGGCGGCGTGCGCGAGAACATCATCCCGGACTCGGTCGAGATGCGCGGCACGATACGCAGCTTCGACGAGGGCATGCGCGACGCCATCCACGAGCGCGTGACCGAACTGGCCGAGGGCATCTCGGGCGCCGCGCGGGCGAGCTGCCGGGTTTGCATCACGAAGAACTACCCCGTCACCGTCAACGACCCGGTGCTGACCGAGCAGATGGTGCCGACGCTGACCCGCGTGGCCAGCACCGGGCCGCGGCCCATGGGCATCGAGGTCGTGCCCAAGGTCACCGGCGCCGAGGACTTCTCCTTCTTTCAGCGCCTGATCCCGGGCCTGTTCTTCTTCGTCGGTGTCACGCCGCCGGACGTCGACCCGGCTCAGGCCGACTCCAACCACTCGCCGCGCTTCTTCGCCGACGAGCGCGGGCTGGAGGTGGGGGTGCGGGCGCTGGCCAATCTGGCCGTGGACTACCTGGCGTCGCTCCAGGGCTGAGCGGCCCCGGCCCAGGCTTCGTTACGCAGCCGCGCGGACTCGCCGCTGTCCTCCATCTGCTGCAGCACGCCGGCCAGGTGCGGCAACAGGCCGCGCTGGCGGGCATGCAGAAGTGCGAACAGCGGGGCGACGTGCAGGGGTGCGGGCAAGGCGACGAGGCCGTCGAGCTGGGCCGCGTCGATGCCGGGTTCACCGGCCGCGGCCGTGATGAGGGCGACGTCGACGATGCCGGCGCGCAGCAGCCGAAGAAGATCATGGCGGCTGGTGGCCTCGACGCGCCGGGGCAGCTGGACCAGCAAGCCCTCCAGCAGCACGACGCCGCGCGGGTAGCCGACGCGCCAGGGCGCGAGGCCCGCGAGGTCGTGGGCGATGCTGGTGCCGCGGCGCACATAGCCGCGCACCTCGACGCTGGCGAGCGGGACGGGCACGACCAGCAGGTCGGGATGGCCATCGGCCACCGCGCGGATGCGCAGCGCCTCGCCGTCAAGTTGGCCCTGCGCGGTCATGCGCAGCGAGCGGCGCAGCGGCAGGGGCTCGAAACGGACGCATATCCCGAGCCGTTCGAAAGCCTGGCTCAGCAGGGCTCGTGCGCCCGGCGCCAGGCCGCTCTGGTCATTGGCGTCGGTGGCGAAGCGCAGCGCGGCGACAGGCTCCGCGGCCGTGGCACAGGGCAGGCTGCATGCCAGCAGCGCCAGCATCAGCTGCCGCCGTGAAGAACCCCGCATCTTCGACCTCCAGGCCTGGCTGGATGGCTCCCTGGTCTGGGTCGATGTTAGGCGTCAACTGGGCGCGATGTTCAGGAAGAAGCGCGACAACCACCCGATCGCGTGGGCATCGGAGGTGGCGCCGCGGCCGCGCTGCTCGATGCGCACATTGGCCACCGACGTGGACGGCACTGCATTGCCCTGGGCGATCATGCGCGGGTCGACCTGGCCTGAGAAGCGCAGTACGTCGACGTTGTGGTTCACGCCGATCTGCTTCTCGCCGCTGATCATCAGGTGGCCGTTGGGCAGCACGGCGGTCACGACGGCGGTGATCGCGCCGGTGAACTCGTTGGTGTTCTGGTTGCTGCCCTTGCCCTTGTTGTCGTTGGCCGAAGTGGCGCCGGCGCTGGCCTTGCCGAAGGAGTTGGCCGCGACGAAGGGCAGGGCGGTCACGCCGGCCGACAGGCTGCCGGTCTTGCTCAGCTCGCTGGTGCTGGTCTGCGTGGCCGAGACCTTCTCGATGATGTTGATCGTCAGCGTGTCGCCCACCAGCCGCGCGCGATGGTCCTCGAACAGCGGGCGATAGGCCGCGGCCTGGTAGATGGAGCCATTGGTGGGCGCCATCGGCGCGACCGGCGGCAGGTTGACGACCGGCGTGTGCTCCAACTCGACCTGGGGCTCGGGGTAGGGCGTCGCGCAGCCGGCAAGCAGGGCGATGAGGGCGACAGCAGCAAGGATTTTCATGACAACTTCTCCATGGATCAGGCCGCGTAGCCGGCCGCTCCTCCAGCAGCAGCCATGGAACCGGCTTTGCCGGCCATCGGCTGCGCCCCCTGGGGGAGCGCGCGAGCGCTACGGGGGGAGCTAAATCTGGGCGAGCTTCTGCAGCATCTGGTCGGACGTTTGGACCGCCTTGGAGTTCAGCTCGTAGGCCCGCTGGGTCTGGATCATCTGCACCAGCTCCTCGACGACGTTGACGTTGGAGGTCTCGACGAAGCCCTGCTGCAGTGCGCCCATGCCGTTGTTGTTGGGTGCACCGGTGTTGGGCGTGCCGCTGGCGGAGGTTTCTGCGAACAGGTTCTGGCCCTTGGGGTCGAGGCCGGCCGGGTTCACGAAATTGGCGAGCTGGATCTGGCCCACCGTCTGCGCGGTGGCCTGGCCGGGCAGGGTGACGCTGACGGTGCCGTCGTTGCCGATGGTCAGGCTCTGCGCGTTGTTCGGGATCGTGATGCCGGGCAGCACCGTGTAGCCGTTGCTCGTGACCATCTGGCCGTTGGCATTGAGCTGGAAGCTGCCGTCGCGGGTGTAGGCGTTGGTGCCGTCGGGCATCTGGATCTGGAAGAAGCCGTCGCCCTTGATGGCCAGGTCCAGGTTGTTGCTGGTCTGCTGCAGGTTGCCCTGGGTGTAGATGCGCGCGGTGGCGACGGGGCGCACGCCCAGGCCCACCTGCAGGCCGGTGGGCAGCGTGGTCTGCTCGGTGCTGTTGGCGCCGGCCTGGCGCAGGTTCTGGTAGATCAAGTCCTCGAAGACGGCGTGCGAGCGCTTGTAGCCATTTGTGGCGACGTTAGCGAGGTTGTGGGAGATGTTGTCCAGCTGGGTCTGCTGGGCTTCCATGCCGGTCTTGGCGATCCAGAGCGAGCGCATCATGGTGGTGTGTCCTCAAGTGCTGCCGAGCAGCTTGGCCGATTGCTGGCCTTGCGTCTGGGCAATCTGCAGCAGCTTCATCTGCTGCTCGAACTGGCGGCCGGCGGCGATCATGGCGACCATGGTCTCGACCGGGCTGACGTTGGAGCCTTCCAGCGCGCCGTCCTGCAGTCGCGCGGCCGGGTCGGCGGGCAGATCGCCCTCGGCGGCACGGAACAGGCCGTCGTCGCCACGTTTGAGCTGGGTGCTGGCCTCGGGCGTGACGAGCTTGAGCCGGCCCACCGTCGTCGGTTTCTGGTTGGGCTGCTTGGCGCTGATGGTGCCGTCGCTGCCGATGTCCACCGTGCTGTTCTGCGGGATGTTGATGGGGCCGCCGTCGCCCAGCACCGGCATGCCGTTGCGCATGACGAGGATGCCTTCGGCGTTCACGTCCAGCGAGCCGGCGCGGGTGTAGGCCTCGGTGCCGTCGTTGGCCTGCACGGCAAGCCAGGCCTTGCCCTGCATGGCCACGTCGAGGTTGCGGCCGGTCGCGGTCAGCGGGCCGGCCTCGTCGTTGTAGCCGATGGTGGTCTCGAGCGAGTAGGCCCGCGTGGAGGCGCCGTCGCCGCGCACCGGCACCGCGCGGAAGGCCTGCAATTCAGCCCTGAAGCCATTCGTCGTGACGTTGGCGAGGTTGTGCGAGAGCACGTCCTGCCGCTGCATGGCCGCCTTGGCGCCGGCCATCGAGAGGTAGATCATGCGGTCCACGTTGTGCCCTCGCCGTCAGCGTTCAGCGGAGGTTCACGATCGTCTGCAGGACCTGATCCTGCGTCTTGATCGTCTGCGCATTGGCCTGGTAGGCGCGCTGGGCCGTGACCATGTTGACCAGCTCGGCCGTCAGGTCGACGTTGCTCTCCTCGAGTGCGCCGGACTGCAGCGATCCCATGTTGCCGTCGCCCGGCACGCCGACGACCGCATCGCCCGAGGCGACGGTGCGGACCCAGACGTTGCCGCCCATGGCCTGCAGGCCCTGGGGGTTGCGGAAGGAGGCGAGTTCGAGCTGGCCGGCCGGCTTGCTCTGGCCGTTGGAGTAGCGGGCCTGGATGACGCCGTTGTTGGCGACCTGGATGCCGGTCAGCTGACCTGGCGCGTAACCGTCCTGGGTCAGGTTGGTCACCGCGAAGCTGCTGCCGTTTTCGGTAGCGCCGGTTACGTTCAGCTGGATGCCGGGGATGGCCAGCGTCGGGTTGCCGCGCGCGCTCGTGCCGGCCGGCACGCTCATCGCGATGGGGGCGGTGGGCGATGTCGGCGAGCCGCCGGTGCTCGGGAAGGTGATCGTGGTGTAGGGCGTCGTCGGGTTGCCGTTGGCGTCCAGCGCGATCGCGCCGCCGGCGGCGTTGGTGGTGAACGGCGAGCCGTTGGCGGTCGCGTAGACGTTCCAGACATCGTTGCCATTGGCAGCGGTCGCGGCGCGCTGGAAATAGAAGGTCACGGCCACGTCCTGGCCCTTGGCGTCGTAGACGGTCATCGACGTCGCGTTGTTGTAGGTCGTGCTGTCCTTCAGGTCGATGCCGGTGCCGGTGCCGCCTCCGGGGGCCGTGGTCTTGGACCGGGAGTCGAGGTTGAACTCCATTTTGACGGTGGTCGTCACGGCGGGCGGGATGCCGCTGGTGGGCAGCAGCAACGGCTGGGCCGTGCCGGGCTGGATGACGCCGGCGCCGTTGGCCGGGTAGCCCATCAGCTTCAGGCCGTCGTTGTTGACGATGTAGCCGTCGCGGCTGACCTTGAACTGGCCGTTGCGGCTGTAGCGTGCCGGGTTGATGCCGTCGCTGACCTGGAAGAAGCCGCCGCCGTTGATGGCGAGGTCCATCGGGTTCTCGGTCGTCGTGATGTTGCCCTGCGTGAACTGCTGGGCCACGGCCTTCAGCGTCGTGCCGATGCCGACCTGGTTCTGGCCCGCGCCGTTCATGGCCGTGGCGTAGACGTCGGCGAACTCGGCGCGCGCGTCCTTGGCGCCGTAGGTGCCCGAGTTGGCGATGTTGTTGCCGATGACGTCGAGGTTCTTGGACGCGGCGTTGAGCCCGGAGAGGCCTTGCTGGAAGCTCATGGGGGAGTCCTTGCTGTCAAATCAGTTGACGGCCTGCACGGCCGTGTAGTCGACGGAGCCCAGGCGGGCGAGGTCGAGCCTGAGGCTGCCGTTCTCGCTGTAGACCGCCGTGACCTTGTCGTTGGCGTAGGTGGTCGACGTGACGGGGGCGGTGCCGTTGGTTGCCGTGATGCGGTACTTGACCTCGCTGCCCTCCGACACCATCGTGCCGGCGTTCCAGCTGAAGGTCTGGCGGCCCGAACCCTGGGCGCCGAGCTGCTGGGTGTCGATGACGTTGCCGGCCGGCCCGAGGATCTCCAGCTTGACCGCGCTGGCCGCTCCGCCGAGGTCGTAGCTGCCTTCCGCGACGCCGTTCGTCACCTGCAGGCTGTTGCTGGGCACGCTGACCTCGCGGCCCACCAGCGAGACGGACTGCAGGGCCTGCATCTGGCCGAGCTGGGTGCCCAGGCTGTTGATGCTGGTGTTCAGCGTGGACAGGCTCGTCACCTGCTGGATCTGCGCCATCTGGCTCGTCACCTGGGCGTTGTCCATCGGGTTGAGCGGATCCTAGTTGTTCATCTGCGCGACGAGCAGCTTCAGGAAGCGGTCCTGGGTATCGGCCGCGTTGGTCGACGACGTGGAGCCGCTGCTCGTGCTGGACGTGGTCGAGGTCGTCGAGGTTGCCGAGTTGCTGCCGTTGAGTACGGAGAAGTCCATGGCGTGCTTTCAGCGGACGACCATCACTGGCCGAGTTGGAGGGTCTTGAGCAGCAGGCTCTTGGCCGTGCTCATGACTTCGATGTTGTTCTGGTATGAGCGCGAGGCCGAGATCATGTTGACCATCTCCTCCACCGGGTTCACGTTGGAATAGGTCACATAGCCGTCGGCATCGGCCTGCGGGTGCTTGGGGTCGTGCACGCGGCGGCCGGGGGGCTGGTCTTCGGTGATGTTGGTCACGCGCACGCCGGCGTTGCCGCTGTCGTCGCCCGCGCCCATCAGCGCGGTCTGGAATACCACCTGGCGCGCCTTGTAGGCCTGGCCGTCTGGGCCTGCCACGGTGTCGGCGTTGGCGAGGTTGCTGGCCACCACGTTCAGGCGCTGGCTCTGCGCGCTGACCGCGCTGCCGGCGACGTTGAAGATCTGGAACATCGACATGGCTTACCCCTGGTTGGGCGACTTCATCGCGTCCAGCGCGTTGCGCACCGAGGCGTTGATGAAGCGCAGCGTGGCCTCGTACTTCACCGAGTTGTCGGCGAAGCTGGCGCGCTCGCGGTCCATGTCCACGCCGTTGCTGTCCAGGCTGGTCTGCGACTGCAGCGCGAACTCCTTGCCGCTCTCGCCGCGCGCACCCGCCAGCGGCGCGATATGGCCGCTCTGTGTCGTGGCCAGCGCGCCGGGTGTACCGACCTCGCCCGTGGCCTCGCGCAGCGCCTGGGCGAAATTGATCTCACGGGCCTGGTAGCCCGGCGTGTCGGCGTTGGCGATGTTGCTGGCGAGCAGGCGCTGGCGCTCCGCCCGCAGCGTCAGCGCCTGGGTCTGGAAGTTCAGCGTGTCGGTGAGTCGGTTCAGCATGTCGGGCCCCTTGGAGTTGCACAGCCGGGGCGGCTCTTGCGCAAATTGTCTGGAGAGGCCCCGAAAACATGAGCGGGATTAGCGGGGCCAAAGCAGCTCAATTCCGACCAAGGGCGGCCGGCGGCCGTCCCTAGAGTGGCGGCCATGCTGCGTCGAACCGCATTCCTGCTGTGTCTGCTGCTGGCCGGGCGGGCCGTCTGGGCGCAGAGCGTGCCGCAGACGCCGCTGGACCCGGCGCTGATCGAGCGCGTGCGCCAACTGGCCGAGACCGCCGCCCGCGCCACCGCGCCGCCCGGCACCCGTGTCGCCGTCGAGATCGGCGCGCTGGACGCCCGCCTGCGCCTGGCCCCCTGCCGGCAGGTCCAGCCCTATCTGCCGCCCGGCATGGCTGCCTGGGGCCGCAGCCGCATCGGCCTGCGCTGCACCGACGGCGCGGTGCGCTGGAACGTCACGCTGCCGGTGCGCGTGGCCGTGTTCGGCCGAGCCGTCGTCGCCAGCGGCCCGCTGCCGGCCGGCGTGAATTTGTCTCAAGAACAGCTGGCCCTGGCCGATATCGACATCGCGGCCGAACCCGGCGCCGTCTTCACCGACCCCGCCCAGCTCGTGGGCCGGGTGCTGGCGCGGCCGCTGGGCGCGGCGGACGCCGTGCGCGTGCCGGCGCTCAAGGCCCGCCAGTGGTTCGCCGCCGGCGAGACCGTGCAGGTGCGCCTGGCCGGCGAGGGTTTTGCCGTCGCCTCCGAGGCCCAGGCGCTCGGCGCCGGCATCGAGGGGCAGGAGGTCAGGGTGCGTTTCGGGAGCGGGCGCGTCGCCAGCGGCCGGGCGGTGGGCGAGCGCCGGGTGGAACTGTTGCTGTGAGCAAATTGCCACGGATCGCCGGAGCTGGCCGGAAAAACCCGCCAATTCCCGCTCAAGAACTCCTGCCAGCGGCCGATACAGGAGGAAACTCCCCTGCATTGCCCGCCAGCGGGGCCCGCCCCGTACCCTGGAGAAGCTCATGAAGATCGGTCACAGCCACGACGCCAGCGCCAGCCCGCCCAAGGCCGAGCGCAGCGCCACGCGTAAAACCGAGGCGGCGGCCACGGCCGCCACCGAGACCGCCCAGCAGACGGCCAAGGCCGGCGCGCCCGCGCCCAGCGCTCAGGTCGCCATCTCCAGCGCTGCCAAGCTGGCCGCCAGCGGCGGTTCGGACGACGGCAGCTTCGACGCCGCCAAGGTCCAGCGCATCTCCCAGGCCATCAGTGAGGGCAAGTTCACGGTGAACGCGAACGCGATTGCCGACAAGCTGGTCGCAAATGCGCAAGAATTGCTGAGCGCGCGCGCCAACAAACACTGAAGCCCATGACCGCCATCGTCTCGCCCACCCCGCTCGGCGCCGAGCTCGAAGCTCCGCTGTTGGCCGTCGAGGCCGCGCTGAAGCAGCTGGGCGACGCCCTGGCCCGCCGCGACGCTGCCGCCATCGAGCAGCACGCGGCCGAACTGCATCAGCACCTGGCCCGCGCCGTGCAGAGCTTCAGCGAAGCCGCCCGCTCCGGCAGCGTGCCCGCCGCGCTGCGCAACCGCCTCGTGCGCGCCGGCGGCCTGCTCGCCGCCCAGCGCGAGACGCTGGCTCGCGGCAACGCCTCGCTCGACCGCGCGCTCGACGTGCTGATCCCGAGCGAGCCCACCGGCCTCTACGGTGCCGGCGGCAAGGCCGAGCGCCGCAGCTTCGGCGGCGGCAGCTTCACCGCCTGAACCTGACATGCCCCAAACGGAAGCCACCCTCGGGTGGCTTTTTGCTGTCCGGGCGGATGCGACGGGCCGAGCGCCGGGCCGCCCCAAGCCGGCCCGCATTGACGATGTGTCCGCGGCTCGATGCCGCGAACATCGTCGTCCCCACGGGGGCTGAGCCCGGACACGTTGAGCCCAGTGGGCTCGACGTGCCTGGCGAAGAGCTGCGGCATTGTCCGCAGCGCGGTCTGCAAGACCGACTAGGCTCGCTCGCGTTCAGCGGAGCGAGGCTGGGCGATGGGCGGCGTTTCAGCGCGTGGCTGCCTGGCGCACCTTGTCGAGGTAGGCGTGCCCGTCCGGTGGCAGGCCGCTGCGCTGCGAGGCCCAGATCATCTCGCCCAGCGCCTCCATCGCCACATGATGGGCCTCATGGCGCGAGTTGCGCCGGGCGGCCAGCAGGTCGATGGCCTGGCGGATGCCCGAGGGCTGGTCGATGGCGTGCTGTTCGGTGATCGTCAGGTGCATGGACAGGTGCAGGAAGGGGTTGGTGCGGCCTTCCTCGACCGTGTAGACCTTCGCAAGCGCCCCGGCCTCGTCCGCCAGGTCCGCGTGGTATTCCGGGTGCTCGGCGATCCAGTCCGCGGCCAGGGCCTCCATCGGGATCAGCGGCGCGCCGTCGCGCCATTTGCGGTAGGTGGCGCAGAAGAAGCGCCGGACTTCGAGCTGGGAGGGGGCGAACATGGCGGGATTGTCGCCAGTTGCGCTGCTTCGGGCCGGGTCGGGGCAATACAGGCGCATGCCGCTGGGGGTGGGTGCGGCCAGTGTGCAGCGGCTGCCGTCGTCCGCGTCATGAAGGCGGGCTCACGCTCTGGGACCTGAAGCCGTCATCGGTTCACCGGTGGACGTGCCATCAGCGATGACCGCTGTCGAAGGTGAAGCAGCCACCCAGACAGTCGGGCCGCTGCAGGCCCCGTCGCACCTCAGTGAACGTTGCTGCTGATGGCGTCGAACTGGTACTTTCGACCCGTTGCGGAAGGCGATCTCAGGCGGTTGGACTGCCCGAAAGCTGCCACTCAAAGTCAGAAAGTCTCGTCGACCACCCACTCACCCGCGCTCCAAGATTGGCCAGATGTTGCGCAGGTCCAAGGGCGCCAGGAGATGGGGCGGCTACGGCGCAACGGTACGTTGTTCGAGTGTCCCTTCAGCAAGCATGCGCTGCCGGGTCCGCGCATGCCAATCGGAGCGCAGCATGTGCCCCGGCGTCGATTCGACCATCGCCAAAGTGAGCTCGTAGATTGCATCGTCCGACAACGACATATCGAGAGGGATCGACATCGGCGGTACGTACCACGGTGTCTGGGCGAAGAGCTCGATGCGATTGCCCTCCGGATCCAGGAAGTACACCGACCACGCCCCGCCGTGATTCGTGGGGTTCATGCCGGCGACCTGCTCGTCGCCCCGATGGCCACCCCAAACTGCTCCACTCGTGGCCACCCAAACTGCTCCGGGCAGGACGCAGGGATTATGTGGGGTCCGAGGTGATGAGCAGG